>NZ_CP109785.1:3262686-3915224 GCF_025913575.1 Halocatena marina | reverse complement strand
TTCGGGATGGAGAACTTCATCGAGGAGTGCAAAGCATTCGCCGACGAGCAACTCGACGGTCTGCAGGAGGATTTCAAATCGTTCGGTGTGTGGCTCGACTGGGAGGACCCGTACAGGACAGTCACACCCGACTACATGGAGGCCGCGTGGTGGGGGTTCAAACAGACCCACGAACGGGGACTCGTCGAGCAGGGAAAGCGCTCAGTCACGCAGTGTCCGCGGTGTGAGACCGCAATTGCGAAAAACGAGGTCGAGTACCACGAGATCGAAAGCCCGAGCATCTACGTGAAGTTCCCGCTCAGAGAGCGCGAAGGATCGCTTGTCATCTGGACGACGACACCGTGGACCATCCCTGCGAATACGTTCGTCGCAGTGGATGACGCAGCCGACTACGTCTGTGTCGAGGCCGAGAAAGACGGAACGACTGAACACCTCTATCTCGCTGCAGCGATGGTCGAAGATGTTCTCTCACGGGGGCACTACGATCGATACGAGATTCTCGAAGAGCTGTCCGGGGCTGATCTGGTCGGGTGGGAATACGAACATCCGTTCTCGGAAACAGTGCCTGAGCATCCGAGCGGCGATGGAGCGTTGCAGGTTCACCACGCTGACTACGTCGAAATGGACCGTACCGGATTGGTCCACTCCGCACCAGGACACGGTCAGGAGGACTTCGAGCGCGGGAGTGAGCTCGGACTCGAAATCTTCTGTCCGGTCGGGCCAGACGGTGTCTACACAGAACGTGCCGGTACGTACGCAGGGCAGTTCGTTCGAGACGCAAACAGCGAGATCATCGACGACCTCGACGATCGCGGATTGTTGCTCGCATCGGGCACCACTCGCCACGACTACGGGCAGTGCTGGCGGTGTGATACGGACATCGTCTTCCTCTCGACTGACCAGTGGTTCGTAACGGTCACAGACGTAAAAGACGAGATGCTGTCGAACATCGAAGACAGCACGTGGCACCCACAGGAGGCCCGCGACAATCGATTCCGGAAATTCATCGAGGAATCTCCGGACTGGAACGTCTCCCGGCAGCGGTACTGGGGCATTCCGATCCCGATCTGGACGCCGTCGGATTGGGAGGGCGACATGGACGAGGTGATTGTCGTCGGGACACGCGAGGAGCTCACAGAGCGAGTGGATCAGGAGATTGATTCTGATACTGTCGATCTTCACCGCCCGACGGTCGACGAACTCACGATCACCGAGGACGGGACGACCTACACGCGCATCTCAGATGTGTTCGACGTGTGGCTCGACTCCTCGGTCGCATCGTGGGGGACGCTCGGATACCCAGAACAGACCGACGACTTCGAGGAGCTGTGGCCAGCCGATCTCATCATGGAGGCACACGACCAGACACGCGGTTGGTTCTGGTCACAGCTCGGGATGGGGACGGCAGCACTCGATCAAATCCCCTACAACGAGGTGCTCATGCACGGCCACGCGCTCGCCTCGGACGGCCGGAAGATGTCGAAATCGATCGGAAACATCGTGACACCGACCGAAGCGCTCGAACGTCACGGAGCAGACCCGATGCGTCTGTTCTTGCTGTCGGTGAACCCGCAGGGAGAAGATATGCGCTTCTCGTGGGACGAGATGGCAACGATGCAGCGCAATCTCAACATCCTCTGGAACGTGTTCCGCTTCCCGCTACCGTATATGCGATTGGATGGATTCGATCCCGAAGCCGTAACACTCGATGAGTGCGATCTCGAACTCGTCGACGAATGGGTGCTCTCTCGGCTCCAAACCACGAAAGCGGAGATGACCGAACACTGGGAGGATTTCCGCCAAGATCGGGCGCTCGAAGCGCTGCTCGAATTCGTGATCGACGATGTCTCCCGGTTCTACATTCAGGTCGTCCGCGAACGGATGTGGGACGAAGCTCAGAGCGATTCGAAGATGGCTGCGTACGCGGCGCTCTACCGAGTCCTGCTCGAAACCGTCCAGTTGCTCGCTCCCTACGCACCCTACGTCGCCGACGATATCTATGCGACCCTCACAGGCGAGGGGGGCTTCGATACGGTCCACATGTGTGACTGGCCGACACTCAACGAGACGTACCACGATCCCGACCTCGAATCGGGGATTGAGATCGTGCGAGCCGTCGAAGAGGCTGGATCGAACGCACGCCAACAGGCAGAACGAAAGCTCCGGTGGCCCGTCCCACAGGTCGTGGTGGCTGCAAACGACGAAGCGAGCGCTACTGCGGTCGATGAGTACCGCGAGCTCCTGAAAGAACGACTCAACGCTCGGTCGATCGAGGTTGTGGCCCCAGAAGAGGACTGGGGTGAGCTTCGCTACTCTGCGCAGGCGGATATGAGCGTCCTCGGTCCAGCGTTCGAAAGCCGCGCGGGCGATGTGATGCGAGCACTCAACGAGGCGCGCGTGAGCAATCCAACGCTCGATGCGCTCGCTACCGACGTGAACAGAGCACTCGATGGACCTGCCGTCGAATTCACCGAAGAAATGGTTGAATTCGTGACCGAAACTCCTGAAGATGTTTCCGGGACGGTCTTTTCCGTCGACAGCGAGGACCGAGGCGTCGTCTACGTCGATACGAGCCTGACGGACGATATCGAGAGTGAGGGCTACGCACGCGAGGTCATCCGCCGCGTCCAAGAGATGCGAAAGGAACTCGATCTCGAACTCGAACAGGAGATCAAGCTCGAGCTGTCGATCGACGATCAGCGCATCGCTGATCTCGTGGCCGAACACGAGGACTTCATCGCCAGCGAGGTCCGTGCAGATTCGTTCGGAACCGTCCAAGACGGGCATCGCCGCGATTGGGATGTTGAGGGGACCATCATGACAATCGCACTGAAGCCGCTGGCGACGAGCGAAGTGTAAGTAGCGTCGCTTTACAACGCATCAGCAATCACAGGTGCGACACTAACCGTTGTGACGCTCCGTTCGAGTGTGTCGGTGCCGTAGATTGCTTCGATACCTGCTTTTTCGAGTTTGGTGCGCGCGTTTGCAGCGAGCATCGGGTGAACACAGACTGCGAACACACGACCAACATCCTGCGTGCGCAGCCGTTCGATTGCTTTGCTCATTGTCGATCCAGTGGCGATAATGTCATCGGTAACGACCACATCTCGGTCAGCGGCGTCCGTCTCGCTCGGTGAGAGTTCGATCTCACCGGTGTCGTGATCACGTGTTTTCTCGAAATAGTCGGTCTCGCCGTTTCCGTAGGCAGTACGGACGGCGTCTGCGAGATCGATCGCGCCTTCATCGGGAGCAAGAAAGAGCGGCTCTGAAAGGTTCTCTGGAAGCGAATCAGCTAGCAACGGTGCGCCGTCAACGCTCTCACACGGTACATCGAAACACTCGCAGATGTCGGGTTCGTGCGGCGTGACTGTGAGCACGCGATCCGTACTTGTCGAAATGGCGCGCGCGATAGCACGTGCTGAGACAGGCTCGCCCGCGCTAAACGCCTCGTCCTGTCGGCCGTATCCCATGTAGGGGAGCACGGTAACGACTTCCTCGGCATGCTGACTCGCAATGTCTTGGAGCTGGAGGAGCTCGATGTGTGCGTCGCTAGAAACTGTCGAAGCGACGATTATTGCTCGATCGTCCACGGAATCGGTGCGAATTTTGAATTCACCGTCTGCAAAGCGGGTCCGCTCGACGACAGCGAGCGCGTCGTTCGTCTCGGCTGCGAGCGCGGCAGCGAGCGACTGCGACGCAGCTCCGGGAAGTATCATATGAATGGAGTGCGCAGCGGCGGTTAAACCGGTTTCCGTTCACCGTACTGCCAGTCCAGACACATCCGAAAGCCCGAGCGATCGGGTGTGCCAGCCGTCGTCGGATTCGATGAGAAACGTTCCATCTACTGTGACCGCGTAGGTCGATTCACCGTGGCCGATGCCCGCAATTTGCTCTGCAACCGGTAGTTCGAGTCGCTCCCACTCATCGGACTGCGCGTTGTGAGATTGGTGCTCACTCGTGTTCTCAGACTTACATGGAGCGTACAGTGCCTCGTCGGTCGCTGCGTGGATCCGTGTGCCGTCACTCTCGATGAGGTGGACGTCAGCATCGAGAACGTTCACCCATCCGTTTTTGAGCTGATACAGTCCAGTCGCGGTGGCGACAAGCGGGATCGGAACAGACGAAACGTCTCGTGCGTTGTTCAGGCCGACCGGAACGTATCCGACACCGTTCGCACCGTCTGAGAGGCGATAAACGCCGTCTGAGCTCGCGATCAAATCACCGTCAATCGCACGAACATCGATTTTATCCCCCGACTCGGACACTCCGAGCGCGCTCCAGTCGTTCTCCACAGACCGGGAGATCCGCCCACTCCCAGCAGCGATCAGTTCGTCGTTGTAGCCAACCGCATGCGCTGGTCCGAATCCTGCCGGATCGAATTCGTCCCGATTCCAAACGAGGACATCCTCGTCTGTTGCAACCGCCAGCCGATTTCCTTTGGCAGCAATGTCGGTTGCGACACAACGATGAACGAGTCCAAACCCGCCGACGAGATCGCCAGAACACTCGACGCGTGCGACACCCATACCGGTGGCGATGAATACGTCGGTTTTCCCCTCCGTTGCGCCATAGACGCGCTTTTCGTCGATACTGCTCATATCCGTGCTCGACTGTCCACGAGCAAAGCGGATATATACGCCGGTCGTGGCTGGCACTGAGTATCCCACACCTCTAGCGCTGACGAATGCAAAGACAACGAGAAACCGGGCGGTGAGAAATATCCGAGTGATTCTACCACGAGACGGCGAGGGAGACATTGTTAGTCATTTATCCGACATATATGATAGCTGTCGAACTTTGCAGATATGATATACATCGAATGCAGTAATTACTATATTATTACCTGATATGAATCAAAGTCGGCCCAGAACCATCATATATGTAACTATAATTGAAATCGTATTGGGTGGGTAGTCGATTGAATCGGAGGAGATCGGGTTATGCGGAACTATTCGGATAATAATCTAGTGAGGCATGATTGTCAGTAAGGAGTAGGTTTTTATCCTTGTAGGTAATGAATAACAAACATGGTCATGCGGTCCAAATGCCCCCGGTGTGGAGGGGCAGATTTGGTCACAGCAATCGGACAAGACGACAAGTTCCGATGTAATGACTGCGGTTTTATTGATGACAAACACATGTGAATTCAATGAGGGGACAGGAGATAGATTCAGAAAGAGGTGATGGAAGCACACACGATGTGCATCTGAAAGTTTTTCTAAAAGATGGTCGAACAAGCGAAACAACCATCACGGGGGTACGATGGCGAATCATTCGGCAAGCAGACTCACAGATCATCTTCTGTGAGAACTGTGGAGAGATCGATAAAGACTACCGACAGAAAGCTGATCTCGATGTGTTCTCTGACCAAACCATCTGTTATAAATGTTATAAAAAGATGAACGTTGTCGAGTTCATGCAACGAGTGAGAGTCCCGCTCCCGGAGAAGAAAAACAGCCACGAAATGTGGACTATTCACACTCAAAGTCCGAAGATGTCTTCGGATTTTAATTCTTCTTGAAATCTGTAGTTAACTCCTGAAAGAGCGACAAACGCCGAGTAACGTCAGTATGTAACAGTCATTTATCAATGACACCCATGTGTTAAACAATGAGTTGATGCACCAGTATACCAAATTAAAATGGCGTGAAAGACAGAGTCCCATGAGTCTACTACCGTTACGGGAGGAGGTGCAAGTATCTCCCAACGAGCCACGTCTGTTTAATCTCGATAGCGATGCGGCTGACAAGGCATTTAAAACGTTAACAGCATCCACAACCCGAGCGGTGCTCTCTATCATCTACGAGTACCCAGCAACACCCAGTGATATCCGAGACGAAGTTGAGACGTCTATACAGAATGTTCATTATCACCTCGAAAAACTTGAAGCGGCAGGACTTATTGAGCCGGCAGGGGTCGGATATTCAGAAAAAGGAACGAAGATGACGCTCTACGCTCCAGCGAACGAGGCCCTCGTGCTGTTTGCTGGCCAAGAGCCAACGTACCACCAGCTCCGAGAACTCTTCAGTTGATCCTGCAGTAGCGTCAATTTGATGACTGCTTTTTAGATTCTGTGATCCGACACCCCCTGCAGCTAAAACATCCGTTTCCATTACTGACACTACTACAGAGATCCTTCGTACTGATGAATGCTCATTCAGAGAGCGTCTAGCGGTGTCTCACGATAGTATCGTCTGATATGACCGTCAAATAAGTCTGATTGACCACCGATCTCATCTCGAAGGGTATTTTTCGTGCGTTGTCCTATCACGACAGCAATGGACGAGTCGGTCCGTGTCCTCGTAGTCGATGATACTTCCAGCGGCGCGGAAAGAACAGCGCAGTCCCTCGAACGCGCAGACGGATCGATCACTACGATCACAGCAACAAGTACCGACGAGGCACTCTCGTACCTCACGTCTGGAGAGCCGGTTGACTGTATCGTCTGTGACCATGGTCCCACTGGAATCGATGGTATCGATACGCTCCAACGAGTTCGACGTGATTACGACCATCCCGATCTCCCGTTCATTCTGTTTACCGACAAAGGGACCGAAGAGCTTCTCAGTCGAGCGATTACTGCTGGTGTTTCTGAGTACATTAAAAAGACATCAGGGGAAGAGTGCTACATCAAAGTCGTCGACCGAATCCGAGAGCTAACCGCAATCGATCAATCAAGCACACCGCCACAAACGATCGATCACACTGCCCGTCGGCGTGCACACGGCGCTTCGCTCCCAACAATGGATCAGTTATCTCCGATGGAATACATCAATCTCCATCGGTTTGCCGAGTCGAATCTCATTGGCGTGTTTCTCATACAGAACCTATCATTCGAATACGTTAACGAAGAGCTGGCAGCGATTTTCGGGTATACGTGCGAAGAACTGCGTTCAGAAGTCACGGTTCCTGACATCGTTCACGAGAAAGACCGTGCATCACTCATCCGTCATCTTCAACGTCGAGAGTGGAACTTCATCGACGAGCTTCAGTATACATTCCGTGGTGTTCGAAAAGATGGAAGTGTTATCCACGTCGAAATACACAGCGATCGTATTGACGCCAAGGGAAATCCATCAGTATTTGGGCTGTTGATGGACGTGACGGCTCGCAAACAGCAAGAAGAAGAGTTCAAACGATATGAGCAGATGGTGAACACCGCCGGTGATATCGTATACGCGCTCGATCCCGACGGCCAATTCACATTCATCAACGAGACGGGGCTCCATCTGACAGGATACGACCGCGAGAAACTTCTCGACGAGCACGTCTCAATCATTCTTGACGATGATGAGATCAGTGAAGGACAAGCGCGTATCCGGAAACTACTCGCCGATACGTCACAAGACCGGGCGAGTGATTCATACGAGATCACAATCAAGGATTCCGACGGAACGATCGTCCCGTGTCGAACGAATATTACACCATTAACCCACGTTGGCGAGTTCAATGGAACGGTTGGCGTCGTCCGAGATATCACGAAGCAAAAAGACCTCGAAGAGCTACTCCGGACTGAGCGCGATCAGTTCGCTGCTCTCTTCGAAAATATCTCTGAACCAACAATTCAATACATCATAAGAGACGGCTCCCCACATGTCGAGGCGGTTAATCCAGCGTTTGAGGAGATGTTTGGCCACTCCGAAGAAGATATTCTCGGAGAATCACTCGATGCTCTTATCCTTCCTCTGGGCAGGAGTAATGAAGCGAAATCGCTCAACGAACGTGTCATCGACGGAGATCGACTCGAAATCGAAGTTTGTCGAATGACGAATGATGGTCTTCGAGACTTTCGGCTCTCTAATGCGCCGATTTCGGTTGGTGAAGAACCAGTACAAGGATACGCAATCTACCGTGATATCACGGACCGAAAGCGGCGCGAGTATGAGCTCGAACGACAGAACGAGCAGTTAGAAGAGTTCGCTAGTGTCGTTTCACACGACCTCCGGCAACCGCTGAGTATTGCGTCTGGAAGACTGAGCATTATTAGAGAAGAGTACGACACACACCATCTCGACGACATTGAGGATGCACTGGAACGAATGGAAACACTCACCAAGAACGTGCTGACGTTAGCACGACGGGGGAAGGTCGTTAGAACGCCGACTCCGACCGCAATCGACGAGATTGTTCATGATGCGTGGGACATATCCAGAACTGGTTCCGCAGAGCTCGCTGTCGATGGCACTCTTACCGTAATCGACGCGGACGAGCAACGTTTGCAAGAACTGTTCGAAAACCTGTTCCGGAATGCGATTGAGCACGGTGGAGACGACGTCACAGTTACGGTCGGGATGCTCGATGAAAACGGATTCTATATCGAGGACGACGGACCGGGAATCCCACCTGAGGACCGAGAACGAGTGTTCGAGCGTGGATACTCGACTGACGCCAACGGTACCGGACTTGGACTTGTCATCGTACTCGTAATCGTTCAGGCACACGAATGGTCGATCGATGTTACCGAAGGAACGAGTGGCGGAGCACGATTCGAAATTCGAGAGCGACCCTACTGAATAGCGGTGGTTCAATTCGTCCCGGCTTGCTCCAGCACCGGAAACACGTAGCCACAGGACGGACAGCCACACGGACGACCGTACCCTTCTACCTCATCCAAAATGTCCCGTTCCCCGGACCAGTCGCACTCGGGACACCATATCTTCATTCACACATCACCTATCTGAGGAAATGTTCAGGAAAATATAAGAACATCGGATTTCGATTGTTTGGCCAGTATAATCGATCGTCAGTGCCTGTGTTCTGTCTCGATAACCGTTAAATCACCATCAAGAACGACTGAGAGAGTCTGTGCGTCAAGCGGGATATCGACGCGCAACCGCCACGGATCCTCAGAGAGGACGGTCGTTTGATCGTCGCTCACACACCACTCAAAGTTCCAGTACGGTGTACTGTTGAGGTCAATATCGTGCTCTTTGTGGAACGCAACGACAGCAGAGTGATCGAGCAGGCTCAAGCCAATCGCCGAGCAGAGATTATGGTTACACTGTTCACAGACGTGATCAGCGCGGAGATCGACACCGAGACAGCACTCGTCTTCACGAACGATGGTCGTCCGCATCCGACCACTACACGCCGGACAGACGCCATCGGCAGCGAGACAGTGAAGGTGCCGTACACGCTGATCGAACGCAGTCAGAAGCTCATCGTGAGAGCGATCGTGTAAGCCACCCGGTGGGAAGGTGTACGTTCCGTGGCCTCGATCGCATTCTGGACATTCGACCGTCAGTTGCTCGTCCTCGTAATAGACGCGCAGCGGTGCGTCACAGCGGGTACACGGCGAGTCAATGGTGAATGGCTCCACACGTGGATGTTCGTTGAACGACCCTGCAAGCACAGCTTCTACAACCCGTTCACCGGCATTTCGTAGATCGTAGCCTTTCTCAGACCGAACGACGAACTGCCCAATCAGTTTGTCAAGATGATAGTTGAACTGAGCACTGTCTCGCATCCCGACCTGCTTGCGGAGACGTGAGAATCGTACTGGCCGGTTCTCGACGGCCCACAACGCTTCGAGAATCGAAAGACGAGTCTCGTTCCCGATGATCGAAAATGCCTCCGCGGGTGAGACACACTCATCACACTCCTGAATGTCCGCTCGACTCATAGTAGTATTCTTACCGTTGTACCTGCTAAAACGTTCTCTAAAATAAATTTTTGTAGCATGGATTATATTTTTTAGAAACGACATAGACACGCGAACCGATCGCACGGCCAACGGTGCTTCGAAGCCCCTAAGTACGCAACAGCAGAATACCGTGTATCTCGTTGGTCGTGACGGGCACCAGCGGGCACCTGCTATGGCAGGTTGGAATGTGACCGGAATCGGTTGAACCACGCAGCCCGTCGGTGAACGCATATGGCACGGAGTTTTTACTCACACATCCGAGAGGCATGGCAGTCCCCAAAAGAAGGGAAATTAGCCGAGTTGCAGTGGCAGCGCCAGCAGGACTGGCGCAAGCAGGGCGCGATTGAGCGTATCGAGCGTCCAACGCGTCTCGATAAGGCGCGCGCGCTCGGATACAAGGCAAAGCAGGGCATTGTTGTCGTGCGCGTGAGTGTCCGCAAAGGCGGCGCTCGCAAGCAGCGATTCACAGCCGGGCGACGCTCGAAGCGACAGGGCGTCAACCCAATCACACGCCGGAAGAATCTTCAGCGAATTTCCGAAGAGCGCGCTCAGCGCAAATACCGCAACCTGCGAACGCTCAACTCGTATTGGGTTGGTGAGGATGGATCGCAGAAATGGTTCGAGATCATCTTGATTGATCCCGAGCACGGCGCAATCCAGAACGACGACGATCTCAATTGGATCTGTGATGAGACGCAAAAAGGTCGCGCCTTCCATGGCGCGACTGGCGCCGGCAAACGCGGACGAGGACTTGGCACACGCGGGAAAGGCGCAGAGAAGACCCGACCAAGTATCCGAAGTAACGACGGTCGCGGGAAATAATCCACAGCACAACGACCTTCGTGGATCGGTATTTCTGATTTTGGTGTTTGCGTATAGCTACGTATTGTTCGAGAGCTATACCACCGATCCAAGAGAGATGACACTACAAGCCAAACTAATCTTACGTTCTCACTTACAGTAAAAACACGAGATTTCTAGATACCAATCGGGGTTAGCGTCGTGCTCCACCCGTTAGTACATCTGCTGTTTCTTCGTGCTCGACGTCTCGCTGAGGACTCCGAGCGAATCGACGGTACCGGTGACCGTTTCGGTTGGGCCGCCGACGGTGTCGGAGACAGTCTCAGTCACGCCGCCGAGAATGTTGGTCGGGTCGACAACGCTGAGCGTGTCGGTGCCGACAAATTTCGTGCCCTTCTTGGTTTTTCCTTGGCACTTGACCTCAACGGAGTCTTGAGATTGGAGATTAAGGTTCGTCAGGAGATCGAAGACGCTGAGGACAAGCGTGTTGGCACCGACAGCCTGGACGTTGTTGATCGGCGTTCCGTCAACCAGAACGTCCATACTCTCGACTCGCTCGGTTGCGAAGTCGACGAGAGAGATCGAGAGGAGTTTGTTTGCCGGGACGATGTCGTCAGCGTTGAGATTGATCTTCTTCATTGCGTTTTGAGTGGTAGTTGATGTGGATTTTGCAGCAGCAGATTCGCTAAGCGTACCGAGACCTGCCGTTGCAGCCCCCGTCACGCCGATCGATTTCAGAAACGTTCGCCGTGATTCATCATTTGGTTGCATTTTATCGACCATTTTCGTATGGTTTCACCCAACCGTACCGTCTGGCGTCAGGGTAAAAATGCTTTTTGTTGTGATGTTTTATACTAGTACATCATTTTACCAGTTTATGTTGTTATATAAAAATGATGGATTATTTGGCACCGCCGAGAGATGGGTTAAAGAGCGATTTTATCCACAATACACGAATTATTCTGGTTGAAAATATCATGTCAATCCAAACTAAGATTCTCGGAGAATCCGCTTATCGGCCCAATAGTGTTATCTCATAATCATTAATTTGGCGAAGTGGAACGGTATCCATCGGATGCTGTGAATCGTTGTAAAATATGAGCACTGAAAACAGCAACAGTCACGACTATCGGTCGATGATGAACTCAGATAAGATCTGTAGACGAGTCTCGTGAGCAAAGAGAGAATAGAAACGGGGAGGAGCGCAAGCTCAGGCCGGAAGATCCTGTTCTGCTTCCAGAAGTTCGTGATACCGATTACGGATTGTAACTTCTGAGATGTCCGCAACTTCGCTGACAGCGGCCTGAGTGGTCTTTTCATTAGTGAGAAGCGCAGCCGCGTAAACTGCCGCAGCGGCGAGCCCGACGGGGCTCTTTCCGGAGTGGACGCCTTGTTCTTTGGCGCTGCGAAGCAGTTGGCGCGCTCGATTTTCGGCTTCATCGGAAAGATCGAGGGATGAAGCAAACCGGGGAACGTAGCTCTCGGGGTCGGCAGGTTTGACTTCCAGACCGAGTTCCCGAACGACGTAGCGGTAGGTGCGAGCGATCTCGCTTTTTTCGACTCGGGAGACATCTGAGATCTCATCGAGGCTACGTGGAACGCCCGCCTGCCGAGCAGCAGCGTACACAGCGGACGTAGCAACACCCTCGATGGAACGACCGGGTAATAGATTCTCATCGAGTGCACGACGATAAATGACACTCGCCGTCTCACGGACGGTTTCAGGAAGACCGAGGGCAGAACTCATCCGATCGATTTCGCCCAGAGCCTGTTTGAGATTTCGCTCTTTAGAGTCGCGGGTACGGAAGCGCTCGTTCCACTTGCGAAGACGTTGCATCTTCGCGCGCTGACGCGAGCCGAGCGAATTACCGTAGGCGTCCTTATCGCGCCAATCGATGTTAGTTGACAACCCCTTATCGTGCATCATGTTGGTTGTCGGGGCACCGACGCGGGATTTCTTGTCTTTCTCGGTGGCATCGAATGCGCGCCACTCCGGACCACGGTCAATCTCGTCAGTCTCGACGACGAGACCACACTCAATACAGACCGTCTCACCGTGCTCACTATCGGTGGCAAGCTTGCCACCACATTCGGGACAAGAGACCGTCTCTCCGGTGTCCTCTGTTTCCTGTTCCTCTGTACGTTCTCGGATTCGCGTGTTCGAATCGCTCATGATGAGGGCGGGTGCTATCCGGGCAGGACCACTCCCCGAAACCCCCGGATGTCCGCTTAGTATTTTTATGTTCGGTCGAAACCTTCTTAACCGTTCCGGTATCTACTGTATGGGTTTCACACTATCCACGACGAGCAAACAGTTCATCGGCCCGTTCGGGATGCAGCGATTACACGAGGTCAAACGCACCGTCGCCCACGTGTATCGCAGTATGTTCTTTTATTCCCGGGAGTGACCACGATTTCGACCCATTTATAATTATCTACCATCCCAGCATAAATGAATACATATTGATACCCCATTCAGCGCTGTTGTTCACAGCATTCTCAGTCTGTATTGCTCGCTTCGATGTTACGGCTCTCCTCGACGGCAGTGGTGAGTGAGACGTTCAGGACCAACGTTGAAATGATTCCACCAATCACGGTGAGGACGTTCTTAACAGCGTGGTCGACGATAGCCGCACTCACCGCAACGGGTCCGGTAACCGGGGTGAACATGACGACAATGAGCGTAAATGCCCCTTCGTACAGACCGACACCACCGGGGGAAAGTGGAAGAACCTTCGCGAGATTACCAACGCTGACGGCGAAAAAGCCAACTGCAACGAATGTGATAAGTGACAGCTGGACATTGAACGCGGCAAACACAAGCAGCGCAGTGACGACATCGAGTATCCATATGCCGACACTGCTTGCACCGATGCGTGCGAACGATTTGGGGGTACTAGCGACGGTCTGTATGTCACTAGTGAACCGCTCGATCACACTGGCGAGGTAGTCAGCGTACGAGTCCGAACTGATCGCTGAGATAGTCGATCGAACAAAATTTCGATCAGAACGCACGCTGGCAATGATACCGACAAGAGCGAGGATGGCAGCCAGACCGACACCAATCGCAACGACGATCGCAGTCTGACCACTGTCTCTTCGAGACTGTGATATCGATCCGAGACTTCCGGCGTCGATACCCATTGCAGCCAGTACGAAGAACACCGCACTAGCCAGGACGGTAATCGTGAGCAGATCGAAGACGCGCTCGACCGCGAGCGAGGCAAATCCCGATGCGTACGGAATCTTCCGACGCATCTTCACGACGTACGCACGGACGGCATCGCCTACCCGTGCTGGAATCACGAGATTACCGGTCTGACTGATGAATACAGCCCCTGTTAGGAACCAGATGCCTTCGTTGTAACCGAGTTCCTGAAGAATATCGCGGTACCGAAGGCCGCGCAGTGGCCACGAGACAAGATAAACAAGTGTCGCCCCAGCAATGTACCATGGATCGGCCTTGCTCATGTGTTCTACGACCGCACTGGGGTCGATGTACAGAGACATGAGGGCAACGGCCACCAGTACGAGAAGCGATCCGCCTGCGATCGTTACGCCACGGGTGATCCGCGGTTGAACGGCGATCTCCCACCAGCAGCGGAGAATCTGACTCCCCATCCCGAACACATCGCGGACGAGATCGACCTTCGTTTCTTCACCCGGAACCCAATCGACGGGGAACTCTTTGACGCGGTATCCACGCTCTTGTGCCCGAACAAGCACTTCGGTGTCCCAGAACCAGTGTTCGTCTCCGATATCGTCGAGCAAAGCGAAGAGAACACTCCGATCGAAGGCCTTGAATCCACATTGGTGGTCCTGTAACTTCGAATCGAGTAGGAATCTGACGAGGGTGTTGAATCCTCGACTGGGAATGCTCCGCTTGGCGGGACGTTCGGCGACGTTTCCAGGAATCCAGCGCGAACCGGTTGCAATGTCGTACTCTCCGGAGCGAACACTCTCGACTAGCTCTTCGAGGTGCGACATATCGGTAGCGAGATCCGTATCGAAATAGACGAGCGTCTCGCCACTGGAAATCCGGAACGCACGTTCGAGTGCGCTCCCACGTCCAAGACGCGTGTCGCTGTGAACGTGCTGAACGCGTCTGTCCTCGCCCGCGATTCGTGCGGCTATCTTCGGTGTGTTGTCATCACAGCCGTCCTCTGCGACCAATACCTCGTATCTCCCCTTCGGGAGAAACGAGTCTAAGGTATCGAGCGTCGTATGAATCGTTTGCTCGATTGTTGCTTCCTCGTTATACGCAGGAAGAACGACACTCACCTCTACACTCATTGTTGCTTGATGCCTGCACTAATTGAAGTGCTTTCCGGCCTCATCTCGTTGGGCTATCAATTACCATACCAATTGCATCGATTAGTCAGCTGCACCTGACTGGTCGACAGTTGCGAATGCTTCAAGTTCGACATCGAGGCTTCCTGCGACGTCGTCGGTCGATGAGTGGGGGCGATCAACGACGATCGTTCCCGCGCGACGCTGTCCAAGCCCCGGTATTGCAGTCAGCTCATCCATCGAGGCGCTGTTCAGATCGAGTGGGTGTGGCACACCCGACACTGAGCGATAGCCATGATCAGTTATCGCAACATCGATCGTTCGTCCGAGATCGTGTTCGCCTGGCACTGCAACGAGCAGTGGGTACGTCCCGAGTTGCCGACCGAACGTCTTTCCGTCTTTGTGATACTCCAGATGAACGTCCGGAAGGCGCGTCCCCACTGGGGAAACCCGTTTGAGCATCGGGTTGTCGATCTCCTCGCGGACGGTTCGCTTGTACTGTTTGAACCGTTGTTTGTGCTCGCGCGCGATTTGTGCGCCTGTATCGCTCATGTCCGTGCCGTCGAAAGCCATCACCTGCCGGACGTTCACCCGCCGGAGCATCAAGCCTTCATCGTAGACCCGCCGGAGAAACTGCAGATTGTGTTCGTAGGTCTCCTCCCGTTCGCCCTTCAGTCCGTGGAGGAGATTGATACCGGGAAGCAGTTTCGGAAGTCGATTGTTCGAATCAGCACCGTGTGTCGGCGCGTCGTTCGGATCCTCACCGGGCCGCCAGCCTCCCTCTTCATTAAGGATCTTCACAGCACGGAAACACTCATCGGCGCTCACGTTGAGGTCGTTCTCCGCTTGGACAACAGGATCTGCACTCTCCAATCCGAACGCAGCCGTATCGCCAGCAGTGTTGTGCTCGGCAATAATGCGGATTCCCTCTCGTGCCTTCTCTGGCCACTTCACGATCGTGATCGGATTCATATTATCGAGGTGAAGCGTACCGAGTTCTGAGTCCGGAACGACCGCACGGATGCCCTCGTACAACGAGCGGAGTGCGTCTGGATTCGGACGTTCGCCGTCACCGCCGTACGCGAGAATGTCCGCTTGTCGACCGAGGCGGAAGTTCCGTACACCCCGCTCTGCGAGCGCCTCGACCTCGCTCACGACCGTCTCTGGCGGACGGAACGAAGGGTTCCCGTACAGCGGTTCGGTGCAGAACGAACAGCGGTACGGACAGCCACGTCCCGTTTCCAGTTCGGCAATGAGATACTCGGGGTGATTCGGGTGGCTCTCGACGATGAATGCCCCGAGTGCGGCCCATCGAGTGACTTCATCGATATCCCGAATACGGTTCCCGAACCCTTCGAGACCGTTCGCCACGAGATCGTAGGCAGCAGCCTCGATGTCGCCTTTCGCAACGAAATCGTAATCGAGATCGTTGCGTTCTGTATCCATCGCGCCTTCGTTCTGTGTCCCCACACCGAACCGGACCGGACCACCGACGAGCGTCGTACCCTTCGCAGTCCACGCCATCCGGCGTACCTCCTCCGGTTCAGCCGGTGTCCCACCAACGTAGCTACCGGGAACGGTCATTCCACCAATGTACACGAACAGGTCAGCCGTTTCAATATCCTGCCGGCGACGTGGCTCGTCC
Source organism: Halocatena marina (assembly GCF_025913575.1). Classification (NCBI taxonomy): domain Archaea; kingdom Methanobacteriati; phylum Methanobacteriota; class Halobacteria; order Halobacteriales; family Natronomonadaceae; genus Halocatena; species Halocatena marina. The sequence goes on along the minus strand of NZ_CP109785.1, from coordinate 3,898,845 downwards.
CGGAGCGCATCAATCGTGTGGTAGGTGATTTGCTCTCGTGGGACCCCCGCGTCGACGATCGCACCCGCGGTGTAGCGCGGATACGTGGAGATGTACGGCGGAACGCCGAAGTGTGCCGGTTCGTCGACGTACCCGTCGACAATAGTCACATCGAGCGTTGCCGGGTCGATCATATCTATACAAAATACGTGAGCGACTAAAACGGTGTTCCGTTCCGTTCCGTTTCACTTCATCCCGTTCGGCCGAGACCGCAGCCCGCAGGAACACAGAGATGCCGACATCTATACAGTACGATACAAAACATTGCTTTACTCTATTCTACTCTACTCTGGTCCTGAAAATTCACGGAGTACATCATCGAGGTGGTCGCGCTTTGTGCGTGCTTGTTCGAGGTCTCGCTCGACAGTTCCGTTTTGGAGTCGCTGGCGCGCGTCGTCGTTGAGTTCATCGCGGGCGAGTGCGCTTTCGCGGAGATCGTCATATGCCGGAATTTCACTCATCGCGCGGAGCGCACGGAGGCGAGCAACTGTCTCTTCGGGTGCAAAGCGGCCGACGACGGAAATACGCTCGCGCACCTGAAACTGGAGCGTCGCAGCCTGTGGTGGTGGCCATACGAGTTCGAGCGGCCCGCCGTCGAGACGATTGAGATACGTCCGATTCGTTCCCACGGCGGCCTTCAGTGCTTGTGCATTCTCTACGTAGTGATCGAGCTTCGAACGGGAGTACTCAGCGTATTCGAGGAGGCTCGGGATCGATTCTGTGCCTGCTGGATGCGTTTTGACGTACTCCAGTACGGATTCCGGTGGTTGACGGTACTCGATGAGTGGATAGGCTGCTGTCGAAGCAACGAGTGAAAGCACTGCACGAGCACTTTCTTCTTGTACGAACGCCTGAAAATCTTCGTTGATGGTCTCGTTGTAGCGGTCAATTGGTTCACGGATTCGGTCAACTGGTGCATCGAGGTCGGCTTCACCGAATCGTTTGATCCGTTCGAGTCGAGTGATCCGTTCGTCGAGCTCGTCACGCTCTTGACGGACAGCGTACCGGGCATCATGGTACTGTTCCCGGAGTTCGTTGATGCGCTCGTAGCGGTCGGCGTACGCAGCAGCTGGCTGCAAATCTGCTCTGGCCCGTTCGAAATCGCTTTCGGAGAGCGATTGTTGATGGAGATGTTCGTCGGCCGCCTCGAACGCATCACGGGCCGGGAGATCATCCGGAAGCCCTTCGATCGCATCAACGAGCTGTGACTGGAATTCGACGTATCCCTCGAAATCATCCCAGTCGGTCGCTCGCTCTTCGTATCGATCGAAGAGATCGAGTATCTCGTGATACGCCTCGCTGACCGCTTCGTGTTTCTGCACTCCGATTGATTCGACACGCTCGCGTACATTTTCGTACTCGTTGGCTACCGTACGGAGATCATCGACTGCGTCCATTCACTTGTAAACGGTCTCTGGATCGTACACTTGCTCACCGATATTGGTCGTCGCAACCGTCACCGATGACGCATCGGCCTCGTCGCCTTGATTACTGTTGTCGATCGAAACGTCATCGACAGAGCGATAGAAACAGCTCTCGTGACCAGTGTGGCATGCACCTCCTTCCTGTCGAACAAGATATAACAACGCATCACCGTCGCAGTCAACACGGATATCCTCGACGTGTTGAACGTTCCCGCTCGTCTGTCCCTTCTGCCAGAGCTCTCCGCGACTACGCGAGTAGTAGTGTGCTAGTCCGGTCTCTTGCGTTCTTGAGACGGCATCAGGCGAAACGTACGCGAGCATCAAAGCACGTCCGGACTCCACATCCTGGGCGAGAGCTGGCAAGAGCCCGTCATCGAAAACGAGTTCGGTATCAGTCATGGGAGGGAGAACGTTCGGTCCGTGGATATGCCTTTTGCCCGGCCTTGCTAACACTTTTCATCGATGGATGCTAACATATATCAGTCATGGCGAGCAATGAGAATTCTCTCCACGAGACAGCGACAGTCGAGTCGATGCCTGAATCCCGCTATCGGCTCGCTGTCGCTCTCGAAGATCCGCGGCCCGTCGAGCAGTTGCTACGGACAGCACTCGATATCGCTCGCTACAACGACGGCGAAATTCTCATTATAAGTGTTATCACGAAGCAACGTACCTCGCCATTCTCGCTGTTCACCGATGAGTTCATCAAACGCGAATTCAGCGGTGATCGGCGAGAGATCCTCGATCGCGCGCTATCTATTGCCGAAGGCTCTGAAGTACCCATTCGTGGCCGTCTGTTGGTCTCTCACGACGTTTCACGGGCAATTGAGCAAGCCATCACACAGTTTGACTGCGATGCTGTCTTGCTCGGGTGGTCCGACCGACACCGGAGCGATACCGTCTTCGGGCGCAACGTCGACAGAGTGGTTACGAGCGCACCTTGTGACATTCTCGTCGAGAAAATCGGCGTCACGGCGGGTGGAGTCGAACGCGTGTTGCTCCCAGCGGGTCCCGGACCAAACACCGAACTCGCTGCGACGGTCGCCCGTGCGATCGCGTTGTCGAACGACGCCGGAATCGATGTCCTTCGCCTCGTTGCCACCGATGCGACCGACAAAGAACGAACCGCAGCCAAACAGCTCGTGGAAGCTCTCACACGGACGCTTGAACCGCTTGCCGATGTCGAACAGATCGTTCGAGAGACCGATGCCGTTCCATCAGCCATCGTCGAAGCGACGGCAACGCGGGATGTTACTGTTCTTGGCGCCACCGATCGAGATTGGACCCAGCGGCTCGTCGTCGGTCCAACCCCTGAAAAAGTCGGACGAGACGCTCAGAGCACAGTTATCGTGACGAAGCGGGGCGGACGGTTACAATCGCGCATCAGCCACTGGCTCCGACGCCTCGGCTGATTGTTACTGATATCTGATAGAGCGGGCCCCGACGAATGCAGAAGTGAATTTGAGAAGAACCCGAATACGACCGAGCCCTCAGTCGTTCACGTTAAAGGAGGTACGCGTCGTCTGCGAGATCGACGAACGAGTCAGCGGCATCGACGAGATCGTCTGCGGTCGATGGGCGAAAGCTCATGACTTCGACGCGGACGCCTTCGTGGCGGAGGTGCCAACACAGTCGCGTAAAGTCCCCATCACCAGTACAGAGAACGATCGCATCGACGTGCTGTGCAAGCGTGACGGCGTCGAGACTCAAGCCGACGTCCCAGTCTGCCTTCTTTGTCCCATCCTCGAACGTCTTCAGGTCCTTGCTTTTCGTCTCGAATCCGATGTCCGCGAGCGCTTCGAAAAACCGTTCCTCGTCGGGAGAATGCGCACGGATGACGTACGCGATGGCACGCACGAGATCGCGGTCGTGTACTGCTTCCTCAAGCAACGCAGCATAATCGACATTCCGCGAGAAGAGACTGTGAGCGCTGTGATAGAGATTCTGCGCGTCAGCAAGCACGGCGACGCGCTGATTCGAATGTAGCGGCGGCATACGCGAAGTTGGACCGTCCATCCGGATAGACCTTGGTATTCTTCGAATGCTCGCACTGCGAACGCTTCTAGCGACTTCTTTAGGACCATCATATCACAACTCAGGGAACAACGAACATTCGATGATGAGAGTTTAATATGGATCTGAGTTTAAGATGATAATAAAATGGTTTCAAGCTGATCTTGAAGAGGGTACAATCTAAATTGTACCTTCTTCAAGCTCCCCAATACAAAGTGGGTGCAGGGAGAGGGATGGGGTAGTACCTGTGGCGGTCCTCGCCGATGGGTGCCACCATGACTCGCATCATGTTTATGCCACGAAGGAATCCCTCCCAGATCGTATTTGTTGTCTCATTAGTGAACTCACGGAAATCCCTGCGTGCCCGTATGTACACGCTACCGCTTCTCCGAACCTCATGAATCGGCTGCGTCGTTTAGCTATCGCGCTGATGGCCGTCGGTCTGATCACCAGTGCCATCTACGCCACTGGTGCGTTCACGAATATCACTGCCCAGCGGGATGCGAATGTCCGTGTTGCGGGCGACGGTGCGAGCTATCTGTCGCTCCAGCCCGCCAACAGCTCGAACGGGGAGTACGCCGTCCAACGCAACGGGCAGTTGCACGTCTCGTTGGGCGGGACGCTCGGGGGTGAAAGCAGCGGTACAGGGGTCAACCAAGAGTCGTTGACGGTTGTGAGAGATGTATTCACAATCACAAATAAGGGGGCCCAGCCGTTCGGAGTGTGGATGACTGATTCGAGTGAGGCTGTGACCTTTGAGAGTGGCAACAACCGACGCTCGCTCGAAGGAAAACAGCAGGCCGTACCGCTCAAACCAGGTGAGTCGGTGACCGTCGGATTGACTGTCGATACTCGCCAGCACGAAGGCGACTCGGTGATCAAATCGGTGCAAATCCACGCCGATAGCGAGATCTCTGGATCGGCTGTAGGTGAAGTTGGCAGTGTGGATCAGAGGAAACCGACTCCCTCCTCACAAACTGGTCAGAAGAGTGGAACTGGTACTACGACGTCCGATAGCTCCAATGACGACGGTGAGAATCCGACGAAAAAAGCCACAGATTCCACAACTGCCAAGCAGAAAGAAGCGCAAGATTATATCCGAAGATTCGATGAAGATATAGTAAACGTCATCAACTTCCTGAAGAAACATCCGGAACTCGCAGCGGTTATTACGGGTGGAATATCAGTAGGAATCGCCACGTGGGCACATGAAAATCCCAAGAAAGCGGAGGCATTCGCTCTGGGTGGCGTTTTGGGCGAGGTGGGAATGCCTGGTGGAATGCACGAAGTCAACCAGAAGGATTCGCCGTTCTATCTCCTGGGAATGTTAGGCCTTGCGTCGACGCCGTACGTCGGTGTCCTCGCAGATGCTCGTGATTTCTCTCAGAACTCGGTGAGCGCTGTGAAAAAACAGAGTTTGGGGGACGCAGGGGAGGCTCTTCTCGACGCAATTGGTCTGGTTGGGAGTCTCGGTGGGTATGGTGTTGGCGATGCACCGAAAGTGGCCTCGGTCACCTCGGACTGGGTATCTCGATTCAGCAAATCTCCCGCCGTCCTCAAGACAATAGGGACGTTCCTTTCGAAGAGTGCCTCACAATCGCAGACGCGGGTTGCATTGGACATAGTCAGTGATGGCTCGGCGTCTGTACTACTACACCGGGGTGAATCGATGGACGAAGTCATCCAATACGCTATGAAGGATGATCTTAAGCAAACCGCAAACATCCTCTCGAAGCGTCCACCCAGCTCTGGCACAATAACGAACGATGAATACCTCTATATTGTCAACAAAGGGTACGACGAACAGCTGGTGAATAGTATGGTCAGACGAGGATTGACGGGGAACAAGATGACGAAGCTCATCCATTCGGGTGTCGACCTCAAGAAGGCAAAGCCCCTCGTCAAAGAGGGATATAGCGCCGATAATATTCAAACAATCGTCAACAAAGGCGTCGATCCTGAGACAGCTATCCCCCTCGCCAAACAAGGGGCCACGCCGGACGATATCAAGATGCTCAGCCGGAAAGGCGCTGATGTCGATCTGGCAGCAGATCTCGCTGCTGACGAGATGCCACTGGAGCACATCAAATACTACGCCGAAAACGGCAACGATCTTGAGGGGGTCAAGCAGGCGAAAGAGAGAGGATATACACCAAAGTTCATTAAGATAGTATATACAGGGAAGAATCTAGGAAAGGTTGCCGTAAATGCAGACACGATCACCACTGGTGGTAATTTCTATACTCTAGCAAATAACTACTGTAATTGGCAGAGACAACCAGATGTGAATGAGAAATGGAAAACAGAAGGATCATGTCAGACGGTCCAAGTATAACCATGATAACAACCGATGCCATGAAGGCAACCGATCAAGTCACTCGCATACGAACACGAAACCATTAATCGATTCATGAAGGAAAAACCTAGAGAGTACGGTAAACTAGCTGTTATTGTTGTAGTAATGATAGTCGTGTATATATATACCGTTCATCCCTTCCTGCTGGACGTTGCGCCATTCCTCACCTTTCAACCAAGTGATGGATTCGAGCGTCGTTCTGGCGGATTTGGACCGTTCTCTCTCGCCGCAACAGTCCTCATTGGCATATTTTTCTATTATATCGTGATTGAATACACGGTCGATGCTGGCATATTATCACTTTTTGCAGCCATCTTGTTGACAGTACTGGTACTCATTCCCAATAGATTTCTCCCAGAGAAATACCATCCAGGAACCATTACTCAACGAGATATCCGAGAGCGTCTTTCGAGGCTCATACCTAGGATATAATTAATTTTCTAAACGGTCATCGAATCTACCTGGTTTAAATGTATGAAGAATAGTCTAAATAAGCTACCGCTACATTAACACTACCGCAATAATCGATTCATGAAGGAAAAACCTAGAGAATACGGTAAGCTAGCTGCTATTGTTGTAGTGACGATAATACTGTATATCTATATCGTTCATCCCTTCCTGCTGGACGTTGCGCCATTTCTCGCCTTCCAATCGAGTGATGGATTCGAGCGCCGTTCTGGCGGATTGGGACCATTTTCACTCGCCGCTACAGTCCTCGCCGGAATATTTTTCTATTATGTCGTGATAGAATATACGATTAAAGTTGGTTTCGTACCGTTATTGGCGGTCATTGGAATGTTCATTCTCATACTCATTCCGAATTTATTTCTCCCAGAGAGATTCCATCCGGAAAACATGAATGACCTCCAAGATCTTGAAGATCGGTACAAAGAGAAACCAGGACTTGTCAAACGGTCGTTTTCATACATCCGTAAGATTATATCGAGGCAAAAATAGACGACAATATTACACTGAGAACAACCACCTTATGAACTCTTGAAACCATCTTTTGTGGACACAATGGCAGATATCCAATTCCTATTAAAATATAAAACTATTCACTATTGATCCACTTATGAAAGAAAAACCCAGCAAATACATCAAATTAGCCGTAATTTATGTGGTGATGGCAGTCGTGTATATTTATATTATTCATCCCTTCCTACTGGATGTTGCGCCATTCCTCACTTTTCAGCCCAGCGATGGATTCGATCGCCATTCCGGCGGACTGGGACCATTTTCACTCGCTGCTACGCTCGTCGCAGGAGTGTTTATCTATCATATCGTGATTAAAACCCTGATCGAAGATGGCGTAATAACACTTGTTGCATTCTTCTTATTACTAGCTCTAGTACTCACTCCCAATAAAATTCTCCCAGAGAAATATCATCCTGGTACAATCACCCAACAAGACATCGAAAATCGACTCTCCAGCCTCATACCCTAGCCTGATACAACAGAGATTTTCAGAAGCGACTGGATTATGGCCGATCGAAAGCGCGACGAATGGCATATAGCCACCATGACAGTCAGTCGAATACACGTCTAGAGACTACAACAAGAGGATAGCTCTCTTCATCGTAATGACGGGTGTGTATTTCCCCGTCGACCATACCACTAGCATCTATCGAATCGGTAACAACAGACAACACCCACTACTCCACGAAGTACTGATTGCGAACAACGGAGGGGACTCGGTCCTAATTACTGACTCACTCAGCAACCACACTCTCGTCTAGATCTTCGACGAGAATCGATCCGCAGCTGCTTCCAACGAGATAGGAAAGGACGACTTGCGTGTAGAAGAGGATGAAAAATCCAACGAGGATGATGGCCAGAAATCCTGAGATGAGTCGAAAGATAGCACCGAGAACAACGAGGAGTCCAACGGCGACAAGATACTGACCAGTCAACGCTGCGTCGACGATAGTCCTGAACTCGAAGGCCGCACTGAGACGATCTGTGAGCGCAACGTTTGTCCAGGCAACAGGAGTGAAAAACAGCGCAACGAGTCCAATAGCGAACGCAGCCAAACTGAGGTAACCAACGGCGGTCGTCGATCCTCCGTCGTTCGATCCGATGGCGAACGCTACGATGAAGGTCAGAATGGTGGGAAGCAGGTACGCAATATTGACAACAGTCAGTTTGAAGCCGTCTATAAGCAACCCTCGCCAGTCAGTGAATCTCGGTACCGTCTCTTCTCCTCGCGCGGTTACTCGGAGCACACGAGCGGAGTAGCCTGCGAGAGCAAACCCACCAATGGAGAGAACGAGAAGCAGCGGAATCGCAATCAGCTGATCACTAAAAATATCAGCGAAAAAAGACATGAAACTCACTATAATATATATCACACCACCAAGACCGATCGTATTGAGTCGGGTTTCATCTTCAAGCGGGTACGACAGAGACTCTTCAATCATATCAACGACAGATACAGAACGACAATACTTATCAGCACTGACTTATGTTCTCTTCGTCGCTTTGGAAGGCAATCTGAGCTAGTGAGACCATCAAGTCATTCTTGGAGATCTACCAGAGTTAGATAGAGATCGCATCCGCATGGAGCCAGACCGCACTCAGAGGCAACTGTGAGTAGTGGTGCTTCGGAAAGCGGTGAACCATCAGTTTGAGATCACTACAGAAGAGCGATGGCACAGCATAGAAGAGATGCATCACGTAGAGATTACAACCAACACCACAGACCGTGATGTAATCACAGATGGAATACGTTTTAGAATAGCGAGTTACTCTCTCGTTTACTCTGCCCGAAGCTGTCGCCGTTCATCGCATAAAATCTCGTTGCGTATGCTGATCTGCTCCGATTGGGGCAGGATTAGTACCGGGCGTAATTGCTAAGTTGTGCCAGCACACGGGTGTACACATGCAAGACGTCACATCCACGATTGCCCTCGGGTGTGACGGCTGGGTTCGTCGTAAAAAACGCCCGTAGCTGTTGGTCCATGGCGGGTTGGCACCCCGTCGCGGGCTGTTTTCAATTCTCTTGCACCGGATACTGACTGGACAATCAGACGAACCCACTCACACAAATGACACAGGAACCGTTCACCGGCGTTTATCCAGCGATGACGACGCCGTTCACGGAGAATCGCAGCATCGACCACGACCGACTCGCAGCAGACGCCCGACGGCTCGAAGCCGCTGGCGTCGACGGTCTTGTTCCCGTCGGGACGACCGGCGAGAGCGCGACCATGTCTCACGACGAGCATATTGCTACCGTCGAAACTGTTGTCGATGCCGTCAAAGAGATCCCGGTCATCGCGGGAGCAGGAAGCAACGCGACGCACGAGGCGGTCGATCTCGCAACCCGCTCGGCGGAGGCGGGTGCTGATGGCTTGCTACTCATCTCGCCGTATTACAACAAGCCAGAACCGGCAGGAATGGAGGATCACTACCGGACGATTGCGGATAGCGTCGATCTCCCCCAAATTGTTTACAACGTGCCCTCACGCACCGGGAGAAACGTAGCAGTCGAGACGGCTGTTTCGCTTGCCCAACACGAAAACATCGTCGGCTACAAGGCCGCAAGCGGTGATATTGGCCGCATTACTGAAATTATCGAACGAACTCGTGGAGAGCGCTTCGGCGTCCTCTCGGGCGACGATGCACTCACGGTACCGATGCTCGCTGTCGGTGCCACAGGCTGTATCAGCGTTGCCGCGAACGTCGAACCCGAACGGGTTCGGAGGATGGTACACTCAGCACTCGATGGCGAGTATGATCGTGCGCGCGACTTCCACCACGAACTCGGCCCGCTGTTTCGTGCGCTGTTTCTCGAAACGAATCCCATCCCGGTCATCGCAGCGATGGGCATCAGAGGACACGCTCCCGAGCGGTTGCGAGCGCCGTTGTCACCGCTCGGTTCCGAAAACCGCGAACAGCTGACGGCTGTCCTTTCGGCTCTCGAATCGAGCTCGGCTGAAATTGAACACCAACCATGAGTATGACCATCGTGGTGACGGGTGCATCGGGACGAATGGGCAGCGAGGTGCTTGATGGCGCACGCGAACGTGGAATGGATGCGATCGCCGTCTCACGAACTGAGAGCACGAACGCTGATTCAAAACGTCGTGCTACTAGTGGTACGGACGCGTATCATCCCGACGACCTCCAGTCGCTGCTATCCGAGTACAGACCGGACGCGCTCGTCGATTTTACCGTTCCGGAGGCGAGCATCGAATTCCTCGACGCGTGTGTCGAAACTGGGACACCGGCCGTCGTCGGAACCACTGGCTTCGAAGCAGCAGAGCTTGAGACGATTGACCGGACGAGTGACCGGATCCCCGTGCTGAAAGCAGCGAACTTCGCGCGAGGCATCCAGACCCTGCTCGCGCTTGTCCGCGAGACCGCTGCGTCACTTCCGCAGTACGACGTGGAACTCACCGAGACACACCATAACGGCAAGCGCGACGCTCCGAGCGGGACGGCAAAGTCGCTCCTCGAAATATTCGACGAAGAGCGCGTCCACGGTCGAGAAGGAATCCAACCACGGAACGAGGACGAGATCGGCGTTCACGTCCGCAGAGCGGGCAACGTTCGCGGCGAGCACGAGCTTCTCTTCGCTGGAAACGACGAAGTCCTCACACTAACCCACCGGGCCGAAAGCCGACATGTGTTCGCAGCGGGGGCACTCGATGCTGCCGAGTGGGTGAGTAAACAAAAAGCGGGCCGGTACGAGTTCAGAGAGGTACTTGCATGACAAACCTACAAGCAGAAATCACGGAGTTGTGGCACCAGTACGAGGACGGGTTGACCGCGAGCGATGCGGAGACAGAGGCGTATGCAACGCTCGAGGCGTTTCTCGATGCGTTGGAAGCGGGCGAGATACGCGCCGCCGAAAAACGTGATGGAGAATGGCACGCGAACGAATGGGTCAAACGTGGTATTCTACTCAACTTCGGATTACGTGACATCCAGACGCACTCCTACGGAAACGTCGAGTATCACGATGTGCTCTCGCTCCGTGAGACGGACGATCTTCCGGAACGCGGAACACGAAACACGCCAGACGGAACGGTGATTCGACGCGGAGCGTACGTCGGAGGCGACGCCATCCTGATGAGTCCGGCGTTCGTCAACATCGGAGCACACGTTGGTGATGGGACGCTCGTCGACTCCTGTGACACTGTCGGCTCGTGCGCGCAGATCGGTGCGAACGTCAAGCTCGGTGCGAACACGCTCATCGGTGGTGTTCTCGAACCAGTTGAGAGTGCACCTGTCGTCATCGAAGACGACGTGTCGATCGGTGCGGGCTGTCGCATCACATCAGGTTTCGTCGTTGGAGATGGCTGTATCGTCGGCGAAAACACGCTGCTCACACCGCGCATCCCGGTCTATGACCTCGTCGACGAACAGATCATCTACGGGTCTCTCCCGCCCGAGCGCCGGGTGTTCACGCGCTTTGTCGAATCGAGTGTTGGCGAGCACGAACTGTTCGACGGCGGAGCGTACAAGCCAGCGGTCGTTGCGACAGATATCGAGGCGACGACACTCGAAGGAACAGAACGGGAGGCAGCCCTCCGAGAATGAGCTCGAAGGCAAAGGCGAACCGAGTGCGACGGCTGGCCGAATGGGACGGACAGCAGTTGCGAGGTCTCGCTCGAAAACACGGGACACCGTTGTACGTGCTCGATCCCGACCGCGTCCGCGAGAACGCAGCTCGGTTGCGCGATGCCTTCCCTAACGCAGACGTGAGCTACGCGCTCAAGGCGAACACAACGCGAACCGTACTCGAAGCGATCGAGACGTCGGGTCTCGGCGCGGAGTGTGCATCAGCAGGCGAGGTTCAGCGAGCGCTTGCGGCGGGGTTCCCAGCAGAGCGAATCCGCTATACGGCCGTCAATCCTCCTGATCGAGACCTCGAGTACGTCATCTCACGCTCGCAGACAGACGATTTCGTACTCACGATTGGTGCGACCGACACGCTCGACCGTGTTCTCGAACGTGGCTACTCGGGGCGACTCTGCGTACGTGTCAATCCCGGCGTCGGAGCTGGCCACCACGCGAAGGTCACGACCGGCGATGCACCGCAGTTCGGCGTTCCGTACGACCGAGCGGCTGACGTATGCACATCGATTCGCAAAGAGGCGACCGGCGTCGATCTCGTCGGCATTCACGCACACGCTGGCAGCGGTATTTCGGGCGACGACCTCGCCTCACACCGCGAACTCGTTCGACGGATGGGTGTGCTCGGTCGAGAGATTGGAGCGCTCGATTTCATCGCTGTCGGGGGCGGATTCGGGGTCCCATACCATCCCGACGAACCGCCGCTTGCTCTCGACAGCGTGGCTGCTGCGACGCGCAAAGCGTATGGCGACTGTGATGCACAGCTAGCGATCGAGCCGGGTCGATATCTCGTTGCGGACGCAGGCGTCCTCGTAACGACCGTTACGACCGTGAAACCGACAGCAGAGACGACAGTCGTCGGCGTCGATGCGGGAATGACGACGCTGCTCCGTCCTGCGCTGTACGACGCTCACCACGAGATTCGCACCCTTACCCCCGATCGAGACGGACGAGAAGCGATGAGCTGTCGCATTGTCGGTCCCATCTGTGAGACCTCCGATGTGTTCGCTCGTGATCGGTCTCTTCCCGCACCGGTGCGCGGTGACCAACTTGCGGTCGGAAACGCGGGCGCGTACGGCTACGAAATGAGTAGCCAGTACAACTCTCGACCGCGACCAGCGGTCGTCACCGTCAGTGGCGAGACCGTCTCACGACGGGAGACGCTCTCTGACCTTACCAGATTAGAACAAAATAACTAACAGATAGCTATAGAATCATGATCTCTGTATCGAAGTACCATGGAACCGGAAACGACTTCATTGTCGTCGATGCCGCAATCCCCGTCCCTGACCGACGGGCATTCGCCATCGAGCATTGCGACCGCGAGACGGGTATCAACCATCCTGACACCGAATCCAACGGCGCGGACGGCGTGTTGTTTCTCGCACTAGAAGACCAGTATTCTCCTCCACGGGTCGTTATGACACTCGTGCAACCGGACGGGAGTGTGGCAGAAATGTGTGGCAATGGTGCGCGCTGTGCGGCCGCGTGGGCGGCTCGAAAGACCGATGCGGACGAACTGATGGTTGATACACAGGCCGGAACTCGCCGAGCGATCATCGAGGACGAGACTGTTCGTGTCGAGATGGGCCACACCACATTCTTACCCGATAAGGTACCGTTGGCACGCGAATCACCACTCGTTGAGGAAGATGTCGAGGGACTCACTGTTACAGCTGTCAATACGGGCGTCCCGCACGCCGTCGCGTTCGTTGACGACGTAAATAGCGTGGATCTCGAGCGAGTCGGTCCGCTAGTTCGCAACGCTTCGGTGTTTCCATCCGGAGCGAACGTAACGCTCGCGTCAGCGCGATCCGACAGAGACACTACACCCCTCGATTCGGATTCCGACGCCGTCGCCGTCTTCGATCAACGAACGTTCGAGCGCGGTGTCGAAGGTGAGACTGACTCCTGTGGCACGGGGGCAGTAGCGATCGCCGCTGTGGCGGACAGACAGGGATTCCTTCCGGACGAGGGGCCGATCACTGTTTGTCCGCCCGGTGGCGACCTCGAAGTGTCGCTTTCTGCTGGGGTTGCGACACTCTCGGGCCCCGTTGTGCGCGAGTGCTCGACAGACCTTTCGGTGGCCGATCCCCGTCGTATTAGCTGATGGCGTTCGACTCTCTCGCATTTCATGAGCAGGCAGTACGAACGCCGTCGCACGAGTCTGTGCAAGCGATGCGTGAACTACTCGTTGAGACGATTCGTGACCACGGCCCGGAGCCGACGGTCGAAGCGGGCAACACGCTTGCGACGAAATACGGCTCGAAGAGCGGCCCACACGTCGTTTTAAACACACATATCGACACTGTTCCACCCCACGTTCCCGTCCAGCGAGAGGACGACATCGTCTACGGTCGTGGTGCGTGTGATGCGAAGGGGCCGCTCGCTGCACTCCTCGCTGCGTTCTTTGCTTGCGATCCATCTCGTGGACGGCTCACGATCGCCATCACTCCCGACGAGGAGACGACGTCAGCGGGGGCAGCGGCACTCGACGTGGATGGTGATCGATACATCGTCGGTGAGCCGACTGGTCTCGACGTGTGTACCGCCGCCAAAGGACGATTCGAGGGAACAATAACGATTCATGGCTCGAACGCTCACGCGGCCGAACCAAAAGTGGGGGTAAACGCGGTCGCTGGCGCTGAGAGCGTGCTCGCTTCCCTCCGCACGTTCGACGAGAATGGATCTGATGAGCATCCCGCACTCGGTACGCCGACCCTCACACCGACCGTTATTCGTGGCGGATCCGCCGTGAACCAGATTCCGGATGACTGTACCATCACCCTCGATCGTCGGAGCGTTCCACCCGAAACGTCAGACGGATTCGAGCGCGCGCTGAACGAACATCTCGAAGAACACGCAGACACAGCGTGTGAATTCTCGCTGACTGACCGCGAAACACCGTTTTTAGAGGCGTTTGCGACAGACGACGACAGCGATCTCGTCCGGGAAATGTGTGCAGCCGGTGGAGGAGACGTGCGACCGTTCACAGCGGCGACTGAGGCGTCGTATTTCGCTCCAGCGCCGACGGTCGTATTTGGTCCCGGCGTCCTCGCAGACGAAACGGGCGCAGTGGCACACGCCGACAGAGAGTACGTCCGACGCTCTGAGATCGAGCGTGCGAGCGAAATCGTCCACGGAACGCTCTGTGCGCTGCTCTGCTAACCTCGTAGCCAGAAATCCATTTTCATACTCCAATACTGCTACTAAGTATGCTGAACTGGCGCGAGAATCATTGTTCTCAACACCAATGGAAAGCACTATGCTATTGGCGTGAGAACCAATAGATAAGGATGGTTCCAGCGGTTACGGAAGACGAACTTGATGGTTACAGAGGACAACAACGCTATCCCGATGATACAGTCGTCCGTGTGTTCTGCATGCGGACGACAGACGAAACGTATGCGTCTGGCTGGGCATACAAACTTCACTACGGCGTGCTTGAACCAACCGAAGAAACACTCGATGATGGCACGATACGACGATACGACAACTCACACGAGGACACGAAGGGGCACGAGCTGCATGTTGCTCCCGACCCCGAACCAGAGATTATCGAGTTTCCAGGCATGGTCGAGTTGTGGAATCGATTCTGGACTGAAGTGCCAAACGACGAATTCGAGGTCCCGTAATCCGTATAGACCATCCATACAGAGGTGACACCAAATGCATCCAAAAGAACGCGACTATCTGGACGCCGCATCAACGCTCGTTGTAACTGTGAAGTCGTCCAATCAGTTCCGCGATGATGTTACAGACGCCATTGATATGATGGAAGGAGGCGAGCGTGTAGACGAACCACCGACGCTGTCATTCACGAGTTATGACGATCTCTTGAAAACGTTCACGCCAACAACACTCAATCTCATCGAAACTGTCAGACGAGAGAAGCCGACGAGCATTAACGAGGCTGCCCGTGCGGTTGACCGGGACGTGAAAAATGTTCATGAGCAGTTAACACGGCTCGCAAACATGGGTGTGATCTACTTTATCGAGGAAGGCAAAGCAAAGCGACCAGTCGTCTGGTTCGACGAACTCATCATGCGAGTCCCGTTCGATACAACATCGAATGAAGCTACTGCTGCTCCGTGAGAAATCATCTCCCTGCTCTACACGCCCGCCTATACGGTTCGCTTCTTGCAGATGAAGCCCAAAGTAATTGGATATCGAGCGCCGCACAAATTGTCGTTTATTCAGTGAAACCATAAATACAGCCGTTTAGCCAGTCGTCTTAACGAGTAGACACGATCGAAATCGTCCACGCAACGCTCTGTGCGCTGCTCGATTAGTGTGTTATCTCCGATCTGACGTACACTCCGAGGTAGCCACCCAGCGCGCCGAGTAGTGCGCTGAGGAGGAGTGTAACCACGAAGACAGCGCCTACGACGAAGAGACCCACTCCGGCCAACATCTGATCGGGAACAAAGAGAAAGAACGCGCCAGCAAAGAGGACCAACAGCACGAGCGGGAGCGATGCGATGACGCCAGAGAGTGCACCGACCGAGAGACCCTCCCGCCGCTGAAGATACCCAGCGACACTCCCGCCGAGAATTGGAGCGAGCGGGCCGATGGCGAACGATGAGAGAACGGTCACGACCGCACCAATGATGGCGTTGAGGATCATGATTTCAGTTCTAGATACTCGCTCCTGATATTTACAATGATGGTGGTGAAGGAGTCGGCAGGCATCCCGGTCGTCAGCTACTGCTGTGGTTCGCTGTCTTCGATTTGTTCCACGAGATCGCTCGCGCGACCAGTGTAGCCGATAGGCGTGAGAGCGTGTAGTTCCCGACGGACCGCTTCGCTCACGTCGAGATCGTCGAACAACGCGCGGAAATCATCGATCGTAACCCGTTGCCCTCGGGTGAGATCTTTGATTCGCTCGTACGCATCCTCGTGTCCTTCCCGTCGGAGAATCGTCTGGACCGCCTCACCGATAATCTCGGGGGTCGATTCCAGTTCCTCACCCATCACTTTCTCGTTCGGGACGATTTTCCCGAGTCCGGCCTGAAGTTTCACATATCCTATATGACAATGTGCGAGCGCCGTTCCGATATTTCGTTTGACGGTCGAATCGGAGAGATCGCGCTGGAGCCGTGAGTTTGTGATGTATCCAGCGAGAAACGAGAGATCGGAGTTAGCTTTCGAGAGGTTCCCCTCGCTGTTCTCGAAGTCGATCGGATTAACCTTGTGGGGCATCGTCGATGACCCAGTTTCGCCTTCCGTGCGTTCTTGTCCGAGATAGCGGTCGCTGATGTACAACCACATATCACGATCGAGATCGAGGAGGATTGCGTTGGCTCGTTGGAAGGCATCGAATAACGCCGCAAGATCGTCACAAGGGTTCACCTGCGTCGCAAGCGGTGTATGGCTGAGTCCCAGCGACTCGACGAACGCACGCGAGAACGCTTGCCAGTCCACGTCCGGATAGGCAGCGTGGTGGGCGGCGTACGTTCCGCTCGCACCAGACAGTTTGCCCGAGAGATCAACCGCCCGAATCCCATCGATGGCTCGGTCGAGTCGGGCGGCGTAGACGGCCAGTTCCTTCCCAAACGTTGTCGGCGTTGCGGGTTGACCGTGCGTTCGCGCAAGCATCGGGAGATCACGGTACTCGTCGGCCTGTTCGGCGAGATTGTCCCGGACGGCGATAAGATCCGGAAGGAGTACCTCCTCGACAGCGTCCGGGATGAGCACCCGGTATGCGAGATTGTTCACGTCTTCGCTCGTGAGACCGAAGTGGATCCACGGCCCGTACTCGGGAAACGACTCCCGAATGAAATACTCAACGGCCTTTACGTCGTGGTTCGTTGCGGAAAACTCCCCGTATCCCTCCGTCTCGATCTGTTTGATCAGTGCCGCACTCTCCTCGTCAAACGCACCGTACAACTCTCGCAGCGCATCACGATCACTAGCGTCGATCGTGAGCGGCGTGGCATCAAGGTCGGAAAGGGCAATGAGATACTCGATCTCGACACGAACGCGCGCTCGCATGAGACCCGCCTCACTCACGTAGGGTGACAACGGCTCTGTGTCGGACTGATAGCGGCCGTCGAGCGGCGAGACGGCAGTAAGCGTCTGCATACCCGAGGTCGGTGGAGACATCGAAAAAGCGTATCGGAGCCATCTCGACCGCGACTACCTAAGATATCAAAATAGCACTATCAATGTCCAGAAAAATATGCACGTTTGTGTATATATCTCGTGCTTGTATCGGATAATCATGCACGACGCTGCTGATAGACCGATATTTCTTTGCTGTCACAGCTGTCTCAGACAGATATGATGCGCATCGCCGGTATGGCTGGAAATCGTGGACGGAACCTCCTCAACATCGCCGATAGAGCACCCAACGGAGTGGAATTCTCGGTTGTTCTCACGGATAACGAGAGCGCGCCCGTTCTCACTGAGGCTGCCGAGCGTGGAATTCCGACTGAGGTCGTAGAACGCAGCGGTGAAGACGAATCACGTGATTCCCACGAGGAACGCATTCTCGCTCGTCTCGCGGGCTACGACATCGACCTCGTCTGTCTCGACGGATATATGCGCGTGCTGACGAACACGTTCCTCGACAGTGCTCCGTTGACGCTGAACGTCCATCCGTCACTCTTGCCATCGTTCAAGGGGATGGATGCGTGGGGCGATGCGCTTGCTGCGGGCGTCACGGTGACTGGCTGTACTGTCCACGTGGTCACCGAAGAAGTCGATGGGGGGCCAATCGTTACACAAGAACCCGTCCCAGTCTACGAGGACGATACCGCTGCTGACCTGAAAGACCGCGTGCTCTACGACGGCGAATTCGTTGCATACCCGCGTGCTGTGCGAGCTGTTGCAGAGGGACGTGTGACGGTCGATGATGGCACCGTTCATATCGACGGTGACGAGAGCGGTGCGTTCCCAGCGCGGTGGATCGAAACTGGCGACCGCACTGCCTCGCTTCGGTATGGCGAGAATCCACATCAGGACGCTGCGCTCTATGCGGATACAACCTGTACGGAGGCAAGCGTGGTGCACGCTGATCAGCTGAACGAGGGTGCAAAGGCGCTGTCGTACAACAACTACAACGACGCTGACGGCGCATTAAATCTGATCAAAGAGTTCGAAGAGCCAGCGGCAGCAGTCATCAAACACACCAATCCTGCAGGCTGTGCGACGGCCGAGACACTGGCCGATGCGTACGAAGACGCACTCGCTACTGATCCACAGAGTGCCTTCGGCGGCATCGTCGCGTTGAATCGGGAATGCGACGCGACGACTGCAGAGCGGATTATCGATTCATTCAAGGAGATCGTCGTCGCCCCCGGCTACACTGACGCAGCCCTCGATGTGCTCCGCTCGAAGGAGAACCTCCGAGTGCTCGATGTGGGTGACGCCTACGACCAGTCCGAAACGCTCGTCGAAAAACCGCTTGTCGGCGGCCGACTCGTTCAAGAACGCGACCGACAGCAGCTCACGCGCGATGCTCTCGAATTTGTTACCGAGCGAGAGCCGACCGACGAACAGATCGAAACGATGCTGTTTGCGTGGTCGGTCACAAAACACGTCAAATCGAACGCCATCGTGTTCGCTTCGGAGACAGAAACCGTTGGTATTGGTATGGGTCAGGTGTCCCGGGTGGATGCGGTCCGACTCGCTGGGCTCAAAGCCGACGAGCACGCTGACGGAAAGTCCGCTGCCGGAGCGGTGATGGCCTCAGATGCTTTCTTCCCGTTCCCCGACGGAATCGAGACGGCAGCTGAACACGGTATCGAGGCCGTTATCCAACCCGGAGGCTCCGTCAATGACGAGGACGTGATCGCCGCTGCCGATGAGCTAGGAATGGCGATGGCGTTCACTGGACAGCGGTGTTTCAAACACGAGTGAATCAGTAACTCCGTGCTCGGCGAACAAGGGGAATGTCCCCTTCGCGCTGACGCGACGTACAATCAGACGCTCGGTATCTGAAGTCCTCTGTACCGATCTGAACCGTACTGTAGAACTACAACTGTAGCTAAGCCAATCATATAAATATATGCTACAAAATTGGTATAATTACAAATAGTAATTGTAATTCAATTAATTTGAATATGTCTGAGTCGAGTGGTTGTCACACTCATGTTAGGTGACGATATGGGTAGAGACGAGAGCGCACAGAAACCATCCGGCTCAGTAAGCAGGCGACGGCTGTTGAAATCCGCTGGACTGGCGGTCGTTGGGGCAACTGGTCTTACGGCAATGAGCAGTCCAGCAGCCGCCGGAGACGGCGAGTGTCCGTACACCTATCCGAGCTGTCCGTCGTGGCTCGGAGAGGTAGAACCAGAGAACTGGAGCTTCCACGAGTGGCCGTGGGGGACCGAGAGTCTGACCATCTTCATTCACGGCTTCACGAACCAGAACGGCGGTCGTGACTACGCATACGAGATCTACCGAAATCTCACGGACAGCGGATATAACGGCAACGTCACGGCCTGTGATTGGAACGCCGGCGACTCATGGGACGATTGGTACTCAGCGAAAAATCACGCGATCGAAGCTGGTCAAGATCTCGCCGAGATTCTTGACTACTACGGCTTGACGGAGGATCACGGCGTTACGGTGAATCTCGTTGCTCACTCCCTCGGTGGGAAGATGGCGCTCGAATGTGTTCGGGGGCTGCATGGAACGTATGGTCACACCATCAACTCGGTCAACCTGTTCGGTGCTGCCGTGTGGGACGAACAGCCCGGTGAACGATTTTACGACGGTATTCTGTACGGTACCAACGAAACGCACAACTACTACAGTGAGAACGACGACACCCTCGGAGACATCTATCAGGCTGCCGAATTCGGACGCCACGCGTGTGGGTACACCGGTGGCACGGGTGGTGAACCCTACAACTGGTACGAACACGACATGACGTCACGAATTCATCACCACTGCGAGTACATGGATTACAACGATGGCTGTGTCTGGTACATCGACGACGATCTCGTATAGTTCTCGATAGCATTCATCTATGGGGGCTCCCACCGACGCGGTCGTTCCCCACGAACGCGATTCGAACACAGGGGCCGACCCGAGTACAATCGATCCTGCACGACCGCAAGAAACAGACCCATATCTGACCATTTCAATGTCACATCTGCTCTAGCATCGGGATCCCGGTGATTTCGAAGGCAGATTCGAACACGTGAACGGTCGCTGCGACGAGTATCAACCGCCGTTCACGTGCTTTTGCTGCGTCGAGAACACGGTTTTCGTGATAGAACTTGTTGAAGCTTTTCGCCAGATCGAGAAGATACTGTGCAAGCGGTGCAGGATCGTATCGTTCCTCACAGCGTTGGAGGACGAGCGGGTAGCGTGCCAATTGAACAGCGAGCTGGTGATCGTACTCGTTCAACGGCTGAGTGGTCACATCACTCGAATCCGGAACGTCGCTGTCGGCTTTACGGAGGATATTCACACCCCGTGTTGCTGCGTACTGGACGTACGGACCAGTGTCGCCGTCGAGTGCTGTTGCCTGTTCGATGTCGAACGTGGTGTTCTTGGTTCGTCGTTTGGCAATGTTCTCGAAGCGGACGGTTCCGAGCGTAACACCCTCTGCGATCTTACTCGCTGTAGTCTCGTCCAGCGACGGGTTGTTTTCACGAACCACATTGAACGCACGATCGTGAACCTGATCGAGGACTTCTTTTGCAGTGATGAGTCTTCCTTCGCGCGTCGACATGCTTCCGTCAGGAAGATCGATCAGCCCGTAATCGACGTGAGTGAATCGAGCGTCAGTGTAGCCGAATTTTCTGGCAGCGGCGAACAGCTGTTGGAAATAGTCTCGCTGTTCGCTCCCGACGACGTAGAACAGTTCGTCATACTGCTCGGTGCGGTAGGCTATCGTAGCGAGATCCCGCATTCCGTACGTCGTGGTTCCGTCGCGTTTCAAAAGCACGAACGCTTCGTACTCAGGGTCGTCCTCCTCGGATGAGATCTCGTCAGGAGTGTCAGTGCAGACATCAGCACGCTCTGGGTCAGTAACGTTCGTACAATCACCGTCGTAGATTGGGATGACGTACGCACCGTTGGCCGTTTCGACAGCGACGTCCCGTTCGTATGCCTGTACCCGGAGCCGGTTCGTCCATGCCTCGGTGACGTAGAAGCTCTCACCGTGCCATGTATCGAAGGTGACACCGAGCCGATCGTATATCGACTCGAACCGATCACAGCTTGCAGCGTGGAACCGTTCCCATCGCTCTCGCAATGGCTTTTCACCCGCTTCGAGCCGGGCGAAGTACTTCCGACCCCGCTCGCGTACCCGCTCAAGATCCTCCTCACGGCCCGCGTTTTCGAGTTCGGCTTCGTGGCGTCCGTAGCGCTGGTAGAGCTCCAATAGACAGTCGATCGGATCCGCATCAAATCGTTCTGCAACGTCTTCTCCGTTCTCGATGGCCTTCTCGTATTCGGAGAGGAGATGGCCGAACTGGACGCCCCAATCGCCGATGTGATTGTCACGAACGAGATCGTATCCTCGTGTCTCTAGAATAGTCCCCAGTACATCTCCGAGGATGGTGTTGCGAAGGTGGCCGATATGCAGCGGCTTAGCGATGTTCGGCGAAGAGAACTCGAAAAACGCCGCTTTCGAATCAGCCACCTGACCGTACGCCGACTCTGATTCGAGAATTCGTTCGAGCGTACGGGTGGTGAGCTCGTCCTCGTCAACGTAGAAATTGACGTATCCATCGACAGCTTCGATCGATTCTATCCCAGAAATTTCCTCTCGATTTCGGAACGCATCAGCGAGTTCAACTGCGATGTCGGCCGGTGATCTCTCACGCTCCGAAGCGAGCTGGTAGGCAATAGGCGTTGCCAGAAGACCTTTCTCTCCCGCTCTGTCTCCATTGCCTTCCTCGTACTCGTTGATTTCAATCAGATTGGATCCAATCACCCCTTCGCAGTCCCATTGGGTGAGTATCGCTGTCATGTCCTCAGTGAGACGATCGCGCAGAACCTGCAGCATAGACGTGCGGCTATCTTTGCTGCTCTCCGATTTTACTCTATGGGAGGAGGGTCATCACAATCCGACAGCACAGCCCGTTACGGTAGTACTCCGACAGCGTAAAGCGGTCGGTCTCAGAATGTGCGCGTATGGAGTATTACGAGGCCGCAAACTTCCTCTTCGACCTCCAGCGCTACCCACCGCGCAGAGGGACGGACGCGACACGCGCGCTTCTCGGGGAGCTGGGCGATCCGCACGATGAACTCACGTGCATCCAGATCGCGGGGTCGAACGGGAAAGGAAGCACCGCGCGAATGGTAGAACAGGTGCTCCGCGAAACCGGTCTCGACGTGGGGTTGTTCACGTCTCCGCATCTGAGCGACGTGCGCGAGCGAGTCCGTGTGAACGGCCGCAAAATCACCAAGAGATCACTCACAGAGTTCATTGACACAGTCCGCGAGTACGTTCTCGATGCCGCGAGCCGTGGAGAGGCTCCGACGTTCTTCGAGACGAACACCGCGCTTGCGCTGTGGGAGTTCGCCCGTCAAGAGGTGGATATAGCCGTCTTGGAAGTGGGGATTGGCGGGCGCTACGATGCGACGAGTGTTGTCGATCCCGTCGCGAGCGCTGTCACGTCCGTGACGCTCGAACACACGGAGATGCTCGGTGAGACCGTCGAAGAGATCGCCCGTGATAAGGCCCACGTCGCCGGTGAGCAGCCGCTGGTGACCACTGAAACGGGATCGACCCTCGATGCGATTCGAGAGGTTGCGGGTGAGGTTGTCACCGTCGGTAATGCGGAAGATGTCGACATTCGAGCGCACTATGACGGTCGGGACGGGCTGAGCAGTACCGTCAGTCTCTCTGGCCCGGACTGGTCAATCGAGGCGTCACTTCCACAGCTCGGAGCACATCAGTCGCTGAATGCGGGCGTGACGGCAGCGCTCTGTCGACAGGTCGCCGATGTCGAGAACAGCGACCTCGTCCGAGGGTTGGAGAACGCACATTGGCCGGGCCGGTTCGAAGTGATGGGACGAGAGCCGTTGGTCGTTCTCGATGGGGCACACAACCCTGGCGGGTGCGCGACGGCAGCTACAACTCTTGCGGAGTTCGACTACGACAATCTCCATCTCGTTTTCGGTGCGATGAGCGATAAGGACCACGAGCGGATGGTCGATGCGCTTCCAGAGCCAACGAACGTCTACGCCTGTGAACCTGCCACAGATCGTGCAGAAGATGCCGACGTACTTGCCCGAACGTTCGAAGGTACGAACGACCCTGAGTCGACAGCTGCTGCTTCCGATTCGCCGGACGTTACTGTCATTCGGTCGGTCGAGACGGCGATCGAAACGGCGATCGAAGCTTCGGGACCCGATGACTGCGTGCTCGTGGCGGGATCACTGTACGCCGTCTCGGAAGCACGCGAGCGGTGGGTGCGGACGGAAACGCCAAAGCGTGTCACTTCGATTGCGGAAGCACGGGCCACACTCGACGGCGCGGATGTCACGTCGGCTGGTGTCTGGCGAATGCGCGGGAAGGGCGTTCATTGCGTGCTGAAAGTTCGCGTTCAGCCCCGACAAGCCCGGTATCTCAAAGAGGAGCTGCTCAGTCTCGGCGGCGAATGTGCGATCTCTGGCATCCAATCACAACAGCCGCGCTATCTCGATGTGGTGCTCATGGGAACGCTCGCACAGCACAAGCGGTTGATCGAAAAGCTCGACGGGCAGCCCTATGGCTTAGCCGCCCTCGCACAGGATCTCAAACGAGCGCTCGGAATCCAAATCGACACTGACGCCAACCACTACCCGTGGGATGACCGGGTCGCGGTGATGGGCATCGTCAACGTCACGCCCGACAGTTTCCACGACGGCGGCGAGTACAACTCAACCGAGGCCGCCATCGCTCACGCCGAAGCGATGGTCGAGCAGGACGTCGATATCCTCGATGTTGGTGGTGAAAGCACCCGACCTGGTGCGGCTCCGGTGCCCGTTGCAGAAGAGATCGACCGCGTTGTTCCGGTCATCGAGCAACTAGCGGATCTCGATGTATACGTCTCGGTTGATACGCGCAGGGCCAGTGTAGCGCGTGCTGCACTCGACGCCGGTGCGGACATCGTCAACGACGTGTCTGGACTCGGGGATCCAGAGATGCGCCACGTCGTGGCCGAATACGACGTTCCGATCGTTGTTATGCACAGCATCGAGACACCGGTCGATCCTAACACGTCGATCGAATACGATGATGTGGTTGAGGACACGATCGATGCGCTCACAGAGCGCGTTCTTCTCGCGGAAAAGGCGGGACTCGAACGTGAACAGATCATCGTTGATCCTGGGATAGGCTTTGGAAAATCACCACAGGAAAACTTCGAACTGCTCGGACGGATCGATGAGTTCCACGCTCTCGGTTGTCCCGTTCTCTTCGGTCACTCACACAAGTCGATGTTCGATCACATCGACCGGTCAGCGGGTGAACGCCTCCACGCGACCGTCGCAGCCACCGCGATCGCCGCAGAACGAGGAGCCGATATCGTCCGCGTCCACGATGTGCCAGAAAACGTCGCAGCCGTCCGAACCCAGCAGGCAGCGACCAATCCTGACAGTAGATGAACCGACACACCTACCGTCTAGGATAGCCTAAAAGTACGTATGGACGTGAATGTCGAGTCAGGGCGTGACGCGTCAGATTCTGAAGGGTATGTCGTTGCCTACGAAACACGTCCTGGACGGACGGTGCTCATCGAGGAAACGAACCCCGATGGATGGATTGCTTCCAATATCACACTCGAAATCGAGTGCTGAGACTTTAGCAGGACTATTTTTGATCTGGAGCTGACTTGAGATGGTAATAGTATCACAATTTTACGCTCGACAGATCTCTTCTACAGTTTTTCTCTCGGATTCATGCTTGTTGTGAGTCTGTTCGGAATCGGGCTCCTCGTTTGGCGAAGGCTCCGGTACGGCTAGAGCTGGATCCGGAATTGTCTCCCGTTGTTGAGACAACGCCCCCAAACGAAGCGACAAAACAAGTATCCAGAAGACCGTTCACAGTGTCCCTTGTGATCCGCTGGCTTCACAGCTGAGTGTGAGTTCGAATTCACGGTCGGGTGGGCGTTGTAGCTCGCACACGCCAGCGACTGAGACAGGCGATCCGTGCGCACCCGTCCAATCGAGATCGAACGTCCCGTTGGGACCAACATTGGTCCCATCGGGAGCGGGTTGGATGCGACCAGCCGGAATGTGGAGCGGGGCCGCCGGTCCGAGTGTATCACTCCCTGATAGTTGAACTTGTACCGGAGCGTCTTCGGGCCCAACGCTCGTTTTGGGAATGTGTGCGGTGAGTGTCCCGGTACCTTCGAGTGCAACAGCGACCGACAGTTCGACGACCGTCGTCCCACCGTAGCCTTTCTTGGACTGTTTTGGGTCTGCACCAGCCCACATCCAGAGATGATGCGTCTGGGATTGGGATTGCTGATCATCACTGCCGCTAACGCGGTAGAGGACGGCAGCGTAGTCGATTGGAATGCGAATCTGTCGTCCATTGTCTGATGGCGTTCGAGGTTTCCGGAGCGTCCAGTTATCGCTCCACGCACCGACGAGTGAGAGCCGTTCTGTGCCCGTTGGTCCCTTCTCTGTACCCCAGACGCCGTGATCGTCGTACCGCTCGCGCATCTGATCGACGTACGACCCGAACGATGCTTCCGTGTATTCGGGATCCAATTCGGCGACCGATCGCTGCTTTCCACCAGTGACGCTCCGTTCTAACCGACCGATACAACCACTGGTGACGACGCCTGCAACACCACCGAGCGCTCGAAGAACGTCTCGTCGAGTGGACAGTACAGAGGAAGTGCGAGCGTTGGAGTGAGAGTGAGGACGGGGTGAGCGCATGATTGGTTTGTAATCGTGTTCGTGTTCGTGTATGCCAGAACAAGAGAGAGAATCAAACGCGTTTCGGCTGATGTGCTCGCTTCTGAAGATTCGAGTATTACAAAAGAAGAGACGAATAACGAACAAAGCGACCTCAAATGAACCGCATCACCTGAAAACCTCTCTTTTGAGCTATGTCTCTTCCCGATCAATCCACTTCTTGACGTGGGTTGGTTCGTAGGATGCAAACGCATCGAGTAACGTCTCCGGTGTCGGTTCCACGACGACCATCTCACGGTGGATCGGTTTGACGAATTCCTCCGAGGTAGCGTGATCGAGAAACGCGGTTAGCATATCGTAGTAGCCATCGATGTTCAGAAAACCGCACGGGTATTCGTGAAACCCGAGTTGTGCCCACGTCAGTACCTCGAATATTTCCTCGACGGTTCCGAGTCCACCCGGGAGAGCGACGAATCCGTCGGCGAGGTCCACCATCGTCTGCTTACGGGCGTGCATCGACTCGACGACGTGGAGTTCTGTGAGCCCCGTGTGGGTGACTTCCTTTGCTTCGAGTGCCTTCGGAATGACCCCGATCGCCTCACCACCAGCATCGAGGACCGCATCTGCAACGGTTCCCATGATGCCGACGCTTGCGCCGCCGTATACGAGCGCGAGATCACGTTCAATGAGTTCATCGGCGAAATCAGTGGCACGCTCTGCGTACACCGAAGATTGGCCCAAACTCGATCCACAGTAGACACAGATAGAGTTCATATTTGTAATCGCGTTTGCATCCATTCATATGTATCCATATCCACACCAGTTCGGACCAGATCCAGCGTGTAAATCGAGCGCTTGCGTGATACGAAACACACGATTGATTGCCCAAATCTGCGGTTTCCATCATTCAGACAAAAATGTTTGTCTGCGGTGACTCGATCGATGCCGAGCATCTAGTGCGTTTTAAGGTCGGGACAACCCGCCTTGCGAGTATGTTGGAGGTAATCGTCACTGCTCTCTGGGTTATGCTACCGGCATATGTTCCTAACAATGCAGCTGTGTTATTCGGTGGAGGGCGCCCTATCGATGGTGGTCGAATGTACAAGGGAAAGCGTCTTCTCGGAGATGGCAAGACGTGGCGTGGGACAGCAGGCGGAACGTTGGCTGGAATACTCGTTGCGGTTGTCCTCAACGTGATCGTGTCATTCCTGCGTGCTGGGGATTTTCTCCCAGTGTTTCCGCGTTCAGTCGTGGTGATGCTCCCGTTCGGTGCGATGCTCGGAGATCTGCTCGCGTCGTTCTTCAAACGTCGCCTCGGACGTGAGCGAGGCGTTGCCGTACCGGGACTCGATCAGCTCGATTTCGTCGTTGGCGCACTCCTTCTCGTTGTGCTCGTCGCCCCAAACTGGTTTGGTGAGGTCTTTACGCTGCCTGTGATCGCCGTTATACTAGTAGTCACTCCGATACTCCACCTGAGCATGAACATCGCGGCGTATCAAATTGGCTGGAAAAACGAACCGTACTGAGCCCTCAACTGCTTACAATTTTAGATTCAATCAATCCGTTCGAGCACTGCGTCCTCGTCGTACGCGAGCGATAATTTCCGTGATCGTCCTCGACCGTCGACACTCGTATATTCTGCATCGATGATGTTGAGCTGATCGAGCTTGTTGATGAGTTCGGAGTAGCGGGTGTATCCGAGATCAGTCCGCTTTTCGAATGATTCGTAGACGTCTCCTGCTCGTTCGCCGTCGTGCTCTGCGATTGTTCTGACGAGGGCGATTTCGGAATCAGTGAGATTCCGGAGGTGGCGCGAGAGATGGACGTATTTCGACTTATCGAACGCGCGTTCGACGTCTTCGAGTTCGACCGTGGTGCTCGCTCGCATCTCGGCGTTGAGACCCGCCCGACGGAGGAGGTCGATGCCAACACGAAGATCGCCGCCGGTCTCGGCAGTGAGCTCTGCAACGCGATTCAATATCTCCGAGCCAGCGACACCGTCGTGGAAGCCGCGATCGACGCGTTCGCTCAGTATATCGACGATTTCTGGCTCGTCGTATCTCGGGAAGTACACTTCCTCGGGTCGGAAGACGCTTTGGACACGCGTATCGAGTTCGTCGATGATTTCGAGATCGAGATCAGAAGAAACGAGGATAACGCCGATCTTTGCGCCGGTGTGTGCTTCGTGGGCGCGTAATAACGAATAGAGCGTATCGGACGCCTCTCCCTCGTAGAAGAGATAGTTGACATCATCGAGTGCGACAGCAAGCACCTCATCCTCGTCGACGAGGCGATCCGTAATCTGCCCGAAGAGTTTCTTAAAGGAAATACCGCTTGTGGGCGGTTCGTACTCGAACATATCCTCGAACAGCCGCGAGAAGACCGCATACCGAGTTGAATCAACCTGGCAGTTCACGTGCGAGACGTTCACGTTCGTGTGTGTTCGAAGTTCCGAGGAGAGCAACTGGAGTGATGTTGTTTTTCCGGTACCAGACGGCCCGCGCACCATCGCGTTCAGCGGGCGTGAGCCGCGGACAGCAGGACGGAGGGCGTACTGGAGCTGCCGCGTCTGATCCTCCCGGTGGAGAAACGTCTCGGGCACGTAGTCGATTTCGAAGACGTGTTCGTCCCGGAACACGGTCTCGTCCCAAGACAGCATCTCATCATCCGGCATTTCACTTTCACCTCGCTTGCGAGAGCATATAAGAGTTGGGCGCGAGTGAACGAAGGACGTTTTAACCGACCCCATCACCATCAATTTTTTATCATTCAGGTATTGGTTAGTACTTAGAAAATAGTACTACTCTGGATGGTTTTATGACCAGTTGCTGCCAGAAACAGTCACCGTCTCGACAACTGTACTCTAGAGCACACTACAGCAAAAGCAAGTTCACAGCGGTTTCTCGGTTGTATGACGATTCCTCACTCCTCGAATTTCGCCAGGAGCTGATCGTAGAACCGACCCTCGGCACTACTCTCTTGGGCGAGTTTTTCGACGATGAGCTCGGGTGTTGAGCGAGCCAGTCGTCCTTTCACGGGTGATCGATTAACTTGCAATTCTCCGTCGACGAGTCCGACAGCTTCGATCCCATCGATCTGCACGTCGATGTCGGCAGCAGCGCGAATCTCTCCCGCGAGATGTGAGACGAACACGCTCGTCGTGCCTTGTTCGTCCAGCGCTCCGAGGATACCAGCGATGATTTTCGCGCTCGCTCCTGGTTCCGTGATACTCTCGAGTTCATCGACGAGAACAAGTCGGTTCCCGGCTCCGTGGACGAGATTGCCAAACGAACGGAGCGTCGTCTCGAACGCACCAGCGTCGAGCGTTCCCTGATTTTTCTCCTGATAGTAGAGCGCATCGAACCGTTCCAGACGGACGTGCTCAGCAGGGACAGGAAGTCCCATCTGTGCGAGAATCACGACCAGCCCGACGAGATCAATGGTCGACGTTTTGCCACCGCTGTTCACGCCCGAGAGGAGTGCAACGCCCTCGACAGCGTAATCAACTGGCTCAACCGCCTCGAATGGAACGTCGAGAAGCGTCGAGCGTCCACCCGCAATGGTGAATCCACTACACACTTCGTCAGCGTCGTCCTCGAAAACGGGCATCGTGCAATCGAAGTCTCGGGCGAACCGCGAGAGAGCGAGCTCTACATCGAGTTCGAGTGCTGCACTGACAAGCCTCTCGACTGGCTCGCGCAAATCGGCGAGATCAGAGGCGAGATCGGCCTTCAGTCGCCTCGCACGACGATCGCGGGCTGCAGTGAGTTCCGTCTGGAGACGTCCGACCGGTTCCTCTCGTCGTTCGACAGGGAACGTCGGATCGTCTGCGAACACCCGCTCTGCGATCGCGTCGTAATCATCGACTGCGAGTATATCGAGAAGTTCGGACCGGGCGGCTTCGATAGCTGCTGTGAACTCATCAGCGAGTTCGCGTTCAAGCAGCGAATCGACCCGCGCACCCTGTTCGACGAGAGAAAGAAGGTCTGCTCCCTCTATCGTAACGTTCTGCTCTTGAATCGCTTCGCGGAGATGATCGTTTGCGACACGTTCGGCGCTGGAAACAGCGGTATCGAGGTCATCGAGGGCCCGCTGCAGTTGGACGAGCTCGTCGTCTCCAGCGATGGTTCCTTCGTCCGTGAGCCGTTCGAGACAGTCACGAAGCGCATCAAGATCACACGGTGGCTCGATCGCTGCTTTCTCATGGACCGTAGCAGCGGCGAGCAACCGTTCACGATTCGATGCGAAAAACGTGAGCAGCCGTTCGGGAACGACCTCCTCAATCCGGTCGAACGCATCAGGAAGTACTCGAACGTCACCAGTGAGATCGAGCCCGGCGAACGCCTCATCGATTGCAATAACTGTCGAATACCCCCGAGCGAGTTCAGACAGATCACGGGCATCTTCGACGAGTTCGATGCTCAGCTCAGGAAATGTCTGCTCTGCCTGTGCGTAGGTCTCGGCGTCACTTGTCGCAAGACATCGCTCACGCACCCGAAGATTGGATGGTGATTCCAGCGGTGAAACGCCAGCCAGTGCATCGAGTATCTCTGGGGCAGGCTCGCGCTCGACAGCCTCAGTCACGAACGACCGTACCTCATCGATGCGCGAACGTGTCGTGCTCGGATACAGCGTTTCGAGGTGTTTTTGCGCGTAGTTCGTAACAGCACGTTCCTGAAGCAATCCGAGCACTGATTGGTACAGTTCGCGCGCACGATCGGTCTGAAGGAACTCATCGTGATCGTCGTGTCGCTGTCGAATAGCACCACGAGCGATACGGGCCGCGCGACCGTCGCTAATCTGTGGTGCACGGGCGATTGCGGCGACATCACCCTCCCGGAGCGCACGCTCGGGATCGTCGAGCTGGGCGAGCTGTTCGGCGGTCGTTGCGCCGACACCCGGGACGGTCTCCAAGTCCATCGGCTGTCTCCTCGACACCAAAACAGAAAACTGCACCGCTCCGCACCACGCACTTAGCAACAAATAATATATATTCAACCATTATTATCAAGAATATTTTACTGATGTAATCATACTCAACGAAATCGGCACGGCTACTGGGATGAAATACGTCCAACGTCCTTTTTGTCTATCGCCATAAAGAGAGATCATGACCCTAGAGGAGAAGTTAGCCGCAGCCCGCGATGATCTCGCTTCTCGGGATGGTGTGCTCGTCGCTTTTTCTGGTGGCGTCGATTCGAGCGTCGTTGCTGCTCTCGCTCACGATGCGCTTGGAGAGCAGGCAGTTGCCTGTACCGCAAAGAGTGAAACGCTGCCGATCGAGGAGCTCTCTCACGCAGAGCAGGTGACCGAAGAAATCGGAATCCGCCACGAGGTCGTCGAGTTTTCGGAGCTCGACAATCCCGATTTCGTGCGCAACGACGAGGAACGATGCTATCACTGCCGAACGATGCGGCTCGGAAAGATGTACGAGACCGCGCGCGAACTCGGGATCGGAACGGTCTGTGATGGGACAAACGCATCCGATCCCGGAGACGGCCACCGACCAGGGTTACAAGCCGTCGAGGAGCTTGAGGTGTTCTCGCCGCTGCTCGTCTACGATCTCACAAAATCAGAGGTCCGCGAGGCCGCAGCAGACTATGGGCTGTCAGTTGCGGACAAGCCAGCGATGGCGTGTCTCTCCTCACGCATTCCGACGGGACTGTCGGTTACCGAATCTCGCCTCACGCGGATCGAAAAAGCAGAACGACTCCTCCGAACGTGGGGCTTCGAACAGTTCCGCGTGCGTGATCACGACGGGCTGGCGCGCATCGAAGTCGGGCAGGACGAACTCGACCGTGCGCTCGACAGCGAGTTTGTGCAAGCGGCGCGCGAACATCTCACCGATATCGGATTCGATCACGTCACGCTCGATCTCCACGGCTACGAGACGGGAAGCGTGAGTCCAGCGAACGAGCAGACAAATGAGACAGACAACACCGAGAGCGACCACGGAGTTGCCGTCGAGAAAGACGATGACGGTGCTGTTGACGAAACAGTCAGCGCGGACGTATTCGACACAGACTATCCGAGCGTCGACTAACATCAACACTGCTAGCGCATCGATACTCTGTCGGTACTCTGCAGAAACGTAGAGAGCCGACTCACGTACGCCACGCATTCGTGACTGGTTGGTTCTGACAGAATTTTACAAGTATCCGAGATTGCTCAGCCGGTCTTCGATTTCATCTGTATTCTCAACGACAGTCTCGGCATCATAGGTCGGGTCGTCCATCGAGACGCCATAGTAATCGAGTATTGTGGGAGTCACATCGAGGTGTGTTTCGAGCCCGAAATCGGTCGTTCCTGCCCAAATTCCTTGTTTTTCATCGTGAATATGTCTCCATTTTCCACGAGGTGCATAGCGCATTCCATGATCACTGAGAATGAGGACATCATCCGGATCGATCTGATCGATGAGCGTTCGAGTCGACGTATCTAGACGTTTATACGCTCGTTCGATATCTTCATCCCCTCGGTCAACAACGTGAAGGAGGCGGTCAAGGAGTGTGAACACAACGAAGTAGAACTGAAACTCAGTCTGTTCATCGAGCCAACAGACAGTCTCCACCTCCTGTTTGTGAACAGAAAATAGATCTTCAGTATAACTCTCATCAAACCCTC
This sequence comes from Halocatena marina, assembly GCF_025913575.1. Lineage (NCBI taxonomy): Archaea > Methanobacteriati > Methanobacteriota > Halobacteria > Halobacteriales > Natronomonadaceae > Halocatena > Halocatena marina. The sequence continues at coordinate 3,865,989 of NZ_CP109785.1, read as the reverse complement.
CGTTCGAGTTGTGCGTACGACGTGGCTCACCGTCGTATCGCTGTTGGACTGCTTTTTCTAATTGGTCTGGTTGGACGGTCACACTCGGACTCGGAAATCCACTCACGGTGACGCCGTCCGTTGGTTTAGGAGGATATGTAAGTGGAACCGCAAACGAGAGTGAGTTCGGAAGATAGTGCCAGACGCGTTTGTATCGTATATCGTCGTTTGTCGGTTGTTTGCCCAGGATGTGTTTACGGGCCCAAATCCGCGCAGGGACGCCGAATAGATTACGTGGGATTAACGTATCAAACTTTGAGAAAGCACGCAACACGTTTGGGTGTTCAACCATTCCAGTGAGAGTAGCGACTCGGTGGTCCCACATCGAAAGACCAGTCGTTATCGTCGTCCACGCGGTGCCACTATCCACCTCACGATTCTGCCAGATCGGCTCAGGAAGAAGCGTGTCGGAGGCAGAGAGCGAATTGAAAAAAGGAAGATCGAGATCACCAGACAGGTGTGCGCGTGTAGCAGCGTCCCACCCTACAACGAGCAACGATTTACCCATACAGTGGGGATGGGGTTTGATCACAAAGGCATTGTTGTAGATAGCTCTGCCTTGTGTCATAATAATGAACGAACGAGAGTTCTGAGGCACTCTATCTGCACGACGGACGACAACGAAAGCGATCACTCGGACGCTATGGTGCGGTGAGAATCACGATGTTCTCACTTGCCATTGCATCACCCGTTACGCCTTCGATGTTCTCTGGTGCGTTCTCCCACGGCAGCGTCTTTGTTGGAATTTCACGTGGGAGCGTCGATTCGTGTTCATACCCGACGTGTTCGCACAGTTCTCGTGTGATTAAGTGGGTCGGAATGTTCACCCGACTCATCGTTCGGTTTGCGACCACCCAAACCGACGGCTGTCCGGATTTCAGAACTTTCGCAACGTCGTTCATGACTTCGTAGTAATCCCGAACAAAATCCATTGCGTCGTCTGCCCGACCGTCTGTTTCCCGGAGCGCGTCCATCGTTGCACCGAACGATGGGGACCATTCCTCCAACGCCTCGATCGGTTTGAGATCACTATTCGGCCCACCGAGCCCGGTTTTATCGACCGCTTTCATTTCGTCGTATCCGTATCGTCCAGCGATGATCGCAGGGTCCTGACTGAACTGTCCGTACGCGACGGTCGTCCGATGATCGCCGTACGGTGGTGAAGTGATCACGATATCAGCGCTGTTTTCTTCGATCGTGTTCTCCTCATTTGCGGTCGCTGTCCGGGAATCAGCGTAGTGAATTGTGGTATCGAGCGAGTGATCGACCCGGTCGCTGTACGTTCGCATGCGTTTGTAGTTCGCCGCTACTTTCGAGCGATACAGATCGAACACATCAGGACCGTGGGTTTTCCGCTTCTCCTCGGGGAGCCGGTACCGTTTGTACTCTCCGTTGCGCTGGTAGCTTACGGTGCGCGTGATGGATGAGAGCGCCACTCGAAAGAACTGGGTGACATCCTCTCCGTACGATTCTTCGGCCTGATCAAGCTGTCGGCGAATATACCACAGTTCGTATAATTGCGGTTCCGGAAACCACCCGTCCCGTACTTGCGGTTCATCAGCAAACGTCAATGTTCCCGTTTGATACTGCTCTCGAATTGTGTGCAGCTCAGCACGTAGATTAGAAAGCAGATCGTCGCGGAGTGATCGAAGCGTTTCACGCGGGATTGGACAGGCTTTCGTCTCGCTGAGAACGCAGGCAAGCGGATTGATGTCGTTCGCCTGTGCGTTCAAGCCATGGAGACGTGATTCCACAGCGGTCGTTCCGCTCCCGCTGAAGGGATCGTACACCGTATCACCGGTCTCAATCACTCCACACAACTTGTAATAGCTGAGAAGTGTATCTGGAATCTGTGGTATCATCCGGGCAGGGTAGTTGTGTAGACCGTGTGTGAGATATGACGTATCAGCACCTTTAAATGTCCAGTCGATCTCCTCCAGAGACCCTCCCTCATCGAGAAACGTACTAAACGTCGTCTGTCGCGTGTTTTCGGACATTATTCGACCATCTGATTCTGTGGATTACTGTGTGGTAGCCGCTCTCACTTGATTCTATTCATTATCCAACATAGATAGCAGTTTGTCCGCTACGATAAGAAACGAGATCAGTTATCGTCATCATCATGACCGGTATAACTACATACTCAACGATAATCAATACAGTACGAATGACAACTATCGTTCTCATGCGACACGGGGAGACGGCGTGGAACCGCGAGAGTCGGCTACAAGGATGGGCACCAGTCCCGTTGAACGACCAAGGTCGTGAGCAGGCCAATAGTGCAGCCGCGTATCTCAATACGGACGGAATCACACCCGATCGGGTGGTCTCGTCGGATCTGGTGCGCACCCGTGAGACAACGACAGCGGTAGAATCGACGATCGATGTTTCCGTCCAGTTCGACGAGGCGTGGCGTGAGCGCGATTTGGGCGTGTATCAAGGCCTCCCGTACGAAACGGTTGCCGATCGTTTTCCTGCGTTTGGACTCGGAGAAGCAGGGGCAAAAGCAGCCGACCGAATTCCCGATAGCGGCGAGAGCCTTGCTCAAGTTTCAGAGCGTGTTGTCTCTGGCTGGCAAGAGCTGCTCACAGCGAGTTCCCCATCAGAAACTATTCTCGTCGTGACGCACGGAGGTCCGATCCGTCTCTTGATAGGACACATCGAGGGACTGTCGATCGCTGAATCGGTACTGCACAACCGGGCAGAGAACTGTTCGTTCACCGAGATTGAATACGAGGACGAGGCGAAAATCGTCCGCAAAAACACGACACCGTGGGCGGAGTGACCGTATTGACGGGAACCGACCCGAGCGGTGCGCTTACTCGGGGGCGTAGTCGTCGTGGATACGGTCCATCCGTGCCGCCATTACGAAGTCTGTCTTGTGAAGCCCATCGATTTTGTGCGTCCACATCTCGACGCGCACCTCGCCCCACGCTAGATGAATATCGGGATGGTGCCACTCTTCTTCGGCCAACTCACCAATTTCGTACGTGAATTCGAGTGCGTCACGGAAATCCTCAAACGCGTACGTTCCTTCGAGATGATGCTCGTCGACGACCTCCCAGACGTCATCAGCGAGGTCAGTCAGGTACGCCTCGTATTCTGATTCAGTGAGCGGTTCATCCTCCGAGGTACATGCTTCGCACTCTTGCTCTGCAAGGTCCGAGACCATACGTTTCCATACGACATTTCGCCTCTTGTACGTTAAGGACTATCCCGACTCGGGATCCCACGATCGATACGCTGTCTCGATGACCGCAGACAATATTCTCACACAGCCGTTCTCGATCACCGTACTCGTCGCGATGTTACGGCACACATCACACATAGATGGTGATTTTCGAGAATTGATCATACACCCACATCGGAAATACGTGACGTATAATTGGCTGTGCCGGAAAGAACATCTTGGTGTACACTGTGTCGCGCTCACCACCGTACGATCAATCGTCCCGCACTCAGGATTCGGATAACTGGCTCCAGTGGGCACTCTTTGGTCTCGGTGGTGTCTTTTTACTCGGCAGCATCATCGTCCTTGTCGGTGTTCCCGGACTGCCGCTTGGCGGTCTCACTGATACCAATTCGACATCACTGTCTCCGACGGACAGTGTTTCGCCCGTTCCGGACCCGACAGAAACTGAGAGACAGATGCCTGTGCCGACGGCAACTGCAACGAGTGAACCGAGCGACACCACGATCTACCGTATCAATGTTGGTGGTCCGAGACTCAAAGCCACTGACAATGGTCCAGACTGGCTGGCCGATCAGGAAAACGCTCCTTCGACGTATCTGAACCACAGGGTGTCCGATACGGTCGTCAACGACACACCGGACCCGATCACTGTCGAGAACGCCGTCTCAGCGACAACGCCTCAATCGCTGTTCAAGACATACCGCTTCTCTCGCAAACCCAAATTGTGGCAAAAAGAGATGGAATGGGGATTCCCCGCTGACCCGAACAGCGTATACGAAGTTCGAATCTACGTCGTTGAACCGTTTTTCACGTCCGGACAGTCGGGGCGGCCGTCTGAGGAGTCGTACAGTGAGGAAGGCCCCCGTTCGTTCGACGTCGTCATTGAGAACAAAACTGCCCTGCAAAATTACGAGCCATTCGTCGAGCACGGCCACGACGTGGGGGCGGTCAAATCCTTCGAGACGACCGTAGACGATGGAAGTCTCACGATTCGATTCCATCACAGAGTGGAGAATCCTGTTATCTCTGGTATCGAAATCATCGAGAAAAACCCAGGAAATGGGAATAATTGACGCGAGTAGCGAACAGCAGTCCAGTCGCAAGCCAGTAGATTGCAGCGATTAACCGCGTTTTGGTGGTGGTATCGCTGTCAGTTCCATCGCTGAAGGTCCATACTATCGGTCGCAGTGTACAATCGGCCACCGAGACGACCGACAGCGTCTATCTTCCGGGTGTCGATCGCTCCATCAGTAAGGACCTCGTCGTCAATGTGGATGTACACAACTTCTCCGAAAACCACCGTGTTTCCGTAGATCTCCATCGAATCGTACAGCGTGCACTCGAAGCTGACGAGGGCGTTTGCGACCCGGGGGGCATCGATCGTTGCCGCTTCTTCCCGATCGATCCCAGCCATCTCGAACTCGCTTTCATCGGCGTCGATCGAAGCGCTCGTTTTGTCCATCTTGGCCGCAACCGACTCTGTCACTAAGTTATACACGAATACCTCCGAATCGAGGGCGTTTCTCGGAGTGTCCTTGAGTTCTCCCTCCGTACGTCCCGCCGAGAACATCACAACAGGTGGCGAGGAGCTGATGGCGTTGAAGTAACTGTACGGCGCGAGATTGTCGACACCGTCAGCGCTTCGTGTGCTGATCCAACCGATCGGTCGAGGTGTGACCGTGCTCGAAACAATCCGATATGTGGCCGAAGAATCCTGCTCACTCGGGTCGAGTTCCATACAATCGATGACTGATCGATGTGAATAATTGTATCGAACATTACAAGACAGGAGAAGATAGACTGGAATCTGTATTCGTACGGACTTTTAGAGGGTAATTGGCGATCCGATAGCTGAGCATCGATGACTACTGATTGATCGACAGCAAGTTCGTAGCCGCCACCCTGCTTTTGTGCCATCCAATCGTACTGTCAACTTATGTCACGCGGAACGTCAGCGCTGTCCTACCACGAGCGTACGAGCCACACTCCAGAAGCGATCCGCAACAACAGCTTCAGTCTCGATTTTGAGAACAAACCGATCCCGTACAAGATCTACGAGAACCTCCCGTCCGTCGAGCTGTCATCTAATATTCGCCCGTCACAGCTCCCGACGTTACGCGCAATCACCGGATACGACGCAGACACAGATTCGAGATCAGATCCGGAGTTCGATCAGCACTCACCGTCGAAGACGCGTGCTCATCCGCTCGATCGTGCTGTGCTCACGCAGTTGTGCTACCTTTCGTCGGGGATCACGAAAACGATTCAACGAGGAAAACGAGAGATTCCCTTTCGAGCTGCGGCCTGTACAGGCGCGCTCTATCACATAAACCTGTACGTGATCTGTGGGTCGCTTCCTACTCTTGCGTCCGGCGTCTATCACTTCGATCCACGAACGCTCTCGCTCGATGTACTCCGGCGAGGGGATTTTCGCGGCGCGCTTTCAGAAGCAGGGTCTGCGCCCCTCACAATTGTCGCAACCTCGACATGGTGGCGAAACGCGTGGAAATACCGCGCACGAGCGTATCGCCACGCGTTCTGGGATTCGGGAACTGTTCTTGCCAATCTGCTTGCCACCGCACACGCGCTCGATATTCCTGCGCGCGCGGCTTTGGGCTTCGATGACGATCGAGTCGCTGATGTGCTCGGAATCGATCCCGCCCATGAGGGTCCAATCGCACTCGTCTCTGTCGGAATGGATGAGCAAGTGCCCGATACGCCCGCCATCGAGCCGATCGATCCCGATACGCGTCCTCTCTCGGAGAAACGGGTGGAGTACGAACTGATTCAGGAAGCCTTCAGCGCCTCGACGCTCAAGGACGAGAACGCCGTGCGTGACTGGCAGAGGACTCGACCGGACTCGAACAGTGGAACGGCCCGAGGTGATGGATGGCGAATCGATCTCGAACCAGTTGATGATGAGCGAGCGGCGAAGACGCCGCTGCACTGGACGATCCGACGTCGTGGATCCTGTCGCAAATACACTCGTGATCCCCTGTCGTTTCGCAAGGTGTCGACAATCCTCGACCGCGCGGTTCGTGGCGTCCCACTGGATGTGCGCGATCCGTCGGGGCCATCGCTCCAGTTCACCGACTGTTATCTCCTCATCAACGACGTGCAAAACGTTCCGAGCGGGGCGTATCACTATCATCCGGACGAGGGGGACGGAACGATCGAACTCCTTCGAGAGGGATCATTTCGTCGAGAGGCCGGTCACCTCGCACTGGATCAGGGCCTCGCGGCCGATGCCGGCCTGTGCGCGTTTTTCCTTTCGGACATCGATGCAGTCACCGACCAGTTCGGTGACCGCGGCTATCGCCTCGCACAGTTTGAAGCGGCGCTTACTGCCGGACGACTCTACCTCGCGGCGTACGCCCACCGCGATCTCGGTGCGACCGGACTAACGTTCTACGACGAGGAGGTAACCGAGTTCTTCAGCCCCCGCGCCGCCAGCCAAACGCCGATGTTCCTCTGGACGCTCGGTCGTCCCGCCTGACTAGATCAATTCGTGATAACGAGAGAGTTCGACACGTTCAGGGAAATTCTATCGCTCAATCGCGTAAATAAACGGCCCCCTATCCGAGCCCTCATCCTCATGCGAATGGACACGCAGAGACCACGTACATGGCGTACTGGTTTCCGTCGCGCGAATGGCTGGCGGCCTACCGCGAGCGGCTGAATGACAACGAAACATACGAGACGATGAGTGAGGGATGGGGTGTCGATTTCGAGGGGGATTTCGTCTTTGAAATCACAGATCTCCCGACTGCAGAGACGACCATCGGCGATCTTCCGGAGGATCTCTCTGAATCGCTTCGGGAAAACCTCGCATCGCTCTCTGAGGAACGCATCGAGGAACTGATCGCCGACGCTCCATCCGCTCTCGAAGAGCGATTCGAAGAACAGGAGCACGTCGAAAACGAACGTGAACGCTTCATCAGCGCGCTTTGTGGAACGACGATCGAGGATGCACCTCGTGTGACGTGGCCTGACCTCCGTTCTGAGTATCCCGAGGATCTCGCAAATCTCCTCGATCAACTGGATCGATATCTCGACGGTTCGACAGTGTATACGTACCTCGATCTCTACGATGGGAGGTGTCGCACGGCGGAGGTACTTGAGCAGACAGAGGAACGCACCGCTGGATTCGTGCTGACAGCTCCGTACTCGAAATGGAACGATCTCATCGACGGCACTGATGTCATCGAATCAGTAATGTCACAAGATATGAGCCTCGATGGATCGATCACGAACGTCATCTTATATCCGGAGGCTGCACAGGAGTTAGGCGACACTGCTGGACGGATAGAGACAAACTTTCTTTTTTAATTTCCTCGAAAGTGCTATCTCACGGACTTTAAATTACCACGCATGCGTGGCCGAACCCTAATGCGGATCTGTGCGTGATGATATCCCGTATGTCACAGGTTCTCCAATCAGATTTCACAGGACAGCGGGTAGATACCGGGAGCAAGTGGTATCAGCTGTTCCAGAAGGGAGTTGAACTCGGGACGTGGAACGTCGAGAAGCTGTTCGATGAGATCGGATTCGAACAAGATCGGGAGTCGTGGAAATCGCTTTCACAGGACGAACGGGATCAGATACGATATCTCCTCTCGGGTTTTCTCGACGGCGAGCGAGAAGTTGCCGGGGACGCTGCGACGAATCTCCAGCGCATTATGGGCGCACCGTGTCTGGACTCGAACACGGAAAAGGAGATGTACATGACAATGCTCACGCTCACCGAGCACAAGCACACGCAGTTTCTCGACATCTACATGCAGGAGGTGATGGACGACCGAGACAACTACAACGACCTCGATCCACGGCGCGGAACACGCATTCCGGTGGTGCAGGCGACCGGTCTGGGTGAGGTGTTCGAGCATCAAGGACTATTGACAGCGAAGGCCGCGAGCACGCTCGATCCCGTCGATATCGCCAAGGCGGCAGCGAACTACCACCTGAACGTCGAGGGGATTCTTGCGCGCGTCGGGGCAAGCGCGATCAGCCGATTCCCCCAACGAGCGAATCTCCCGCTGTTGAACTACGCCTTCAAATTCATCAGCACCGATGAAGGTCGTCACATCACCCACGGCGTCGAACTCCTCAAAGAACTCATTGCGAAGGAGCGAGCTGGGAAACCACAGTTTCAGGGCGTCGAGAAGGGCATCGTCGACACGCTGTATGCGGATGTGCCGTACATGGCTGACTTTGGCTATATGTTTACTGACGCACTGGATGACCCGCTCGGTCTCGATTTCAACGAGGTCCTATTACGCGGTGGCAACCTCATCGACGGGATGTACAACGAAACGCTCGGACTCGATGTTGACTACATGCAAGTCATCAGCGTCGTCCGTGACCGCTACGTAGAAATCGAAGAGTGGGACTTACAGAAACGAATCGACGAACGAGAACAGCACTACCAGCGAAAGCGTCCTGTTGCAACCGACGGAGGAAACTGAGATGGCACTCGATCGAGAACTACGTGAACTTGCCCGCGGAGCGGAGTTCACTGCGACTGACGAGGAGGTCGATCAGGCGATCGAAACGGCTGCCGAGGAACTCGGTGAATCTCCCGAAGAGGTACGCGAGAACGTCGCGTATATCATGGACTCGACGTTCGAAGAAGAAGGTGTGAGCACCTCATTCAACGAAATGGTGAGTGGTGCGAGCCTCCAAGACGATACCGGGAGCACTGGTGATCCACGTCTTGAGGCGCTCGAACTGTACAAACTCAGACAAAAGCTCTAATCTGAGAACAATCGTGAGCACGGAATACGACGTCACCATCGAGTTCGACGGTGACACGACGACAGTATCAGTCGACGAGAACGAGTACATTCTTGATGCGGGCCACGAGGCGGGACTCGATCTTCCGTTTTCCTGTCGAAACGGAAACTGCACTAGCTGTGTTGCCGAGCTACTCGACGGAGAAATCGACCAGAGCGACGGGATGGCGCTTGAATCTGATCAGCGAGAAGACGGCTACGCACTGCTGTGCAGTTCGTACCCGCAAGCAGACTGTCACATCAGGGCCGGTGATGCAATTCAGCAGGAACTGCTCGGGCTGGATTTGTTTTGATCGCTACGCTACAGCCATACTCGATCAGGAAGGGCACACTACGGGTGTCCAGTACCGGAGAAGACGACGAGTTCCGCACCACTGAGATAGGCCTGTCCGCCGGTGACAGCACTCAGACGCCACCCATAGCCCGTAACGGGTAGCTGTCGCTCCCAGACGATCGTACCGTCAGTGGGATCGATAGCAGACGCACCGGCGTAGAGAAGCTCACCAACCCGTGCGAAGCCATCTGTTGGTACGTCCCGCTGCTCGACGTGTGCTCGCCAGCGCTCACCCCCATCTGTTCGATCAAGCGCGATGACGTCGGCGTCGATCCCGTTCACGTGAATGTACACCTGTTTCTCGTCCGCCGATCCGATCCTCAGGTTGGGGTACGTGTCCGGCGCATAAGCGGTGCGCCAGTACTCCGCACCGGTTGCCGCATCAAGCGCGATGAGCGTTACGCCCGGTTCGCCCTCTTCAGCTACGAACAGTGTTCCGTCAGAAACGATCGGAGTGGCTGCGGGATCGAATTTGACCCTTGGGAGTGCTGTCCAGACGGTCTCACCGGTCTCTAGATCGAGCGCCTGAACGCCTGCCGCGCTGGGAACGTACACTCGTCCATCGGTGACAGGGAGAGCGCCTGAAAACATATCGTCGATCGGTGTCTGCCAGCGAATCTCCCCATCAGTGGTGAATGCGGTTACAGTCCTGTCATTGTACCCTCGGGGAATACTCGTCACGATGGTATCGTCTGTGACCGTGACCGGAGCCATTCGTAATGAAGATGCGTCATCGGTATCGAACCGCCAGCGGCGCTTCCCGGTGTTCGCATCGACCGCGATGAGCGCGGCGTCGTACGTCCCTCCGTCGTAGGGACCAAACCCAACGCTCGCATAGACCGTTCCATCCAGTACGGCTGGCGAATCGACATCGGGGATCAGTGGTTCTCCGGGATCCTCGATTTCCGGGGGTGCTGGCTCGAATGACCAACGAGTCTGACCGTTCTGTGCGTTCACCGCAATCAGCTCTTTCCCACCAACGTAGACCGTCTGGTCGATGACCGCTACTCCATCATGAATGCGATCGTGACTCGTTGACCACGCCTGTTCGATGTCTCCTGTGGGTCCAGTGTCATCGGTGAGCCGGGCTGAGTGAGCCGGGCCTGCCCTGTACTGTGGCCATTCACCCTGCACAGGGGTCGACTGATTCGAGGCAGCGGCTGTGCGGACCGATCCGTGACCGAGCGCCCCAAGGCCAGCCAAACCGACAGCGGTGTTCGTGAGGAACGATCGACGACTGAGTTCCATCGAGGACTGTTGCATTACGAGAGCAACAATAACCATGTTTTATAAATGCTTTCTGGCCATCATGAATTGAATCAGAGATCGGCGGATAGCTCGAGACGGCAGTCGTTTTAGCGTCCGAGAGAGAGGTGACAGAATGACAACGGATTTTGTGAATGAGAATGATGTTGATCGCGTGGCTTTACAGTCGCTGGTAGCGACGTCGGAGTATGCGACTCGACGGCGTTCGTGTGTTAGATCTCACACGCCTCCTTCCGGGACCGTATGCGACACAGCTACTCGCCGATGCGGGCGCAGACGTGATCAAAATAGAGGACACCGACAGCGGTGATTACGCGCGCTATATGCCGCCCGTGACCGACAGTGGTGTCGGAGCGGTGTTCGACGGCGTCAACCGAGGCAAGCGAAGCGTTGCGCTCGATCTCAAAACGGACGGCGGACGGGACGCGTTCTATCGCCTGCTTGACGATGCGGATGTGGTGTTCGAAGGCTTCCGGCCAGGTGTCGCCGAACGGCTTGGGATCGATTACGACAGCGTCCGTGAACACAAGTCGTCAATCGTCTACTGTTCGCTGTCGGGATACGGTCAAAGCGGTCCGCTCGCCGAACGCGCAGGACACGATCTTAACTACGTCGGACGGGCAGGACTGCTTGATATGACCCGCGAGGACGAGTCTTCGAAACCGCAGGTCCCCGGCTACCCAGTAGCGGATATGGCTGGAGGATTGTTCGCGGCGTTCGCTATCGTTGGTGCGCTTTGTTCGCGGGAACTCGGTAATAGTGACGGTGAGTACATCGATGTGGCAATGACGGATGTTGCCCTGTCGTTCTCACAAGTAATCGCACCCCAAGCGCTTGCCGGTAAAAACCCACGACCCGGCGCAACGCCGCTTACAGGCGACTTTCCGTGGTACGATACGTACGAAACTGCTGACGGGGCGTATGTCACACTCGCCGCGCTCGAACCAAAGTTCTGGCAAGCTTTCTGTGAGACCGTAGAACGCGAGGATCTCGTCTCAGAGCACATGAACACCGATCCGGCAACGATGCAGGCGCTCAGAGAAGAACTCGAATCGATATTCAGAGAGCGAACGCGCGAAGAATGGGAAAACGTTGGCGACGGCGCAACCGTCGACGGCGTTTACACACCAAAAGAGGCAGTCGAGGCGGCGCAGTTCAACGAACGAGGAATAATACGACGTGATGTGGATCAGGCACCACGGATTGGATTTCCAGCCGTGATCGATACACCCGAACCAGACGAATCGATTCCAGCACACGGCGAGCACACAGATGATGTCCTCCGATCGGTCGGCTACGATCAGCGAATACTCGAACAACTGCGCGAAACGGGCGCAATCAACTGACAGACAACGCACAGTACACGGCACGATGGACATTCGTCTAACAGTACTATCGACACACTACTGTCGGGTTCGGAAAAAATACCATAGGCCAGAAGGGGGCTGATTGGCTATGGAGCGCGACAGTGACGTTTGGACTATACCGGTTCGGACGCCGGGGGTTTGGATGAAACCGTCACGTCACATAGTCGCTGTGTGACCGACGCCCACACTAAATTGTATTCTACATAGGCATGAGTCTTGTGCCCCCAGGTTCGTCTGCAACATCTGATATGTATTCGAACAACAGATAGTGGTTGTTCGAAGAAACCATTTCACAGTCCGTCTGTATTCGTTGGAGAGTGGCGTAATTGTGGCAATAATATATAACTTGAACGTTCATAATATGACATCAATCCCACAAATATATAAAATAATCATCATATGTTAGTCTCCACGTGAACCGGAGCTACATTCTGTTCTAAGGATACGATATAGCACAGTTATTCATGATAACCAAAAGTAGTTGCAGCGCAGAATTCGACGAATGCTGACCAAACACCGAATCGTCGACGGATTTTGACAGAAACACGCTCAACAAGAGCGCGTGTATTTTTCATATATTTTTAATCAGTTATATAACAGAATAATTAGAAGATGAGTCTTTCCATTTCTCTCATACTAATCAGCTCTCGAATCATGGTTCACGCTGTGCCGACCGAGCACACCACGAACTATGTGTCGGGATACAAGGGGCGTGAGGATGTCACGTAGCCGTGCTAACGATCTTGATCACGTCTCCTTCTTCAAGTTCGTACTCATCGCTTACGCGTCGTCCAGAACGTGCATCGACCGCGTGGAGGTAGCCGTCCCCAATATCGGAGTGGACGGCGTATGCGAGATCCTTCGGGGTCGACCCACGCGGGAGGAGGAAGGCATCAGGAAGAACAACTCCCTGCCCGTCGGTCCACTTCGTCTCGTTTTGAACAGGATAAGCGGTGATATGATCGAGAAGATCGTAGACGGCCGTGTTCAACGTTTCCTGAACGCCGGTTCCACCCCAGTCGCTCATCACGGTACGAATCCGTTCCAATCCGCGTTCTTGTTCGTCCGTAAGATCACCGACGACGGTGAAATCTGGATCGCCAGAATCGTACTCGATGACGCCCGCGTTCATGGCCTGTTGGAGAGCAAACTCACCCTCTGCTGTGGTCGGAGTCACGCGGCTTCCTGTCTCGCGGAGTCGTTCGATGTTCTCTGTTGAGGCGGTGTCTGCTTTGTTGGCAGCGACGATGATGGGCTTTGTGCGGGCGCGTAGCTCACGCGCCAGTCGTTCACGATCGTCGCTGTCCCACGAGAGTGGATCGTCAGAATAGTCGACCGCACGAAGCGTTGATGCGACTTTCGGCTCGCTCGCGCCGAAGCCGGTCAGTAGCTCTGTCAGCGCGTCTTCGAGGTCGAAGTTGGGCGATCGGGACTGACGTTCGACGGTTTCCCAGTTTCGATCAACGATTCCCGCGAGCCAGAGGTCCATCTCCTGTTGGATGAAATCCACGTCCTGAACGGGGTCGTACGAATCAGTTGGGACCGGTTCACCCTCGGCATTCGTCGCACCACTGGCGTCGACAACGTTGATGACACAATCGGCGTTCGAGAGAGCGTCGAGGAACTGATTACCGAGACCTCGACCCTCGTGCGCACCGGGGACGAGTCCCGCTACATCGAGCAGTTCGACTGGAACAAAGCGAATGCCGTCGTGGCAGTTGTCGCTGTCACAGCGCTCTTCACGTGCAAGACAAGGACATTCCGTGCGGACGTGACTCACACCTCTATTCGGATCGATCGTTGTGAATGGGTAGTTACCGGTTTCGACATCTGCGAGCGTCGCCGCACGAAAGAACGTGGACTTCCCGGCATTGGGCTTTCCGGCAAGGGCAAGCGAGAGGGAGAGTGAAACCATACACCGTACAGGGTCGGCGTCGGAGAGTGCCTTTCGATTCCACACCTCCATTACATGGTTTCGTGGATGGAATCGTTCGTAATCGACATCTCGCCGCTCGCACGGATCGCGCCGTCAATGGTCGCTCTATCGTGCAGATCGAGATCACCACAGGAGATATCGCCGAGCACCTCCGCGCCTTCGGCGACGGTGACCGTGCCGTGCCGTGTGGTTACGTCGCCGTGAATACGGGTCCCTTTCCCGATCGTGATACAGCGTTTCGTTCTGAGGCTCCCGAACACGTCGTTGTCCTCACCGACAGTGAGCGATGCCGCTCTGATATTCCCGTGTAACCGACAGCCGTTGCCGATAACACCCGGGGTCGAGACGCGCCACATATCGTCGCTCACGTGTGAGCCACGAGGAATAACGAGTGCGTCATCTTGTTCGCCCAAGAACTCGTTTGCAACCTCTGCAGCCGCTTCCTCCTCACCGAGCCGCAACAAATGCGAGAGATACAGGAACAGGAAGACGATGGTTGGCATCGGATTCCGGATAATGATCCAACCACTCGCCTCGAAGCCTTTTTCGATGTCTACTTCATCGCCGATATCGAGGTCACCGGAAACAACGAGTTGGCCCCCGATGCGCGCCCGCTCTCCGATGTAGGCGTCTGCACCCACGAGAACGTTTCCGTGAACATCACACCACATATCGAGCCGACAGTCATCTGTCGACTCGATAGAACCACCGAATACGGTGCGCTCACCGGCGATAACGCTGCGTCCGCGCACCCCGAACTCGACCGTACTCTGCCCACCGATGATGATGTCTCCATCGGTCACGAGATCGTGTTCTTCGACCGTCGTTTCATCTGGAATGACGAGCCGGTCAAGCGTATCACCGCGAATCGACACGGACTAGCGTTACCACGACGGGGCTATAATCTCTTGGGACCGTCTGACGCACGGCTGACGAGCGACGAAGTTTTTGTTTCGCCGTGAATAAGACCGAGCATGACTGCCTTATCATTCGACGAACAAGGTGTCGATGTCGTCTACGAGGGAACTGAATTCCGCCTCGAACGACAGCTCATTGAGAACGCGATCGAAAAATCGTATCCATCAATTACAGATCACGAAGTGCTGAAAATCATCGAGGAGAGTCCGACGCTTGAGGGCGAACCCCGCCGCATCGAAGATATCGTGCGCTGACACACGAGAGTACTTGATGAGGGTTTGATGTGGATAGCTGTGAATGTTCGTCAAGATCCAATCGAGTTTCGTGACTCAATCTATCAGTACGTAGTGCTCACGAGTCGCGGTACACAGGGTGGCTGTCACCGACCGTCCATTTGAACAGAGACAGCACGACAGAGTGGACTTCAACAAGGACGATGACGCTTATCACAATGATTGCGACCTGAACCGGCGTCGAAAGCAATCCAAGAGAGACGATGAGCGTCGTCGCACACGCCGGTGCGTGGTTTGTGTGGGTAGCAATCATTCCCCAGCTCGTCAGTACAATCGATACGACACCGCTTGCAGCGAGACGGAGGCCGTCTGCAGAGAATGCAGGAGATGTCGCAACAATCGTAGCATCAGTGGCGAGTAAGGAGTACGCGAGGAGACCAGCACAGCCACCGATGACGTGGCTTCCAACGATCGTCCGCCGAGTTCGCTCAACTCGGCGTTGAAACGAGAGAATGAACGCAGACGGCCCGAGACTCGGAAAAATAAACGGCTGCCCGCTTGCCCACGCAACGAGACCGAGAACTGTGAACAGAAATCCAGCGTAGAGACTCGTCCCAACACGACGACGGTTCATACACTCCGTTCGACACAGCCACCTCATAGTATCCTTCCCTTTTCCTTTCCTGCTTTGCTCTTCTCTACGCTATCTGATCTTACTCTCTCACAGCCACACGTTCGCGTTGGGCTGAGTAGCAGCGATAACAACGACAGTTCTATTGTGCGAGCGTTCCAGTGTGGAGTAATGACACAGCAAGCACGCCTCGGCCAGTTCACGCATCCATCGTGGCTGACCGCGCTTGGAACGACCTTCGGATACATCGCTATTCTGCTTGCGATGTTCGTCCTCCTGTTCGTGATTCCGTACGGGATATTCCTCCTGTTTGCGCCAGTATAAGTGAACTCCTTCTGATATTTTGGAGACTGGGCGAGTGACCGACCAGTACGAAACTCAACCCGTTTCGAGATCGTACAGTGCCTCTGTTCCCCGCGTTATAAGTCTATACATTAAGTGTGAATCACTAGTGATTCCCGGTGATGTCTCCCGCCGCCTCCTTCTGACTTACAGCAACCATAGTGATGACATCAGAATTCGAGTTCGGCCCAATTCCACTCAGATCTATTCTGTGTCCACGTGTAGCCATGGTGCGTTCTATATACTTCGATCGGAACGATGAGGGATAGATGATAGAAGCATGAATCTCTCGTTCCACAACAAAAGTAGT
Organism: Halocatena marina; assembly: GCF_025913575.1. Classification (NCBI taxonomy): domain Archaea; kingdom Methanobacteriati; phylum Methanobacteriota; class Halobacteria; order Halobacteriales; family Natronomonadaceae; genus Halocatena; species Halocatena marina. The sequence goes on along the minus strand of NZ_CP109785.1, from coordinate 3,849,628 downwards.
GATGTTGGTTAAAAACGCTGTTAGTGGCTGATATGAACACGCTGCCACCAGTGATTTATAGCACTATCATTGATTAATTACAAATAACATAGTTAGACAGGATAAATTTATATATAAAACACAAAGAAAAAATTTGAAGTGGCTGTATTCGGATATCGCGAGTAGGAACGCAGACCGACCTGTTCATAGGAGCCTTCGGGCTGTCTATTGGACTCGATGGTGCTTGTTCCTGTACATATAACCAACAATCATGAAACAAAAAACCCAAACCGCATTGATAGTTTTCATGGTGCTGAGTGTGACCGTGGGAGTCGTCGTTGTACCTGCCGTCGGGGCATCATTCGGTACAAAGCACGTCCCGAAATTCGATAAGGTCACAAAAATAAACGATAATTCAGATAAAAACTCTGATACGTCAAAAAACAATCCAGTGAATATCGTCAAAAATAAAAACAACAACAAGAACTCCAACAATCTCGAGAACACAAATACAAATAATAACAATAATAATGCGAACGCTAATGCCGATGCCAGTAGCACTGGAGTCTCCGTCAAGCCATCACCAACACCGACGACGACACCGACACCAACACCAACACCAACACCAACACCAACACCGACACCAACACCGACACCAACACCGACACCAACACCGACACCAACGACAACGCCCGATATGCGACCGGCAATCAGTTTCGTTGCGTTCTGTGTCACACCAGGTACAGAGGGCAGTGCAGACGATGTGACCGTGACTCCCACTGAGTTCAAGGATAACGACCCATCCGAACCGGTCGCGATCTCGTGGACTTCGGATGTTCCGATCCAGGAAGTGAAGCTCAAAGCCGGGCCAGACATTGAGAAGTTCGTGGAGAGCGGCGCTATGAGTGGCTCTGCGGAGGTTGGTATGGGCGATCCGGCCGACCCTGACCAAACGGAGTCCGTGCCCTGTGGTAATGACCTAGACCTATTAGTCAAATTCGAGTGGAACGGTCAGGAGTTCGTACCTGAAAATGAAAACCCGTAGTTGGCGAGTGCCACTGTGAAGGTTTGTTTATTTTTTAAAATCGAATGGTTTCTGGAGACATTAGCTGATTAAGAGCTGATTGGAGAACAGTCAGGCATTGATTAGATGATTTCCTATCCGCGAAAGCTACGAGTAGTGGGCTATGAGAGTGTATGTAGCCTACTCAGCGAGGATCGGAGACTCGTTTTCCGAGCCTACAACGACCTGTGATAAGACCGTCTCTCATCGGCCCTACTGACCTGCTGGTGTGGACTACGGATTCCTGTTGCCCTGTAGCTGCGGTACGGTAGCGAAAGCGCAGGCGGAGCAAAGCGTAGCCGAGAGCGTGGAAGTGGTAATGAGGCGTAGCCGAATGTAGGGTTGATGGACTCGGAGAGAGGTTTCACACCGTCTCAGCTCCAAATCCCATATTATGCACTTTGTATTTTGCTATTGGCTCGGAATCTTTGTATAGATCCACCGACGATTTTAATCATTTTACTAATTGATAGGAAGTTGAACGAAGTAGAAGAGTATTATTGACTTCTGAGTAGGAATCGGCGCAACTCTCCTATTCTGTTTTATTTCGGTAGAAGGAAGCCAGAGACTGACTTGAGACTCTCAGTTGGACAATACAAAGACGACTCCGTATAGTCATAGCGTGGTGTGTGTAACAGTATACTCACTCATGAAGGGAGATCGTACAGTTGACGAAAGACGAGCGTCGGAAATCGAGGTTCGAGTCGGCTCGGCGGTCGACCGATGCCCGGAGATGTATCGTTTGTCACGCGCTCTATAATGCCGGTTTCGGCGAGTTCGTACAAGAAGCGCTTGACCGTCGCCTCTGACAGATTGACGCCGGAGGTTTGTGCTATTGTCTCTGTTGTGGTGTCGACAGAAGCCCGTTCTGTGTCGTCCAGATCGACGAGTTGACGCAGCACGGACTGACGATTCTGTGAGAGACACAGCACCCGAGCGAGCGATACCGAGGGGCGCGGAACAGCGTCCATCCCTGTCTGAATATCCTCGTCGATAACACGAGATCGATTGTGAGCGACTGCGACGCTCGCTGCGCTGAGCAGTGCTGCCAGTGCGTTGTGTGCGTTACCCTCACCCCATCTGACGATGCGACGCAGCTGTTCGTGCGTGACGGCTCGCTGAGAGAGGCCGTCGGAGGCACGCTCGGTCAGAATATCGACGAGAACGTGGTCGTCGTAGGCAGGGATTTCGATGTGCTCAGGAGGTATTTCGGGGAGGTCGTCCGGTGGTGACCGACCGACGGCGATCCACGAGAGTGAATCGTTCAGCGGAGATAGCGTCCCCGCGAGCTCCGAGAGCGAGTAGGTGTCTGGTTCACCAACGTGATCGACGGCAACGAGCACTCGGTTTTCGCGCGGTTCGAGATGTTCGCTGAGCCACGAACTGATCGCATCGACCCCGACGCCGTGTTCTGGCACTGACTCCTCAAGCACGCTATCGAGGATGGTCTGATACAAGCCGAAGTCGCTTCGAGCACGACGTGCGTCGACGTAGACGAACGCCGGCGTTCCGTCCGGTCGAGCACGCGTCGTCGTGTGAATCGCCGTCCGGGATCGACAGAGGAGTCTGTCGAGCTGCGTGAGAAGGGCTGTGATGACGGCTGATTTTCCCGAACCAGATGGACCCCAGACGTAAGCGTGAGAAGGAAGCTGACCGTGAAAGATCGGATCAGTGTAATCGAGCAGCTGTTCTAGGACAGGACCACGACCTGTTGGCTCTTCGACATGGACAGCGGGATTGACAGCGTCATAATCGAGTATGAGCTGTGCGTCGTTGCCAGAGTGCTGTCGCCGTCGAATGCGCGATCTCAGATCCATCGTGATGTCAGAGGGACGAGTGGGGTGGATATCCGAACGATACACGACAAGATTGGTTTCCTGAAATTACACCTGTGCGAAAAGATCATGTCCGCACTCACGGAACCGGAATCCAAGAGGGACCCGGAAAGACGCCGAGGAGGAACAGCATCCCGATGAAGAACGTGTTGATGGCGATGGCTGTCGCAGGCGGGTCGAAGTGGGTGTCTGCGTGAGCGTAGAAAACTCGCTGGACGATCTCACCGGTGAGCGCTCCGCTGATACCGAACACCGCAGCAATTGCCAGCGACGGAACCATCGGCATCGATGCGGTCCCACCAGCTAACGCCGCTGCTGCGGTCGATGCTGGTAGCGAGATATGGTGAGTCACGGGAATATTCTCGACACCACAGTTCAAGAACACGAGTGTCGCGGCACTGATGCCAAATCCGAGGAAGACACTCCCTGTCGAAACGACCAGATATCCGCCGAGGATACCGACGACCAGCCCAATCATCGCAACGCCAGCCCAGCGATACTGTTGGGGAAGCCACGGTTCGACGAGAAGTCGTTGTGGGGCTGTGTCTCCGTCGGAAACCGTCTCCTCGTCCCCATTCGTCTTCTGTGTTTCAGTTTCAGTTTCAGTTCCGGTTTCGGCCGCCTCTACGCTCTCACCTCCGTCGGCGACGATGTTGCCGCCTTCGGCCGTTGAGTGCATCTCACCCCGCTCGAACGGTGTCATATCGAAGATGTTCTTGCCCCGAACAGTACCGATGAGCGAGTAGCCAAACACGAGCCTGTGAGCGACAGCCGAGATGACGACACCGAACGCGATTGGGTCCCACGGCAAACCGAGACCGCCGGACACTTCGCCGACGACCATTCCGAACATGCCGAACAGTCCGCCAACGGCGAGCACATCTGGTTTCGTCCCGAGCGCGTGAGCGATATTTTTCGCTTCGTGGTAATCAAATCCGGTATCCATGTAGCCTTTTTCTGCGGCGTATGCAGCTGCGGCAGCACCGCCCGCAAAGGAGACGTGTGGACCGAAAACGGGACCGAACGCAACACTTCCTGTGATACCGATGGCGATATCGTCGGGAGAGACACCGGGAATGTTAGAAGAAAGGAACACTCCGGTCCGATTCGCAGCCTCTCCGAAGATGACCATGAAGCCAGTGAAAATGAACGCTGGGAGTGCGCCAAGCGCCGCACCGAACGCGCCACCAGCAAACGCGGCGATCCAAAGCCCAGGATCACTGAGTGCTTCGATAACCATATCAACCCCCATTTTTATTCGCCCTCCTCGCGGGCCCAATCGAGCGACCGTTCAACGGCGTCACTCCACCGGTCGTACTTCGCGTCGACTTCGTCGGTGTTCATCTCTGGAGTGAACTCCCGGTCGACCTGCCAGTTGTCCCGGAGTTCTTCGAGATTATTCCAGTATCCAACAGCGAGTCCAGCAGCGTATGCAGAACCGAGCGCAGTCGTCTCATCCACCTCAGGACGGACGATGTTCGCATCGATGATGTCAGCTTGTTGTTGACAGAGGAAGTTGTTCTTCACCGCACCACCATCGACTTTCAACCGACTGATCTCCATATCCGCATCGGCTTCCATTGCCTCGGCGACATCCCGCGTCTGGAAGGCGATGGATTCGATTGCTGCGCGGACGATGTGCGCACGGCGGGTGCCACGAGTCATTCCGACGATCGTTCCTCGCGCACGTCCATCCCAGTGGGGTGCGCCAAGTCCAGTGAATGCGGGAACGAAATACACCCCGTCTGTGGAATCGACGCTTCGAGCGACTTCCTCGGAGACGAGTGCATCCTCGATCAGATCGACATCTTCCAGCCATTCGATCGCCGCACCAGTGATGAAGATAGAGCCTTCGAGTGCGTACTGGACTGGTTCGCCAGATCGCTGAAAACCGATGGTCGTCAGCAGACCGTGATCGCTTTCGACGGCCTCTTCTCCAGTGTTTGCGAGGAAGAACGATCCGGTACCGTAGGTGTTCTTCGCATCGCCAGCGTCAAAGCACGTCTGGCCGAACAGCGCCGCCTGCTGATCGCCGAACGCGCCCGCGACCGGAATTTCTGCCCCGAGGAAACCGTCGGAATTGGTGTGTCCGTAGTACTCATCGTCGCTCGATGGTCGGACTTCGGGGAGCATCTCACGTGGAACGTCGAACTCCGATAAGAGATCGTCGTCCCAATCGAGATCGTGGATGTTATACAGCATAGTCCGGGACGCGTTCGTGACCTCGGTGATGTGGTTTCCTGTGAGGTTGTAGATGAGCCACGAGTCAATCGTTCCGAACAGTATTTCGCCGTCTTCGGCACGTTCACGGAGGTCAGCTGGTCGTGCTCGCTGTGTCTTGATCGGGTCGGCGTTGTCGAGCAGCCACTCGGCTTTTGTGGCTGAAAAGTACGCATCGGCTTCGAGACCGGTCTTGTCCCGAATCTCCTCGACTGTGCCTGCCTCGGCAAGTTCTTCGATCCGGTCCGTCGTCCGTCGATCCTGCCAGACAATAGCGTTGTGGATTGGTGCTCCCGTGTCACGGTCCCAGAGCACTGTCGTCTCGCGCTGATTTGTCACCCCGATTGCTTCGAGCTGAGTTGCATCTACGTCGGCTTCATCCAACGCTGTGGTGATGACAGCCTGTGTCTTCTGCCAGATTTCTATCGGGTCGTGTTCGACCCATCCCGGCTCCGGATAGTGCTGTTCGTGTTTTTCGTACGCACTGGTGATGACCCTCCCCGCGTGGTCGAAAACCATAAATCGCGTTCCTGTCGTCCCTTGATCGATAGCGCCGACGTATGTGTCTGATGACATGATGTCTCACTCCAGATCTATTGGGTTCCACGGCTCGCTTGTTTACCCATGGTGCCAATCCAGTGGTAAACAATTGATTAGACCATTATAAATCTACTGGTCATTACATTTCCATCTATGATGAAATCAGTGACAGAAGACGGTAAATCATCGTGACGAGAAGCGCTTGCATTCGAAATTCCTGCCGAATTACTTCAGGAGTCAGGAACTAGTCGATACGAAGAGATCGTCTCATGGATTCGAGTGTGAGTACGTGAGATGGATACGTTGACCAAGATTCAGAGTGAGATACCGAAGCAGTCGTCGAGAACTCGTGCCCGTTTTTGTTGTGAACTGACGGTTTCACTCCGCTTTCCACCGTTTTCAGTGACAATTAGAGTATCATCAGAGAGCGTAACCCGCCCCGAACCGGTTGCAATTGTGCAAACAGTTCGGCCGATAAAAGCCGATTCTTCAGCAGTTTGCTGATACTCACACATCTCGATGAAATCAGCGAGCACTCGTTCCTCGGTTGTGAACCGGTAGCTCGGCGTCCATTCGCTGTCGGTCTGTTCCTGTGTGAAATAGTGACCGGGATCGTCAGCAGGAGTAATTCTGTAGGTCCCGCTCACATCAGACAGCGAATCGCCCGCCATGGGCAGTGGACGACGACAGAAATCACCGAACCCGACGTCGACCAGATAGCGTCTCTTGAGATCGACGAGAAGGGCCATGTGATCGAACGGTGGACCGAACGCCTCGGTATCGTCTCGGACACGTCCTTCGACGATGCGCACGTCGTACCCGAGTTGTCGGAGGAGCCAGCCGAACAGCGAATTGAGTTCGTAGCAGAAGCCGCCACGTTCTCGATCGATGATCTTCGCGTACAAAGAGGAAAGATCGAGAACAATCGGCTCATTCCGGGCGATATCGAGTGTCTCGAATGGAACAGTGCGGAGATGTGCTCGCTGGAGTTCCTGTAAGAGATCGAGATCACGAGGCTTCTCTGGATCGAGAGAAACCCCGATCCGAGCTAGGTATCGATGGGGATCCATCAGAGACGATTACACACGCATCACTATACCATCTCCGTCGAGATGATCGAATATCGGTATCGCCAGTAACCGACTTGTGACATGATGTAGTTATAACACGGCCACTGTCTTCGATTCTCGTGTTACGTGTCACCGACTGTTTTCACGAACTGATCGAACGCTCCGCATTCGGCGTGAACGTGACAGTACGTGCCGAGTGTCTGGTACTCGGTCAGTCCATCGTGTGCGTCGTCGATTCCTGTTCCACGGCGAACGTCGAAGGCGAACCGCGCGTCGTTCGCCACGTCGGCCCGAGAGTAATGGAACTCGTGACCTCGGAACGTCTCTCCCACACGGGCAGTGAGCGTCTCGCGCGTCGCTTCTAGCTCGACGTAATCGAGCGCTTGATACTGATCGCACAGCGTTATTTCGGCGGGGAGCACACCCGCCATTGCGTGCGTTTCGCCGTCGACTGTCAGTGATTCTGAGAGTGCCATCAGCCCACCACATTCACCGAACACGGGGAGCCCGTCGGTTGCACGCTCACGAATCGTATCGAGCGCTGGACTCGCAGCCAGTGCTGTGGCGTGTTTCTCAGGATACCCGCCCGGAAGGTAGACACCATCACACGCAGGGAGATCGTCGCCAGCTGTTGGAGCAAAGGGAATTACCGTCGCTTGTTCGCGGAGGCACTCACGAACCGCCGGATAGACGAAACAGAACGCATCGTCACGCGCGACGGCGATGCGTGGTTCCGTTCGCTTATCGCGTGCTCCTGTAGGCGCTCTATTGTGTTCGCGTTCATCGGCGGTCGGAGAGGGCGGCGCGCGTGCAACCGACCGCAATCGGTCGGCATCGATGTGCGCTGCTGTCGCATCGAGCGCGTCCTCAGAGAGCGGTGCTTCTTGGCCCATATGAAGCCCGAGATGGCGCGAGGGGATTTCGAGATCCTCGCGGGGCGGGATCCGACCGAAGTACGCGAGTGAATCCGGGAGCGCATCGCGGATACCGCGCTCGTGACGGCCACCGTGTGTTCGCTGGGCAATAATACCAACAACATCGATAGCCCGTCCGGCGTGTTCGGCGTATCGTCGAAAGCCGAGTGCACTCGCCGCAACGCTCTCCATGCCAGCACTCGCGTCAACGACGAGTATAACGGGGACATCGAGCACTTCCGCGACGCGTGCTGTGCTTACCGTCCCGTCGTACAGACCCATCATCCCCTCGATGACGCAGCACTCGCCAGCTCCGTTCTCTTTCGCTCCTCGGTAGTAGTTCCGGCGGGTCCCCTCGACACCACAGAGCCACGGATCGAGGGTTCGTGATGGATCACCCGTCACGGCTGTGTGGTGACTCGGGTCGATGAAGTCCGGCCCAGCTTTGGCCACTCGGGTCGTTCCAAGCGCACGGCAGACCGCAAGCGTTGCAACCGTTTTCCCGACACCCGAATGCGTTCCGGCGATAACTAGCCCACGCACGAGAACCACCGTTTTGTGTGCATAGAACAACTACTCGATGCACACCCTCAAAGGATGGCCTCTCACTCGATCATACTCGATAAGCTACTTCAACCGTGGTTGATAACCGTGTTCTATGTCAACGAATGGGGCTGGAGAGCGTGATCTGCGGGTGCTTAAGAGCAAACGCGATGCCTCGCGCTATCAGATACTCGTTGCCATCGCCGACAGACAGCCCGCAGTGAGCCAACAGGAGATTGCTGATACCGTCGGTATCACTGCACAAGCTGTGAGCGAATACGTACAGGAGCTCACAGACGAAGGCTACGTTGAGACACAAGGTCGGGGACGGTATACGGTGACCAAAGAGGGCGTTGATTGGCTGATTTCCCGAACTGATGATCTCCGAGATTTCGCGCGGTTTGTCGCCGAAGAGATCATCGGTCACGTCGAGACCGAGACAGCAATCGCGACTGACGACATCGCAGCAAACGAGTCGGTCACACTCTCGATGATCGACGGGACGCTCTGTGCGACGCCGAACGGCTCGGGGAGTGTGACTGCTATCGCCATCACTGATGCGAACGAAGGGCAAGACGTTGGAGTGACGGATTTCGAAGGACTCCATGAGTATGAGATCGGTGCGGTAACGATACTCGTCGTTCCTGAGATCCGTAACGGAGGGAGTCGCTCCGTCGAGCGCGAAACGACCACCACACTCGCATCAGATCACGACTACGTTGCCGTTGCTGGCACTGAAGCCCTTGCGACTGCCCAGAGCGCCGGTATCACTCCCGATCTCCGATTTGGCACCGCGAGTGCTGTTCCCGAAGCCTCCGCAAGAGGAATCTCAGTCTTGCTACTCGTTACCGAAAACAGACTCTCTAATCACACCGAACGGCTCCGTGAAAACGGGATCGGATACGAACTCGTCGACGAACGAGGATAGCAACGAGACATCGGTAGCGCAGCCAAAGCGTGCTGTACAGACGTCGTGAGCTACACTGCTTCTGGCTGTCCGATCTCGACAGCAGGATCAACCGTCGACTCGAAGATGCGCGCATCACAGCTTTCACACGCGATGGCAACGACGGTGTGCTCTCGACAGCACGATTCGACAGTTTCCTGTGAGGGAACGACCGGCCCGTCACAGCTCGGGCACGTCTCGACGAACACCCGAAGACCGCGGATGACGGTTCCTTGTTCGGTCACATCGAGCGTTTCCCACGCGTCGATCCAGTTTGACAGTTCACGCGCAGCGGCGAGGTCCGCGATGAATGCGGCGCGTGATTCCCACTGGCCGACAGAGCGGCCGTCGATGTGCGCGGCGAACGCCTCGCCGTGGTCGACGAACTCGATTTCACCCTCTGTGTCGAGTGACTCCGCAAGCGCTTCTCGCTCTGTCTCCGTTTCGACGATCGTATCCATCCGGTCGTACCACGCTTTGCGGAACGAGGGCGTGAGACAGATATCGTCGATGTCTTCGCAGGGTTCGACGGCATCAGATTTGAGGAGGATCTGCTCGGCGTCGACTGCGGCTGTCTCGTCGGGATCCACAGCGGTCGTCTGCGTTGGGCCTTTATCGAACACTGCGAGCACTCGATCCGGAAGGTATCGCTTGGTCAGCGTTGGCGTTCCTGGGACGAGATACCCACGCAGCGCGATGCTCGCAAGCGCAATAACAGCGAACCCGATGGCTACTGGCCACATCCATACAGCGAGAACGACGCAGATGACGACCGTGATGGCGAGGTTGACGACTGTGCAGGGGATACACCGGTTATCACCGGTATACTCTGGTTGTCGTATAGTATCGAGTACTGACTGAATGCGCATAGAATAACCTTCAGTTGATGATGAATATATTTATCGGTGATGAGAATGCTAAGTAATGAAACGTGCTCAGTGTATGATTGGTATGTAAGTATACACTCTATATCATTAAAGGGCATGAAAGACCATGAAGTTTTATGAATGTCCATGATGAATGAAGTAGTGCAGCCATGATCGACGACCGTCCGACAGACGAAATCGAACCGTTGGTTCCGGTGATGCCACAGTCCCTCATTCGGCCGGATGGTGGTGTTCTCAAGAAACGGGCGACCGGGCCTGAAGTGCTTCCAGCAGACGAACGGTACAGCATCGATCCGCTCGTTCCGGATCTCTCCTAACACTCGAGTATCTCGAAGACATCCGCTCGTTGAGTCGTCGTGACACCGTATTGTGCATCTGCGACTGACGTTGGGAGTGGTGTCTCTTCGTATCGTGATGTGAGGCTCGCGCGGATGCTCTCGCGTACACACGCACGGGCGGCCGCACCGATCTCCGTCGCGCTCCCTGCGAACGGACGTTTTTCCCCAGAGTTCAGTTGATTACAGCCAACGACGACAGCATCGGTTGTCGTCCCGGGAAAGCCAGTTTCGGCAAGAAGTGTCGCTGTCTTCGCCTCGACGGCACAGGCGAGCAGCGTTGCGAGCGCACCGTCAGTGAGCGCCTCGGTCGTTGAGAGTATGATGTTCACTGTGCCAGTTTTTCGTTTTGCGTCCGTTCTCGGTGTCGCCTTGGGCGTCGGCTCCATTGGGAGAGCGGCTGGGTTCGAGATGCCAGCCGTCACGACCGCTTCGACGGGGTGACAGCGCGCCCCGCGAGCGTGTTCGAGATCGACTCCCGTGAATAGCGTCGGACCGGATGCATCGTATCCTGCTTGATCCCGTCGAGCCGTTGCGTAGGCGTCGAGATCAACGTCCTCCCATTGTTCGGGCACTGAGACGTTGTAGGCTGTAGAGGACACACAGTAGCCCCCGCGCCATCCTGTCGAGAGCCAACGTGCTCCCAAGTGGGTGTACTGGAGGACACCTTCATGTGCGGTGATCTCAGGCATTGAGGAGCACCTCCACCAGTCGGTCGTTCTCGTCCGGGAGCCGAACGGCGACCCGGATGTGCGTATCCAACCCGCGGAACGTCGTCGCATCGCGGACAGCGATGTCGCGCGAGCGCAGCGACGCAATCAGTGGTTTCGGGTCGGTCCCCACGTCGATCAGGAGAAACGGCGCACGAGAATCGGCTACCTCGAATCGAGACGCGAGCGCTCGGCGCATCCGTTTGCGCTCGCTTTGGACGCGTTCACGTGTTTCGTTCACGAATTCGGTTGCACGCAGACAGTGTGTTCCGACGGCGGCTGCCGGTGAACCGAGCTCCCACGGAGGGACCGCTGTTCGGAGGCGTTCGCGCAGTTCGCCGCTTGCAACGGCGAATCCCGCACGAAGGCCAGGGAGACCGAACATCTTCGTCAGCGAGCGTGCGACCACGACACCACGAGTTCCGGCGAGCGAAGATTGGTCGGTGAAGTCGAGAAACGCCTCGTCAACGAGGAGTGGAGTGCCAGCGTCTCTACACGTTGCCGCAAACGCGAGTAATCGGTCGCGGTCAGGGAGGTCACCCGTCGGATTGTTCGGTGTACAGATGATGGCAAGTGCGTGTTCGCTGGGATCGACAGCGAGAAGTTCGTTGTACGGCACGAACGTCGGTGTTGCTCCTTGGAGTTGCACTTCGCGTGCGTACTCTCCGAACGAAGGAACCGGGATGAGTACGGAGTCTCGGGGATTAACCGTCACCTCGATTGCGAGTCGGAGTGCAGCCATTCCGCCCGCCGTTGGAATCACCTGTTCCGGAGCGCAATCGACGTACTCGGCGGCGGCCGCGCGGTAGTCAGGAGACGTCTCATTGGGATACGATCGAGCGGTTTCGAACGCGGCGTCGTACACGCTGCGAACATCGGGGACGCGGGGATTACAGTTCGCGCTGAAGTCGTACACAGCGTCGCTGCTCCCGTGGGGGACGCGACCAACGGAGGCTGTGGCATCAGGATCCATCGTCCTCTAACAAGCGGTCGTAGACGACTGCGATCCGCTCACGAACCGCGTCGAGTTGCTGTTCTGTCTGTCCCCCAACCCGACCGGCTGCGGCCGCGAGCACACCGCCCATTGCAACGCCTTCTTTCGCCTCGCCAGCGAGGTAGCGCTCCATTGCAACGTGGCTGTCTGTGAATTCGGGATCAGTAACGGTGAGATCGAGATCGAACGCGTTGGCTGCATCAGAAAGATCTGAGACAGAATCGGCGACGAACGACGTGGTCGCAAGCGAGAGAGGAGCGTCCGAAAGCGAACGGACGAGCACACCCACCGTCAGCATCTGTGTCCCTCCGGCCAGCGTGACGCTCGTTCCAGCCTCGATCGCACCGACGGTCAGACCCGCACTTGCCGCGAGAACAGGGTCGCCCATGGTCTGCACTGCATCCAACGGATCGTCGAGCTCGCCGGGAGCCAGCCCGCTCGCCTCGAGACCCTCTCGGACAACGCGTCGTTTCAATGAAACAGGATTATCCGCGAACGAAGAGGAAACAGAAAACGAGTGCCCGAGCGCTCGTAGCACACCGAGTGCGGTCGTCGTTCCGCCGGGAATCGTCTCACCGACGAGCAATGGGCCAGGGATCGATCCACCAAGACCGCGAGCGCGTTCGAAGATTTCTGCTGCGTCTGGGACCGGAACTGGCTCACGAATGTCACCGCCACCATACACCGCAGCAGCATCCTCCGTTCTCATCTCTGCGTTCATTCTACGATCAGATTGTGTTCTGAGATCGACTGTTGGTGCGCCGGTCGGTGTTGCTAACCCGGCGTCAACCACGGTGACATCGAATCCGCAAACTTCGTGGGCGGCACGACTGATGACCGCGGGCGTCGGACAGCCAGTCGGACTGACCGGTGTCGGATGTTGGATGCCAAGCGGGGCGACAGGACGGCCGTAGACGAGAATCGCGCTGTCGGCGCTCGGTGTGTGTGAGATGAGCGCTGGCGTCGAGCCAGCGGCACTGATTCCCTCGATCTCGGCGGTCGCGGTCGTCCCAGCAACGAGAACTACTCGCATGGCAACAGTGCCTCTGCAATCTGTGCGTCTCGGGGTCGATTCACGTTCACTGCAAGTCGATCGTTCTCTCGAATCATGAGTTCGTCAGTAGCGTCCGCAACGACATTCAGTCCGCTCGGTGCGAGTGTTCGTCCTTCGTGTTCGAATACGGTGTCAGCGCTCACGCCCAGCTTGCGCTTTCGCTCGACCGGGACACAGACAGTGAGTGATCCATCATACGCTGTTGTGCGGTCGAGAACAGCGCTGACTGTCTGTCCGTCGAGGAGCGGGAGATCGGCCGCGACAGTCAGTACGGGAGGTTCGACGCGAGAAAGCGCGCTGTTGAGATCTGGGACGTAGCCATCGCCGGGCGTCTCGATCGTCGTGCATTCGAGTGCTTCTCGCGCTCTGATAGCAGTTTCAGGTGTATGCGGAGAGACGACGGCGTAGACGGACTCACAGGCATCGAGTGCATCGATTACGCGATCGATCATCGGCCGCCCACCGACTGAGAACAGCGGCTTTTCAGCGCACTGTAGCCGCGTTCCTCGCCCGCCACACATCACGAGAGCGTCCACGCGATCACCCCCGCGTGAAGCGCGAGTACGCGCCCAAGTTCGTTCGCGCCTCCGAAGACGTCACCACTGACACCACCGAGTGACCGACGAGCCACGAGGAGTACAGTAAGACCGGTACACACACCAATGAGAACGGCTGTAAGGGCAGCTGGAGATCGGCCCGTCAGCACGACTGCGGGCAGTGTCGCAACCGATGGAGCGACCAACTGTCGTGGACGTCGGCCAGTGAATGCTGATCCGAGTCCTTCGTGGGTCGCAGTGCCGAGACAGGCAATAGCGGCCATACCGAGCTTCGTACCGACTTCTGCCGCGACGACGATGCCAACAGCGATCAGTGACGGAAGCGCCGCGAGCGCCAGCCCGGCGAGGACCAGTCCGGCGAGAACAGTTCCGAGCGCGAGGACCGCACCGACACCGACTGTCGTGTCTTTCATGACCGCTCGTCGTTGCTCACTGTCGCCGTGGACGGCTGCTGCATCCCCGAGGTCAGCGAGACCGTCGGCGTGGTTGACGCCCGTCACGACAACGATAGCAACTACAAAGAAAAATGCGGTCACTGCGGGAACGACCGAGAGACTGACCGGGAGGGCGATGAGAACGCCGATTGGGTAGGCGGCAAGTGGAAACGCGGCAGGTGTCTGTCGGAACGCATCCCACGCCGTTTCGTCGTGACCAATCGGCAATTGAGTGAGAAAGCCGAGGGCGCCGCGAAGCGCAGTCAGATCCACTGCCCCACCCCCTGTAAAAGAACGAAAAGCAGAACAAGAGCCGCACAGACGAACACGAACGCCAAGACGCTCGCGAGGCTGATGAGGTGGACTCCTCGCTCTGCGGTTGCGACCGTGGGGAGCGATTTCTCCGGATTGAGCGTGTAGACGCCGGGCTTTGTCAGTTGACAGTCGGTGGCGACAGCGAGTGTTCCCATCGGCCAGCCGGCGTTCGGTGATGGCACCGAGTCGAGCCACGCCGTCTGTACGGACAGCGCGGTGAGGGAGCCAGCAGCGAGCGCTATCAACAGAGCACTCACACGGGCCGGAAACCACATTACGGCGTCATCGAGCCGGGCGCTTGCTGTTCCAACTCGCTTATGTTCGTATCCGAGCATCGAGTCGAGCGTGTTCACAGCCTTTACCCACGCTGCACCCGCGGTCCCGAGCGAGAGCGACACTGGGACGAGCAGCGCGAACGCGAACAATGGGGCAACGAGTCCGTCAGAGAGATTTTCGGCGGCGCTCTCGACAGCAGCACTTCGAACCTCGCCCGAAGAGAGCGACGACGCTTCACGCCCGGCAAGCGCGCGGAGTCGACCGCGCGCCGTCGCAAGATCCGTCTCCGTCAGCACAACCACCTCGCTTGCGGTGTCGAGCAACATCCGACGACTCGTAACCACGAACAGGACGACGCCGGCAGTGATGGCGCCCGCAATCGGATGAACTGTGAAAGCTGTGGTAACAATGAGACCGGTGAGGACGGCTGCCATAAGCGGTAGACAGCCCGCGATAAGAACGCCAGAAAGCAGTGGCCACCGCCACTCCCGATCGAACAGCACAATCAGTTGTCCAAACCACGCGACTGGATGGGCTTTCAACGGCGGCTCTCCGAGGAGGCTGTCGAGCATGAACGCCAGCACGAGCGCAAGCACAGCGGTGCTCCCTGCTTCCGAAGTCAGGACGCTCATCGTTCCGCTAACTGGTCAGGAATCGCTGTCAACGGAACGTCGTTCACGTCGACGAACGTTCCACCAACTGCTTCGATACCACCATCTGTCGCCGGGTCATCCCCGACGTGCGTGAGATCGCTCACGCGCGTTCCGAGCTGTGATGCTGTTGATTCAAACACGCGGGAATTGGGCTTTCGCCACCCACAAGCGACGCTCGTAACGATAGCATCGAACAAATTTCGATTTACATCTGATCGGACGAGCGCTTGGACAGCGAGTCCCTGAACGCTACAGTTCGAACAGAGGCCGACGGGTCCGTAACGCGCAGCCGATTCAACCGCCTCTCGCGCCCCAGAACGCGTTTTCACGTTTGGGACGAACGCCGACGCGACTGCACGGCGGGTGACGTTCCTCTCTGATTCGATTCCACGACTCCGGAGTGCCTGTTTGACGTGTGTCGGGAGAGCGATCTCCGCGCCCGATGGTGCATCGACATGCGACTCCCGATAAGCGATCGGCCAGTCATCGGGAACGGGGACATCACGGGACGATAGCTCCGCAGCCACGGCACCAGCAGGATCGGAGGGCATACTCACCTGAACGAGTGTCCCGAAGAGATCGAACGATACAACCACTCTCTCGTGATTAGTCCAAGCCAACTTGAATATCTCGATCGTGGCTATCTCATCTCCTCAGTGGATTTGTCCCAACTGTTTCCGTTCCCCGCAGGCGCTGTCTCGAATATATGTTGATCAGAGCACACTAATACAACGCTAAGTGATTATTGTCTGATTGTACCAGCAAGCAATATTGGTAAGGGATGTGTAATAAATATTATTCCTTTCGAAAACCGTTTCTTTAGTGGCACAATTACCCAAACATGGCAGAGGATGAGGCGCTTTTCAACTCACTACTCAACCGCGGGTCGTCGTGGGGAGAGATTCGGTGGGGGCTCGACGACCTGAATCGATTGTCACCCGCCGATTTCGAGCTGGTGATCGGAGCCCTGATAACAGCCGAAGGATACGAAGTCGAATACGCTGGTCCCACCGTCGAAGGCGGAATCGACCTTGTCGCGCGCAAGTCTGGTTTGATCCGGACAAAAACGACAGTCATCTCTGTGACGCCACCCGGCGGGACGGTCACATCGGCAACGATCAATCAGGTTGAGCACGCTCGAACAATAAACGGAGCAGGACACGCCATCCTCGCTCGGCCCGCACCGTTTGAAACCGACGTACGTGCTTTGGCAACGGATATCGGCACAGTCGAACTACTCGCAGGGGGGAATCTACTCGAACGTCTGACCGTAGCAGGAGTCTCGTCCCCACAACTGTGATACATAGGCTTTTACCGCCCGTTGACGATACATAACTATGACACGAGAAAAGCTAGTGACAGCGAGTGAAGCGCTTGAGCAGGCTGCAACGACCGCCGCTGACGAGCATCGCCAGCGCATCGAAAAGCAATCCAAAGATCTCATGCAGCTCGCAGAACGAGACCTTGATCCCGATCACGGTCGACTGGACCGCCACATGAACATCCTGCGGGAGCTTCACGACGCGACTGACAATCCAGATATCGAACGCGCATTCGAACACGTTCGAGAGTACCGGACCGGTGTGAGTGGTGTCTGACCGCAATTACTCAGAATTCGAGTCAAGAAAGATTTGATCGGTACTAACCTGAATAACCTTATTTCCTATCGATTCCAAACGGGTCTCTTCGAGGTGAGGGCGTCGTCACTCCACATTCTGTAGCATCGGAAGTGAGCTTGACATCATACCGATCAGACCGAGGTAGAATACAAAATAATCTGCATTTCGTTTGAGTTCAGTGTCTGATCAGTGCTCGGAGTAGAACTGTCCGTGAAACCCGTTCGGAATTGGGTGCTCAACTGTCGCTCGGGCACGCTCTTTGAAGGACTCGGCATCGAGGACGAGCAGGAATGATCGATCGTCGACGCTATCGAGCACGACCGAAAGAATGACTCCCTGATCCTCGCGGGTGGCGTCTGGGGCGGAGACAAACACCGGTTCACCTGGGTGAGTACTGGGCTCGTGCCACGTCTTGGTCGACCCGTTTATGTCGACTTTGACCAGCCGATCGAGAAATTCATCAGGAGCATCTCTATTGATTCCAACGCCGTAGACGTAGCGATGTTCGTTGGTGTTACACTCTTTATAATTAATCCGTGGGAGTTCAATGATTCCGTCGTACAGCGTGTCGCTTGTTACGGTGCCGTCATCGATTGATAGCCGATATCGAGAGAGTTCTCCCCCTGGAAGCGCTGCATCCGGAGTGGCGAAGTTATCGAGGTAGAAGTCATCGATGATAGACGCATCAGGATAGGTGACGATGTCAATGACGACTGTATTATCCTGCTCGTAGGCGTTGACGTGATGGAATGCGAAGAAGGCGTCCGTTCGGGGACGAGCGACGACATCTCCCGTTTCACGGTCGAGTACGGTGAATCTGGTCCCACGTTCTGGCTTCCACTGGTAGTTCTCGACGAACGGTCGATTGCCAAAGCGTAATCGCAACGGGTTCACGACGAATGGAAATTCGGCCAAGATCACGTACTGGTCAGTCAGCCCGAAGCTGTGCATGTATGCAGGCTCATCAACGGTAGCCGATCCGATAGCTTCACGAGCGCCATCGACGAGCCGGTACGCTGTGTATCTGCTCTGTCGGTCGAATTGTGTGACGTAGTTCACCGTCTCCCCTCGCTCGAAGTCGTGGTGCGGGTGTGCTGTCGTGAGCTGTCCGTCGAGATCGTCCGGATAGTCGTATACACCGAGTGACTCCAGCGTCTCTGGGTCGAACTCGACAGGAAGCGGGGTTTCGGTCATGGCGACGAACCGATCCGCGTGACGGGCGATGTTTACGTTCGCGTTATCAGTTTGAGCACGCGATGAGAACAGGGTAAACACCCGTTCGAAGATATCCCGACACGGATCAGTAGCGAACTCACCAAAGCGCAACTCACCCTCGTCACGAGCGTGTTCGTACGCTCTGCTTTCGAGGAACTTGTTTGTGTATCCAACACGACCGTCTTGGAACGAAAACCGATGCAGCATGGCGAATCCATCGAACCAATGTTGGAGGCGTCGTTCACCGACTTCAAACTTCGCTGGGCCATTCCGAAGGAGTGTTCCCTCTAGCCACTCCGGAAGGTGACCCTCAACAGAGAGATCATCCACGTCAATTTCCGACGCTAATGACTGAAATCCGGGTGGCCTATCCTTTCCAGACTGTGAAGGTTCCAAATTTCCCATACTAAGTGAGTACATACTCAGTTACGATAATTCTTCCTCCGAGTCGTGAATCACAATGATCACGCTTTCATGTGATCAAACGCTGATCAGTGAGAGCGGTTCCCAGCAATAATTTCTGTCTGGATATACGAAAACAGCCGATCGCGCACCTGCTCACCAACATCGTGCAGTCCGAGCGCCATGACGGCCCCAGCCGTCCCGTCGGTAGTCATAAGGATGTACGCGGCAGTGGCTGTCGAATCGACTGATCGAAACACACCAGCATCGATGCCACGGTCGATGATGGTAGCGAGCGTCTCAATTTCCGCGCGCTCGAAATCAGTGAGGAGCGCACGGAACCGCTCGTTGTGGGGAGCATGAGAGAGTAGTTCCATCATGGCAACGTTGATCCCACGGTCGAGTTCGTCATCAGCGTCGCCGAGAAGAACCTCACATGCGATAGTGAGTTCATCGATGGGATCCTCCGCATCAAGATTGGTCAGACGCCCAGTCGAGCGATCGATAGCCCATTCCAAGAACGCAACCACAAGATCGTCCTTTGTATCGTAGTGATAGAAGAGTGCTGCCTCGCTTTTCTCCGATTCGGCTGCGACCTTCTTTGTCGTCAAGCCCGCGTAGCCGTGGTTTGCGAGGGCGTGCAGGACAGCACGAGCAATCTCATCCCGGACTGCAACCGGAACGTCATCGGTCATGTAGGTGAGTATTTACTCAGTCGTCTTATATCCGTTCACATAGTCTAATTGTAGATACGTATTGGAGCCACTGAAGGGATATTCGAGAAATATTGTACTTATTTACTAACTTCTCGACAGGCTACAGATATCTCGAGCGTACCGCCTGTCGTCAGCTAACGCGTGAATGCGCTTACAGTGGATGGAATGTCGCCAGTCCAATAGTCTATTGCTCGCTCTGCTCTGTCTCCTGCGCAGTTTCTTTGAGAAGCTTCGCAAACTCGTCGTTTGGTGTGTCGATGACGACTCGGCTGGTCCGCTGTGCAGTTATCGCGTCTTCAAGGAACTGTTCAGCGAATCGGTTGAGCGAATCGTATGCGGTATCAGCGTCCTCTCTGATTTTATTCTGCACCTGAATCACATCCCTATCTTCAATATTATTAGTTATAATCTCTAAATCATTAAATAAATGAACAAGTTTACGGCGGATGCTCGAACGGATCGCTCGTTCGTTTGCAGAATTTGGCTCGATATGGGCACCGTCGCGGAGATATTTACGTTCTCGCTGACTGAGCAGTGCCGTCGCCTCGCGTCGACCTCGCTTGTTCGTGTTTTCGTCGGTCATTGATATCCAGTTCGCTCGGGTTGACCACCACCGATGAGATAACCAACACCGAGCGACGTGCTTCGGTCAATTAACATAGCTACTCTTTGCATGAGCGAATCACATATCATGATATCTCAGTGTTTGGAGAGGTCATAATAAGCTTTCTGGCTCGAATACATCGTATTAAAATACGTTAATGACTCTTTGAGAGAGACGTCGGTGGAAAATAGTGAACGATGGTAATAACCCATCGTTTGACAATTCGATATGCGATAATCCGCCAAACGAGTTCTTTTTCTCCAGCAGTCAGCTCATCGTACGCTGGAACTGGTAAATCATTAGAACACGAACGAAGCACCAGAACACTTTTTATTTATTCTGATAAACTTTACGCTAATATGCCCTCAACAGAATCAGACGCCGGAACGTTAGCGTCATCACTTCACCGCAGCATCTTAGGTTTCGGGCTTGCTGTACTCGGAATACTTGGTGTCGGGTTAGCAAGGCAACTCCTGACAGGAGAGTACTTGGTTGGTGTTGCTGGCGTCGGTATCGCGCTTGGTGCGGGATATTGGATTCTGTCTCTCTTTCTGGAAGGCCTTCATGAGCGATGAGTGGTAGTTCATTCGATCGTTACGTCGTTACACGCTTGTTCGGTCCAATGTAGATGTTATATCAGCATTTGCATCTCAACGACAGTACTGATGAGGAGCTGATGTCACGCAAAGCAGCCGAAGAGCAATCGTTTTATGGACGTATTCCTACGTTTGGGTATGCAACGACGAGCAGCGGCGGCGTATTTCCTGCTCTTTCTCGTACTGAGTATTGGTGCGTACGCAATCGATACGATGGCCAACGTTCCCGCAGCGCGTTCGAAAGGACTCGTTGCCGTGACGGTCATGAGCGCAGTGGCAGGAGTACTACTCATTGGACTGTCGTACCTCCCCGTACGCGGATAGCACGAACAACACCGATTTTCGATCATCACCCGCCTCGGGACGGGTGAATATTTCTTCTCAACTACTGTGAGAAATCACTAAGCACGATGAATGATTGCTGTGAAAAAATTCGAGGACGGGCTGGGAGGGACTTGAACCCCCGACCGTCTGGTTAAAAGCCAGACGCTCTGCCGGACTGAGCTACCAGCCCTCAACTTCTCGTTCTTGCGCCCTGCGCTAAACCGTTACGGAATGATCCGGGGATGCCATCGACAAACACGACATAATATTCACAACTATAACTGGCTGAAATACTGTTGTTCGAGGAATAGAGACGTACTGGCGGCAATATCTCGCTATTCCTGAAATGTTTGTTTGAGTGAATTTGTGATGACCGTTTGTGGATCAGTGCCTTCGAGTGCTGCTGTGCGGCGGAGTTCGAGATACGTTTCCGGTGGGAGCGTCAGCGTAATCTGTCCGAGTTCGATGTCCTGCTCTTTGAGCGCGCGTTCGACCGACTGCCCGTTATTCACATCGCTTGCGATTGACCGGACCTGTCGAACGGTGAGGTCGTGATCGAGCACTGCCCAGGCGAGTTGGTATCTTGCTTCACCGTGGACGCGTGCGATGTGCTTCGCTGCTGTCGGCGCAATCCTCCCAGTGGCAACGTACTTGCGTACAGATCGAGGAAGATCGTGGACGCGCGCCCATTTTCGGATGAACGAGATCGTCGTTTCTCCTCCAGCCCGCTCAGCCGCTTTTTTGTACGATCCTTCCCCACGAACCAACGCAGCGCACGCAGCGGCTCCCCGAAGCATGTAGATGTTATCTTCGGCCCCGGCAGTGTTCTGTGAGAATGCACGCACCGTTTTGGCGGCATCAGCCAGTCGTTCTGGATCTGACGGGTCGAATTGAACTGCTTCGGGAGCACGGTCACCCGTCAAGTCCGGATTACCTCGAATAACCGGATGACCAATCGGTGACTCGCGGTCAGCAGGAGGATCATCACTCATCAGCCGTGTGAACGAGTGCAGTCAGGAAAAGTGTCTCGGGGAACGAGAGGGACTCACTCGTCCCGCTGTTCGGAGAGGTGTTCCCAAATCTCCGCACAGCCACAGCCATCATCGAGGCCATCGAGATGCGACGTGTCGGTGTCGTTCGACTCCACCTCACCCGCACCAATGCGACACGCGTCGTTCGGATCGGCGCGCTGTTCGACATCTGTTTTGTGCGTCGTGTTACTCATCACTGTCCCCCTCGTAGATTTCCGGCGCAACATCCGCTGAGACGTGCTGGCGCACACCACTCACGGACGGTTCCATCTTTGACATCGAACAGTTGTACGGCACAACTGAGTATAAGCCCGTGTTCGGCTGTAATGCTGGCCCGTACTATCGTCTCTGGGGACTGCCTTGCCGGTATCTGTGTCGCCTCGTCTTAGAAGAGTCCCATCCCGTCACTCGGTTTCCGTGTGTCAACCCGTCATCAAATATGGTGACGAGCGGTAACCGCTGCCCAGATCGTCGTGGTTAGTAGCCACCAGCCCACTAGTGGGATCGTGACGACGTCGGTTCATCAACTTGACGACGGTGCGTGGATCAGTGTTAACGATACACGAGTCATGCCAGTAAGCAACCTGTGGCGCCTGAGAGACCACGATTTCTGTCGGTGTGATCTCGCTGACGTTCTTGCAGAAGGATTCGTCGAGGTCGGTGTCGATGTCTCGAACGTCGAGGCACGTATTGCAGGACAGTGTATTATCTGTGGTGCCAGCGGTGTCACTGGCTGGCTTCGAATGGGGGCTGTCGATCCAGAAACCGACGAGTTCAGGGCAGTCGTACCGAACAGCGTTCATCAACCGTGTCTCCCCAGCAGATAGCGGTGATATTCCCCGGATAGTCGTTGATACGTGCAGTCTTGTCGAAATACGTGGGAATTTAGGCAGGGAACTCCACGTCCTGTATATGCCGAGTAAAGTCGAGGGATGGAAAGATGAGGTCTACGGCGGCGAGATACGCGAACATCTCGAACGATTCGCCGAGGAGGGATGGGAATCAATTCCCGAGGACGAACACGACGCGTGGTTCGAGCGGTTCAAATGGTGGGGGCTGTACCACCAGCGAAACGGTCAAGAAGGCAACTTCATGATGCGTATCGGCGTGCCTGGTGGTCGTCTGTCACCCGAGCAACTGCGCGTTATCGGAGAGGTCGCAGACGAATACGCACGTGGTCCAGCCAGCAACCCCGAATTCGGAGATGTGTGGTGTGATTTCACTACCCGTCAGTCGGTTCAGCTCCATTGGATACAGATCGAGGACGTGCCGGATATCTTCGAAAAGCTCGAAGATCACGGACTATCGACCATTCAAGCGTGTGGTGACTCGTGGCGAAACATTGTCGGCAGTCCCATCGCTGGTCGTGATGCCGACGAGCACATTGACGTTTGGCCGCTCATCGAAGGGCTCAACGACGAGTTCAAAAGCAACGAAGCCTACTCGAATCTGCCACGAAAGTGGAAGGTATCGGTGACTGGTGACACCCGTGGTGCTGGACAGGGTGATATCAACGACCTTGCGTTTGAGCCAGCGGTGAAAGAGATCGACGGCTGGGAGGTCAACGGCTTCAATGTTCTCGTCGGCGGTGGATTGGCCCGGAAAGAGGCTCGCATTGCCCGCGATATCGACGTGTTCTGTACACCAGAAACCCTCTTTGATGTCTCAGCAGGTATTTCGGCGCTGTTCCGCGATCACGGCGACCGCGATAACCGGTTCAACGCCCGAATCAAGTTCCTCATGGACGAATGGGGACCGGAGAAGTTCCGTCGTGTCTTACAAGAAGAGTACATCGACGAGGAACTCCCGACAGCAGGCGAAGACCTCCGTGATCAGTACGACTACAACGCGGGTCGCTCGGACGCCTCCGGTGACTACATCGGTGTCCAAGAGCAAAACGATGGGAAATACTTCGTAGGACTGAGCGTCCTTGTCGGTCGAATGGATGCATCAGAAGTCATCGAACTCGCAGACGTCGCAGAGCAGTACGGGTCTGAGCTGATCGGACTCACCCAACGCCAGAACGTCATCGTCGCCGACATCGACGAAGATGATCTCGAAGATTTCCTCGACGAGCCACTACTCGAAGAGTACAGCCCTGATCCACACACGTTCATGCAGGGTTCGATCGCCTGTACGGGAACGGAGTTCTGTTCGCTCTCGATCGTTGAAACGAAAAATCGCATGGTGCGATACGGTCGCTGGCTTCGAGACAACGTTACCGTTCCTGACGGCGTCGAAAACTTCCACATCCACCTTTCAGGGTGCACAGCCTCGTGCGCACAGCCACAGATCGCCGATATCAGTCTTCGAGGGATGAAAACTCGCAAAGACGGGGAGCCGGTCGAGGCGTTCGACATCGGTCTCGGTGGCGGACTCGGAGAGAATCCCCAGTTCGCAGAGTGGGCAGAGATGCGGGTCGCTGCCGATGAAGTGCCGGGGTACATCAAAAACCTGTTAGCAACGTACGAGGAGCAACGAGAGAACGAAAGCTTCCGAGAGTTCATCGCAGCACGCGATGAAGAAGAGCTACAGGAACTCGCAGAGCCAGAAGAGACGAGCTACGAGGATCCGTTCATGCACAACACGAAGATGACGTGGTACCCATACGCCGAAGACGACGCGATGGAACACGCGCCCGCTCCGGCTGACGACTGAGACCAAACGACGGTAGCAGTAACCGGACAGAGAGTGTGCGCAAAAAGGCATCCGCACGATCTTGACGCCGTGAGTCGGTAGCCGGACACCCGGCGGAGGACTCGCGTTTGAGCGCAGGGACAGGATAAGATCGTGTTTGGAAGGCCGCACACTTTACCATTCTCTCGATTCTTATTTTGAGTATGGCAGATCGCATCATGACGGTCAACGCATACACGACACTCGACTTGCTAGACGGCCGTGCGCAAGCCCACGAGTTCGAGGAACAAGCACTTGCGACACTCAACGTGAGCGCACCTCGACAGAGCCCAGAACACGTCACGCTCCAGCTCGAGCTCGACAACACAGATCTCGATCATCTCCCCCCACACGCTGACTCGGTGACGATGACGGCCGAACAAGCCCGGACGCTCGCTGGAGAACTCATCGAATATGCTGAACGAGTTGAAACAACAGAAGAGTAGCTGATTCTCGAATCCGACCGATTCCAGATTCGTCCGAGGGATCGAAGCGTCCAAAATCAACATCCACAGCAATTTTGCGGTGGAATTTGAGTCAAAGAAGCCAAATGATTATTGTACTCGGTAGCGAAGCCCTACGTCTAGCAGCAACCAGTAGGGATGGTTCTCGAATCGTATTCACGACTCGTCTGTGGGACTTATGATCACAATCATCGATATTACCGTGCCTGCCGAGCACTTTCCGCTGACGTCTGTACTCAAGACGTATCCGACAGTAGAGATTGAGCTTGAACGGCTGATTCCACTCAGAGATGCAATCATTCCCTATTTCTGGGTGACCGGTGGTGAGAACGCTGCTATCAAGGCGACACTCCAATCGGATCCACTTATCGAAGAGATCAGCATCCTCACCGAGACTGGCCAACGCACTCTGTATGAGATCCACTGGACAAATGAGATCAATGGTCTGATCCAGCCACTCATCGAAACAAAGGCTGCGTTTCTCCAAGCCGCCAGCTCTGATGGATCGTGGGAGGTACGACTGCAGTTCCCCTCTCACGATCACTTGATCGATTTTCAGAGACAGGTCCATCGAAACGGTGTCGAGTTCACGTTGAATCGTCTTTACAATCCCTCAGTTCCGACTGAACACGGCCCACTCTCCTCTGAGCAACAGGACGCACTGCTCACAGCGTACGAGCGGGGGTACTACAGCATTCCACGAGAAATATCCCAACAGGAGCTTGGGGCCCTCATCGGGATCAGCGGTAGTTCACTCTCACAGCGACTGCGACGGGGGACAGCTCGACTGATCGAAGAGGCACTGTTTCCAAGCTCTCCGAAAAAATAACGATCAGACGGGAACGATAGTGGTAGGTGACACACCGGATTGGTTTGTCGTTCCAGTCAGAACCACGCGCTCCCTGCTTCATCGGACGCTCTGTCGACACGCTGCTCATTCGTATTTAAATGGCTTCCACATCGAGAGTGTGGGCTATTTCCGATCCTCCCGGTGTACTAGATGACGTGCAGTCGGGACAATTCCTGCACATATGCCAACAATGTGACCGTAGCTATGCAGAAAATTTCACAACGACAGCAGAGGCTGGATACCGCACTCGATCTCTTAGCAGATAGATACCGCCGCCGTCTGCTGATAGCCCTCTTAGAGCACAACCCACAGGATGACCAAGACACACAGATCCCCGCGGAGATAACGATCGCGGATGAAGATCTGGATCAGCTTCACATCCAGATTATCCACACACACCTTCCCAAACTCGAAAGCGCGGGCGTCATCGTGTGGGATCGGTCGAGCAACAACGTCTCGAAAGGACCACAGTTCGATGAACTCCTCCCGTTACTCCAGTTGATGTACGATCACGCAGACGATCTCCCCGACGAGTGGCTCTGACAGCACAGTGGATCGGTCCGAGACTACTTTACACTCCCGGGACTAGGGAGAAGGTATGCCATCTCGGGAGTCATTGAGCAGCGAGATTATCGAAGCGGTTGCCGCTCGAGAAGGTGTCGAGCCAACAGAGCTCCCAGATCCTCTGTACGACTCCATCCACACTGATGCACTAGATCAGCTGTTCACTACCGTATCGGCACAAGTAACCTTCGAATATCTGGGGTATCAGGTGACTGTCTTTAGCACTGGTGAAGTAGAACTCGATCCAGCTGGCGATGAATAATAACACTACTGCGGGGACAATCCTTGTGGTGTCGGACGATTCGGTTTCGTACTGGCGCTGGCTGCCAGCGTCTAAGAACGAATGACGTACGTAGCTGCATCAAACACTCGAACAATCAAGCGTACAAGTTGTTCATACGGCAATTTTGATCTGTTCGTTTAGTGTCGGTGCAGTCGCATCGTAGCCGTCGTCTCGTAGTTCGGCTGCGAACCATTCGCATCGATCGCCGTGGCCGATGAGTATCTTCGAATCACGGTACGATTCGAGAAACGCCCGAAGTCCGTTGTGGTCCGCGTGAGCCGAGAAGTTGTACGATTCCACCTGCGCACTCACTGGCATCACTCGCCCGTCAATGTCGGCTCGTCCGGTGTCTAAAAGCTCCCGTCCTGGCGTTCCCTCGACCTGATACCCAGTCAGTGCGATCTTATTTACCGGGCGTGTGCGAATTTCCGGAATGTAGCTCATCGCTGGCCCACCGGTCAACATTCCTGCTGTTGTGAGTATTGTCGTATTTTTTGCTGCAATGCGGCTACGATCGCGTCCAGTCACAAAGCGAGCGCTGGATTGCGCCCGCTGGAGTGCCTCAGGATTGCAAAGGAAATCGGGGTATCTACTCAGCAGTTGCGTTACGCGCTGTCCCATCCCGTCAACGTAGCAATCGATGTCGTGTGCTGCACAGATCATGAGTAGTTCCTGTGTTCGTCCGATGGCAAAAACGGGGACGACAACTGTCCCACCCTCCCAAATCGTCGTCCGAACGCTCTCAACGAACTGCTTTTCGACGCTCGCTCGTTCCGCATGCGTTACGTCTGCATACGTGCTCTCACAGGCGACCACGTCCGCCGCGGGTCGGGCAGTGGAACCAGAGACCAACCGCTGATTGTCGGTGTGGAAATCGCCAGTGTACAAAAATCGTGTGTCGCCGTCGTCGATGAGGATGTGCGCGCTCCCTGGTATGTGTCCAGCGTTATAAAAAGTGATCTCGTAGCCTGCTGCTTCGAACGGTTCCCGATAGCTGTGGTGATTCGAAACCTGCCTGATACGCTTTACTTCCTCTTCAGTAAACGGACAGTTGTAGGTGCCACCGTGGAGACCGAGCGTATCGCGCGCAAGCACGAGCGCTAGCTCACGAGTGGGAGCCGTCCAATGAATCGCTGGCCGTGAGTCACCGGACAGAAGCGACGGCAGGGCACCGACATGATCGAGATGACCGTGTGAAACGATGACCGCGTCCGGATCAATCGAACCGACCGGAAAACGTGGTGGATTTCCTGTCAGCATCCCATAATCGAGCAAGAGCGAGTCGTCGACCAGAACGGCGCTTCGCCCAACCTCGTGTACACCACCAAGAAACCGGAGATCCATTGCTGTTTCCTATATTTCCCGTGCGTTTTCATTCGTCGATTCGAGTCACGCTCAGAGGACGGCTGCACAAGCCACCTAAAAGGCTGGATCTGATGGGAATGCTGTAGATAACGTGGTAGCTCGTGGTCGTCAGTCCACACTCGAAGGTGTGAGGTGGATATCACATCTAGATCTCGCTGGATCGGGACTCTCGACACAAGACGGTTATTTTCTGATCCCATACTGTACCATATGTCTGTCACAGAATCGTTTCGGTTCGATTACGATCCTGGAACCATCGTGTACGGTCGCGACTGCGTTGCAGGGCTCGAGCGGGAGCTCGCTCGTCTCGAAAGCGAGCGAGCGCTCGTCATCACCGGAACGATCGTCGGACGAGTATCGACAGTCATCGATCCAGTCAGAGACGGGATCGGGACGCGACTCGCCGGTGTGTTCGCTGAAACAACGCCAGATAAGCGACTGACGACCGCACTCGATGGCGCAGACCAATTGCGGAAAAAAGAGGCAGACGCTGTGGTGAGCCTCGGTGGAGGAAGCAGCCTCGACATAGCGACGGTGGCAAGCGTGCTCGCTGGCGACAAACGACCACGAGACACTATTCGTGCCGAATTCAGAGAGACAGGAACGATCAGTATCATGTCGAAACCGCTCCCGATTCTCGTGGTGCCAACAACATTGGCGGGGGCTGATCTCTCGATCACTGCCGGGATCACAGATCGAATGGGTATGGACACAGAGACACTGACACGCGGCGGTATCTTCGACAGACGGCTCATGCCAGCAGCACTGTTCTACGATCCAACATTAATAGAGACGACTCCACATCAAGTCCTGTGTGCCTCCGCAATGAACGGCTTTGATAAGGGTATTGAATCCCTGTATGCACGGAACGCAACTCCGATCACGGATGCGACAGCCAGCCGTGGCCTGGCCCTTCTCAAACGGGGACTTCCAGAGATCGGCGTTGGGAGACGAAACGAAGAGACACTCCACGATGCGATCGTTGGGACAATGCTGGTTCAGTACGGTGCCTCACGAGCGACCGAAACGACGCTGTCGCTCATCCACGCGTTCGGCCACGGCATTGCCCGAGGATACGCCATCCAACAGGGTGGTGCCCACGCCATCATTGCACCCCACGCGCTGCGCTTCCTGTTCGAACACACCGATGGACGACGCGACATGCTGGCCAACGCACTCGATGTCGAATCCAACGAAGATCCGGATGCAACAGCAGAAGCAATCATCGAAGCCGTGGTTGAGGTGCGGGACGCTCTCAGACTCCCAAGACGACTCCAATCGATTGATGATCTCTCGAAAGAAGACCTTCCAACGATCGCTTCCGAAGTTGCGACCGACGGCTTTATTTCGAATACGCCACCCGAACTGGAAACGACAGAGGAGGAACTCGAACGAGTGCTGCAGAAAGCCTGGTAACACACTCAATATGTGATCGAGATCTCAAACCACAATCAGTCTGACTTCAATCCCAATCCAGATCTCGATCCGATTCCGATTCCGATTCCGATTCTGATTGATGACGAAAGCTGAATTTTGATCGAGAGAGCAGTCTCACCAAGATTGAATATAGATGATAAAACGAGAAAGCGAAGTGAGAGACGCCACCACCAGGACTCGAACCTGGGACTACCTCGTTAACAGCGAGGGGCTCTACCAACTGAGCTATGGCGGCTCCGGTTCCTGCCTGCACTTCTTCGTAATCGGATTTGCCTAAAACCCTTTTCGCTTTTGCTTCGGTATACACGCTCAAAGTCATGTCAGAACTGCATTGTACACTATTGTGTATGTACATTCACTCACGTAGGTAAGATTGCGATTCATTCGACATTCTTTAGCATTCGACGGGCCACCGACAGTCATGAGCGATGAGTTCGAGACCGTTACGGAACGGGTTCGTGAACGCGTCGATCCCGATTCGGAAGAACGCAAACGCCTCGATGAGGTTGCAGAGAGACTCATCGCACAGGCCAAAGCGGCCGTCACAGAGCTCCCCGTCTCGGGAGACATCGTACAGGTCGGCTCGACGGCTCGGGGAACGTGGACCAGCGGAGACCGCGATATTGACGTATTTGTTCGGTTCTCGCCCGATCTCCCCCGAGAAAAGTTAGAAACGTATGGGCTGCGAGTCGGCTGGTCAGTGCTTCCCGATGGCCGTGAGGAGTTTGCCGAGCATCCGTACGTCACAGGAGAGTGTGCGGGCTTTGCGGTGGATATCGTTCCATGCTATGCAGTCGAGAGCGCGAGTGAGATTCGGTCGGCAGTCGATCGGACACCCTTTCACTCGGAGTACGTCACCGCTCGTCTTGATCCGACACTGGCCGGCGAGGTCCGTCTCACCAAGGGCTTCCTGAAAGGGGTCGGGATCTACGGCAGCGATCTCAAAACGAAGGGGTTCTCGGGATATCTCACCGAGTTGCTCGTGCTCGAATACGGTAGCTTTCGATCGTTCGTCGAAACCGTCGCACAGTGGCAGCTCCCGGTGGAAATCGACCCGGAAGATCACGGCACGCGGTCGTTCGACGATCCGCTCGTCGTTATCGATCCGACCGATCCTGAACGGAACGTCGCCGCTGTTTGCTCGCAGACAAACGTCTCTCGGCTGATCCATCACACGAGACTATTCCAAACCGATCCGGACACCGAACAGTTCGTGCTCGATAGTCCTGACCCACTCTCTCCCGAGAAGATGCAACAGGAACTTGCGAGCCGCGAGACGACGCCTGTCGCGGTCCAGTTCGATGCCCCGGATCTCGTCGACGATCAGCTCTATCCACAGCTCGAACGGTCGCTCAGCGGTGTTCGCGGTGAACTCGACCGCCGTGGCTTCGAGACGCTCCGGACAGCGACGTTTGCCAACGATAGCGCGGTGCTGTTCGTCGAATGCGAAATCACGGAGCGGCCAGCAATCGAACGTCACGAGGGGCCACCGGTCGATGCTGGCGAACACGCGAGCGATTTCTACGAGAAATACGTGGACAGCGAGGCGTACGGTCCGTTTGTCGACGGAGAGCGCTACGTGGTCGAACGTCCCCGTGAGTTCACGAGTGCGCGTTCGGTACTGGAAGAAGCGATCTTCTCGGTCGCACTCGGTGTCGCCGTTGAAGACGTGCTTCGAGAAGGGTACGAGGTGCTCGTCGGACAGGAAACGGCTGTGCTCGCCGACGAGTTCGGGGCCGAATTCGCACGCTATTTCGATCCGAAGCCGTGAATGGACCGACTTCGACTCGGATCACTCGCTCTCGAACAACTGCTCGCGTGCTTCATCGACGACCGCGCGACCGTTTTCATTCACTTCGGTATCGGGTTCCTCTGGCTCGCGGCCTTCAAAGACTTCGTTGATCATGCAGACGCCATCAGAGAGCGACTCAAGCCCGTAACCGCCTTCGAGAACGAACGCGAGCGGGGCGTCGAAACGCTCTGAGATGGATTGACACCGCGTGGTCATCGCGCCAAACGCCTCAGTCGAAACACGCATCCGAGAGATGGGATCACGCTCGTGTGCGTCGAATCCCGCGCTGACGAGGAGAAGGTCTGGATCGAACCGCTCGAACGCCGGGGTGATGCAGTCATCGAACGCGTGAAGGTAGACGGCGTCGTCGCTGCCGGGCGGGAGCGGAAGATTGAGCGTTGTCTTCTCGCCCGCATCCGACCCTGTCTCTTCGACTGGGCCAGTGCCGGGATACAACCCTTGCTCGTGTAGTGAGGCGTAAAACACGTCGCCACGCTCGTAGAAGATGTCCTGCGTCCCGTTGCCGTGGTGGACATCCCAATCGAGAATCGCAACCCGATCGATCCGATCTAGCGCAGCTTCAGCGGCGACAGCGACGTTGTTGAAAAAGCAAAACCCCATCGCGTCATCAATAATGGCGTGATGCCCCGGTGGCCGACCGATCGAGAAGGGTGTGTCATGACCAGAAGCCCCATCGAGTGCCTCGTTGGCCGCCCAGACGGCAATCCCAGCACTCGCCAAAGCAGCGTCCCACGTCTCGGGGACAGCAACCGTATCTGCGTCCCACTGGCCACCACCGTCCGCACAGAACTCACGGACTTGTTCGACGTATTCTCTGTCGTGGACGGCACAGATAGTGTCTTCGTCGGCCGACTCTGGATTCGTGAACTCGACGCCGTATTCGCGCGACAGCGCTCGCCGGATGGCACGCAGTCGGTCTGGTCCCTCCGGATGACGCGGACCGGTGTCGTGCGAGAGACAGATATCGCGGTACCCGAACTTCATCAGAAGTACTGTTCGATTTCGAAATATGTTTGAATGTCTTCAGATTTGATTGTTCGTCGACCGGCGTGGCGTGCGAGTTTCGCAGCAGCAGCCGCGATATCATCCGCGTACTGTTCGAGGATCGCTGCCAAGGCTACGCGTGCGTCCATCGAGACGCGGTACCGGTCGTCAATATCAAGACGGGCGATACGATCGACGGGTGCGATGGGAAGTTCAACGTTGCTCCGATCGACAGCAGAGACGTTGAAATCCTCAGTCATCAACGTCTTTCGACCATTTTCGGTCGCTCGTTCGGCTGCTTCGATCGCCAACGCCGCACCGTGCTCTTGGATACGGCGGGCCAGGGCTTCGGCCGCACCGGCGCTTACCCTGAGATTTCCCGCATTTCGTCGAATGACGGCATCTACCGGGGCAAACGGTAGCTCGACGCTCATAGGCTGATACGCGACTGTCGCAGGCTTAAGCGTTCCGCGTTAGAGAATGTCCTCGGCTTCCAATGTCCCATCGCGCATCTGACCGCGCGCCGTGACCTCCTCACCAAGTCGAACGTCCGCATCTGTCACTACTGTGAGCGTACTGTCCCCGTTGTCGAGCATCACCGGATCACCAGTCTGAACGACTGTTCCTGTGAATTCGCGGTACTCCTCCGATCCCCCACGTTCTGTTTCCGTCTTCGTCTCAGTCTCAGTCTTGCTCTCTTCTCGGTTGCCACCGTCGTCTTCGGTGAACGATGAGAGCGTTCCTCCAGTTTCTTGCGCTGAGGCGTCGGCGTTGGGAGCACCAGTCCCACTACTGCCGTTGGAATCGCCAGTTGTGATCCCGCCGGAAGCCGTCCCCTCATCGAGTAGTGAGACCGTCGATTGCCACCCAGCGGACGCTTCGAGAGAGTCTTTCCAGCCGTCCTGTATCTCGACATCCGCGAACAGCGCTTCGTCGCCCGGACCGAGATCGATGTCGGCCTTTGCCCCCCAAAGTGCGACGCGAATGTCTCCTGTTTGATCTTGTACGCGGACGTTCCGAACCTGTCCATCGCTCCCGTCATTGCGCTCGAATGTGCGCTTTGGGTCGGTCGAGCGGATGACACCAGCGATGTCGACAGTCTGTCCGATTTCGACCGTCTCGATGTCTGTTGCGTCGGGAACGAAACTGACGTTCTCATCGATTGGTTTGATGGCACCGCGCGATCCGACGTGCAACTCTAAGGTGCCGTCGCGCTCGCGGACGTAACCGTCGATGACTTCGACCGATTGTCCTTCTTCGAGCGACTCGACGCTGTCTGCCTGCTCGTCCCACAGTGTTACGCGTACGCGTCCCGTTTCATCACCGAGCACGAGATTCGAGACGCGTCCTTCGCTCCCGTCGTCCCGACTGAACGTCCGCACGGGTTCGGTTGCGAGCACCCGCCCCGTAAGCGTGATATCAGACTGACCCAGAGAGAGATTCTCGATGGTGCCAGCGTCACCGACAGTCACGTCGATGTTGGCGTCCGGATCGCCCTTGATACGGCTTGCACTCACCTCTAACCCGCTGTATCCTTCTTTCGGATGGCCCTTGATGCGGAGTGCCTGTCCCATTTCGAGTTCCTCGACACCCGCGGTCGCCTTCTCGTCCCACAGCGCGACGCGAACCCGGCCGGTTTCGTCCGCGCATTCGATATTCAGGACGTGTCCTTCGCTGTCGTCGCGCTCGAACGTACGAAGCTCACCGACGGATGTGACTTTCCCGACAAACGCGACCTCAGACATTTCGGGGTCAATATCGGCGATTGTATTCGCTTCGCTCTCACCTAGATCGTGAGCAACGAGCTTTGCAGCAGTTTCCTCGTCAGCGAGACCACCCATCTGTTCGACCTTCTCGGTAACGGCTTCTCGAAACTCCTCTTCTGTGACATCCGTATCGAGATCCGCGTAGATATCCTCGATCACGCTCATTAGACAGGACATGGTAACACCGCCGCTAAGCATTGTCGGTTGCACGAATCAGCGATCATGGCTGGTGTGGTCACTGTTCCGTATTTCAACATTTGGACGCTCATCGGTGTTACTCGATAGTAATCAGATACCAGATGTATCAGTGCGAGGGAGATCCAAACACGACAGGCGTGAACCGCAACGGCTTTAGGCGAATACACAAAACACAGAGATGAGTCCTGGTAGGGTAGTGGACTATCCTCCTGGCTTGCGGAGCCAGGGACCGGAGTTCAAATCTCCGTCAGGACGTTCTTCTGTTTCAATCATACAATGCGATCTGAGCATTGTTGTTCCTCATCTTTACTTTGCGAGTAGGATCGTTTCCGAATAGTGCGACAAAGTAACCGATGTCGGATATCCCGTGAGCACTGCTCAGACGCAGGCTTTTCATCGTTTGGACACCGGGATATCGTATGCTCCGCCTCGCGGTCACAACTGCTGCACAGACGTACGAGCGGATCCGCGAGCCGCTCGAAGCGCGTGAGATCGCGGTCGACTACGTTCAGGCAGACGAACGGACAGTCGATCTGAGCGCCGATGAGAGTGAGTCATTCGACGTCGGGTTCGTGTATCCTAGCCGACTCCCAGAGGGTGGCGTCGTCGATGCACTCCTCGACGTTCCGTGGGTCAACGACAGGGAGGCGATACTCCGATCGCGCCACAAAGCCGAAACACTCGCACGGCTCGGTCGGGCTGGCGTACCGACACCAGAGACCGTGATGGTCTCGAATCCAATCGATCAGACAGATGCACGCGGTGTGTTCGAGCGATTCGAGCCACCCGTCGTGATCAAACCGAACTCGACGACTCGTGGCACCGGCATCACGAAGGTCTCCGATCTCGATTCATTTCTCGGGACGATCGATTATCTCGAACTCGTTCACGGCTATCCCACGACAGCAGACAAATCCTACCTCGTTCAGGAATATCTTCCTGACGCGCGCGACTACCGAGCGATGATCATCGACGGACAGTACGCCGGTGCGGTCGAGCGTCGGTTGCCAGACGACACAGGACGATGGAAACACAACGTCCACCGAGGCGCTCAGGCAACGAGTGTCTCGCTCCCATCGGAGTATCGCCGCATCGCAGAACAGACGGCTGCCGCGCTCAACATCCCGTATCTCGGTGTCGATCTGCTGGTGAGTGAAGACCGTGCACTCGTCACAGAAACGAACGCGCGACCGACAGTCGATGACGAGGCGAAATACGAACCGAGCTTTTACGACGAACTCGCACAGCTCATCCGAGATCAAGCGTGAGATGATCGAGGATGAGCAGACAACGATATTTCGATGCGGAGTGAAACGGAACAAGGATCGAATCGGTACGATCTGATCAGATGCCGTCTAAACAGCGAGTGCTACGCCCACCAGTTCGAGCGACGGGTTTCTGTGGGCGCGTTGCCACGCAGCGGTTGCGGGAAGTCGCTCGGATGGTCAAATCCAAAAGCATCCTCACCGAGCCGGTTACCAACGTGCCACGCGACGGTCTTGGGTTCGACATTGGTGATCACGATTCTGGTCTTGGCGTACGTTTCGGTTGCACCGTCGTCGTCCGGATCATAGCCCGAAGCGACACTGCACGAACCGGATTTGAGACCCTGACACGGTGAATCATCGGTGAACTGAACGACGATATCGGCTTCCTCAGGATTAGAGACTCGACGGAAGGAGACGCGGTTGGGGACAGTTCCATCAGCACCCTGATCGTAGTACGCGAACGCTTTATCAACCTGTGAATTGACAGTTGCGCGATCAGTAGCGGGGACGCCCGACAGATCGACAGCAACGCTCAGCGTCGAGTGATCCCACGGAAGGGCGCGTTCGGTTACGTTTGGCTTCGGGAGTGTTGTCAGATCGGTCGTCGCAGCCATGATCTTCTTCGGTTTGTCATCGTGACCGAGACCAAGCGTGTGGCCGAATTCATGAATGAGTAACTTCACTGTCGATTCGTCCGTATATCCGCTCCGAACCTGAACATTGGCAGGCCGGTTGACCTCCTCCGGCGATCGAATATACGGCGCACACCCCTCAACTTGTTCCTCGACACCGCATTCTTCGATAGAAGGAACGAACGAAACGACGACATCGGGATTCGCTGCATCCGGCTCCAGACGATAGTTGATCTGATAGCCCGCGTACTTTCTGCTGTTCTGTTCCCAGTAGGCGAGCGCGTTCTGAACCAATGGTTCGAACGCGCGGTCGTTCCCTGTTTCGTCTTTGATCGCCACTGTCAGTGTACGTTCACCCCACGGGTTCTCTTTACTCGGTACAGCATCAGAACCCGGATCCGGAGTCGCACCGTCGTGGCTGCTGGGGTCGTCATCAGTGGGTGAAGAAGAAGCCGAGGAGGACGCGGAAGTTTGAGTTGATGCCGGTGACGCTGCAGAAGTAGGAAGGTTCTCATCAGGCCCCGTTTCGCCTGGGATCGTGGGCTGTGCATTTGGATTTGTCATTCCATCTGGTGTTAGTGTCGATGTCGAATTCGTGGCATTCGTCGTGTTGGAACCGGTGAGCATACCGGAACAACCAGCGAGGACAACCATGACGAGTACGAGCACGGGGAGGACGCGAGTTGTCATTTGCACTGTGATTGTTCACCAGGAAAAAGACGTTTTTGATTATGATCACATAAGATGGACACCAACAAAACCGAACAACCATTTGTCACAATAGTAAGTACAATAGCGTATATATTTTGAATAGTGTGGCTGTGGGCCGTAAGCCCCCTTCTGTTCTATCCGGCATTCGGCTGAGCACCCACGGCGTGTGTCCGGGCTACCATCAACCGCGGGCTTGCACCGGTGAGGATTCGCCGTTCCATCCATTCTCTCCCTTCGATCCTCGGTGGGTTAGCGTGCCCTCGTTACCTCAGGCGTCGCACACCTCATCGGTCCGGGAGAGGGGTCTCGTTTCTGTTCCAGTGCCGGCGATCTCTCGCCCCGGGCTTGCGCCCGGTCACCTGCCCGGACGGTGGGGGGACTTTCCTCGCAAAACGCGGAAACCGGACACCCACTGCCACACTGTTAATACTCGGCGACGGTGGGTAAGTTGTTCGATCACTAGCGGAGCGGAGACCCACGTTCGATCGATTTTGATCGCTGTCAATCTGCTTCGAATCCCACCCGTTCGGCATCTCGAAGTGCTCGGGTTGCACTCGCGTCGATACTAAATTCGCGCACGATTTCTCCGTCTCGGACGAGCGGTTCTAGCAACGACTCACTCTCCGCTGGGCTGGGAGTCCCAGCAGGGAGGACACAATGGTCGCCGTCTGATGTTCGGTAGACATCCTTCGGCCCGGAAAGCTTTCCCCGCTTTGTCGCCGGTTCGCCCTCAATTTCGACAAGATCCAACGCGAAGTCCACCGGATTGGCATTGCTGACGTATCCACCGATACCGAAGCCGTCCGCGACGTCTCGAAGTTCTCGGAGTTCGGCTGCACCGAGGCCACCGCTGAGGAAGATATCGACATCTTCGTACCCCTCTGTGTCGAGCTTCCAGCGGACCTCTCTGGCGATGTGTCTGAAATCACCACGTCGAGAACTCGGCGTATCGAGACGGACGCCATCGAGATCGATGGTTCGTGCCGCGCGCAGCACTTCGTCGGTTTCATCGGAGTACGTATCACACAGCGCGATGCGAGGAATATCGTCCCCGACGGCCGCATCGAACGCCTCCCACGCTTCCTCCTGTTCGTTCGGTCCAAAGCAGATGATGAGCGCGTGGGGCATCGTTCCGCTTGATTCACGACCGAGGATCTCGCCGGCAGCGACGTGTGAGAAGCCATCGAATCCCGCGATGAGCGCAGAGCGTTCGACGACTGCTGCCAGTGACGGATGAACGTGGCGTGCACCGAAGCTTAACAGTTGTACGTCGGGAGCAGCACGGCGTGCACGAAGCGCACGCGTGGCAATCCCACTTGCGTGTGAGAGAAAGCCCAAAAGAGACGTTTCGAGCCGTGCAAACTCAGTGTATCGACCCTCGATACGCATGACGGGGCCACCGTCAAACAGTTGTCCCTCGCAGAGCGCATCGATATCAACAGTCGTTGATGAAAACAAGTTCGCTGCGTCTTTGACACCAGCGAAGAGTTCGAACGCTCCTGTCGGAAACTGATCAGCGCACACTTCAGCAACAACGTATGGGTCACGGTCGGCGTCCTCGAGCGTCGTGACTGTCCGATCGAAGTAAGCATCAGTCGCCCGTCCCTCGCGAATTTCATCCGGCGAGACGATGTCGAACATACACCCTATTCCGCCGGAGCGTCGAAAAACTACGTGATTCTGGCTACACAAGCAGCCGGCCCATCCATACACAGATCCGCACCGATCTCCCTCGGGTCAGTTCGATGATCGGTGAACGCGGTCGAGCTCTTCGACGGTTGGTGCGTTCACGATCGTCACCGTCGTCCCCTGACGACTCACTCGGAATGCGTCTCCGTACGGATTTTTCTCGGGAATGACGTACGTGTTACCGGTTTGCTTTGCGCCCTTTTGTTTGAGCAGTCGTTTGTATCCATCGGAGAACTGCGAGGCGTCTTCGGGGGAATCCCACTCCGTCTTCCAGACGTATCCGTTCTGCTCGCCAGCCGTGTTTTGATAAGGAACAAGGCTATCACCGGCCCATCCCGCAGATAGTGGGTGGGAGTAGTTGTACTGGTAGTGACTCTGCGTATCGATGACGCCGTTCATCCAGAACATCGTGTAAATCGAGGCTTCACCGGCTGTTTCGGCCTGTGGGTCAACATCGAGTCGTTCCCACTCGTTGTTTGATCGGTCTTTGACGGTGACGTTCACAGGAGTATCGTTAGGGTAGCGCTCCGGGTGGATGATCTGTTCGGAACTCTGTGGGATATCATCGTATGCATCGTTGACCGCGCTCCAGCCACCACGTTCGTGGAGTGCATCGACGAAATCCGGTCCTGCGATATACGGCATGATAACTGTCGTGTACACGCCCTGATTGAAGTCAGTGCGATTCGACTGCTCCGGTCGCTCTGGCTGGGGTAAACACGACCAATCATTCTGACAGCGCTCCTCGTACCGAGACTCTACACTGTTTGCGTCACCTTCGATGAGACCGTTCTCTGCGAGTTGAGCGTCCTGCGTTTGATCAAAATTACCCTCGCCTAACGAGAGCTGCTGATCCTGAAGTGCGTGTGTGAGTTCGTGTGCGAGCGTCAGCGAATCGATACGCGGCGTTTTGCTGTCACTGACGATGACGATTTCGCCGTTCGAATAGTAGCCGAGCACTGCGCCTGCATAAACTCCTTCGACGGCTTTGTTTGCGTTCGTCGGTTCATCGACGAGAAACCGCGCTTCCCAGACCTGATTGTTCCATGCGGTGTAGTTCGGGTCGTCTCGAACGGCAAACGTTCCACTCTCGTTTTGGTATTGTTCTCGTGATATGACACGAACTGGAACGTCCTTCGTGAACTCCTGACCGCGAATAACCTCAACACGGGCCATCGTTCTGTGAACGACTGCCTCTCGTTCGCTTGCGTTCAGTCCGTCGCTCGTCGTTACATTCACTGAATCGGTAGCACTGTAGCCATCTTCCTGACCGATATCGGCCTGTAATCCCCCAAGGAGGCCGGAACAGCCAGAGAGGACGATGAGCACAGAGAATGCGAGACCGGTCCATTCCGATGGTCGAGTTGTCATATTCTATTAAGGATGGGCTGTGATGCCGAGCTATGCCTTCCGCCGAACGTCACCGAGATCGTCGGTCGTCGGCGCGTTTACGATGACGACCGTACTACCCGATGTCCGAACCGAGAAAGCGTCTGCATACGGTCCGTTCTCGATGACCCACGTATTCGTTCCAGCCGTTGTCGCTCCCCAGTGGCTGAGAAGCTGACGGTACGCAGTTGCGAACTGCGAGGCGTCTTTCGGTGAGTCCCACTTCACCTTCCAGACGTAGGCCGTCTCGTTGTTCTTCTGATAGACGTGCAGTCGATCGCCGTCCCATCCGTTCGTGATCGGGAGACTGTAATCGAGGGGATCGGATCTGTTTGGTTGGTTCCCATCGTAGTTGAAGATCGCCCGGCGAGGAACGACAGCCGACCGATTGTACGAATCGAACGTTGCTTGTGCGAACATTGCGGTGAGTCCTGACTGTCCGAGCGTCGCGTAATCGGGGCGTGATGGTCCCGATCGCTGTCCCGTGAGATGGACGCGCGACCATCCGTTCCGGGCACGGTCATCAAGTGTGACGTTCGTTGGTGCGTCGGAGCCGTATTTCGTGGGCGTCATCACCTGTTCGGAGCTTACAGGAGGCTGTGAGAACATTTCGTCGACTCGGCTCCAGCCATCACGCTGCTGGTAGTAGTTGACGAACTCGGGTCCATCAGCGTACGGGAAATAATTGAGGAGATACACGCCCCAGTTGCTCGGGGGCTGGGCGCTGCTTCCACTCTCCGAGCGTGGAAGACAGTCCCAATTATTCCCGCAGTTCGACATGTATCGCTGTTGGACGAGATTCGCTTCACCCTCAATAAGACCGTTGACCGCGTTGTGTTCGTCCCGTGTGGTCCGATTGTAGTCAGAGAGGTTGAAATGCTGGTCCTGAAGCGCGTGGGTGAGTTCGTGTGCGAGCGTCGATTCGCCGTCAAGTGTGGGTGTCTTACTGTTGCTGATAATGACGATCGAATCTTTCGTCGGACTGTAGTATCCAAGAACGCTCTGTCCTCTGGCCTCGTTCTGAACAGCGAGCGAATCTGATTGTTCCCCGATGAGGAACATCGCTTCGAACTTTGCGTTGTCGAACCGACGGAACGACTTCGTTATATTCTGGTTCGATTGATTTCCTCTGAATTTTTCTCGGGACTGGATCGTGACGGGGACCGAGTGTTTGAACTCCTTCTGGCGAACGATTTCGATACGGGCCATCGTTCGAGAGACGACCGCTTTTCGCTCCGTTTTGTTCAGGCCGTCATTCGGGCTGATCGATAGTTTCGCATCGGCCGAATAGCCGTTTTCATGGCCGATTCCGTCTGTAGCGTTGCCGGGCGCAGCTGTCGATTTCTGAGGCCCGGATACACCAGATTCAGTCGGAGAGGGAGTGTTCCCGGCATTTGGGAGAGCATTACAGCCTGCAAGAACGACCAAGACAGCAAGCAAAACGGAGCGGAATCGCATAAACGATTATACACGGCAAGCGGGAAAAACACCACGGAAGAACTGTTTTAGATGGTGGCATTCTACGTTCATTCATGCAATTCAATCCCGACACCACCGCTGCTGTCGTCGTAGACATGCAAAATGGGTTCTGTCATCCAGATGGATCTTTGCACGCACCAGACAGCGAAGCGGCCATTGAGTCGGTTCAAAACGTCATCGATCTGACCCGCAAAGCAGGCTCTCACGTGATTTTCACCCGCGATATGCATCCA
Source organism: Halocatena marina (assembly GCF_025913575.1). Lineage (NCBI taxonomy): Archaea > Methanobacteriati > Methanobacteriota > Halobacteria > Halobacteriales > Natronomonadaceae > Halocatena > Halocatena marina. Next base: position 3,807,995 of record NZ_CP109785.1, on the reverse strand, counting down.
CCCGAACAGTTCGATGAGACACACTACTACGACGAGTTCGATCGCTGGGGTGAACACGTCGTAGAAGGCACGTGGGAGGCCGAGATCGTCGACGAGCTGACCGTCGAGGCGGGCGATCACGTCGTCACGAAACACACCTACGACGCGTTCTATCAGACCGATCTTGAGGGCCATCTCAATGCGCACGGAATCAACGACCTCCTCATCTGTGGGACGCTTGCGAACGTCTGTGTCCTTCACACTGCATCGAGTGCCGGTCTCCGCGATTTCCGACCCGTCATCATCGAAGACGCGGTTGGATTTATCGAAGAACAGCACCGCGAGTACGCACTCGATCACGCTGACTGGCTGTTCGGTGACGTCCGCCCGCTCGATTCGATCGAATTCACACACGATTCGAAGTGAGTGATGCGAATGTGGATGCTCTCTATCTGTACGTTCTCGGTACGCTGTCAGCACTGCAATAGCTCATAAACACCACCGCACATGGTGATGGTGTAGTCTCATTCCTTCAGAACGAGCGTGTGTACATGAGTACCGAACCACAAGATCAAACGTGGGACATCGACAGCACGCCGTCTGCACGCGAAATCGACGACATCGATCTCAACGAGTACGAGATACGGCCGGTGGTGAAGTTCGTCGTTGCGTTCGCCATCGGGGCTGTGTTCTTTCTCGTACCGGTTCCGTGGCACGGAGAGATCACTGTTCCGTTCGATATCGTCGTCAGCACGATCACCGAATCTGTTCCGGACGCCGTCGGGGTGTACGTGCTCTCGGTCATTGTCGCTGGCGGTGTGTTCACGACGGCGGCGGAGCTCGACAGCCGCGGGTTGGTTTCGACCAACGTCGACCTGTCGTCGTTCGAAAGCTCGACCGCGTTCTGGACGCTCCGGGTGATCGGAGCGCTGCTCGCACCAGTGATGTTCCTCGGGAGCGGCCCAGAGTGGCTCCACACCGCAACGACGGGTGGGTTCATGTGGAGCAAACTGGTGTACAGCGTTGGAGTCATCATCCCAATCGGTGCCGTCTTCATCACAATTTTCGTTGAACTTGGTGGATTGGAGTTCATCGGCACGCTCGCACGGCCAGTGATGCAGCCGTTATTCAAGCTCCCCGGTCGGGCAGCGCTCGATAGCCTCGCCTCGTGGGTGGGTTCGTACTCGGTTGGGCTGTACGTCACACGGAACGTCTTCGACCGCGGTGGCTACAACAAACGCGAGGTGTACACCATCGCAACGTGCTTTTCGACAGTGAGCATCGGATTCGTGGGCGTTGTCGCTGCCACGGTCGAGATGCTCGCGCTGTTTCCGCTCATCTTCCTCGCGTACTTCATCTGCGTTGTCGTTTGTGCGGTGATTCTCGTTCGGGTGCCGCCAATCAGCACTATTTCCGAGGAGTACGTCGCCGAACCCGACCCCGAGATGCCGTTCGAGGGGACGGGACGGGAATATCTACGATTTGCACTCAGCGAGGCTGTCGGCAAGGCAAAACGAGGCGAAACGTTCGCACAGGCTGCGTGGCGCGGATTCATCGACGGACTGCGGCTCACGAGTCTCATCCTCGGGACCATTCTCGCGGTCGGGCTAGCGGCGGTGCTCCTGTCAGTGTACACGCCAACGTTCGAATATCTCGGTGCGCCGCTTGTGCCCGTTATCAATGCGTTGGGACTACCGAATGCAGAGACAGTCGCTCCGGCGACCATCGTCGGCATCACGGAGATGTACACGCCCGTTCTGTTGGTCACGGAGACCGCACCGATGGCACGGTTTTTCATCGCTGTGCTCGCGGTCTCTCAGCTGATTTTCTTTTCCAGCGTCGGCCCAATGACGATGGATATGTTCAGCGACGTTCCGATCCGCTTTCGGGATCTCGTGATGCTGTTCGCGATGCGGACGATCATCCTTGTGCCGCTCATCGCAGTGATGACGCATCTCGTCAGCGAGCTTGGGCTGTTCTGAATTAGTTAGGCACGGACGTACTCGATCAACGCCGCAACCAGTTTGTTTTCCGCACGCCGAAGATGCTCTTCTGCGGTTCGACGTTCGACGCCGACTGCGTCCGCGATATCGGCTGTTGTCGTCTCTCGAGGAATTTCGTAGTAGCCGCGGTCGTACGCGGCCGCGAAAGTCTCGCGCTGGCGCGGAGAGAGGTTCGGGAGAACACCGTCGAGCGTGAGTAACGGCGCGTCGTGCGTGACCGTCTCGATCTCTCGTTTGCGCTCTACGGTCACCGTGTATCCGTCGTCGATGAGCGCGCGATAACAGCCTGTGAGGGCACTTGGATCGAGCGCGAGCAGCCGACAGGACTTCGCGCCATCAGCGTACCGCACTGGTGGTAACAACAAGCAGTTGTGACGCATGAGATACGTCTCGATGAGGTCGCTCTCGTGTCGTTGCAGGCAGCTCGCGGTGACGATAACCAGCTCGTTTGGCCGTCGAAGGAGGTCCTGTACTCCAACGCGCTCGCGTACGTGCGCGAGTATCTCGTCGGTCGCACCGTCTGCGACGTACAGCAGGTCACAATGATCGTTGCACCAGAGTTCGACCGAGGCACCAGTATCCGCTGTCGCCGCAGCGTAGGTCCCATCGCCCTCGATGCGGAACGTCGCCTCGTACATACGACAGAAAGGGAATGCGCTCGTATAAACGTCCCCGGCGTGTGGGGAACGAGATTCGTTGCGCTCCGATTAGATGGATCCCACAGAGTGATTTATACGACGGATAGTTCATAGTAAGGCAAAGTATGTGGGCTGTGAGTCACGGTTTCGCCATTGTCGGAACTGTACTAGTTCCACTGATCAAGTTAGCAATCAGCAGCATACTCCTCGCATGTGTCGTTGCGGGGATCTGTACGCCGCTTCTGTTGTTCAGTCGCGTACGTGCACTGTTCATTATCGGCGTTACGAACAGGTGGCTTCTCAACTACGTGCTTGTCATTGTGGCTATTGCGGTGGTGCAAGTGTTTCTCATCGGTGCCATTTTGGTCGGTGGTGATGCGCTGTTTTCACCGCCGGGCATGGATTCACCCGCCGAAGACGCATTTCTTTTTCGGGGACTAATTGTGTTGATTGGAGTCTCTCTTGTGCTCTTGTGGCTCATTCCAGTCGTCATTCTCCCGCGGATCGGGTACGACTGGGACCCACACGAGTACGATCTAACGACGATGGTCGTGATTGGAGGCAGCGTCCTTTGGTATCAAATTGTAGGATTTTTCGGGAGCGTTCTACTTGCCACCATATACATTCCTAATAATTTATGAATATTTGTACAATAATGCGATCCTAGCAACACACGCTCGATTCTTCGATTAGCCCTGAAACAGCCGGTAGGCGGCCTGTCCAACGGCGACAGGTTGTACTTCGCCGTCGGGGGTTTCGCTTTCGACAGTCACCTGACTCACACCGACGCTGTTACCGGCTCGAACGATTTCAGCGTGGGCAGTGAGATCGCCCGCGGCTCGCCGGAGATAGTTGACGTTGAGGTTGATCGTTGCCACACTGCCGCCAATCGGATCATCGAGGGTCGGTCGCAGTGCGAGTCCACCGGCGGTGTCAATAATCGTCGCTGCGATTCCGCCGTGCATCGTCGGCGGCGAGGTCGGATTGGTTAGCTTGTCGTCGTACGGGATGGTGAGCGTCATACTGTCGAAAGTGAATTCATCGACAGTGACACCGAGCCACGAGAGATAGCCGTGGTTTTCCTCGATGAATAGCTGAACCATCTCGATCATGTCATCCGGCAGCTGCTCGGTCATGAATCCGTTCGCAGGTGGACGGGCTTGTAGCCACCGATTCAGAACGTACCTACTATCCATCACATCAATTCACAGTTATTGATTCTAGTGAGTGACTCTCTGTACACTGCACCGCCCACACTCCCGTCTCCGGGGTGTAGATCGATCAAAATGGATCACGTTATGATTCGTCGTGAGACGGATGAATGGTTACCTCGACGTATTCGTTCGGCTCGAACGACGCATTCGGACAGATCAACTTTGCGCCAAATGCCGCATCTTGTGCGAGAAAGAAGGAGATTCCGGTGATTGGCGTTCCATTCGCCCGAATTTCGATATCGTCCCACTGCACGTTTCGACCGTCGATGCGTCCAACGCGTGTGCCGACCAGCGTGACGTCTCCGTTGGTGTGTGCTGGTAGCGAACCGTTAGTTCCGAGGAGACCACCGCCGTCGTAGTGAGGGCACCCGCCGTCAATCACACCATTCCCGGCTGCGATTCCCACAAAATGATCACCTGGCGCCGGGTGAGAAGGGGCATCGAGAACAACGTAGGTGTCGCCGACTCGATCAACGCGTCCGGTGCCATCCCATGAGAGCGCTTCGATGGGAACGTCCACGTCGATAGCGAGCGATCCCGATGCTCTGTACGGGTTCGTCTCGGAAGAGCGGAATCCAAGATGGATGTGGTTGTCGACCCACGGAGCGAAAAAGCCAGCGCGAACGAGCGTTCCGAGCGGGTCACCAACGGCAACAGTCTCGCCTGGTTCGACTGACGGGTCGACGTGGAGCAAGCGCGCAGTATGCACACCGGTGTCGATGAGAATGAGATGGTCGTGGACAGCAGCGTACTCCTTTGGTGGCGCACGAACCGTTTGCACGTCGAGGACGGTTCCGGCGACAGGACTTGGCACGAAATCATCCGTTGGATAGAGATCGATAGCACTGCCGTTGTCGTGGGCGACGTAGGGTGAGTTGTACAACGAAAACCGGCGATAGCGCGCGAGCACGTCGGCCGCGAGGGTGGGCATACCGAGGCTTCGAGCGCGAGCCTTTAGCCCCATCGCTCGAACGTAACAGCATGCGCGTGCTCCGAGGTCGGGCCGAAACTATCGACGCCGACCGCGCTGTCACCCAGACAGTTCTCGAAGACACCCGTGAAACTGGGGAGTCTGTTATCAGAGTATGGACGCCTCATCGACAGATCGCGTTCGGGCGACGTGATGCGAACACCGAAGGGTACGGAAGAGCAACTCATGCCGCAAACGAACACGGCTTCCCGGCGTACGAGCGGAGCGTCGGTGGACGCGCGGTCGCGTACACCGGAGAGACGATCGCATTCGCCCGGACAGAACCCCTCGAAGAGATTCGTCGTGGCATGCAAGATCGCTATTCTGCCGCAGTGACCGACCTGCAGGTGGCGTTGATGCAACTCGATGTCCATGCGTCTCCCGGTGAACCGGCGAACTCGTTCTGTCCCGGGAGCCACTCCCTCCAAGCCGGTGGGAAAATCGTCGGTGTCGCACAGCGCGTCCAGCGCGGTGTCGCACTCGTCGCAGGGATCGTCGTTGTCCGCGACCACACAGCGATTGCGGCGGTGCTCTCTGATGTCTACGCTGCCCTCGGTGTCCCATTCGATCCCGACAGCGTCGGCAGCATCGGACGCGCTGGCGGAGACAGTGATCCTGAGCGAGCCCAACGGGAAATCGAACAGGCACTCGTTGGACTCGGATCTGATGAAAACGACAAATACAACGTAGAGTATGTTCGGCAGGATTAGGTCTATCCGAGGTTGAGGGGAGAGTGACGATCATGCTCATCACGAATGCCACACTCGCTGACGGACGAGTCCGAGACGTTCGGATCAGAGATGGCCGTATTGTGACTGTCGGTCAACACCTCTCACACGAGAGTACCGAACACGATGGTGAAGAAACGATTCGGGAGGTTGATGGTAATCTCCTTCTGCCAGGAATGATCGACGTACACGTCCATTTTCGTGAACCCGGGTATCCGCACAAAGAGACGTGGACGACGGGAAGCAAGAGCGCCGCTGCTGGCGGCGTAACGAGCGTCGTCGATCAGCCAAACACTGACCCGCCGACAGTGGCAAAAACGGCATTCGAGGAAAAACTCGCGCTTGCACAGGATTCGTACGTCGACTTCGGTCTCAACGGTGGCGTCACGTCCGCATGGGAACCGGAGGCACTCCTCCAGGAGCCGTTGTTCGCGCTCGGCGAGGTGTTCTTGGCCGACTCGACCGGAAACATGGGTATTGGGACCGATCTCTTCGCCGACGCTGTCGAGCGAGCCACAGAGCGAGGCGTCACCGTCACCGTCCACGCGGAGGACGCAACGCAGTTCGAGGAGAGAGCGCACGACGATGCTGACGCGTGGAGCGCCTACCGAACGCCAGAGGCCGAAGCCACTGCCGTCAAGCGCGCCTGTGAAGTCGCAGCTGACTGCGATGCGCGCATCCACATCGCGCACACGAGCACACCAGAAGGTATCGACCGCGCGAACGAGGCTGAAATGACGTGTGAAGTGACGCCACACCACCTGTTTCTCAGCCGAGACGATCTCGACGAACTCGGGACGCTCGGCCGGATGAACCCACCGTTGCGAAGCGAAGAACGACGAGAGGCGGTGTATGAGCGCGTCGCTTCCGGTGCAGTGGATATGATTGCAACCGATCACGCTCCACACACGCTCTCTGAGAAAGACGCGACTATCTGGGACGCACCGAGCGGGGTGCCCGGCGTCGAAACCGCTCTTGCATTATTGCTAGAGGACGCCCGGAAAGGACGACTGAGTTACGAACGAGTGCGCGATCTCACGGCTGCGAATCCCGCACGGGTGTTTGATCTTTCGCGAAAGGGTCGAATCGAAGCCGGGCGAGACGCCGATCTCGTACTCGTCAACCCGGACGCATCACGCGAAATCAGAGGCGAAGAACTCCACTCGAAATGCGGATGGACGCCGTTCGAAGGCCAGAAAGGTGTCTTTCCGGAGTGGACGATGGTCCGTGGTCAGATCGTTTACGAAAACGGGGAGTTCGGAGAGCCAGTCGGAAAAAACGTGCGAGACTCGTAGTCTACTGTCGATCGGGCGCTCGTTCGACTGGAGAACAGTCACGCCCCACCGAGGAGCGACACGACAATGATTACGCCGATCATCCCACCAGCACCCACACCACCGACCCGGGCCATTGCCCGTCGGGACTCGGCTTCGGTCCAATTCGTCCCAGTGTCGAGATAACGCTGCGCGTGTTCAAAGCCCCCACCGGCGAGTATCGAACCCGACCACCCAAGCATCCCAATCCCAAAGCAGAGCGCCGCGAGCGAGAACACCTGTGCACTCACGAATCGCAGGTCGTACTGTGCGGCGAAAACGAGGATCGGAACCGCAAGCGCAACGAGAAGAAAGCCCAGCGCAGCAGCCGAGCCGACCAGACGGACGCGAACGCGCACCCACGCCGCGACCGCACGATCCATCAGTCGACTGCCTCGCGCATGCGTGGGTCAAGCGCATCACGCATTCCGTCGCCGAGGAGATTGAATCCGAGGACAGTCAGTGCGAGGAACAGCCCTGGGAAGAACGACCACCACCACGCGATCTCCAAGCCGTGTTTGACACCGTTGTTGAGCATGATACCCCACGACGGTGTGCCGGGTGCAGCACCGAATCCGAGGAACGAGAGGGCTGCGAGGTCGATAATTGCGAGACCAAAGTTGAGCGTACTCTGAACGGTGACCGGAGCGAGACAGTTCGGAACAACGTGACGCACGAGTACACGAGGGTCAGCCGCACCGAGCGCGACCGTTGCGTCGATATATTCGTCTTCGAGCACCGTCAGTGCGGCCCCCCGAACGACCCGCGCAAACCGTGGTGTGTACACGAGAATGAGTGCAATGGAAGCGTTTTGGAGACCCTCACCGAAGATGGCGACCAATGCGAGTGCCAACAGAAGTGAAGGGAACGCGAGCAATACGTCCATCGTCCGCATGATGACGTTATCCGTGATGTCGCCGTAGTACGCGGCAATGATCCCGAAGCCAACACCGAGCACCGTCGAGGTACCGACGATGATCGTCCCCCACTTCAGCGCTAACCACGCACCAAAGAGAACTCGGGGGAAGATACTGCGTGCCTGCCCATCCAGTCCGAAAGGATACTCAAGGCTGGGTGGTGACTTGGCCAGTCCCGGGTTGTTCCCGAGATTCGACTGAATCAAGTCCTGATAATACCCGTCAGTTACCATCGGCACACCGCCGATGGTGACACGGGAATACAGTGCGATCATAACCATCGAGAGAATGATGACTAACCCCGTGAGGGCGAGCCGATTCGACAGAAGATTCGAGAGGAACTGTGAGGCCCGGAGCCGCGAGAGGAGTCCCCTCGATTGCGTCTGCGGTGAATCTGATTCGATCTGTGTACTCATTGTAATGTGTTATTGTTGGATACGTGGGTCGAGATAGGAGTACGTGATGTCGACACCGAGATTGACGAGCGTGAACAGAAGCGCGAAGACGAGCACCGCCCCTTGCACGACGGGGTAATCGCCGACCTCAATCGCGGCGACGAGCAGCCGCCCCATTCCTGAGATCGCAAAGACAGTCTCGGTCAGCACAGCCCCACCGAGGAGCGTCCCGAACTGAATGCCAATGACCGTGATCACGGGAATGAGTGCGTTCTTGAACCCGTGTTTCAGCATGGTGATTCTCGCACCCTGACCTTTCGCCCGCGCTGTCCGGATGTAGTCCTGCCGGACAACCTCCAACATCGATGAGCGCATCATCCGCGAGATCAGCGCCATCGAGTAGATACCGATAACCAACGAGGGCAACGCGAGATGGTGCACTGCCGAGATGAATGCGTCGTATTCACCGAGTAAGAGCGTGTCAATGGTGATGAATCCTGTTAGTGGCAACTCAGTTCCGAATAAGAACCACGAGCTATCGAGGAAAATTGTCGATTCAATCCGTCCACTTGTCGGAAACATTCCGAGTGCCCCCGAGAACAGAATGATGAGTAGCGGACCACTCCAGAAGATAGGAACGCTGATCCCTGCGAGCGCGCCGATTCGCGTAAAGTGATCGGTCAGCGAGTCCTGTTTGATCGCACTGAGGACGCCCAGCGGAATTCCGAACAGAATTCCAACGAACTGGCCCAACAATGCGAGTTCCATCGTGGTCGGAAGCTTGTTCACCAGCAACGATTTGACTGGATTATTCGGCTGGAGCACGTAGGAGTCTCCAAACTGAAATTGAGCAGCATCCTTCAAAAACCGGCCATACTGAACCCAAATAGGGTCATTGAGACCTAGCTGCTGGCGGACCGACTCAACCTGTGCCTGTGACGCACGCTGGCCGACCATAACCCGAGCTGGATCACCCTTTCCGAGATGAAGAACGGCGAAGACGAGCGTTGCAACCCCTATGAGAACCGGTACCAACAACAGGAGTCGCTTCGTAACGAACCATTTCGAAGCCATCTACCAGTAGGGAGAGTCGGGTGATGAAAAAACCCACTATTTGCCTCCTCCCACTCATTATTAGTGTGAGAAATTAAGACCAACTTATATATGGTCGTAGAGTGGCGTTTAATCAATCCATATATTTATTATAAATATAACTAGTATTTATGTATTTGGAAATTGTAATAGACTTATGTTACTTCATCTATGGAATTATATGATGGCAGGAAAAAGAGATGCGGAGCGAGAATTGAGTCGCCGAAGCATTCTCCGCGGAATCGGAGCAACAGGTGTAGCGATGGCTGGCTTCACTGGCGTCGCTGGTGCGACGGCACAGGACGACATGGACAGTATGGGAGTACTGGATCTCGACAAGGTGGACGATGACAAAGCGCGTGCCTATCAGGAATATATCGACGACGAGGCGAAGATTGAGCAGGCGTTCGTCGAACACATCGATTCGGTTGCTCAGCTGATGGAATCAGAGGGCGTATCACCTCCGTCGTCCCTCGTCGAGGCTGACTATCTCAATGTCCTCCCGGACAGAATCGATGGAAAAGCAACCGCAAATATCGTTGCTCGGTTCGATGACGAAGAAGAAATCCGCCTCCATATCTATCCGCAGGCTCGTCGAGCGTACGCGTATGTGGGGAGCAGTACCCACAAGCGCCTATACGACCCAGCTAATGGCGTAAAACCAGCTGGGTGTTATCAAACATATGAGTGTAAGTGTAATTGTAGTTCTGGTTGGGGTCGGAATATATTAAATTGTTGTACGATCCCTGGTCAAGGGACTAACTGTGACATAATTGATAGGAGATGCGATTGTCCAGATGACAAGGTGCCTTGTTGAACGCAAGACAGCGTCGTGGTAGGGTCAATTACTCACGGTTTTACGCCGTCAGAGACCGGTTCTTGGACGCAGAAGATGCAGTCGCTGTCGCTAGCGGTGTTCGTCGAAGGGTCAAAACTATGGTATCTTGCTGCATTGTTCCGGTGACGACGGCGATGCCTCTTCCGGATACGTCCAGAGAAGGGAGAGCGGGCGGCGGAGTTCACGCATTCGGTACTGTCGTTCCCACCGGCAGAACGAACTGTAGTGCGGTGCCTCGTTGAGGTCAAACGCGGCGAGGACACCGGGCATCTCGGTGAGGTAGTCCTCAGTCTCACGGAGACTCTTCTCCAGTTCGACACGGAAGAGAATCAACGCGATCTGTACCCACTCGGCGTACCCGTCCACGCCATTCGGTGCGGCGGGTACGTCCGGATCATCAACGTGCTGTTTCGCAAGATTTCGACACATCCACGCGAGCCGTCTGAGCGATGCCATACTGCCAGACGGCGTCCATTTCCCGGTTAATCTGGCGGAATATTGCAGCGAGTGCCTCAGAGACTGTCGTCATTCGGCGGCAAAACAAGGCAGGACAAGGTGGAGGAATGTAATCCATAGGGATATTGGCAGGCAGATATTAAATTGTTGTACGATCCCTAGCTAAGGGACTAACTATAAAAAATTGACAGGAAATGCGATTGGCTGGAGACCGATCCCGAAAAAATAGATTCTCGTCACACACATGTACGTACACACGAGAGCGTACTGAAGAACTTGGCATCGATCTCGCGTTTCTGCCACCGTATTCGTCCCATCTCAACCCCATCGATCAGGTCTGGAAATCGCTCAAGTGGGAGATCTCGCCGATTTCTTTCTAAAGCGCGGACGCATTCTGCGCTCTCGTTCGAGACACCTTCGATCAGTTTACCCAGAAAATCAGCTTTGCTACTGACTGGGCTGATACATTCCTTGATTTTCAATCCTTATCTTAGGCACTAAAGGTGGTTATACCGCTGTGTACTAACTATCGCTCAGATCAAGTCAAGAGAAAGAGAGAGAGATTTGGCACTCTAAGATGTCGGTCAAAAACTCTGTTACTGAACAGCCGAAGCACTCAGTGAGATGGAGGGTATCTTTGTCATAAATAAAAGTTTTACTCTGTTTATTCGTGGTGAGCTCTATATTTATCAACTTGAAATATATATGAAAAATTTTCAGAGACAGAGCAACAAGACTAGGTGTGACAAGGAGTATGCTTGTCACTCACCCCCTACAGAGACAAGGTTGAGGTATGGACCACCGATCGCCGACGGAACGTATCCAGAGACGGCATTTGAGACGCCTCGAAGTTCCTTCGCGTGGTCCAAGAACACCCACGGTGCCTCGTCGTGTGCGATCTTAGCTGCTTTCTGGTAGAGAGATTTCCGTTCGCTCTCCTTCAACATCTTCTGTGCATCCTCGACCGTCTTCATGTATTCTTTGTTCGCCCACCCACTCACGCTGAGAGTGTTGTAACCCTCCGTGTCGAAGCTTACCCAGTCTTGTCCAGCAGGACTCTCTACGCCAGGGTGCAGCAGTGAGTAGTAGAAGTTATCGGGGTCGGCGTTATCGCTCATCCAGCCGAGGAAGCAGGCATCGTGCTTGCCACTGTCGGTGTAGTTGAGGAATGGATCGAACGACATCTGATTGATCTCGATTTCGATACCGACGTTGGAGAGGTCAGATCTGACCTGTTGTGCGGCGCGCAGCGGCGAGGGGTTGTACGAACGTGGGTTCTTGAATGTCGCCAATTCGAACGATATTCCGTCCCCGTGACCCGCCTCCTTTAGCAGCGTTTTCGCCTTCTCCACGTCGTGGGGATACGGATCGAGATCCTTGTTGTATCCCATCATATTCGACGGGATCGGCTGGCTGGCCTGCACTGCAAACCCAGAGAAGATGTTTTCGACGATAACCTTCGTGTTGATGGCGTAGCTGATCGCCTGTCGGACCTTCTTTTTCCGGAATGGTTTGAACCGCTCCATGTTGAACGCCATGTAGCCGGTGTTGACCCCCTCGAATGCATTCAGCTTGACACCGTCCGCCTTCTGAACCTTCTGCGAAGCCGTCGTACCGAGACCGTCGATGATATGCGCATCACCGCCGATGAGCGTTTCCGCTCGGGTGGAGTTCTCCGGAATGGTCGAGAAGATAACTTGTTCGACCTTTGGTCCTTTCCCCCAGTAGTTGTCGTTGTATTCGAGCTGAATCCGTTCGCCGTTGCTCTCGTACTGTCCGAGTTTGAACGGACCGGTTCCGACTGGTTCCTTGTTGAGTTTCTTATTCTTTTCCTCAATTGCCTTCTTCGAGAGGACAGCCGAAGCAAACATCGCGAGGTTCCGGAGGAACGGCGCGAACTTCTGCTTTAACTGGATTTCTAGTTTGTATTTATCTTTGGCATTAACCGTCTCGACCCAGTTACCAAGCGTGATCGCTGCGTATCCGGAGATGTACGTATCACCAGGATAGTACTCGTACTCCGGATCAGTGAAGCGACGGAACGTCGCTTTGAAGTCTTCTGCGGTGAACTCTTCGTCGTTGTGGAACTTCACACCCTCGCGGAGTGTGAGAGTTGCCGTCTTTCCGCTGAGTTCGTACTTCTTCGCCAGTCCAGCTTCGAGACTGACATCACCGGGCTTGAACTGGACGAGTTGATTGTAGATCTGGTTTATGACTTTCGCATCCTCACCACTCGTGGAGTTCTGTGGGTCGAGGGTCGCGGACGGGGCACCTCGACTGTAAACGAGCGTGCCAGAGGGACCATCGTTCCCTCCTCCTCCGCCTCCGCCACCGTTGTTCCCTCCACCGAGACAACCGGCCAATGATACTGCTGCGGCCGCGCTTCCTGCGACTTTTAGAAACGTCCGCCTACTATGAGCGCCATCCTCTTCCATACCCAGACACATGAATCTCACTATATAAGTCTACCGAAATGGACAACAAAAAATTACTATTGGCTGTGATCTGGTTGATTGTAGAGGTGGCACGCCGCAGGGTGGGGCTCTTTCTGGAGAACTGGATTCTGGTGTTCACAGACACTACCGAAGCGCTGGCGAAGCACGTCGATAGCCTCATCCCACTTACCCGAATCGATAAGTTCGATAGCCCACTCGATGGTCACGCGATCCTCGCCGGTCAACGGATTGTCGAAGATGGTCTCGACGATCGCTGCCGGTCTCGTTTGGCTTCCCATATCTTGTGACGTACTCGCTGGGAGACCAGTTCCTCCATCGGCGATGAGTCCTTCCTCTCGAATCGCTTCAAGATCGAGTGATCGATCCTCAACGCGCTGGCGGAAATGCATGACCTCTCGGTACGTCTCCTGCTCGATATCGAGATTCTCCGGTGGAACTATCGACGGACAGCGCGTTCGGAATGCACAGCCAGACGGTGGGTCGACTGGGCTAGGGACGCCACCCTCCAGAAGAATTCTGTTCGTATCGCGTGTCGGATCCGGTACGGGAATCGCCGACAGAAGCGCCCGTGTGTAGGGGTGCTTTGGTTCTGAGAACAATTCATCGGTGGTAGCGACTTCGACGACATCGCCGAGATACATTACTGCGATTCGATCGCAGATATGCCGAACGACGGATAGATCGTGGGCGATAAACAGATACGTCAGTCCATACTGTTCCTGAAGATCTTCGAGGAGATTGATGATCTGTGCCTGTACACTGACGTCAAGCGCGCTCACTGGCTCGTCACAGACGATGAAATCAGGATCGACCGCGAGTGCCCGGGCTATACCGACACGCTGGCGCTGTCCGCCAGACAGTTCGTGAGGATATCGGTCACGCTGGCTGGGATCGAGTCCCACCGCGTTGAGGAGTTCGGTGAGACGCCGCCGTCGGATGTCGCGCTTTGAGTGGGGGATCTCGACTGAGAGGGTAAGGTCGGTGCGGGTCTCATTAATTTGAATGTCGAGATCCTCTTCGGAGAGAATCTCGGTCCGAATTTCGAGTGAGCCAATTTCTCCATCCCGAATTGTCACTGCGATATCACTGCTGTCCCGGTCAACCAGATTGCCGAGCAACGACTCGCTACCGGTCAGTGTGACGTCCTTTCCGCCGAAAACGTTCGCGGAGACGTCGAATTTGGGTCTGTCGTGGATAGACAGCGGCTCTGAAATCGTATCACCGATTGTTTGTCGCGGATCGAGACTCGACAAGGGATCCTGGAAGATCATCTGCATGTCTCGGCGCTTCTTCCGGAGTTCCGATCGGTTCAAATCACCGAGATCGTCGCCCATGAACAGAACCGTTCCGTCTGTCGGATCAAGCAGTCTAAGGATCGACCGACCGGTTGTCGACTTCCCACAACCGGATTCGCCGACGAGACCGAGCGTTTCTCCTTCGTAGATGTCCAAATCGATACCATCGACCGCTTTGACAGTTCCTGCTTGACCGAAGTACTCATCGAGGATTCCATCAGCTCGAGAGAAATGCTTTTCCAGTCCCTTCACAGAGACAAGCGGCTCTTCGTCGTCCGAAATTTCGTGGGTGGAAGTGGCACTGATCCCATCGGGTTGGTATCGATTGATATCGTATTCTGGAAGTATGCATTTCGCTCTGTGGTCGACGTTGGCCGGCCCGTGCTGGAGGAACGGTATGTCGTTCCCCGTACACTCGGGCTTCGACCACGGACACCGGGGGGCGAAATTACACCCATCAGGCATGTCGATGAGATCGGGAACGTTCCCTTCGATTGGAGTGAGACGATCGGTTCCCTCGTGTGGAATCGATTCGAGAAGAGTGTATGTGTATGGATGGGAAGGGTTCGTAAAGATCTCTTCAACGGGACCTTCTTCGACGATCTCACCGGCGTACATGACGCCGACACGGTCACACGTCTCCGCGACGACACCGAGGTCGTGGGTAATGAACAGGACAGACATTCCGAGATCATCTTGTAACTCCGTGATGAGATCGAGAATCTGAGCCTGAATTGTCACGTCGAGAGCAGTCGTGGGTTCGTCAGCGATGAGTAGTTTCGGGCGACAGGCCAGTGCGATGGCGATAAGGACGCGCTGGCGCATTCCGCCGGAGAACTCGTGGGGATACTCATCAACACGCTGGGACGGTTCGGGGATCCCGACCTCTGCGAGCAGATCGATGGTCTCCTCGCGGAGATCTTCGTTCATTCCGCCCCGAGAGAGTGCTTCGTTGACGGCGTTGAACCACGTATCCTTCTTTCGGCCACCATACCGATGAAGCTCAAGGCTTTCTGCGACCTGCTCACCGACAGTGAGCGCGGGATTGAGCGACGTCATCGGGTCCTGAAAGATCATGCCGATGTCGCCGCCACGGACATCGCGCAACACCGGTTCCGGCACATCGGTGAGGTCGACGTATCCCTCATCGATGTAGAGAAAGCCCGTATCGTTGGGATCTTGGACGATGTCCTTGGGGTTCTCACGAGCAAGCGTTGCGAGCGCATCAGCGCGATTGGGCACGTTGATGCGATCGGGGATGGACGACATGTCAATCTGGCCATCGTTGATATAAATGAATCCGTCATGTCGGCCAGTGACGATCTGGTCGGGATATTTCCGTGCTACGTAACTAACGAGATCAGCATCGTGGAACAGGACCTGACCGTCGGCGATTTCGCCTGGTGCATCGATCAGACCCATCGTCGAGAGGGCAGTAACGGACTTGCCCGAACCACTCTCCCCGACGAGACCGACTGTCTCGCCTTCGCGGATAGTGAGGTCAATTCCATCGACTGCCTTCACCACACCACGGTCAGTGTTGAACTGTGTCTTGAGCCCGGAAAGTGAAAGTAAGTCGGTCACTGTTGGCCGTCGTACGGTCAGGAAGGTTAAATCATTTAGGAACTTCGATCATGACACGAACTGCCGCGAACTACGTCACGACGACCTCATCGTCCACAACGCAGCAGTGGATGATCTCTTCTGACGCGCGTCTAAGTTCGCGTTCGCTGATGGGAGAGCGAACCTCGTTCGACGACCGCAGTTGGATAAACAAACATCAGGTGGTATTTGTATGCAGACAGGCTTTGCACAGAGGAGTGTGAATGACACGAGTGAATGAGAGCATACGGCTGCTTCGGTCGCTTCTTGCGCCAGCGTATTTGACATATCAGGCAAAGCGTGCCGATCTCGGACACCGACGTCGATCGTTCGACGCCCCCCACCTTACTGCAACTGGTCCCAACCACGTCCTCGTTCTCGTTATCGATGCGCTCAGGCCCGATTGTGCTCCAGATCTCCCGCTTTCGTTCGGGAGCGCAATCACACCCGGCACGTGGACGTTTCCATCGGTCACCAGCATGCACACGGGGCTGTATCCCAGCGAGCACGGCAGCCACGTCAGAAGTGCTGACGGAACGTATCTTATTCCGGAGCAAGCGACCGATGTCGATCTCCTCCCAGTCACGCTCGAACAAAGCGGATATTCGACGTTTTTCGCTTCGGACTTTACGATCCCACTCCTCGCAGCCGGTGGTTGGTATCAGCGACACCACGCCTCGGCGAATACGGGGGCACAGCACGTCGTTGACCGATACCGATCGTGGCGTCAACACCGAGACAAAACATTCGCGTACCTCCATTTCTCAGATCTCCACGAACCGCTCGATCCACCGAGCGAATACCTTGGAGAGCAGGTCGATACGACGATCGACGGACTCTCGACGTGGAACTACGACTACTGGGATGCGTACGATGAAGACGATCCAGCGTGTCTTCGCTACCGCGAAAACCGGCTCGAACTCTATCGGGCGTGTCTCGCGCACGTTGAAGCACAGCTTTCGCCCCTGCTCGATGAGATACTCGAAGACACATTCCTCATCGTCACCGGCGATCACGGCGAGCTCCACTGGGAACACCACGAGATAGACAAGCAATTTTCCGACTCTCGACCGGCGTATTCTGTCGGCCACGGCGGAACGCCGTACGACATGCTTGCCCGCGTTCCGGCAGCAGCACATCATCCTGACCATGGTTCAATTGTTCCATCAGGCGGCTGGGCAAGCCTCCGTGACATTCCGAACACCATCCTCCGGGCGTTCGGCCACGACGGTCCGTTTCCCGGCGTGGCGTGGCAAGACGAGATTCCAGACGACCGCGCTGTCGTTTGCGAATCCTGTCGTCACGGCACAGAGCGAAAGGCAGTCTACCGAGGAACAGAAAAAATCATCCATTCACGGGAAGACAACGTTCTCCTCCACTCGACCGTCGATCCGGCAACACCTGGGGAGACGCCCGCTCGTGCGGATCAGGCGAACGTCGAGGAACTGCTCGCTGTTATCGACGAAGAATGGTCCGCAGGTGAAAACAGCAACAGCGGACAAATGCCTGGACGAATGATCAAAGACCGCCTCGAAGCGCTTGGATACAAATAAAATGTCTCCAAACGATTAGAGACCGGAACGCCACTTCGTTCGCAACTTGTTTGCAATCCATCTATCCTTAACAAATGTATATGTGCAGAGAGTGAAATTTAGTACCATGAACGGGACAGGCACAGCTGATCGAATTTTCATCGCACCCGAAGGAGAAGCCGAGATGCAGGACGTTGACAAAATCGAAGCCGTTGCCAGTAGTGGTCTTCGTGGCGACCGGTATTTCAGCGACATCGAAACGGGGACGTTCGTCAAGTGGGATTCGGACGAAACACGACCTGCTGGCTACGACGTGACGCTCATCGAGCGAGAGGCCATCGAAGCAATCGAGCGTGAGGCTGGAATCGAGCTCGCTCCCGGCGAACACCGTCGGAATATCGAGACCCGTAACGTTGCGCTCAATCACCTCGTCGGGAATCGGTTCCGAATTGGGGACGTCGTCTGTCGTGGAGACCGGCTCTGTGAACCGTGTGATCACTTACAGCGAATCACTACGGACGGCGTTCTCGGGGCACTCACCCACCGCGGAGGGCTTAGAGCAGATATTGTCGATGGTGGAACGATACAGCCCGGTGACGAAGTCGTGCCGCTCGACTGAGGTTGTTGGTGTGGACCCAATCGGAGAAGAGCGCCTGAGCGAATCGATTGGCCGCTTCTATCGATCGGTCCGCTCGGAAAAGATTCGACAGACCGAGTCCTCAGATGTATCCCAACTGTTTCAGGTGGGCAATGACGTCTTCTTCGCTTGTATCACTCGCGTCGGTCGTGTCGATCTCTGGTGTGACAGTCTCGGTGTCGGTTGCAGAGCACGTGACCCACGGGACGCGTTTCACTGCTGGGTGAGGAATGGCTGCACCGTGAGAGAAGAGGCCCATCTCGCCCAAGAGTTCGCCGTGGTCAGCGGTGATTGCGACAGTCTCGAACGTAGCATTTTGGAGGAGACGCGACAGTTCATCCAGAACGAGCCGAAGGTTGTCAGTGTAGTTTTCCCGGACGGTATCGGCGTCTGCACCGTCGCGAAGCGCGTCCCACGGACGCTGTTCGACCTCTGTGATGTGTCCCCGATCGAGTGCGCTTGCGAGGTGCGGATCGTGCGGTTGCATGTAGTGGACGACGAGTCGACGGGGGTTCATCTCACGACAGTACGCGATCGTATAGTCAGTAACGTCACTCGGAAGCGGCGTCGGTCCGTACGGGTTTCGCTCTGCTAGATCGTTCCAGAGGGGACGGAAATCGGAGAAATCATCCGCCGTGATACCGGAATCGCGGAGGAGTCGAGTCACACCGAGCTTCGAGACGACGGTGTCACCCGCAGAGGGGTAGAGCAGTGGGTTCGCATCAGCCGCCAGCGCCTCAGAAGCCCACGAATTCGCGGTGAGGTACGCTGTTTCGTTGATCTGCTCGCGATAATCATCCGTGAACGTCTTCAGGATCCACTCTTTCGAGGTGCTTCCAACCGAACGAATGCTATCGACAGTGTCGAGAAACTCGTACTCGTCGGCGACAGCTTGCAGCGTATCGACACGACAGGCATCGAGAACGATGAGGGCGTCCCACTCTCGCTCGTAGATGTTCGTTCCAAATGGAACGCGCGTGCTGTAAGCGAGCCACCCAGCAATACCCACCCCGTAGAGTTCTTTCACACTTCTACTATCGGAGAGAGCGTGGCCGATAGCGCGTTTGATCGAACGCATGTACTGTGACAACATTCCCATACAGATGTAACGTATTCGTTCGGCGGGTGGTGGGTATCGTGCTCGTATGATGCCCGTTCGATTGATGTGACAACCACGGATCGGGTGACCCATGGCTTTTCTAGTTCCCTCTGACTGTGATATGAAGTACACTCTGTTCTGCGACGGAATGGGATGATGACGGGCGGCTTACGCGCCTCGATCCAGACAGGCTTACCTTCCGAGTAGACGGTTGGTTTGTGAGCCCGGTGATTCGCTTGCTCAACGGCCAAAGAGATGGACCGACCGAAAAGAATGGCCCACTTTGCGCTTCAGCGGGATTTCCCAGACCGATCGCCAACAACAAACTGCATTAATGCTTTTACCCCACCAACCTGACCCGAGGCACTCACGCTGCATTCTTTTAGATGGCGGGTGACGTATCGAATAGCGTGAGTGAGAACATCGTTCTTGTCACGGTGGACTGTTTACGCGCAGACCACTGTGGGTTCGTCGATCCCGAGCGTGATCTGGATCTGACGCCGACGCTCGATCGGATGGCGAGCGAAGGCATCGGCTTTCTGAATGCGGTTGCACCAGGACCGCGAACTCCCTCGTCCGCTCCGGTGTTCTCGACTGGAGCGTTCTACCAGTACCGAGAACAGTGTCCAGAGCAGGACTGGGTGGCTCGACGGGCGCGATTGGCCGAACACCTTACCCGATATGGGACGATCGCCGATCGGTTATCCGCGTGTGGATATTCGACAGGGAGCGTTACAGCGAGTCCGTGGACGAGCGTCGACACGGGGTTCGACAGCGGCTTCGATCGCTTCGTTGAGAGCAGTGCGAATGACCGTGCATACTCGGAATCGTCACTTGTAGCCGGAGTTGATGGCGTATTGAGCCGTCTGAACGCCGAAAACGCGTTCAATTGGAAGACAAAGCGAGAGTGGTTCGCTCAGTGGACCGGCCTGTATGAAGAGATTCAGACCGCGATGGCAGAACTGTCGGAGCCGTATTTTCTCTGGGTGTTTCTGCTCGACAGCCACCAGCCGTACATCACGCCGCGTCGATACCGGCAAGAAACGTCTGCGCTGGAGATGTACTACAGCGTGGCTCGATACTGGCACGGACGGGATTCAGACGATCCGCTCCCAGAGCACGCTGGGCGGTCGATACGGCGCGCCTACCGCGATACTGTTCGGTCGGTCGATGCGTTTTTTGCCCGATTCCTCGACGACAGCCCCAAAGGCGATCCAACTTTCATCGTTATGGCCGACCACGGAGAAGCCCACGGCGAACACGGCACTTACGGCCACGAACGAGTGCTATACGAAGAGAACATTCGGGTGCCACTCGTCGTTTATGGATGCGATACGAGCGAAACTGTGACCGAACAGCTCTCTCTCTCACAACTTCCACAGATTGTCTTCGATAGTGCAGATAGTGCTCTCACTCCGGAACAGTACACGAGCGACTTCTGTCTCTCTAAAACAGAGTTTGACCGGGTCAAATCCGTCCGTGGCCACGGATGGAAGTATATCGTCACGCCCGACACCGAAGAGCTGTACAACCTCACTGAGGACAGCAAAGAACAACATAACATTGTCTCGAATGCTCCCGAAGTGACCGATGCGTTGCGAAAGCGGCTTCAGCACCACGAAATCACCGAATCAGAAAAGCGACAGATCGTAGATCGGATCAGTTCGGTGCTGTAACCAAGCATAGTTCGATAATTGTGCTACTTCGAACTGCTATCAAGAGACGACGTTACGATCCTAACCGCTGCTCGCACTCTTTGTACTCTGCGTGTTCGAGCCATTCTTGCAGCGATGGGTGAACCCAGTATCGAATCATACCACTCCGTGTGTCATAGTCGATAACGCCAGCCGTTTCGAGTTTTGGGAGGTGTTTGTGGAGGAGATCCACAGTAAGCTTGTGATGGTACGTATCACGGTGGGTTTCAGCGTCATCAGTGTCGGCCCCGAGATCAATCAATTCCGGTTGGGAATCGGTTTCCATCCCCGAGATGTGCTGTACAAGAGTATCAATTTCTATCGCGCTACCTGGGAATCGATTCAGACAGTAGAGAGCGTACCGACGACGCTGATTGCTCAAGAGTTGGAATATGGTGTCGAGAGGGATGGTTTGCCTCCTCCAGCGCGGCGGTTGGTCTGTCCCACCGTGTTCACCGTCGTGATTGAAATCATCTCCCATAATCGTCGGTACCAATTCTTGAAAAAATGATCTGGAGAATAAAGAGTTTTATCAATTCTATTGGTTTCTCAGCTTATAACAACAGTCGTAAATTCGAAGTCCGGACCTGTCTCACTGGCGAATCGAATGGCGCTTTTCGTATCAGGAATCGATCTGGGATGGTGGCAGAACGGCTTAGTTGTCATGAACAAAAGACGGAGTATGACGCCATTCGAGCGCCGAACCAACGCTTGTCAGAAGCAGCTTCAGGACCACGGAGCATCAGCAGCTATCTTGTTCCCGAGTCAGAACCTCTACTACACGACGGGCTTCGACGAAGAGCCGAGCGAGCGTCACCTGTTCTTTCTCCTTCCGGCGACGGGCAAGCCAGTCTTCGTCGTTCCAGACATGTACGGCGAGCACATTCGAGACGAATCGTGGGTCACTAACGTCCGGACGTGGAGTGACGACGATGACCCCCTCGCGCTTCTCGAAACGGTCGTTGATGAGTCGTCGCTTGAGATTGGAGAACCGGGTGACGAAAATCATCTTCTCGTCGATGACACGATGTGGGCGCAGTTCACGCAGGATCTCCGAGATGTGTTTCCGGCGGCGACGTTCGGACTCGCAAGCGAGGTACTCGGTCCACAGCGATGCCGAAAAGATAGTGCCGAACTCGACGCGCTACGGGAGGCGGCGACGATCGCAGACCAAGCGATGGAGGCGATTCGGGAACTTGGCTCCAGTGCAGTTGGAATGACGGAGACGGAACTCGCTACCGAGATCGAGACGCGTCTTACGGCGGCGGGAGGGACGGGGGTCTCGTTCGAACCGATCGTTGGAAGCGGTCCGAATGGAGCAAAACCACACCACGGTCACGGCAAGCGCGAAATCGAAGCTGGCGATCCAGTGGTTCTCGATTTCGGGACACGAGCCAATGAATACCCGAGTGACCAGACGCGAACTGTGGTGTTCGACGGCAAGCCGTCCTCGACGTTCGTGACTGTCCACGAGTTGGTTCAAGAGGCACTGGAGACGGCCGTGGAGACCGTCGAACCCGGCATTGAGGCGAGTGAAATTGATAGCGCTGCTCGGTCTGTTATCGAATCGGCGGGCTACGGCGAGCAGTTCATCCACCGGACTGGACACGGTGTCGGTCTCGCGGTTCACGAGGAGCCATACATTGTTGCTGGCAACGACCGCGAGCTCGAACCAGGGATGGTATTCAGCGTCGAACCCGGGGTTTACATCCCCGGTGAGTTCGGTGTCCGGGTCGAGGATCTCGTTGTTGTGACCGATGATGGCTACGAGCGATTGAACCACACGAATCGCGGATGGGCGTGCGAATGAACCAACCGATAGCGTATCTCGAATGGATCGCCGGACGACCAGACGCCGCGGCGCACGATCTCGGGTCGAGCGATCTCCACGCTGTTCCTCAGGATTCACCTCGTGAGGCGCTCGATGGGTTTCCAGATCCGCCAGCAGAGACGACACTCGAAGAACAGCTTGCTGATGTGTACGCCGTCCGCCCGGACCAGATTCACGTCACAGCAGGAGCCACTCACGCAAATCTGCTCGTGATGGCAACCGCACTCCAGTTCGAGCGACAGCGGGATCTGAGTTCCCGAGTGCTCGTCGAGACGCCCGGCTACGAACCGCTTGTGAAGACGCCGATCGGTCTTGGTGCTGAAGTCGACCGCATCCCACGCGACACGAACGGACAGCTCGATCCCGATACCATCGCGGACGCAGCAGACAGCGGTCCTGTTGATCTCGTTGTCCTCACGAACCGACACAATCCATCGGGGACGATGACTGACCGCGAGACACTGGCAGCAGTAGCCGATATTGCGAGTCAAAGTGATGCATTCTGTCTTGTTGATGAAGTGTACGCACCATACGTCCCAACATCGCGCGGAGAGCGTGGCTTTGGGGGCGTGACGGCGGCAGGACTTCCGAACACCGTGGTGACAGGATCATTCACGAAGTTTCACGGGCTCGGTGGCCTCCGCATCGGCTGGGTCATCGGCCCTGCCGCGTTTGTCGACCGACTCTCCTCCGTCGCGTGGTATACGCCTGTCGTAGCCGACACCAGCCGTGCTCTCGGTCGACGGGCATTATTCAATGCGGAGACACTCACTGACCGATCACGCGATCTCATCGAACGAAACCACGACCTCCTCTCATCATTCGTCGATTCGCGCACCGACCTTACTGGGACTGTACCGGATGGATGCCCGTTTGCCACACTCGCCTGCACTCACGCTGACGGAGATCGGGTCACACGAGCCGCGTGGGAGCAAGACCTCCTTGTTATTCCAGGGCGCTTTTTCGACGCTCCTGAACGTATCCGGATAAGTCTCGGCGGGCAGACTGATGAGATGAAACAGGCGTTGGACGTGTTAGGATCCGTGCTTGACTCGCTGTAAGACACGTGTCACCGTAGCACAGACTGAAGTGATACGCCAATTCAGGGCCTCGTCGGATTCGCGTGCAGTGGTTCTCGTTCAAACAGATTGCGTACACTGAGATCATGTTTGTATACAACACATAAGACAGGGGTCGTTCCTTCTCTCTGAATGACGTTAGATGTCTTACGTACTACATTCTAGTCAGAACACGAACCGATCAGTTGATGCAATCGAAATTATATATTTCGTTCGAGAACCAGAAATCGAGCGGTACTACCAATACGCAGATATAATTACACAAGAGATATGGGAACAATATAGTTAGAAGTGCAATATGAGTGCATCGTTTTCGGTTCTCTGAACGAAATGTATTCCGCTGTATCAGTTCCACGAGAGAGCGTCTCAGTGCCGATAAATGCGGTATTGGCTTCGTAAACAGGACCTAACAGCAGCAATCAGAGGAGGAAGTTGAGTAGCACCTACCGATCTTGGAGCTGCAGAACAGTCGTAGAGAACGATCGTGAGATCACTACTACAACGCCATAATAAATTCTGCTCTGATACAGATTGCGTAAGACAATAGCACTCATGACTTACAAACATAGAACAAGCAGATCCGTTCGAGTATACGACAGTAATGGTGCTACTGCGTTTAGCATCTACTGCTCGACGTTGGTACACCGCCTGTACCAATCAATCACGTCCACAGCTACAGTCACAACAGGGGGGCACAGCTAGCAATTGTTTGAGACCGTAGCCTCGAAAGATTCGTTCGTTTTCTCATCAGGCCACCGATATTTGATACGGACTTCTTCGGGAAGTAGGTCTCGTGGTCTGGACTGTATCAGATGGTGACAATTTGTTCTGGTGTGGGTAACCGACCCGGAAGGATCGGGACAGTCCCAGATCAGATACAGGATACGTTAGTCGGTGGTAAGATATCGCCACGCACCGACTCCAACGCCCGCGATAGCTGTCACCAGACCAAATCCTGGTCCGTCAGTGGCGGTCGTTGCGTCAGTTGCGCGAGTTGCGGGTTCGGAGTTCGAAGCGGTGCCGGTTTGGGTAGGGGTCGCCTGCGGTGTTGTTTCGGCGGCTTGTTGGATCGTCCTGCCCGATTGAGTGTGATTGGGCGTGTCGGTTTTCTCGGTGTGGTCGGCCGTCGATTGGTCAGTATTGTCTGACTGGGTAGGATGTGACGTATCAGTTCGAGCAGTAGTATCGTCCGACTGGGTTCGATGTGACGTGTCAGTTCTCTCGTTGAGGTCACCCTGTTGCTCGGTGTTCTCCGGTTGGGGCGTTGGCGTCGTTGTCTGTGTTTTCGTCCCTTCCAGTACGACGAGACCACCCCCGAGACCGCGGTCGCTGATATACATCTGTCCCCCGGCGACGGCGTCTAACGAATAGCCACCTGACGGGACCTCTCTGAGCTCCTTTTTCCAGAGAATTTCACCGTCTGACGGCTGCAACGCAGCTCCACCGACGTACAACAGTTCCCCGACGCGAATCATGCCACGGTTTGGTATCCACATTCGGGGTTGCTCTTCATTGGTGGGCTGAGGAATGGTCGTCCGCCAGCGTTCATTCCCAGTGGACCGATCGAGGGCAACGACATCGCTGTCGTCTTCGCTCGTGGAGATGTACAGCCGTTCCGTATCGACTGTGTGCATGGCCACGCGAATATCTCCGCCGTAGGCTGTTTTCCACTGGTCATCTCCGGTCCTCGCATTGAGTGCGATGATCGTCGCTCCCGGCCTGCTGTTCTCATTCACGAACAGCGTTTCCTCCGAGACCATCGCCACAGAGAGATCTTTCACATAAGGAAGGGCGTCCCAGACGAGGTCGCCGCTAGCCGCATCGTAGGCGTTGACGCCGTTGGGAGGTGCAACGAACACCAACCCATCGGCAACGATTGGGGCCGAGTAGTAATCGCGCGGACGGGTGCCGAACTCAGTCCTTTGTATAGGCTGGCGCCACTGCACTGATCCATCATCCGCGTTGAGGACGTACAGGAATAGGCCATCTCCACCGTCCATATCCGGACCGTTCACGAACAGTGATCCGTCGACTGCTGTCAGTTCCGAAAACGAAAGACCGTACGGCACATCAATACGCCACTGTTTCTCACCAGATTCTGCATCCACAGCGACAATGGCTGTATGGAAAACGGACGAATCTGCGTCGTAGACTCCAAAGCGGACAGTAGCGAACACGGTTCCGTCCATGACCGCTGGTGTTTCGATATCCCCTGTAATTCCTGATTCTGGGTACTCTCTGTCGGGGATTTTGGCACCAAAGCTCCACAGTTCGGTCCCATCTGTCGCATCAAGCGCAACCAGACCAGTGCCCGAGGCGTACACCGTTCCGTCGACGACCGCCCCCACGCTTGAATCCCCACTGTATCCATGGACGCTCTTGTGCGCGTCCCACGCGATAGAAATATCGCCTGTTGGTCCAACACCGGTCATGGCGGAGTGGGTGGATGCTGCGTTCTTACCAAGCTGTGTCCACTGCTCGTCGCCTGTCGGATCCGAGTCCGCTCGTACCGGGTTGCTCTTTCCGAGAAATACACCACCAGCAACAGCAGCGGTTGCTCCAGAAAGAAATGACCGCCGGCTAATCGGCACCCGTTGATACGTCATTATGTGAGTCACTTAGAGATGTTCGGAATATGCTTTCTGGCCGCTTATTAACAGCCAGTCATTTGGTTTGGTGGTTGAATCATCTAATTTCGGAGAATAGAACGGAGAGTATTCGAATGGGATTGGCAACTATTCAAATCTACTCTTCTCGACGTGAAATGCGTCATCCCTTCGGCACGACTGACTCAGATCATACCGAGACGGATTCCAGACACATCGCTATTCACGGCTCCCACGATGCTGTGTGACAGGAAGTCCGCTCTCCCCGATTTGAACGGGGGACAAGTCGATCTACAGTCGACTGCTCTGCCAGACTGAGCTAAGAGCGGTCATTCATTTGTATGTCCTAACCCCAATTTAACCCTTGTCTTTTTTCGCCGGAGTGAACCATTCTGGTGTGTGACTGACGGACGTATGACGTTGGCACCAACGTTAAAATAGTTTGGGAAACAACGACGGTACGAATGAGCAAGATCACGTTTCGCGCAGACGATGATCTCATTGCCCAGTTGGAGGAGTTCGATGCCTCCAAGAGCGCGATCATGCGCGAAGCGCTACGCTCCTATCTCGAAAATTCTGTCGAGACGTCTGATTCTCGTGCTGCTCCCGACGCTGGGATCGAAATCGATCGGATCGTGCGCGAGCGAGTCGACGAACTCATCACAGAACGTTCCACAGGCGCGTTTACACGATCAGAGCCACAAGATATCAACGTAAACATCACCGTAGACGGAGAGCATGAGGCGTCTCTGGACAATGAGTCGTCACAATCAGCTGAAAAGTGTAAGACGCGTACTACGCCAGAGGATGAATCCGAGGCAAAACGTAAACAGTGTTCTCAGTGCGGTGAACCACTTTCGGAACCCCACGTTTACTGTCCCAACTGTGGAGAAAAATCGAGTCGGCGGGTGTTCTGTGACTGTGGTGATGAAATTCGCTCTGATTGGTCGTTCTGCCCCAGCTGCGGCCGTCGCACGCCTGCGGCGGACGTTCTCGATCAGACATAGATATTTAATTTTACACCATCTCCTGATCTATTTGCACTGTATCAGACGGCAATGTCATACATAGGGCAAAGATTTATTACACCGGCGATAATGCACACACCTGCGTAAGACGATCGTCTTACACGGCGAATCGTGTGGAGTGATTCGGTCGCTTTCGTGTGATTTCGCCGTGTAAGACGCGGGGCGGACGTGCGTCTGATCGTCTTACCGGAAAGGGGAAAACCATGGAGCGTGTGACACTACGGATTCCAAAACAACAGATCGAAGCAGTGGAACAGCTGGTCGAAACGGGTGAGTTCCCGAACCGAAGCGAGGCGATTCGGTCCGCTGTTCGTGATATGATTAACGAAGAGAACGCGGAGCGTCAACGACGGGAAAATAAGCGTCCGTGGGCGCGTGCCTGACGATGCAAGAACTCGTCAACGACGCGCTCGAACACGCTGAGGACGAAGAGCGTGAGATGGCAGATGCGGGAAACATCGACGAGTTCGGCGATCCTCGTATTGTTGTCGTTGGCTGTGGCGGTGCAGGGAACAATACGGTTAATCGGCTTTACAATATTGGCGTCGAAGGTGCAGACACAGTTGCGATCAATACTGACAAGCAGCACCTACAGATGATCGAGGCCGATACGAAAGTTCTCGTCGGTAAAACACTCACGCAAGGACTCGGTGCGGGTGGCGATCCCGCAATGGGCGAGCGCGCGACAGAGATGGCTCGAGGAACGGTCAAAGATGTTCTCTCGGGTGCCGACCTTGTGTTCGTCACGGCTGGCATGGGTGGCGGCACGGGCACCGGGGCGGCACCTGTCGTCTCGAAAGTTGCAAAGGAGCTGGGTGCGATCGTCGTCGGAATGGTCTCAACCCCGTTCAACGTCGAACGGGCACGGACCGTCAAAGCAGAAGAGGGACTCGAGCAGCTTCGTAACGAGGCCGACTCTATCATCGTCCTCGATAACAATCGGCTGCTCGATTACGTCCCAAATCTCCCGATTGGAAAGGCGTTTTCGGTGATGGACCAGATCATCGCCGAAACAGTCAAGGGTATCTCCGAGACGATTACTCAACCATCGCTCATCAATCTCGACTACGCAGACATGACCGCCATCATGGGTCAAGGTGGTGTTGCAGTCATGCTTGTTGGTGAGACCCAGGATAAGAACAAAACCGAAGAGGTCGTCCGCGACGCAATGAGCCACCCACTACTCGATGTCGACTATCGAGGCGCAACCGGTGGGCTGGTCCACATTACCGGCGGTCCAGACCTCACACTCAAGGAGGCTGAGGGAATCGCTCAACGGATCACCGAGCGACTCGAAGCCCACGCAAACGTCATTTGGGGTGCGCGCATTCAAGAAGAGTACAAGGGCAAAGTCCGTGTCATGGCGATCATGACGGGCGTTCAGAGTGCCCAAATACTCGGCCCAACAACACAAAAGCAGGCAGATGCTTCACGCCGTGCTGCCCTGGATCAGGTCAACACGGAGACAGAAACGGAGTTCGGAAGCGCGCAATCCGACGGCGGACAGGATCCTATCGAGACCAACAATGGTCTCGATGTCATTAGATAACCTATCTCCCAGAGAAAATAAACAGGAGATCTACACTTCGGTACTGTCATGAATCGTTTCTAAAATTTAACGGCAGTAGGATGACGTGTGTCGTTTCTTGACCGACGAATAGAAATCACGCAGCATGAACTGCATCTACTAGTTGACATTTCCGACAAAGCTGTTGGGTTGTCGACGCACCGCAGCGTTCACACTCGTTTAATTCGGGACCACCGTCATCGTGGTACTGTTCGGCAGCAATACCAGCGAGTTCCTCGTAGCCGGCCATGATTGAGTGGCGTGTTCCAGGATGATTCTCTTCAAGAGAGAGCAGCAGTTGTTGGATCTCACCTCGGTACGCTTCGCTCGCGTGTGGACATTCTGCCATATGTACCGGGAGATCTTTCAGGTGCGCATAGAGTGCGATTTCCTTTTCGGGAATGTCTCGAAGGGGTTTTGCGCGCGGAATGAACGCCTCTGTTTCGGTGCGCGTCCGTCCGTCGTTGTTCGGATGCTCAAAGCGGCCGAGACTGGCGTCGAAGTGTTTTGCAATCTGTGCAACATCACCTTCGAAAATATTCATCAGCGCGGTTTGGGTCTCGTCATCGAGGTTGTGGCCGGTAAAGAGCTTATCCGCCTCGAACTGTTCTGCATACCGAGAGAGAATATCTCGACGGAAAACACCACAGTACGCACAGGGAGCCATCCCCTCGGGATCCGTTTCGGCCACATCATCCATCTGGAGGTCGAACTCGTCCTCGTAGGTGATGACCTCGTGGCGAATGTCGATTTCATCAGTGAGATCGAGACACGCTTCTAGCGACGCATCGCGGTAGCCTTCGATGCCTTCGTGTATCGTGAGGGCGATCAGTTCGATGCGTGGATCGTTCGCAAACGTTTCGTTGAGAATGTGCGTGAGGACAACACTATCTTTTCCACCGGAGAGACCGATGACCCAATTCTCTGGCGTTTCGGGCGATGCATCATCACCAATGAGTGCATCCTCTCGAATGCGCCGTCTGACGCGCTTTTCGACCGAGCGAAAGAAGTGGCGCTCACAGAGATGCAGGCCAGAGTACGCGGCGTTCATCACTGCCTGATCGCCACACTTGTCACAGTCCATATATCGGCTTACAGAGTCAGGAGAATAACGGTTACGCGAGCCTGCGTCTCGTGCCGGCGAGGAACTGACGGTCCAAACTTCTGCAACCGACACCCTCTTTTCGAGTGGCCGTTCCAGTTCGGGTGTGACGCTTTGCGGCCCTGTCGTCAGCGTTGATGAACCGAAGACAGTGAGCACACGCCACGGCAGCCGCGAGCTCGCTGAAGTGACGATGCGTCCGGAGCGGGGAGCGGGTGCACCTGTGACAGTTACTCTGTGGGGATCGTGGGTCGAGACGGCCGAGCTGCTCGAATCCGGGATGTCGATCCGCGTGACCGAGCCGGAAGCGCGCGAATTTCAGGGTGAGACACAGTATTCCACTACGCGTGAGTCGTACGTTATTGTTGAACCGGAGTTTCTGGTCAACGTGACCGACATCCGCGAGTGGGTGCAGTGTCCGCGCCAGTACTACCTGAATAAGTTCACGAGTGCATCACTCTCCTATCCGCTCGTGAAGGGATCGCTCGTCCACGAGGTGTTTGGCGACTTGCTCCGAGAGCGAGACCTCGATGCATCAATCGAGGATCAGGTCGCGGACGCGGGGCTGAAGCTCGGGCTGCTCGGGCGTGATGCCGAATCTGTCGCGGGCGACGTCAGAGCCAACGCGCGAGCCATCGAGGGCTGGCTCGAACAGGGGAGGCTCACAGAACAAGACGAGTGGCGATCAGAACAGACGCTGATCAGTGAGACGTTCGCCATCAAGGGTCGTGCAGACGCCGTTAGACGTGGTGTACCGGTCGAGCTCAAGACGGGGAAGAACACCAAATCAGAACCACGGTTCGAAGATAAAGTACAGGCGACCTGTTATGCGCTCTTACTCGGAGAACACGACGAAACAGCACCCGATACGGGAACGCTGCTGTATACGAAGAACTCGGCGATTGACCGCGCAGAAGCGTCGGGGGATCTCTCACCAGCGAAGGACTTCTCGATCGGATCTGGACTTCTCGAATTCGTGGTTCGTGCACGAAACGAGCTTGCCGCCATGGAGTACGACCTGTCGGTTCCAACAGGCAAGGAAAGCAATGCAGTCTGTGAGTACTGCTTCGTGCGCGACACCTGCATGGTCGTTGCGGGGCGGCTCGATCAGGAATCAAAAGCCGGTGCGATTGGCGATTCCGTTTCCGACGAAGAGCGCGAGTATTTCGAGCGGCTGTATCGTGCAATTGAGGCCGAACGCCGTGAGATTCACCGCGAGTACGTGAAGCTGTGGACCCAATCAGCCTCAGAGCGCGCAGACGACGACAGAGCACTCATCGATCTCGAGCCACTCGGGCACGACCAGCGAGCGGACGGAACGTGGGAACTTCGCGCGCAGGGAACCGACGCTGTCTCTAAGATACGTGAGGGTGACGTTGTTCTGGCGAGCGACGGCCACCCAACACGTGGCGACGCAGAACTTGCCCGAGTCATTCGGCTCGACAGTGAAATCGTCGTGACGGCGGACGAACCGGTCGAACTCCGTCGTCTCGACGTGTATCCCTCTGATTACGGCCTCAACGTGTTGCAAACGGCAATTCACGACACTGTTCTGAAAGGAGACAGCCACCGGAAAGACATCCTCTTCGGGCGTCGTGAGCCGTCGTTCGGCGAGAGTGACGAGACGTTCATCGAGAACAACGCGGCGCAGAATCGTGCCGTGAAGCTAGCGGTGACGGCCGACGACTGTGCGCTCATCCACGGCCCACCCGGGACTGGAAAGACGTACACGCTTGCACAAACAGTGCGCGCGCTCTGTGAACAGGGCGATCGGGTTCTGTTGGCGGCGTTTACGAACCGAGCCGTCGACAACGCGCTCGAATGTCTCGACGAGCAGGGCTTCGATGCGTTCATCAGAATCGGATCTGAGCACAGCGTTAGTCCGTCGATGCAGGAGGCCCGCTTTGACTATCGAGGTGATCCAACAGAACGGGTCACGAAGCTCCAGAACGCTCCCGTCGTGGCTGCGACGGCTGCTGCGTGTGGTTCGTCCGTGTTGCAAGAGTGTGAGTTCGACGTAGCCATCGTCGATGAAGCGAGTCAACTCACCGAACCAGGAACACTCGCTGCCATCAACCTCGCAGAGCGGTTCGTCCTTGTCGGCGATCACCAACAGCTCCCACCGGTCGTCAGAGCCGACACCGACCTTGACACCTCGCTGTTCGAACGGCTCATCGAACGCTTTCCGGACGCATCGGTCACGCTCGATCGCCAGTATCGGATGGCCCAGCGCATCCAGTATTTTTCATCGGATGCGTTTTACGACGGTGAACTGCGGCCGGCAACACCGGCGATCGCCGGCCAGCGACTTGATGAGCTTCCAACCGTTTCGACAGATGAGCTTCCAACTGAACTCCACGATGCGGTCTCGTTCGTCGATCCTGATGGGAGAGAGAACGGGAACGTGAATCCGATCGAAGCAGAGCGAGTCGCAGAAATCGTCGACACATACAGGGAAGTGGGCGTCAGCTCTGAAGAGATCGGCGTCATCGCCCCGTTTCGCGCACAGGTGGCTGCGATTACACAGCGCGTTCCAGATGAGATCACGGTCGATACAGTTGATCGCTTTCAAGGCTCCTCGCGGGAGGTCATCATCGTTTCGTTCGTTGCTACCGAATCGCTCGACAGCCCGATCTTCGAGGACCGCAGACGGGTAAACGTCGCGCTCACGCGGGCGAAAAAAGCACTCTGTCTCGTGGGAGATGCGGACACGCTTCGAAGCGACCCGTTTTATGAACGGCTGTTAGAATGGGCACAGTAAGAACGCCAAATCGTCCGATACCGCATCAGACGGCCTGTCGCGCACACTCGTTTCCCATGATAGCACCTAACACAGTTCGACCAAGCTGAAGTACGCCTCAGTAGTTGGTGAGATAATGGTCGATGTGGACGACGATCCAATCGAACTCGTGTCATCTAATTATGAAGAATGGTGCGAGCAATTCACCGGAGAGCGCGATCGTATCCGTACGGCGCTTTCGACGCATGCACTTGACGCGCACATTGAGCGAATCGAACACGTTGGCTCGACTGCCGTCCCCGACCTCGCGGCGAAAGATATCGTCGATCTCGATATCATCGTCAACGATGGTACAGTGAGCGATGTCTCACTGGCGCTCGAAGCCGAATGGGGCGGCAAACGTGTGAAAAATTCAGATCAGTGGCAGCCTGTCTTTCGCGTGGAAAACGGTCAACGGTTCAACGATCACGTCTTCGCCGTATCGAGTGACAGATGGAAGATCAGTGTTGTTACACGCGACGTTCTCCGGATGTATCCCGACCTCTGTCGTGAGTACGAGGAGCTAAAGCGTGATCTGTCCGACACGCACGATGATCTCAGTGCCTACTCCAAGGGAAAAACACAGTTCATGAGGCGCGTTCTCGACACCGCACGGAAGGAGGATCTGCCGTACGAGTTTACGGTCCCCTCTCTCTGAAACGGTGCGCACGGAGATTGAGACTGAACACTCAGTCTTGACAGCAGCCGCCGGATTTCTCGCCGAAATCAATTGCCAACGGCTCAGAAATCGTTTCGTTGAGTTCCTGTAGTGTGAGTTCGAGTTCCGATTGCACTTCGAGGAACTCACTCATGACTGGGATGTCGTGAAGCTCTTCTTGGGCGGCCTGTAGCTCCCGGAGGTCCTGATTGGTTGCGCTGCCGGTCTGGCGTGCGAGCATGAACTCCTCGCGCTGTTGTTCGAACTGTTGGACTTTCTCCTGGGCTTCTTCGCTCTCCTCAACGGCCTCCTTGGCTTCGAGGAATCGCTGGTAAGTCGGAAGTTGTGTGATCGCCTCCCCCAGATCACTCGCCAACTCCGTCGCCGTCGTTTCGGGCATCGTCTCGACATCCGGCGTCGTGTCGGTGCTCATACTCGCAGTTGGAAGCGAGATGGTTTAGGTGTGGCGAAAAATGACCCTCCCCCAAATTCGGCCTGCTACTTGAACGGAGAAGTGAACTTGGTGTATATTCCAAATTTTGCTCATTTTCTGCTCGGACCGAGCGTTCAGAACGCGAGAAACGTGAACCAATCATACAGTGAAGCACCAGAGCACGACGACACAACACCTTCAGTGAAAGCAAAGTGAGAACCGAACGATCGTTGAACCGCACGCGTTATCCGCACTGATCCACTGCATCGTATAATGAGTCACGGATCGGAGTTCTCGGAGGGTGATCTCCGAAAGACGGGGTTGTCGCTCAAACACGATCGCGAGTGGGATTACGAACTCGAGCGTATCGTCGAGGCATGCGAAGAGCGAGACGCCACGACGGTTGGCCTACAGTTTCCAGAAGGACTGAAACGACGTGGATCGGCTGTCGCGGACGATCTCGGGGAGTTACTCGGCGACGACGTCAGCATCATGATTTCGGGGCAGCCGTGTTACGGTGCGTGTGATCTCGATACGTACTTGCTGCGCCGGACGGACGTGTTCGTTCACTTCGGTCACTCGCCGATGAAGGAGTCGGATAAAATCATCTACGTCCCGCTGTTCTCGAACGTGGAGGTGGCTCCCATCATGGAGGAAGCGCTCGAAAAGCTCCCTGAAGAGGAGGTCGGCCTCGTCACGACCGCCCAGCACATGAACCGATTCGACGAGATGCGCTCGTGGCTCGAAGAGCGGGGCTACACGGTTCATACGCGCCGTGGCGACGAACGCCTCACCCACGAGGGACAGGTGCTGGGCTGTAACTACGCGAGTGCAGATATTGATGCCGAACAGATCCTCTATGTGGGCGGCGGGAAGTTCCATCCGCTCGGTCTTGCGATGGAACACCCCGAGAAACGGGTCGTGATCGCCGATCCAGTGAACAACGTCGTCACGATCGCCGACACAGAGAAGTTCATGAAGCAACGCTACGGAGCTGTTCACCGGGCGATGGATGCCGAAACATGGGGCGTCGTCTTCTGTACGAAAATCGGACAGGGACGGTGGGAGACCGCGATAGAAATTGTCGAGAACAACGACAACGCCTACCTCCTCACGATGGACGAAGTGACACCAGATCGCCTGCGAAACTTCGGTTTCGATGCGTTCGTGAACACCGGCTGTCCACGCATCACAACTGACGACGGACCACAGTTCCACAAGCCGATGCTCACGCCGGGCGAATACGAGATCGCTGTCGGCAACGCACCCCTCGAAGATCTCTCGTTCGATACGTTCCACGGAACGTGGTGACTGTCGCTACCACTCGGATCGAGTCGCAGTTGTGGCTGGGTTGTGTGTCTAATTTGCAGTTGCTTTTATTCGTCCCAATACTAGGCGTGCTATGCGACGGGGTGCGCTCGAACGCGAACTATCGGCGGTCGCTGGCTTCGAGGAGCCACGCATCGAGTTCGAGCAGTATCCGACGCCGGCGGATATCGCTGCCCATCTCATTCATCTCGCGGGCACACACGGAGATCTTGCAAATACTGTCGTCGATCTTGGAACCGGAACAGGGATGCTGGCGCTCGGTGCGGCGCTGAGTGGAGCGAGCAAAATCGTCGGTATCGACCGCGATGAGCGTGCGCTCTCGTCGGCCCGCGAAAACGAGCACTGCGTTACGCCCCCAGTGACACCAGCGTGGATACGCGGTGATGCAACCCGTCTCCCACTCTGTTTGGATGAACCGGTTACAGTCCTGATGAATCCGCCATTTGGCGCACAACAAGGACGAGCGCACGCAGATCGGGCGTTCCTCCGTGCAACGTCTGATATCGCAACCGTCTCCTACTCGATACACAACGATGGGAGCCACGCGTTCATCGAGGCGTTCGCTGACGATCACGGAGGAACCGTTACCCACGCGTTCGCCGTCGATCTCGATCTCCCGCGACAGTTCCATTTCCATACGACCGACAAACGAACGATCGACGCCGAGGCGTACCGAATAGAGTGGTGATCTGTCGGTCGTAAATCGGTTGCAATCTCGTGGAGTGCACTTGATGACGAAGCGGTAGAAAGCTATCATCAAATATTTCTGTTAGTTCTCGCATCTTCGCGCGGGTACGTCAGTCGGTTTATGTTGTTACATCCTGAGAGTGACTCTGTTCTCAGTTTTGAGGCTGACCCTGGTCTCGGGAAGCACCGGGGGCGTGTTCAAGAAACCGCTCGACGGAGAAATCTTGATAGACAGTATCGGTGTCTACCGAGTAGGCTTTGTGCCCGAGGAGTTGATTGATAATCCGCGTGTTTCGGTAACAGCCGAGTCCGAGATCCGGCGCACCGACGCCGTGAGTGTGTAACTCGGCGTTTTGGACGAACACTCGGCCTGCAACATCGTCGAGTTCGATGCGGTAGTCCTCGCTCATCCGGAACCGACCGCTCTCGTCGCGCACAATGTGCGTTTCGAGTGGATCGAGAAAGCTGGGATCGGGGCGTTCGTAACCAGTTCCGAGAATGACGACATCGCTTTCCTGAACAAATGACTGTTCAGTCTGC
This sequence comes from Halocatena marina, assembly GCF_025913575.1. Classification (NCBI taxonomy): domain Archaea; kingdom Methanobacteriati; phylum Methanobacteriota; class Halobacteria; order Halobacteriales; family Natronomonadaceae; genus Halocatena; species Halocatena marina. The sequence goes on along the minus strand of NZ_CP109785.1, from coordinate 3,771,498 downwards.
CATTGCTCGCAAGTCAGGCGACAGCCATCTTCTGTCGCCTGAACGTCCGAGACTTCGGTCATCGCGAAGAGACCAACGTCCGGATCACGGGCACCGATCGATCGGCGATAGAGGAGATCGTATATCTCAGCACTCGTGTTGACGTCAATCCCCTTATACAACAGCCCCTGCTCCGGAATGAGTTCGTCTTTGGTGTCCTGATCGAGTTCGTAGACGTACTGTGTGTACTCCGGCGTGAAATGTTGGAGTCCGAGTTTCGAGTACTCCATCGGGAAAAATCCCTCAGAGCGGGTGAGCCAATCGAGACGGTACTCACCGTCGGGTTGGCGCTGGAGAAGATCCAAAAAGACCTCAGCTGCGCTCTGGCCCGATCCGACGACCGTAATTGAATCAGCATCGAGACACCGCTGCCGGTGTGAGCGATACGCCGCTGTGTGAAACACGTCTTCTGAGTGACCGTGTAGCGAATCGGGAATCTGTGGCTGGCTCCCGATCCCGAGTGCGACGTCAGCGGCTCGGTATTCATGCTCCTCCCCGCTGTCGGGGTGCACGGCCGTAATGACAAACAGTTCCTCCTCTTGCTCCCAGCGCACTGATTGTACCCGGCGATTGAACAGGCAGTTATCGAGGCGCGTTGTGACCCACTTGAGGTAGTCGTTGTACTCTCTTCGGGGAATCTGGAACGTCTCGTAGAAGTAAAATTCGTAGATTCGTCCAGTTTCCCGCAGATAGTTGAGGTAGCTGTAGGGGTTCGTTGGATCCGCGAGTGTAACGAGATCCGCGAGAAACGGCACTTCGAGCGTCGTTCCCTCGATGAGCATCCCTTCGTGCCACGAAAACTCCGAGCGCTGTTCGAGGAACACAACGTCGAGGTCCCAGTCTTCAAGGAGAGACGCGAGACCGAGATTGAACGGACCGAGACCAATGCCAACGAGGTCGTACGGTTCGTCGGTCATTGGCCATCCTCACCTGTGTCGGCACTCACTCGGGTTTCGTTTCCACTCGAACCGTGCTGTTGGAACTGCGCTCGTTCACAGGCCATCAACAGAGCGTCTTTCTCCGGGAGTTCGATCTCTCGGAGCGGTTCGAAGCCACACTTTTCGAAGACGTGAATCACAGTCTCGTTTCTGACATCGGGTTCGGTGAGGATGCGGTCGGTCTCTGGATGGCAAAACTGCATCTCCGTGACGGCTCGCACCAGCGGTTCGGCGTATCCACGGCCGAGATACTCCGCTGGACCAATGAGCAGGTGAATCCCTTGATCGGCCGCGTTCGTCTCACAGTAGTCCGCTATCACGTCGTCTGCCGCCCAGTAACACTCCCAGTAGCTCATCGGGACGTGATCGAGGTAGCCGATGTACGGTGCCAAATGCTCGTCCTCGATTTTCTCGACGAGTTCGGCCCGAAACGTCGGAAGCGGGTCGTTGAGCTGCCAGTATGGAAGGACGTGTTCTGCGTTGAGCCACGCGTGCAATCGCTCAAGATCGCGCTCCAACGAGACCTGTCTGAATGCAATCAGCTTTTCGAGCCTCTCGTTGTAGGTTCTGTAGTCGTAGTCCGACGGGAACGTTGGACCGGTCATCACTGGGCCTCCCGTTCAGTAACGAGCGGGTTGTCGATCTCCGTATACACCGACTGGTTCTCGATCGAGGCTTCGAGCTCGTCCATCCCGTGAAATCGAGTGAGCAAGTTCGCCTTGCAGGGAATCGTCGGTGACGTGAGAAGCGGCTCCAACAAGTTCGACGTCTCGCGGTCGAACGCTTGCAACCGGTTCAGTTCCTCGCGAAGAAGCTCTAACAATCGCCGCTCGTCGACGAGATCGGCGCATCCGAAGGCGTTGATGAGACCGAACGTGTTGTTCAAAATGACGTAGTATCGGATGCGCTCGTCTGCAATCGCGTCCGGACAGATCGTGTCTGCTCGTTCACCGACGCCAGGAAGAAGTGCATCGACGGCCTCGTAGGTCGATTCACAGAAGTAATAGCCCTGATTGTCGCGGTAGTAGAACTGGTCAGGATAGCCGTCATCCAAGGCCAGCACGCTGTTTTGCTGATGTGCCTCGACGCCGACGCCGTGGGTGAGGTACAACCAGAGCACCGGGCGCACAGAAATTGCGAGATACTGACGGAACCAGTCCTCACTAACCGTCGCTGTCGTGCGACCTTCGCGGTCTGCGAGCGTCCGAATGATGTGATCGAGCCGCGAGGCATTGTGGTCGGTTCGGTCGGTTGTACGATAGAGGTGATCCTGGCATAGAGCAACGACCGGCGTCGCATTCGTCGCTGCATCACCACGGAACGGATTGTCACGGAGGACAACTTCGAACCCTGACTCCCGCTCGGTCCCGATATCGAGCGTGAGAGAGGCGGGGTCACGAACGACCTGAAAGTCTGGAAACCGCTCTCGGAGTTGCGCTCCCAACTCTGTTTCGAGAAGTTCGCTCACAGCGACGCCTCGCTCTAGCTCCGGTCGTTTGTTCGTTCGAACGGAGTTGGTGATCTTCACATCGAGTGACCCTTTCACCATGAATGCGGCAGTCGGGTTGTACAAAGTACGAACGGATGATGTGGGATAGAACGTCCGTCCGTGTGCGCCAAGATGTTCGAGGCACCCGTCCTCGATCGCCTGTTGGACGTGGGGTTGATCGAGGAGATACTCGGCTTGCCACGGGTGGATTGGGAGTAACGCGTCCTCGCTGTCGACGTGTGAGGAGATGAACGCATTCGAAACGTTTGGATCGTCGCGTAGCTCCGATTTTACCCATTCTGTGGCGCTCTCCTCGCGCGCCGACCCCTGTGTCACAATTTCGGGATCAGCGCGGAAGTAGTGCAGCTGAAACGCCCCGTGTAGCTCGGGCGCGTACGTCGGCGCATCACGGCGAGCGATCCCTTGTCTACTTTTTGGCGTCGGATGAAGGAGATGACCGAACACGAGTGACTGCTCGGCGTCCCGAAAGGTCGTCTCGAACCCGTAGAGCTGCTCGAAATCGTCTCGGGCTGCAACGTAACGTTCGATGTTACGAGCACTCCGAATGACTCGCAACAGTAGCTCATCAGCACTGTCGTCTGAGTCCGAGCGTGAAAGCGCGAGCTCACGAACGATCAGACTTGCGAGCGTGGTGTAGTCCAGCTCGATCCAATCCCCGGCTGAGCGAACGTACACCGGAAGGTCAAACAGGTGGCGCCCAGTTGGCGATTCGTATCGGACGGGAAATAGTAAATCGAGATTCAGAGTAGACAGTTCACTCCAGAAGACGGTATCACACGACAGCCGTCCCCCATTTCCATCGCTCTCTCCATTATCGTTGTTGTCATCTCCACCATCGTTTCTACCGTCCCGTGCTGTGATCGAGATCTCGTCCGGTTTCAGACGGTCGTAGTTTCCTGTCTCGCGCAGATAGCAGTTCACGAAACTGTGGATCGTTGCCGATTCAGCAATTTTCTCGGAGGATATCGATTTATCAGTCATTTTTATTCTTCAGCTGAGGCATCGTAGTTTGTTTTCTGTTCATAAAGCGGTGTGATCTCTGTCCCGTACTGTTTGATCGCTTCGAGGATTCGTTCGACATCACTGATCGTTGTCTGCGGGTTCAACAGCGTGAACTTGAGATAGGTCTCCGCATCGACCGTTGTCCGCGCGATGATAGCGTCACCCTCCGCGCGCAATCGATCACGAATCCGCTCGTTTACCTCGCTCGTTTCGCTCGTGGCCGATCCGTTCGCGTCTGTTGTTGGCAGATAGCGGAACACGACAGCATTCAGCGTTGGTTCGTGTTTCAGCTCGAAGGCAGGATCGGCAGCGATCGTGTCGGCGACGGCCGTGGCGAGTTCGAGAGTGTAATCGATCAGCTCCGCGATTCCCGCTCGACCGAGCGTCTGGAACGCGATAAACGGTTTCAGAGCGTCGAATCGCCGGGATGTCTGGACGGATTTCGAGACGAGGTTCACGACGCCATCAGTATCGTCGGATTCGGGATTGAGATACGCGGCGTTGCGATCGATGTATCGGTATCGATCACCCTCTCGGAGGAGGAATGCGCCACAGCTGAGCGGTTGATAGAACAGCTTGTGGAAGTCGATACTGATTGAATCGGAGAGAGCGATTCCGCTCAATTTCTCGTTGTGTCGCTCGCTGAACGCGAGTGCGCCGCCGTAGGCCGCATCGACGTGAAACCACATGTTGTGTTCGTGCGCGCGTTGGGCAAGGGGTGTAAGCGGATCGATGCTCCCGAAATCGGTGGTTCCAGCGGTTCCAACGAGTGCGAATGGCTGTAGATCCCGTTCGCACAGGGTCTGAACCGTCGAATCGAGCGCATCGACCGAGAGACGATGCTCGTCGTCTGTGGGAACTGTGACAACGGCATTTTCACCGAGACCGAGCTGCGCTGCACTTTGGCGCGTGGTGAAATGGGCGTCCTCTGAGCAGAGAATACGGAGTGAATCAATCTCAGGTGGAAGTCCGTCAATTCGTGCATTGTGATCGAATCGATCATCGAGATACCAGTTCCGAGCGAGGAGGAGTGCCATGAAATTCGACTGTGTTCCCCCGCTCGTGAACACGCCATCTGAGTGCTCCTCGTATCCGAACACCTCAGCCAACGCGTCGACGAGGCGCGTTTCAAGTTCGGTTGCAGACGGACTCTGATCCCACGAGTCCAACGACTGGTTCGTCGCGGTAATCATCGCCTCAGCGGCGAGTGCCGGGATCATCGGTGGGCACTGTAAGTGTGCGACGCAGGCGGGATCGGAGACGCCGACCGAATGTTGGAGCACCGTCTCGGCGACCAGTTCGATCGTCGCGGGCAATCCTCGTCCGTCCTCTGGGAGACACTCGATCGATGCAAGCTGTGCTGCCTGTTGTTCGTGTGACGCGCCCGAATAGGGCGTTGCGCGCCGTAAGTACGCGTCGAGAACGGCCTGCTGGGCCTGCCCCATCGCTGTCCGGTAGGCGATGGTCCCGGCATCAGTTCCCAAGAAGAGCCCTTCTGTGAGATCTTCTGGACTCTCACGAAACGTTTTCGTCCCGCTCATCGATTGGTCTGCTCATCAGATGATGGATCCGATCGAGCCCCAACAACGGCTTCGTGGAAAATCTCTACGATCGTGTCGATCTGGCCTTTCGAGACGATCAACGGCGGGAGGAATCGTGCTGTGCTCCCTCGCCGACCACCACGTTCGATGATGAGTCCGCGATCGACACAGCCAGACTGAATTTGCTTTGCGAGATCGGGGTTCTCTGGATAGCTTCCGTCTGGCTCTTGTTCGCCGGTCGGATCGACAATTTCGACGCCGATCATGAGCCCGCGCCCGCGAACGTCACCGACAACGTCGAGTTGCGCTGTCTGGGATAGTTTCTCTTGGAGTCGCGCACCCATCTCCGCTGCGTGCGAGGCGAGATCGTGTTCGAGAACGTATTCGATCGTCGCTTGGCCCGCCGCCATCGCCAGCTGATTCCCACGGAACGTTCCCGCGTGTGCTCCCGGCTCCCAGACATCGTATCGCTCGTGGTACAACACGACCGCCAGCGGAAGGCTGCCACCGATCGCCTTCGAGAGCGTGATGACATCAGGTGTGATGTCGGCGTGTTCGAACGCGTACTGCTCGCCTGTCCGCCCAAGTCCGGTCTGAATCTCATCGACGATGAGCGGGATGTCACGCTCTCGTGTGATCCGTCGAATCTCCTTCGTCCACGCATCTGGTGCGGGAATCATACCACCCTCTCCCTGAACGAGTTCGACGATCATCCCGGCCGGTTCAGCGATACCGCTGGTCGGATTATCGAGCAGACGCTCGACGTATCGACTGGCGGTTTCGTGAGTGCTGCCTTCACCCCCGAACGGACACCGGTACTCGTAGGGGTACGGTAGGTGATGAACACCAGACATCAAACCCGAAACGCCCTCTTTGGCCTCCACGTCACCCATTAAACTCAGTGCACCGTTCGTCATCCCGTGATAGCCGCCCTGAAACGCCAGCACATCCCGATTTCCAGTCGCGTGCTTCACTAATTTCAGCGCCGCCTCAACCGCATCCGTTCCAGCTGGACTACAGAACTGAATCTTCGCAGAGTCTGTGAACTCATCTGGGAGGCTATCGAACAGCGTATCTACGAACTGTTCTTTGATCGGTGTCGTGAGGTCGAGCGTGTGAAGCGCGCGGTCGTCTTCAAGCGCGCTCTGCATTGCATCGACGACGACCGGATGATTGTGACCAAGAGCGAGGGTACCGGCACCCGCGAGACAATCGATGTACGTGTTCCCCTCGACGTCTTTGATCTCGATTCCACGAGCCGACTGAATCGCGATCGGTATCCCACGAGGATACGTTCGTGCGTTCGATTCGCGTCGAGACTGCTGTGTCAAGAAATCCTCGTTTGTAACCATCTGTCTCATACCCCGTTGTGTCTCTGTTCGTCACGATCGTTGACGACGCGCCACGTCCGGGACATCAATCTCTGCATACAATATTTTAGGTTCGCCTAAACAACATAAAAGTATTGATTTTTAGGCATGCCTAAATCCAGTACCGCATCAGGGGGATACTCGACCAATCTCACCGAGGAATGACATCGAAGTCAGTGTTATTTTTTCGGTGGGACGTATTTCGCTATTCGGACTCGGGTTTGGTTGTTCATTGCGTACAAACGGTTTTTCATTCGGACGAGCGTGAGTCCGCCAGCAGAGACCGCTTCGTCGCGTTCGGGGATGTCTGCTTGACCAAGCACGGTTCCGTTGCGTGTGACGCGAAACGAGAACGTTTCGCCGGGGACGAATGTGACGTTCCGGCCCGCGATGGTCGGTTCGGCGCGTGCGGGTTGTGAGGTGAATACGTGGGTTCGTTCGTCGTCGTGTTCTAACTGGACGGTGTACACCGAGTGGTTCCCGACGACCTTCCACGTCGTTCGACTGGCGAGAACGGTCTCGCGCCACCCAATGCCGCCGACACGCACAGCGACCCTATGATCAAATCCGAGTCGATCTTTCGAGATCTCCTGCCACCAGATTTCCTGTTGATCGTTGACGACGATGACGCCACTTGCCTTTACATTCGTCGTCTCACCTAATGCATTGAATTCGACGTCCGAGATGTACTGATTAGGAATCCCTTCGGCGTACGCGATGGTGTAGCCCCGAACCTGAATGCTGTTTTGATCAGTGATCCCCGATGATCGATCGGAAACAGTAAATAGATTGTACGGAACAGCCACCGCAGCGATGACGACGAGCAAGACGGCCACGAGACTCAGTGCAGCGTCCTTGTACTGGATTCTAGAGCGACCGAACAACGGCTGATTCGAGCTTTGGACCGCAATCGTGAGCAACGCTGCGAGTAAGAAGACTGCTGCCGCTCCGATGGCTCGAAACAGCTTGAATTGAGATCCACCCAGCGGGATGTACATCGCCCACATCCCCTCGAATACGGCAAAGATGAGAACGCCCGACCAGAGACGGAGTCCATTCGGACGGACCGATCGACGACGAACGAGATAGATCCCACACAGCGCACCGATGAACAGTCCCAATGCGTGGCCTTGGAGCGAGATACCTGCCCACCACGGCGTGACGAACTGTGGCTGTCCGGCTTGTGTGACCGTTGGATTTTTGATCGATTGATAGACGAGCGAGAGAACGCGGCCGGAAAGCAGTACGAGCACTGTTCCGAGCGGATATCGCATCAGTGTGAAACCAGCGTACGCAAAGACCACACCCGAGAATCCGATCGTCGGCCCGAGCGAAAACACGCCAGACAAGAGACCAACAACGAGAGATCCGACGACGAACGCAAGTATTCGCACGGACGGATGAGCCAGTGTCGGCACGAATCCACGTTTTAACGACGTGGATGCATTCGATGTTCGCTTTTCAGGATAGTGAGACCACAGATACTCCGCCAGCACGCCAACGGTGAGCGTTCCAACGATGTTACCGGTGACATGTCCACGATTCGCGTGCGTGAACGGTGACATCACAATCCCTGTTGGGGAGAAATACGACCACGCTCGAAACGGAATCACGGTTGGCGCATTAGGGTAGGTAATCCCATTCTGAACGAAGAGATACACGAAAAGCACGAAACCACTAATAGAGAGTGTCCCCCACGGAATCCCCCAGCGAAAGCGCGTTCGTGCGACCCGAACGGGATCGAAGCCACCGAACCATCTGGCAATACCGAATGAGAGAACGATAGCACCGACGAGAAGGAGATCATAAACCGGGAGCCACGAAGGAAATATCGAAATCGCAAGCCTGAACAACGGCTGCATACTACTGTAGTAGCCCTGATGGGTTTTATAGTAAGGGGATAGGACCGTAGATCACTCCTATCCCTTGTTTTGCATTAATATAATTTGTATTCGATATTACTATAGTTATTATTTATTATTTGATAGTCATTGTCAGAGAGGTTCTTCGCCGTCGATGATTCGTTGTGCCCGTGCAGCAAGCTGGCCGACCCCATCGCGCATCTGCGGATACATCGGATCGTCAGAATTTCCTTCGAGATATCGTCGGAAAAACATCTCCCCGAGGGCAGCGAGCTTGTACACAGCGAGCGCGCGGTAGAATCGGTTGTTTTCGAATGTAAACCCGGTCGCCGCCTCGTAGCGTTCGATCAAGTCACATCGGGTGTTGTATCCATCGCGTTGCATGAACGTAGCTGTGAGCGTATCAGTTGCCTGCGGTGGGTCAGGGTCGTCTTCGTCCCACCAGTATGAGAGCATCCATCCGAGGTCGGTAAATGGGTCTCCAAGCGTGCTCATCTCCCAGTCGAACACCCCAACGATCGTCGGCTCGTCGCGTGCGTATATTACATTATCAAGCTTGTAGTCACCGTGGACGAGCGTCGACGGTGTATCCTCGGGAACGTTGGCTTGCAGCCATTCCATCACGTCGTAGAGCAGGGGCACCTCACGCTCGTCGGTGGTCACCTCAAACGCCCACATCAGCTGTTCAGACCATCGCTTGACCTGTCGGTGGGTGAATCCGGGCGGATGACCGAATTCGTCGAGACCAACAGCTTCAACGTCGACAGTGTGGATGGCCGCAAGCGTATCGATCAGCTCTGTCCCGATGCATCGGCGAGCATCCGGATGCTGGAATCGTTCTGGTTCCCCCGCACGGAGAACGTCGCCCCTGATTCGTTCCATCACGTAGAAGTCGCTCCCGATTACGTCGTGATTCTCGCAAGCGAGAACCGTCTCCGGAACAGGGACGCTCGTCTCCTGTAATGCATCAATCACGCGGTATTCTCGGAGCACGTCGTGGGCCGTTTCGGCGATGTCACCCGGCGGCGGTCGGCGGATGACGAGCTCACGTTCACCCCACGTCACGAACAGCGTCTCGTTAGAATGACCCTCCTGATGATGTTCGACATCGTATTCGTCTACAGCTCCGAGTTCCGATTCGAGATACACAGCGAGTCGATCCGGATCGACAATGCGCTCAAAATACTCTCCGTTCACCGATGATCACGTTCTATCATCAGAGTTCGGAGAATAAATTCGTATTCATCTCGTGAGTATTGATATTGAACGACCGATTGCAGTGGCTTCCCTATTGCCGTTCCGCTCCCTCATACCAGATTGCTCGAATTCGGTGTCCCGATACATGTATGGTCGTGGGCGTGAGGGTAGATAACATGTCCAACGATTGTACATTCCTCGACGATCTCTCGGTCGAGGTATCGTACGGTGATTCCGACAGGGAGAGCCATGCGGGTGACTGGGGAGCAGAAGCGTTCGACCTCGCAGTGACGCCCGATGCTGTCGTCTGGCCAACATCAACGGTGGAGGTGTCAGCAGTTCTCGCCAGCGCGAACGAGCACGGTGTTCCCGTGACGCCCTACGCAGCGGGAACGAGTCTCGAAGGAAACGCTGTGCCCGCTCACCGAGGAATAAGTATGAACCTGACTCGGATGGACGCGATTCTCGACGTTCGTCCCGATGATTTCCAGATCGACGTCGAACCGGGAGTGATGGGGTCGGCTATCGACAGCGCACTCGAAACGCACGACTTGTTCTTTCCACCGATGCCCGCCTCCGCCGATCTCTCAACGATTGGTGGCATGATCGCTAACGACGCAAGCGGAATGAAGACCGTCAAATACGGCGAAGTGGGCGACTGGGTGCTCGAACTGGAGGCTGTGCTCGCTGATGGATCGGTTATCACGGCGGGAAGTACTGCGAGCAAGACATCGAGTGGCTACAACCTCTGTGATCTCCTCGTCGGCAGCGAAGGGACGCTTGCGGTGATCACGCGCGCGACACTCGAAGTCGCGGGCCGTCCCGAACGAATCCACGGCGGTCGGGCCATCTTCCCGACGCTTGCTGGTGCGACCGAAGCCGTCTTCGACACTGTTCAGTCGGGCATCGACGTTGCTACCATCGAACTGATCGACAGAGAGAGTGCCGAGATGGCCAACGCGTATCTCGACACCGGACTGCCGAACGCACCGATGGTTTTTGTTGCCTTCCACGATCCAGTCGAACGAGAGATCGAGACCTGCCGATCGATCTTCGAGGCACACGAAGCCAAGCAGTGTGAAATTTCGAGCGACGAAAGTCGGATGGACGAACTCTGGACTGCCCGCAAGGAGCTCGCTTTTGCCGTGCAAGTGTACGACCCTGATCGTAGACCGCTCCATCCAGGGGATATTACCGTTCCAATCAGCAAGTATCCAGAGATCATTCGCTATGCGAAAGCACTCAGTGCGGAACACGATCTTCTCGTCCCCTGTTTCGGGCATGCGGGTGACGGTAACGTCCACTATTCGGTGCTGGTCGATCCGGATGATCCAACAATGCGAGAACGTGGTGAGTTGCTCTATCGCCGTGTCGTGAAGAAAGCTATAGACCTCGGCGGCACCGCAACCGGAGAACACGGCATCGGAATGGGAAAACGTGAGTATATGATTCACGAACACGGAGAATCAAGCATCGAGGCAATGCGACAGATCAAGCGCGCACTCGACCCTCGTGACACGCTCAACCCAGGAAAGATATTTCCCGAAACTGCCGATGGAGAGCGTGTGCAAGCCGATTCGACTGATGGTCCTGCAACACAGTGATTCAAGATGAGCGAGGTCAGACGCACACTGAACAGAACAGCGTGAACGATCCGTTCAGCAGCGGTGTTATTCGACCACCATTCGTATTCCAGACACGTTGATGTACGCCGTAACAATCACTTCACCTACAATCTCATTGCCGCTCATCACATAGGTTGTATTATGGCCACTATCGTCGAGTTTACCGTCAACGCCGGCCAGTTCCCACTAGGGACCATTTTTAAGAATGTTGAAGATGTTACAGTAGAACTCGAACGCGTCGTCCCGAAAACAGAGGGAGTCGTTCCATACTTTTGGATTGAGGATATGAATATGGCCGACATCGTGGCACAGTTTTCAGAACATCCGGGAGTGCGAAATATAACAGTTGTCGACACTTTTGGATCACGACATCTCATGAAGTGTAAGTGGGTGAGGAAATATGAAGGTATTTTGACAGGACTTGCCAAGTCGGATATCGTGTTACTCAGCGCAGTCGGAACTGAAGACGGTTGGCGGTTCGAGATCCGTGGCGACGATGCGGATAGTATCTCTACGTTCAAAGAATATTGTGAGTGTAATGATATCTCGATCGATATCACTTCAGTCAGTGCGCTGACCGAACCGGAAGCAGCCAAAAAGCTAACCGATACGCAACAAGAGGCCCTGCTCTTAGCGTATGAGCGTGGCTATTTCGAATCACCCCCTGACGTAACACTCACTGACATCGCTGACGAACTCGAAATCACACAACAGGCACTTAGTTCCCGAATTCGGCGCGGGATGCGACGGCTCATAGCGAACGCCTCGATCAGTTCAGAGAACCAGCCACAGTGAAGACTATCAAGCCTGTTGTATATACAGAAGTCACTCTCACTGTTATCGAGGTCAAACCCATTTTTGATGTCACACACCGAAACTACAAGCACCGATGCGATATTCGACGCATTGTCGAATAGTCGACGACGGCAGTTGCTGTTCGCCCTACTCGAACACAACCCCCAAGTAGTTTCACCACAGTCAGCCAACGGAGAAAAGCAGTACACGCTAAAGGACTACCACGTTCATCTCCCAAAGCTGACCGACAACGAATTCATCACATACGAGTCGAACAAAGTGGAGAAGGGACCGCGGTTCGAGGAGATACGACCAGTGTTGGAACTCCTTGAATCCCAGAGCGACGAGCTGCCTGGTGATTTAGTCTAAATAGATAGCCAGTAGTTGTACGCTCTATCAGCATCAGTGAAAATCGAGAGTTTCACAGCGTCACTTGATACAGTTCGTCTCCGACGTGGTGGAGCGAGTCGATGACCTTACCGCTGTCTCCGAGGAGGTCATCACTGCTGACCCGCGCCCGCCCGATGGCGAGGATTTTCCCGTGTGACTCTTCGCTGATAGCGACGAGATCGCCCGACTCGATACCGTCATCGACAGCAGCGATACCAGGACGCATCACGTCTGCGCCGTCCGAGACGAACGAGATGGCTCCGGTGTCGACGGTCACTACGTGCTGCTGTGGTGGATACGCGTTCGCGCCACGAACGGTGAGGAACGGTGATAATTCGGTGTGATCTTCCTCGGAGCTGACCGATTGCTCGAAGTACGCGATGAATGGATCACCGTCAACGAGAACGAGATCGGTATCACTATCGTCGAAATCGACGCGCTCGTAGCTGTCAGCATCGAGAGCGACACCGAGTGATCTTTCGATCGTCGTTTCGATGCGCCGTATCTCGTCGCCGCGAAGATGGTGACGGGATTTGACCTGCATAGTTCATCTGTGACCGCCACCCCGATAAAGCGTCCGTCATTGAGCAGCACTCCGGTTCCAAAGAGAGGATAATGGAACAGATTCGGTGGGATCTCAGCAGCCTCATCAACGAAAACCGCAGTACTGCGGCATGGTTTTGTTACTCAACAATTTCGGAACATTTAGGAGTTTTCCTTCTACAATTTCACATGTGATCGTGGATCCCTCCACACCGTTCCTCTGTGCGTTCCAAGCTGTATTTCTTCAGGGCGGCTTCTTGGGACTTGAACGGATGGTGGAGCAGGCGACCGGGCCAATCGGGTTGCTGATCATCTTCGTTTATTCGTTTCTCATTGCCATCATCCTCCCGTTGCCAAGCGAGGTCGTTCTCGCCGCGCCGCTCGATCTCGGCCTCCCAAAGTGGATGACGATGGCCCTTATCGTCGTTGTGAGCGGTGTCGGAAAATCGATCGGAAGCGTGCTTGCGCTCCGGATCGGTAATGAAGCCAAGAAGGCAGGACCAGTGATGCGTGCACTAAACCGCACTGGCATCGATGTCGTCGGAATCTCACAGCGGAAGACAGTCGCTATCGCCCAACAGTACGGGTATATCGGGCTCGCACTCGCGCTCTGTATCCCGGGGTTTCCGGACACACTCTCGATCTACGCCTTCACCGTGCTCGAAGAAGATTACGCGAAGTTCGCGGTGGCGACGTTCATCGGGAGCGTGGGACGATTGATCGTCTGGCTCGCTGGCATCGAGATCGTCTTCCTGTTCTTTTGAACGCCGTTTCAAATCACACACTCTTCACGCGCGTAGAATTGGTAGTACCGAACCACCGGCAGCGAGCAACAATAACACGCGTCCGAGGGTTTTTACTCGATCGTAACGGATAGCTTGACGTGACGGTTACAGCGCGGTCGCTTGTGGTCTGTTCTATGCGTCTGTAGCTGCTGTTGTGTCGGTGGATCTCCCCGAGATGCCGGTCATACGGTTTGTGTGGATCGTATTACGATCTCGCTCGGTGTGAGAATTCGACACGGAACGTGAACGAACGACGAGCACAGCGAAGACAACCGCTACAATCACATCGACGAACATGAACACGGACACGAACACGAACATAGACACGAACACGAACGAAGGAGTCAAAAGCGAACAATCGGCGGTTTTACACCCGCTGGGAGGCAGCATCACGTATGAGCCACGAAACCTTTCCAACTAATCGGCCAGCGGTAGTGACCTGTGGACTACCGTACGCCACGGGGGATTTGCACATTGGTCATCTGCGGGGCTACGTCGGTGCCGACGTGTTCACGCGTGCCCTGCGAACGCTCGGTCAACAGACTGCCTACGTCTGTGGAACCGATATGCACGGAACGCCGGTCGCGGTCCAAGCACTCCAGCAGGGAGTCGAGCCTGAGGAGCTGGCGCTCGGACGACACGAGCAGTACGAGGAGACGTTTCCACGCTTTAACATCGAGTTCGACAACTACGGGCACACCCACGACGAGACGAACACCGAACTAACCAAAGAGATTGTCCAGACGCTCGAAGACGAGGGCTACATCTACGAAGACGAGGTGCTCGTTGCGTGGGACCCCGAAGAAGAGCAGCCGCTCCCCGATCGCTTCGTCCGCGGCACCTGCCCCTACTGTGGTGCCGAAGCACGCGGTGACGAGTGTGATGAGGGGTGCCAGCGCCACCTCGAACCCGGCGAGATCGAGGACCCGTATAGTGCATTCACAGGAAATCCGGCGGAATACCGCGAGCGGACGCACAAATTCTTCCGACTGTCGGATCTCCAGTCGTACCTTCAGTCGTTCATCGACCGTCTTGAAGGGACCAGCAACGCCCGCAACCAGCCCCGTGAATGGATCGAAGGGGAGCTACTAGACTGGTGTATTACCCGCGATATGGAGTGGGGGATCGACTACCCGGACACAGATCCAGACGCGAACAGCGAAGAGGATCTCGTCCTGTACGTCTGGGTGGATGCACCGATCGAGTACATCGCCTCGACCAAACAGTACACAGAGCGCGTTGGAAGCGATGTCTACGACTGGAAAGATCCGTGGAAGCAAGATGGAGAGATCATCCACATCATCGGGCGAGACATTATCCAGCATCACACAGTCTTCTGGCCAGCGATGCTCCACGTCGCTGAGTACAACGAACCGCGAGCGATCGTCGCTCACGGATTCATGAGCCTCGATGGAGATGCGTTCTCGACCAGTCGCAACCGCGCTATCTGGGCCCACGAGTATCTCGACGAGGGATTCGATCCCGATCTGCTGCGATACTACCTGACGACTGTCGGTGGCATTCAGGACGACATCGATTTCGCTTGGGAACGCTTCCAACAACGAGTCAATGGCGAGCTCGTCGGCAACGTCGGCAACTTCGTCTATCGCTCGCTGCTGTTTGCGTACCGAAATTACGAGGGGACGCCAGACGTGTCTGTCTCCGATGAGGTCCGCGAACAGATCGAGGACGCGATCGAGACATTCCGGACCAGCATCAACGAGTACTCCATCCGAAACGCCACGCAGGCCGCGGTTGACGTGGCGAGCTTTGGCAACGAGTACATCCAACGAAATGAGCCGTGGAAGCTTACAGATGAGGATCCAGAACGAGCCGCTCAGGTCATTCGGGACTGCGTCCAACTGGTGAAAGCAATTGCCGTCCTCATCGAACCGACCGCCCCAGCTACGGCAGCGCGGCTCTACTCGCAACTGAACGAGGATGGATCAGTTCACAACACGACGCTCGACGACGCGCTCGAAGCGCCAGCCGCACGGTTCGACGAGCCGACCGAACTGTTCGAGAAAATCGAAGACGACAGGATCGAAGCACTGAACGAGCGTCTTGACGAACGAATCGAGCACGAAGAAATGACGGAAACACCCACCGATGACGGTTCAGAGACTGACGATGATGTCGATCTCGAACCGCTTTCTGAGGAACGAATTGGCTTCGAGGAGTTTCAGGCACTCGATCTACGGGTCGGCCGTATTCAATCCGCCGAGCCGATCGAGGGGGCAGACAAGCTCGTAAAGCTCGCTGTTGATATCGGTCTCGAAACACGTCAGGTCGTTGCTGGACTGCGACAGCTACACGACGTGGACGACCTCCCCGGAACGCGTGTCGTCCTCGTTGCGAATTTGGAGAAAGCAGAGCTGTTCGGCGTCGAAAGCAATGGAATGGTACTCGCCGCCGGCGAGGAGGCAGATCTCCTCACAACCCACGGCGACGCACCACTTGGAACGAAGATCACGTGAACAAGACCCACGAGCTGTGTCGAAGTGAGTGATCCATCAATCAGCTTCGTTCCGAGAAAACGCCATTCAAAGATCGATTGAATAGCGCACTGAGCACGCGACGATCGAACGCGCTACGGACAGTTCGGCGGGAAACAAAGTGGCATGTTGCTATCTGTTCGGTAGCGACTTATGCGTACAGTGCCTATGAAAAGCATGGACGACGAACGGGAGTGGCGGTTTGACATCGATGATG
Organism: Halocatena marina; assembly: GCF_025913575.1. NCBI lineage: Archaea > Methanobacteriati > Methanobacteriota > Halobacteria > Halobacteriales > Natronomonadaceae > Halocatena > Halocatena marina. The sequence continues at coordinate 3,755,189 of NZ_CP109785.1, read as the reverse complement.
TCGGAACCGAAAACGAGGACGAAGTAGAAGCCAATGGTGGGTACAACGACGAGATCGCAAGGCTTCGATCTGCGGACCCGGAACCGGGATCACCGTCTGCCGAAAACGCGGCGTTCGTTGCGCTCGGAGCGATAGTGACGGTTACGGTCCTGTTATTGCTCCTTGGCGTGCTGTGACTGCTCTCTGTGTCACAGCGTAGAGTTGCGGGATCTGGTGACTGTCACTCTCGAAACCACGATGTTCGTCACCAGTCGCTCGAATACTGCGGTGGTGTGACGGTCTGTGAAGTTGAGACTAGATCACAGCAAGCGGGTCGTCTCTGATGCTTTTCAGATCAGCCATTGTCAGTAACCGGTCACGAAGGAGAGACAAACCCACGTCGTGAGAACAGAACACCAGCAGCGAGCAACGAAAAAATACCACGGCACCATCACCCCCGAAGGGTTAACATATCGAACGGCCAATCATCACGCATGGATACAATCGTCCTCCAAATTGCCGATTGGTTGACGCTCCCGATACCGGTCCTACTGTTGCTCGCTGGAGCAGGGCTCATGATCGCCGAAGCCCTCGCTCCAGGAGCTCACTTCATCGTCATCGGCATCGCACTACTGATTGCTGGCGCCGTCGGAATCGCACTGAGCGGTCTGGGTCTTACCCTGTTCCCGACATTGATCGGAATGGCGCTCACCGTCCTCATCGCGGGCGGACTATCTCTCTACACATATAGAGAATTTGATATTTATGGTGGAAAAGGGAGCGGTCGGACCAGTGATTCGGATGCACTTCGGGGAAAGACAGGACACGTGACGGAGGACGTCTCGCGGTCGGGAGGCGAAGTGAAACTCGAAGACGGTGGGTTCAACCCTTACTATCAGGCCCGGACGCTCGATGGTGAAATTCCAGCTGGTGAAGAGATTATGGTCCTCGATCCCGGTGGCGGGAACGTCATTACTGTCGAAGCACTCTCAGCGATCGAAGACGACATCGATCGGGAACTCGCCAAAGAATACCGAAACGAGGAACGAGAGCCAGATACAGCATAACAACAGCACCGAGCAACGTGCTATTAGTTACTGGAATCGGTAAGACAGCGGTCGAAACACATGGAGGAATGTTGCAGTTTAAAGCTACTATTCCTGATAAAAACGCTTTTAGTACCAGTATGCCAACGTCATGGTATGCTAGCCCTCCCGTTGCAAGTAGGTATCGCGTCGATAATCGGTCTCGTCGTACTGCTTATTCTTATCTTCGCGGTCTCTCAAGCCGTCGAGATCGTTCAAGCGACTGAAAAGCGTGCACTCACGGTGTTCGGCGAGTACCGGAAGCTGCTCGAACCTGGCATCAACTTCGTCCCACCGTTCGTCTCGGCAACATACCCGTTCGACATGCGGACACAAACGCTCGATGTCCCCCGTCAGGAAGCGATCACGCGGGACAATTCCCCCGTGACGGCGGATGCGGTCGTCTACATCAAGGTAATGAATGCGAGGAAGGCGTTTCTCGAAGTCGATGATTACAAGCGAGCAGTGTCGAATCTCGCCCAAACAACACTTCGGGCTGTGCTCGGTGATATGGATCTCGACGACACGCTGAACAAGCGACAGGAGATCAACGCACGCATCCGCAAGGAACTCGACGAGCCGACCGACGAGTGGGGTGTCCGCGTCGAAAGCGTTGAGGTTCGTGAAGTGAACCCGAGCCAAGACGTCCAGCAGGCCATGGAGCAACAGACATCCGCAGAGCGCCGCCGTCGCGCGATGATCCTCGAAGCGCAGGGTGAACGCCGCAGTGCTGTCGAGACGGCAGAAGGTGACAAGCAGTCGAACATCATTCGCGCGCAGGGTGAAAAGCAAGCACAGATCTTGGAAGCACAGGGTGACGCTGTGTCGACAGTGCTGCGAGCGAAGTCGGCACAATCGATGGGCGAACGGGCTGTCATCGACAAAGGCATGGAAACACTCGCAGAGATCGGCCAGAGCGACTCCACCACGTACGTGCTCCCACAGGAACTCACGTCACTCCTCGGGCGCTACGGCAAGCACCTCACTGGCAGCGATGTCCAGGCGACAGACAGCCAAGCACTCGACAGTCTCGACTTCGACGCGGAGACCCGCGAACTGATCGGTATCGATGACATCGAACAGATCATCGGCCAAATCGACAACGCAGCAGAAATGGACGTCGAAGAGATGGAACAGGAGGCACAAGCAATCAAAGAAGGGCAGGATGCCATCGATATCAAAGATCCAGATGAAGTGATCGAAGAGATGGATGCCGAAATAGAAATGGACAATGGTGGAGGACAGACAGGCACCAATACCACCGAAAATACGGAAGCCGAATCGAATAATCGGCAGACAGAACCAGAACCAGAACCAGAACCGGAATCCGAACCCGAAACGGAAACCGAGTGAGTCGATCACGCATCACGAACCGACAAAGATATTTTACACACCGCGTTCTTACGGATAAGTAATGACTGGTGAGTCGGGAGAGACAGTTGACACGGAGAAGCGGGCGACGCTTCGGCGGTTTGCGGCACTTGGAGCCGCGGGTCCGCTCTCGCGGCTTGTTGATAGCGGGTCCTCAAGCAACGCGCGCGATGCCATCGTGGGGTATCTCTCGACGACACCTGGTGCACACTTTTCGAAGGTTCGTGATGATCTATCGCTGGGGACTGGCGAGACACAACATCATCTCCGCAGACTCGTCGAATCGAAAGCAATTGAAAGCTTCCGTGACGGCGAGTACCGGCGGTACGTTCAAGCGCGCCGGTTCAGTGACTTTGAGAAAACAGCCCTCGGCTATCTTCGCCGTGAGACTGCACGGGGGATGTTTATCACGCTTCTTCGGGAGCCAGAGACGAGTGCAAGCGATCTCGCCCAGACCCTTGGTGTCTCGCGGCCAACAGTAAGCAAATACGCAAAGGAACTTGAAGAGGCTGCATTGTTATCTCGCAACAACGGCTATACGGTCGAGCGCCCTGAGACTGTACTCACCCTCCTTGTGCGCTATGCCGATTCATTCGGGCCAGACGCAATTGCACTCGCTGCTGATGCCGATTCACTGGTCCGGTACGACCCACAGTAACCCATCCTTAGAGTGACCAGTAGAACGTTCTCATTGATCGAGAGCAACTTCAAGATTAGGTCGTGACCTTCCACGTTGTTCCGGATGAGTATCCCCACTTCTCGATCGTGAGATCAAACGCTGCTTCCTGAATCGTACGCATGTTTGCGCCTACTTCCTTCGCGCTCAAATCGAGTTCCTCTCCGATGAGGCGTGATTTGAAGTACGTCTTCGTCGCTGCGTTCTCGCGGAGATATCGAAGGATTTGTTGTTGCTTCTCCGTCAGTTCCGTTGCCGATGAGGCGCTGACACTCATAAGCAAAATCATGGCCGAACGGCATATAGTGGGTTTGGTACAGTGGGGTAACACGCTTCCCTCATGCGATTTCTCCACCTCTACCGTCGTATAGAAGGAGCTATGGCCGGGGGGTTGGTACACGCGGGTAACACGAGATTACCGAAGAAATGTCGGTTGCTTTATATCGACACAAGACCGATTATCTCCCCGAGTACCGAAGAACTGGCGGTCAATTTAGTAGGATAAGATAATAAGAGATGTTTCTGAACATTCTCTCAAAGTGATTCGATCCGCGACGGAGGAGGGAAGTAAGGAGAGATTACTTACTCGATGATCTCTCCAACAGCAAAATTGGATTTCACTTCAGTGATTTCGACCTTGACGCGCTCGCCGACCTCTGAATCTGGAACGATGATGACGTAGCCGCGTTCGACACGAGCGATACCATCGCCCTGCTTTCCGAGATCTTCTATTTCGACGTACCGGATTTCTCCGCCTTCGACCGGTGGTTGTGGTTGTCCCGTGACCTGATCAGGAGTGGAAGTTGAAGGCGAAGGGGAGTCATCACTGGCCGAGATGAGTGCGACACGGTAGGTTTCACCGGGGTCGATAGATCCAGTTTCGATCTCGCGCCGCGGGATTTCGACGGTGTAGGTGTCCCCACTAGCGGACACCTCAGCACTAAACAGACACAGGAGCTTTTCTGAGATTTCCATGATAGACCTCTGAACGCGATGTCACGGGCACGGGGTAAAGAATGTATCGCCTCAGAACGACATCGATCGTTTTTCTGAGATGGAACGAACCTGGATTGATTGGGTATCACTTTCATAGGAAGCAACGGAAGGTATATTGTCGACTGTCTCGCGGGCACAAACGTGCGCCAGCATCCAGTTAGGCGGCTCGAACTTCCCGACATAGTGACGATAGCGAACGTCATGTTTGGATTTCTCGCAATCGTCGTGATATCTGTAGAGACAGGGTCGGGAGGAGAGTTAGGCTTGGCAGCGCGGCTCATTCTTCTCGGGGTGATCGCCGATGGGTTAGACGGCGTGCTGGCTCGGATAAGTACCAGTTCGGAAATCGGTGAACTGCTCGATTCGCTCGCAGATATCGTCTCATTCGGTGTCGCGCCAGGCCTGTTTGTTTACACCGTTGCGCGCACGGAGTGGGGATGGAGTTCGATACCAGATCCGACCGAACGGGTTGTGCTTACCATAGCGATCACGACGGCGTTCGTGGTAGCGGCGCTTCTTCGCACGACGATGTACATGGTGTATGAGTCAGATGAATTTCGTCCGGGAGTTCCGAACACGCTCGCGGCGACGGTTCTCACTCTGACGTATCTCGCTGGCTTCGACAGTGCGACCCTGCTGCTGGTTGAGGCCGCCGCGCTAACGTATCTAATGCTCGCTCAAATACCCTACCCCGGTTTGTGCGCACGCGATGCGCTCGGAGTGGGGACCGTACAGACCGTCGTCATCGCGTGGGGATCATCCGGCCAGTGGCTGGCGCGCGTGTTACTCGTCGTCGCACTAGCGTATCTCACACTTGGACCGATTTCGTACCGGAGCCGAGGAATTCGAAAGTAGCTGCCGGCAAGCCGTGGCATCGAAGAATTTACACCAATACGGGAATCGCAGTTCGCTCAGCGTCGTGTACCGTCTGGATGTTTCGCGCCTTCCGAATCGTGGACGACGATTTCGCCGCTAGCGGGACGGGTTGGCTCGTACGCATCACGAACGGCGATGGCTTCTTCGAGTTCCCGAACAGCGCGTTCTTTCAGCGCGGTTGCAAGCGAGCGTGCGTCTGCTCGACTGATTTCCCGACCGAGCCCCTCACACTCGTGAGCACGAACCTCCTCACTGTCACCGGACACAGTTTGGCTGCTTGAAGGACTGGATCCGTCTCTGTCGCCGAGCTTCGCTCGGCTGCTAACCGAGCGTCTGTCAACGACTTCACCCATCGGCTGGCTCGTTCCCGAAAGCGCGACGCTAAAGGGATACGTCTGGCAGATGAGCGGCCGGTTCTCGTGTGCCGTACACTCGCCTGTCCCGTCAGTTTCCGTATAGAACGCACAGTCACCACAAGAATCCGTCTGGAGTGCCCACTCGAACGTTTCACCTTCCAGACCGTCTGGTCCTTCGCTGAGGCCGTACGGAATCGGACGGGCAACATCGCGCCACTCGTCCTCCGAGTCCTGTAGTGTGCGTACCTCATCTGGAAAGACGGTCGCGGTGTGTTCTTGGTCTCGTTCATCCCCGTGACTGGTACAACACGCACCGCAACGGGTACACTCAAAACCGATGGATTCGATGGCGTCCGCGAGGCGTTCGATATCGAGTGCGAGCGCGCGTTCGTGCTCGCGTTCGAGGTCAGATTCCGGTTCGGACGAAGCGCCGGACGTGGGGTCGGAGCCAACGCCATCGAACTCTTCACCGTCCATATCGAGTCTTCTCCTCGATCGAGAAAAGATCATCTTCTCGAGGACGGTCGAACGATGCGTGCGTTCCGTCCCACTTCACCTTCTGTTCGACGGCGAGCTTTTTGATATGCGCATTCACTGTTGCCTCAGCGAGCGAGCGAACAGAGGAGATATCTTTCTCATAGGCTGCATCGGTGATTTCCGAAACGGTCGAGGCTCCCAATTCGACGGCTGTGAGAACGTGCTGTTCGCGGTCGAGTCGACGGTCGATGAGTTCACGAATCGTTGTTCTCGGAGTAGTGATAACTGGACCGTGGCCGGGGTCGAGTACGTCTGGTGCACGGGCGTGGACGCGACGGAGCGAGCCGAGATACGCGCGCATATCGCCCTCCGGTGCACCGACGGCAACACTCCCGGTCGCCACCGCGAGGTCACCAACGAGGAGTCGTGTTTGTTCCCCATCATTCCCTACGAATCCGACGTGTTCGGGCGTGTGACCAGGTATTTCGAGCACGTGGATTCGCTCGCTTCCAATTTCGATAGCAGTTCCGCCGCGAAATGTTCTGTCTGGAGCGATACCGGTTGCTGATTTGAATGATCGCTCACGCCCATGCTTTGCCCACACCGTGGCACCAGTCTCGATAGCGTACTCGTGGACAGCACCGATGTGATCCGGATGATGATGCGTGACGGCAATATGATCGACGCTGTGTGCGGCGATAGCAGCATCGAGCGCATCGTTTCGTGCCGCTGGGTCGATAAGAAGAGCGCTATCGCTACCAAGGAGATAGGTGTTTGTCGTCCCGCTTGGTGTGTTAGTTTGAACGGAGACTCGGGACACGTTCATGCTAGTCACTCAGACGGCGAATCTAAAAAACAGCTACAGTATCGTGAGTCCCATGAATCTCTCGAAGCCGGGCCACTCAGAGAGAACACGAGTTCGTCACGAATCGTCACGTAGCATATCCACACGCGTTCGAAGAACTACTTAATGAGGAAGTATACCTGTTTTCGCGCGTCGTGGAAGCTGTAACGGGAATTGACGAGATCAGCTTCTTCGAGTCGATTTAGTGCGTATCGAACGGTACGGTCGGGAAGCAGTGATTCTTGAGCGAGCTGTCCTTGTGAGAGAGGCGACTCATCGTCGAGTACCTTGGCCACTAGCTTCGCACTTGGGGGGAGTTCGCGCAATCTGTCACGAAAATCCGGGTTGGTGAGGAACGTTTCCACGGGCTGGTTTTCCGCATTCGTACTCATATACCGGCTCTGGGGGGAAGGAGATTGTAAATCTTCGCTATAACCCCCACAAAACAATACGAATACTCCAATGTAGGGTTGTTATCCTTATACATAGATATCAGACAGGTATTGCCGCAACCGATGCAAATACAGACGTAATCGTTTGACGATGGCAAACATCCTCAACGACATAGTATCCGACTACCAAGAGAGGAGAGAACAGACACCTTCACCATCATTCAATATATACTCGTCGGCTGGATCCACAGCTCTCAGTTGTTACACTCGGTGTCTCGGACATCGATGAATCAAATTTCCTTCCGAGATGATCTCGGCTTCCCACTACGCGACCGAGAGGACGACAGCGATATCGCTTTTTTCCCTTGGATGGAACGTGGCTTGCTATCTCTCCACGAGAGCTACTCGTGCAAGCCAAAGCAGCCGGTGGTCGCATCGTAAAATCAGCACAGGACGTTTGGGCGGATACTCCAGAACGTTTAAGATTCTGATGGCCACCTGTGGGAAGTAGCGTATCCGTTACCCTCCGAGGAGTGGACGCAATCTACGACGCAGTGTAAATGAACCACGATCGTTCCAATTTCGAACACACCGGACAACTTCACCATGTCGAGCTGTGCGCCTCTGACCTCGCGGCGTCAGTTGATTTTTGGGCGTGGTTGCTAACCGAACTCGGCTACGAACAAAACAACGAGTGGGATGGTGGTCGTTCGTGGAGTAATGGCCCAACGTACATCGTCATCAAACAGGCCGACGTCTCCGATGATCCTTTCGACCGGCAGGCTCCGGGCCTCAACCACCTCGCTTTCCACGCAGATTCTCGTGCACAGGTTGACGAACTGACCGCGGAAATCCGCGAACGAGCGGATTCTGTTGTTCTCTACGAGGACCAGCATCCGTATGCAGGCGGCTACTACGCACTCTACTGCGAAGATCCAGCGGGGATCAAAGTCGAGGTCGTCAGTCCAGAATAACGCGATGTTCGTCCGAATCAGGGTAAGCGTCCAGCGTCAAAGCGTCGCCACAGATCCGGACCGAAATGAGTAGAAGAAACGACGCCATTCATTTTTCTCAGTCGGGCGCGTGTAGTGGGTATGGCAATTCCAGACGAGTACCACGATCTATTCGAAAAGAAAACGTTTGCGCACCTCTCGACGGTGATGCCAGACGGAACGCCACAGGTAACACCGGTGTGGGTGGACTACGACGCTGACGCTGGACACGTGCTGATCAACACCGAACGGGGGCGACAGAAAGAACGGAACGTTCAGCGAACCCCAAGCGTTGGCGTGAGCATGATCGATCCCGAGGACCCTTACCGATTCGTCTCGGTTCGTGGCGAAGTAGTCGACATTACCGAAGCAGGAGCCATAGCGCACATCAACGAACTCACTCAGCGATACATGGGGCGCGATGAATATCCGGGATTGGATGAGGAAGAGGGCGCGCGGGTTGTACTACGGATTGCACCCAACAACGTCGCCACCACGTAGTTTTCATCACAGTTGGACTAGTCAACTCGTTGCACTCAAATCCAGTACCGTTTTATTTCCCGAATGGATTGTTGTGGGTAGCGTGAAAGGGCAGGAGTGGTACCAAGCGGACGATGTTGCCGAGGACTACGACACAAAGCGGTTCTCGCGGGGTGGGCGACTCATCGACCAACGGGAAAAACAGGCTGTTCTCAACGCTCTTTCGCCCGTTGAAGGCCGCCGAATTCTCGAAATTGCCTGCGGGACGGGTCGATTCACCTCGATGCTCGCAAAACGGGGCGCAGATGTCACCGGTATCGATATCTCTGCTGCCATGCTACAGCAAGGCCGAGAGAAGGCACAACAGAATGGCGTGCCAGACCACATCGAGTTCATTCGGGGCGATGCGGCCCGGTTGCCGTTTCCAGACAATTACTTTGATTCGGTGTTCGCCATGCGCTTTTTCCACCTCGCAGACACACCAGCATCGTTCCTGAGTGAGATGAGTCGAGTCTCACGGGAACAGGTCTTCTTCGATACGTTCAACCGCTACAGCACACGGACGGTCTACAACTGGCTGCTTCCGATGGGATCACGACTGTACTCCGAGAACGAGGTCAATCGCCTTCTCAGCGGCGCAAGTCTCACACTCGTCGATGAATCACACGATTTTATTCTTCCATACGGTTTCTACCGACAGATCCCCGACGAGATTGCATCCACATTCCGGGAAGCAGATACGACAGTCGGTAGCACGACCATAGGCGACCGTCTCGCTTCGGTGTCGTACTGGAATACGCGCGTAGTGTGAATCACTCTCTACAGAGTACCCCTGTCACTATCCTCTCACGGCATGATCGGTGTGGCGATACATCGATCGTTATATTAGCATCTTTACAATAGATATATACAGCCGAAAATAATCGAAAAGTCAGTGACTATGGGGGACCTATCAGAAGTATAGAAGTTCGGTCGGGAGCAGAGTAACGGCGTCTTTTTATCGTTCGAGGGTCCGTAGCAAAGGTATGCAACTCTCGGTGGTCGTGCCGACGCTCAACGGCCGCGAGCACCTGGTGAGGTGTCTCGATGCGCTATCGACCAATGTACCATCGGCAGAAATCATCGTTGTCAACGGCCCGAGCGTGGACGGGACGACAGGAGTAATCCGTCAGCGAGACGACGTAGACGTGCTTGTAGAGGTCGGAGAACGAAATATTAACGTCGCGAGGAACGCCGGTCTCGACCGCGCGAGTGGCGACATTCTCGCGTTCGTCGAGTACTGGCTTGCCGTCGAGGAAGGCTGGGCAGACGCAATTCAGAGAGCGTTTGAATGCGTTGCACCAGCCCACCGCGCTAGCGGGCATGGACCGGAATCACCAGCAGTCGTTACTGGACCGATCCATCGACCGCTCCGCGGTGGTATGAGCACGGAAACTGTCGAACGTCGCTCTATTGCAGGCCAGCACGTGACATACTTTCGTGGCGGAAACGTCGCTTTTCATCGAGATGCGCTCAAAGCTGTCGACGGCTTCGATGAGTATCTAGCGACCGGCGGAGCGCGGGATGTCGCCCACCGGCTTGCCCGCCTCGGACACGAGGTGGCGTGGGAACCTGAGATGAGTGTTCGACGACAAACACAATCTCACGACGGACCTGTTCCCGAAGTCGACGAATACGGCGCACAGCCGGGAATCCGTGCTGATGGTGGGAAAGATGCGAGAGACTGGCGCTGGCGATACCGATCACTCACCTATCGATTAGTGAAGAACTACGGCACTCGTTCGCTCTGGCGGGTTGCTCGACACATCGTTACCGACATTGGCTCGGGCATACCGACCATCGCACGAGGCGAAACACGACCGTCAGAATGGCTTACAAACGGGCGAGATATTGCTGGAGGCGTGGGTGTCGGATTGAAAGATAGCCTCATCGCTCGGCTCCGCGACCGAACACCCCGCCGCAATCACCGTGGTCTCTCAGCACGCACAGACCGTGCTGTCACTGTCTACGATCGACGATAGGACTCTTATGCCACCGCGACGATGTGAACATATGGATCGACGAGACAACTGCGGAACGATTACGGGTGCGAGTATCGGCGCGAGCGTCGGTGCGATCGGTGGACCCGTCGGCGCGAGTGTTGGAGCAAGTATCGGTGCGAAAATCGGAATTCTCGTCGACGAAACGATCGAAGAACACACACAACGGAGTTGGGAGAACGCGACCGAGATCCCAGTCACCGAATCCTAACGACCGGACCCCTTTGAACAATAGTCAATTCGGACGACACAACGACGTTAGTGTCCATGATAGCAATCGACATGGCGCTCCGTCGTCCGATTCCTAATCCCAACACAGCAACTTTTATATAGAAGCGCAATCCATGTCTCCATGATTATGTCACAATCCGCCCAGCGCCGAGGTCAACCGATGTTCATTCTCGCAGAGGATAGTGAACGTACGCGTGGCCAGGACGCTCAATCGTCTAACATCGCCGCCGGGAAGGCGGTGAGCAACGCCGTTCGATCGACACTGGGTCCGCGTGGGATGGACAAAATGCTCGTTTCCGATTCGGGCGACGTCGTTATCACGAACGACGGTGCGACCATCCTTGAGGAGATGGACATCGATCACCCGGCAGCACAGATGATCGTCGAAGTCGCCAGCACTCAGGAAGAAGAGGTTGGCGACGGAACGACGACGGCAGCAGTGCTTTCTGGTGAGCTTCTTTCTCGCGCCGAAGATCTCCTTGACGACGATGTACACCCGACTGCGATCGTCGAGGGCTACCACGAAGCCGCGAGCATCGCACAGGAAACGATTGCCGAGCAGGAGCTTGAGGACGAGATCGACGCCGATCTCCTCGAACGAGTCGCTGTCACGAGCATGACCGGTAAGGGAACCGGAGACATCGGCGCAGTTCCACTCTCGGAAACTGTCGTCCAGGCTATTCTGATGGTCGATGGTGAGGACGGAGTCGAGCGTGAGAACGTTCGAGTACGCACGCAGACTGGAGCATCCTCCTCCGCAACGGAACTCGTCGAGGGTGTCATTTCCGAAGAGGAGCCACTCCACGAGAATATGCCCCGACGCGTTGAAGACGCGACGATCGCAGTGCTCGATGTCGATCTTGAAGTGCGCGAGAGCAGCATCGATGCCGAGTACAACGTTACGAGCGTCGACCAGCTCAACGCCGCACTCGACGCAGAGGAAGGTGAACTTCGAGAGTACGCTGACACGCTCACCGATGCGGGTATCGATGTCGCATTCGTGACCGGCGATGTTGACGACCGTGTGGCCTCGTTCCTCGCAAACGAGGGTGTGCTCGCATTCGACGGTGTCGACGACGACGAAGCATCGGCGATCTCCCGTGCGACGGGCGCTCGCCTCGTCGGTACGGTCGACGATCTTGAAGAAGATGACTTTGGCTCCGCCGAACTCGTCCGCGTCGAGAAGTTCGGTGAGGACGAACTCGCGTTTGTCGAGGGTGGTGCCCAAGCAGAAGCCGTCACTGTGTTCGCCCGAGGTGGCACCGATCACGTCACCGACGAACTCGAACGCGCGCTGGCTGACGGACTCGATGTCGTTACTGCCGCACTCGAAGAAGGCAGTGTCGTGCCCGGCGCAGGAGCGACCGAAATCGCAATTGCGGACGGAATCCGCACGGAAGCCGCGTCCATCACGGGTCGCAAACAGCTCGCTGTTGAGGCATTCGCTGACGCACTCGACGTTCTCCCGCGCACACTCGCAACGAACGCCGGGATGGATGCAATCGACGCGCTTGTCGACCTCCGTTCGACCTTCGAGGGAGAGGGTCGAGCAGGCGTCATCGCCGAGGGACAGACCGGCCACGTCGCTGATCCAATCGAAGCCGGCATCCTCGACCCTGCTGCGGTCAAACGCGAAGCCATCGAGAGCGCAACGGAAGCGGCAACGATGATCGTCCGCATCGACGACGTTATCTCCGCCAACTAAGCGGCGCGTACGCTCTACGGCCCACAATCTACGACTCTTTTGGCGCTGTGACGATCCCATAGCAGTGAGTACGACATTATACAAAATCGGAGCAGCGTGTCGATCATCGATACCGTTCGTTGGACACGAATCTCGATCAGTGTCTCACAATTCGAGTCGGACCGCATCACCGGTGTCCAGATCGAACGCTCTATCGCCGCGCCCCTGATTCACGGCGAGTTCGACATTTCCGTGGCTCCCGACTGTGACGAGTCGGCTGTTGGGTTCGAGTTGGGCGTACGCCCGCTCGACTGGCACTCGTTCTTCGTTCACCATGACGGATTCATTACACGCATCGAGAACGGTGCCGGGAATGTTCGTGATTACGTTTCCGAACCCATCGACGACGAGGACTGTGCCGATCACGTCCTGTTCGCGGAGTTCGGGTTCGGGGAACGCGTGATCGACGTACTCGTCGGTCGGTCTCGCACGATCGAGTTCCGCGATGCTGTGTTCGTGGACGGCTGCTGCTGCTGGTGCGAACACGTCTCGTCCGTGGAATGTCGTGCTGTCTGGGGATTCGTACTGCCACTCAAAAACATCGATACGTTCAGAGAGCGCACGGGCGGCTGGTAAGAGGAGACCATTATCCGGACCGACAAGTAGGTGTTCGCCTGCCCGTACGAGGAGTGCAGCACGGTCAGTTCCGACACCTGGATCGACGACCGCACAGTGGACGGCTGGTGGGTAATACGGGAGCACCTCGCGGAGCCAAAACGCAGCCGTCTGTACGTCCTGGCGCGGAAACTCGTGCGTGATGTCGACGATACGAGCATCACAGGCACCGAGAATAACACCCCGCATCGCCGCCGGATACGGAGAGCCAAAATCAGTTGCGAGCGTGATCATGGCAGTCTGTTTGGATCGGAGCGCTAAAAACCGAACTGCGTTGTGCTACAGTGAGATTGATTACGCTCCGTTTGCATCCGAGTCACTCACCTGTCGAAGTCGGTTGGCACCATCGATCTCGTCGATGACTTCGACGACCGCATCAGGAACGAGTGACTCCCAATTTTCGTCTCGACACATTCGATCGCGGACTTCGGAGCCTTCGAGTTCTTCGCGTCTGATCATTGGGGTCGACCGGACCTCGACCCCGGCTTCCTCGAACAGCCGTACGACCAGCGGATTGTTCGAGTACGCTACGTCAAAATGAGGAGACATACTCTGAACGTGGCTCACCCACACCGCATTTCGATTCAGATCCTCGATCGGAACAGCATAGGTAGTGAGGTCGAGTTTCGAGACGGCTTTGGTGATCATCATGATGCGCTCACCGGGGGTGAACGGGTTACGCATCGTGTGTGACTGATCAGCACTGCCGATACCGAGAACGAGTTCGTCGACCTCTGGGGCGATTCGTTCGACCATTGTCTGGTGGCCCTCATGGAAGGGCTGGAACCGCCCAATAAGGAACCCGCGCATACTCAAACCTCACCCGGACGTTTAATAAGCCCAACGTCCTTCGGTCGAGCCGAAAATGCTGTCAGTCACTCTCATGGGTGGCGATTTCGACAGACAGATACGAGAAAGAGGGGAGAAAGTATATCAGTAAACATCACATCCTATATGATGAGAGCACGGTTCTATGAGCGATAACAACCCAGATGAGGCTCTTCCGGGGAGCGGGGGGACAAGCGATTCGCTATCCGAGTCGGGAGACCGATCCGCCGAGGTCGTTCGCGAAGTCGGCGGGGAGCAGATTGGCGAAGAGCAGATCAACGAGGAGAAGATCGACGAAGAGATGGCCGAAGACGACCTGCTCGGCGGCCTAAAAATTGATACTACCGCCGACATTGAGGTGCCAGATCGGCTCGTCGATCAGGTCATCGGACAGGATCACGCCCGAGACATCGTCCTGAAAGCGGCCAAACAGCGCCGCCACGTGATGATGATCGGGTCACCGGGCACGGGCAAGTCGATGCTCGCAAAGGCGATGAGCCAGCTTCTCCCACGAGAAGAACTCCAAGACATATTGGTCTACCACAATCCCGACGACGGGAATGAGCCGAAGATCCGGACGGTGCCAGCAGGAAAAGGCGACCAGATCGTCGATGCACATAAAGAGGAAGCCAGAAAGCGCAACCAAATGCGGTCGTTCCTCATGTGGATTATCATCGCGATCGTCCTTGGGTACGCGTTGATCCTTCGCCAGCAGCTTCTCATCGGGATTCTTGCAGCAGGAATCATCTATCTCGTCTTCCGCTACAGCAGTCGCGGCAGCGACGCGATGATCCCGAATCTGCTCGTGAACAACGCCGATAAGCAGACGGCCCCGTTCGAGGACGCAACAGGCGCACACGCTGGCGCGCTGCTCGGGGACGTTCGACACGACCCATTCCAGTCAGGTGGGATGGAGACACCGAGCCACGATCGCGTTGAGCCTGGTGCCATTCACAAGTCGAACAAAGGCGTGCTGTTCATCGACGAGATCAACACCCTCGATATCAGGTCACAGCAAAAGCTGATGACTGCCATTCAGGAAGGTGAGTTCTCGATCACGGGGCAGTCCGAGCGCTCCTCGGGCGCGATGGTCCAGACCGAACCGGTTCCGACGGACTTCATCATGGTCGCTGCGGGGAACCTCGATGCGATGGAGAATATGCACCCAGCACTCCGGAACCGTATCAAAGGCTACGGGTACGAGGTGTACATGGATGACACCATCGAGGATACACCGGAGATGCGCCGGAAGTACTCTCGCTTCATCGCTCAGGAAGTTAAGAAAGACGGCCGACTACCGCATTTCACCCGCACTGCCGCCGAAGAACTCATCCTCGAAGCGCGGCGTCGCTCCGGTCGCAAGGGGCACCTGACGCTCGAACTGCGAGCCCTCGGTGGACTCGTACGAGTTGCAGGTGACATCGCCCGCGCTGAGGATGCTGAGTTCACGACCCGAGACCACGTTCTGCAGGCGAAAGGACGTTCGCGCTCTATCGAACAGCAGCTTGCCGATGATTACATCGAGCGGCGCAAAGATTACGATATGACCATCGCGCAAGGGAACGTCGGAGGTCGGGTCAACGGCCTTGCAGTCATGGGCGAAGACTCCGGCATCGTGATGCCGGTGATGGCCGAGGTTGCTCCTTCACAGGGACCTGGTGAGGTTATCGCAACTGGTAACCTTCAGGACATTGCACAGGAAGCTGTTCAGAACGTCTCTGCCATCATCAAGAAGTTCTCTGATGAGGACATTTCCAAGAGGGACATCCACATCCAGTACGTGCAGTCCTACGAAGGAGTTGAAGGCGACTCTGCAAGCGTCACAATGGCCACAGCCGTCATCAGCTCGTTGGAGGACATCCCGATCGATCAGAGCGTTGCGATGACTGGTTCACTGTCGGTTCGCGGTGACGTTCTCCCCGTCGGTGGCGTGACTCACAAGATTGAGGCCGCCGCCAAGGCCGGGGTGGAGACAGTCATCATCCCCGCCGCGAACATGCAAGACGTGATGATCGAAGACGAGTACAAGGAAATGATCGAGATCATTCCAGTCTCACACATCAGCGAAGTGCTCGACATCGCGCTGGTTGGTGAACCAGAAAAGGACTCGCTCGTCGACCGTCTCAAGAGCATTACCGGACAAGCACTCGAATCGGGCTCTGCCACCGGCCCCGGCAGCCCGAGCCCACAATAACGCGTGCCCAATTGGACGGCGTTTTCGGGGTTGACGGGCGTCGTCCTCGTTCTCTTACTGTCGCTTGCTCGCCTTTCACAAGGCCAAGACATGAGTGAGCGCCCCAACGAATCAACACCACAGTCGAACAGCAACCACGAGACTGAGGCGTTCACGACAAAGGACAGCGACCAGCAGAACGAAGCAGAGATCAGCACCAATACTACCGAGAATACGAATTCAAATTCAAATTCAAATCGTCAGTTGAGCTCGCCGAGTGATGAGGCTCCGACCCAACCACAGTTCTCTGCGGGAATGTTGCTCGCCAACGTTGCACTCTCGCAGGGTTTGTTTGGGTTTATTCTCGTTGCCGGTGCGTGGTATACAGCAATTCCACCAGCGGCACTCGGTCTTGATGTTCGGGATCCATTGAGTGTTGGTCTGTTGGCGGTCGGGGTCGGTGTTGTGACTGGTCTTGGACTCTATGCAGCTAACGCTGTCGGTGCTGCGAGTGCGACTGCACTTGGCTATGAATACGAAGAGCAACTACGCGATCTCTTGACTCCAGAGACGCCTGCTGGTTGGGTTCTCTTGCTCTGTGGCGTCCTTCCAATTATCGCTGGCTTTGAGGAGTTACTCTTTCGAGGAGTGTTGATCGGTGTTCTGAGTTCTGGCTTTGCGATCTCCCCCTGGTTCCTCGCCGGGGGCTCGTCTGTGGCGTTCGCGGTCGGTCACGGCGCGCAAGGTCGACTCGGAATTCTCGTTACGGGAATCCTCGGATTCGCACTAGCAGTCGTATTCATTTACACCAACAGTCTTCTCGCTGTTGTCGTTGCGCACTATCTCGTGAACGCGCTCGAATTCATCATTGGAGGCGCGATGGGGATTGAATGGGGATAAGAGAATTCCGTCGCGTCAACATCGCCGAGCGAATTACGAGAAGACAAACTATATTTATTAGATGTGAATGATACAGTATGTCTTATTAAAAACTGTATCCAAAATCGGCTAGGCGATAGAGACCAATCCCGAAAACATCATTCGTGCCTGCATCCTCATAATTTATGAAGCTCACCAACCAACATTTATTACTATTGTTCGGAGCTTTATAGAAGCTGATAGACCCACTGTCGCCTTGTTTGAGATCGTTCCCTGAGCTTTGGTCCTTGTGAAACACTGAGTAGGGTTTTGGTACACAACCCGGTGCAGTGAAAATCGTCTCGGCGGTGGATTGGATCCGTCCGAAGGTGGTCCGACACGTGGTCCGACCAACTTTCCGGGTCTTCACTCTTCGACTCTTGAGATTTGCTAATCCGTCATGCGAATAATGACCAGAGATCCCACGAAATCCCGAATGACGAATGTTACGTTCAATATAATGGCCCGGATCGAGAGACACCATGGCAAAGTCCTCCATACAACGACTCTTACTAACTTTCCCGAGTCGAGCCCCATTTGGGTGTCTCAATATCTTCCCAGTGGAATTTTTCCCCGAAAAAATGTGCTTGCACGTAGCGAGATATCGACGACCATTTTTGAACGCTGGCGCACCAACGGTTCCAATCGGTTTCGATGCGTCTCCCCAAACTTCATATCCGCCATAAATCGACGACTGAGAAGCATTCCAATTTCGAAGACTCCCGGCACAACTCAGGGATCGGAACTCGTTGACTGGTTCGACACTGATCTCGATACCATCGATCAGTGTCGGGATATCTCCAAGAATCGTCCCCAGCACATTTTCTTGGATTCTGACGACGACGTGAGAACTCTCCCCTCCACGTTCTCCAGGAACGACACCGACACTAACGACACCAGGAATTTGGATGAGAGAACTCTCTAATTGCTGTTTTATCTGTGTTGCGTGACGAAATTCGTTGTACCAATCAGCTGGCACATACTCTTTGTACGCAGTTGTCTCCGATGTTGGATCATCACTGTAGAACCCAGTGACAATCGGAACTTCATCAGAAGCTGCGTTGTCAATGTCCTCCCTCGTGATAAATTTTGCTGAAACCTGTGTAAATCCCAATCCAGAAAGAGAAGATAACAAACGGCGTCGGCTCATTCCTGGGTACGTCTCACCATGGATCTTGTTGGTCGATGGACGTACAAGGTCATCTAACATCATCTGACTCGGAGTACTGTCACATTCGTAAAATAGATTGTCGAAGTTGCATTATAGGTTCGAAACATGATATGACTCAACAGCCACCATTTTCCGCGGTGAATATCAAGACTCGGTAATCTAATTCACAATCATCATATTTCAATTTATCCAATGCTATTTTATTTAACCGAGGTATGAATTTCTCCACTGTCATATTTTATATCACATTCATATCTAATTACACCAACAAATACAAAATCCATATAATTGTTTTCGGATGGTGTTTCTTGCGGCAAGACATTATCAGCCAACTCGTTTTCGTGACTGCTTATCGACCAGCATTTGAGAGAGTACCATTCTACGGTCACAGTTTCTCATAGGTAATCAGCTTCGAATAGACCGAACAGCACCACCAACGGCGTATCCGATAGTACTGAGCAAGAGACCGATTACAATTGCAAATTGGATTTTCAGTTGAAACTGTTCGACCATACTCGACCCGGGAAACACTGCGACACCACCGCTGGTAAATAATCCAAGCAGAAGAAGTACCTGAATCAGTAATATCACAACGTAGCCAGAATTGAAGTAGGCGATCGCTCCTGCTCCACTGAGGAATGCCATACTAGCAAGAACACCTGCAATCTCTGATCGATAAACGACAATCGCACCCAACGGGATCAGCCGCCCGATCAGACCAATACTTATCGAGAGAAACACACCAACTGCAATAATCCGTAGCGAGACAACCCATGACCTCCCAAAGAGGAACTCGAAAGTGGAGGTCATCCGGGTGGGCATCATTCAGGACTGATTGGAGAATAGCTATATACCTTATCCACAGTAAAGCATCTATTTGATCCTGCTCTAGAATATCACAGACAGATGTTATAGCATAGTTACGAATGATTCGTATGTATTATTTCTAATGTGTCTATGCAGATCCATGGTATATTGTGGTTTTGGGAGTTGTCGTTAATCAACCCTCATATAAGAAACTTATCACAAATAGTTATCAAATGATGATTCTTCCTCGATTAGACATCACAGCAATGAATCGAAACACACGCCTTTATATAATTAGTATCAAATTATAGATATTGAATATCCAACCAACTCACGACTCGAAAAACGTTCTGACAGCATCAGCATTCCAAGTGGTAAGCACGTCAGTGGGTTCGGCCCATCCACGACGGGCAGTGTGAACGCCGTAGCGAACGTAGTCGTAGCTCGACGGACGGTGTGCGTCTGTATCGATGACGACAGTCGCACCCATCTCAACTGCGACCTGCACCGCACCCCCGCGGAGATCAAGACGGTGAGGATTGGCATTAATTTCGAGCGCCGTCTCCGTTCTCGCTGCGGCGTTCGCCAGTTTCGAGACATCGATATCGAGTCCCGACCGGCGGTTCAACTGGCGGCCAGTCGGATGGCCGATGATATCGACGTCAGGATGTTCGGCGGCAGCGATGAGTCGATCTGTGCCGTCGCCATCAAGCGCGAAGTGTGGCGATGCGACGACGCAATCGAGCTGTTCGAGGATCGCATCACTGGTAGAAACGCTGCCATTTTCGTCGATGTTTGTTTCGACACCAGCGAACACCTCGATAGCTGCATCGTCTCCGGTCTCACGGATCACGGCCAGCTGTTCTTCGAGTTCGTCATCCGAGAGTCCAACGCCACCAACCATCCCCGGACCACTCGCGTGGTCGGTGATACAGAGATACTCATAGCCCCGTTCCTCGGCTCCAGCAACCATCTCTTCGATGCTATTTCGTCCGTCCGACCATTCAGTGTGGAGATGAAGATCCCCCCGAATGTCATCAACCGAAATCAGCTCGGGGAGCTTGTCTGTGGCCGCAGCCTCAATTTCGCCACGAGCTTCTCGAAGCTCTGCCGGGATCAACGGCAAATCGAGTGTTTCGTACACGTCAGCCTCGGTTTTACCAGCGATTCGCTCACCAACGCGTTGTCCTGCATCAGGATCGTCTACGTCTGTGATGTCGAAGACGCCGTACTCATTTATTTTCAGACCCCTGTCGATGGCACGGTTCCGAATCGCGATGTTGTGATCCCTGCTCCCAGTGAAATACTGGAGCGCGGCACCGAACTCGTCCGGAACGACAACGCGGAGATCGACGCGGA
This sequence comes from Halocatena marina, assembly GCF_025913575.1. NCBI lineage: Archaea > Methanobacteriati > Methanobacteriota > Halobacteria > Halobacteriales > Natronomonadaceae > Halocatena > Halocatena marina. The sequence continues at coordinate 3,734,780 of NZ_CP109785.1, read as the reverse complement.
CACCGTTCGATCGAACACTTGCTTTGCTCGTCCCTGCTTCGATAACCTCGTCTGCGTCCGGCCAATCAGTGAACGCCTCGACAACTTTCGGTGCGTCTGCGCTTGCGACGAGAACGTCTATATCGCCGATCGTCGATCGCCAGCGTCGAAGTGAGCCTGCCACGTCACAGCGATCGACGGGACCAGTGTCGGAGAGATACGCCGTGATATCTGTACTAAGCGGGACACTTTCTCCAAGGAGTTGGCGCTGACGTGACTCACGCGCGAAATCAATGTTCGCAAGAATGTTCTCTTCGGTCTTGGGACCGAAGCCTTTCACATCCCGAATGTTCGCTTCACGTGCCGCAGTTTCGAGATCGTCGAGCGTTCGTACGTCGAGAGCTTCATACAGTGTACCGACCGTCTTCGGACCGACGCCTTCGACGCTCGTGATCCCAGCCATGTCAACAGGGAGCTCGTCTCTGAGCTCTTCGAGCTCGGCTATAGTTCCGGTCTCAACGTATTCGACGATCTTCTCGGCTATTGCTTCGCCGACGCGGTCGATCCGCTCAACGGCGCTCTGGCTCTCCTGTGAGAGATGCGCGACGTTCTCCGGATATTCCCGGATGTTTTCTGCTGCACGGCGGTAGGCAACGGGTTTGTACTCGACGTTTTGGGCTTCGAGAAGATCTGCCATCTCCTCGAATTGGGCGGCCAGCTCGTCGTTCCGAACAGTCATCGATTCCTCCGTGGTGTGTTCGTGTCACTTCCGAGCACCTGTTTCAGGAACTTCGTCCACCGCTTCGTATCGGCCGCCTCCTTCGCCTCGATCTCTCGTTCGATGTCCGGCCGTTCGAGCGAGTCGAGTGCTGAGAGCGCCCGCTCGATACCAATGATGCTCTCAACCAGTTGCTTGCCAGTCTCGAAGGTGACCGCATCGTCCTCGATGCGCTGTCTGCGCTGGAGTCGCTCGCGCCTGAGATTCCGTTTCACCCGGTCGAGACGATCTTGCTCTCCCGGCGGCACGGTCGCGCGTCGTTTTGTCTCGAAGACGAACGCTCGAAGATTTATTTCCTCACCCTGCACGTCGATCGTCTCCGGGATTGACGACCCCACCGTCGCACCCTCGCGGTCGATCCGTTCGAGGAGCTGCTTCCGTTCGTACTCCTTCATGGTCGGGTTTCGATCCTCGGATACTAAAATACGGACCGTGGGTGCGTACCGTTACCGCGACGGAATATCCTCGATCATTCCGGCTTGTACTCCCCAGAGGTCGGCGTACAGCCCATCCCGTGCGATCAGTGCTCGGTGGTCGCCGCGCTCGACCACCTGACCATCCTCAAGGACGAGGATGGTGTCTGCATCCTTGATGGTCGAGAGGCGGTGTGCGATGGCGAGTACGGTTCGATCCTCCAAGAGAGCGTCAAGGCTCTCTTGGATGTGGAGTTCTGTTTCCGTATCGACATCGCTGGTCGCCTCATCGAGGAGCAAGATTTCGGGATCTTGCAGCAGCACTCGCGCGATACCGACGCGCTGGCGCTGGCCCCCCGATAGTTTGACGCCACGTTCGCCAACCTCTGTATCGTATCCATCTGGCAGATCCTCGATGAACTCGTGTGCTTTCGCGGCTTTTGCGGCCTCGATAACGTCCCGTCGTGTCGCCTCGAAGGAGCCGTATGCGACGTTCTCCGCGACGGTACCCGCAAAGAGGAACGTCTCTTGACTGACGTAGCCAATCGATTTACGAAGGCTGACGAGGGAGGTGTCACGGATATCCCGGCCATCGACACGGATTGTGCCCGTTTCGAGGTCATAGAACCGTAACAAGAGCTTCAAAACGGTGGACTTTCCGGCACCAGTCGGTCCGACGAGCGCGAGCGTCTCGCCGCCTCCGACAGTGAAGTTCACGTCTTCTACAATCGATTCCTCGTCGTAGCCGAAGGTGACGGTCTCGTATGTGACGACGCCCTCTGTAACGGTGAGATTGGGAGCGTCGTCGTCGATATCGAGTCCGCTCGGTTCGTCCATCAATCCGAAGACACGCTCAGCGGAGGCGACCGCCTGCTGATACATGTTGATGAACTCCCCGAACTGTGCGAGCGGCCAGACGAATCGCTGACTCAAAAACACGAACGTCACGAAATTCCCAATCGAAAATCCGCCCGAGAAGAAAAGCGGCGGACCGTTAAACACCCACAGGCCGCCAACGACGAAAGTGAGCACGAAGCCGAAGCCAGAACTCAGCTGAAGCCCCGGGAAGAACATAATGCGGGTGCGAATAGCGTCCCAGTTCGTGTCGTAGTACTCCTGAGAGCTGTCGGTGACGCGATCGAACTCATAATCTTCGGCGCTGCTAGCCTTGATGACTTCGATGCCACCGAGATTGTTTTCGAGTCGAGCGTTGAGGCGTCCGACGGTCGATCGGACCTCGCTGTACTTTGGCTGAATGGTCTGGACGAACTTGTGTGTGAACACGGCGACCACCGGAACCGTCGCCAGCGTCACGAGCGCGAGTTGCCAATTGATGTAGACGAGAAGCCCAGTGACGCCTACAACGGTGACGCCGATCATCGTCATCACGTTCAGCCCGCCGTTGAGGAACTGTTCGAGACGGTTGACGTCGTTGTTCAGGATGCTCATCAGCTCGCCCGTCTGTTTCTCGGCGAAAAAGCCGAGATCCAACCGCTGCATTGCATCGTAAGTGTCGACGCGGATCTCGTGTTGGATGGACTGTGCAAATTCGTTGAGTCCCCAGCCCTTCACCCACGCGCCCACCGCGCCGCCAACAAACGTGGCAATGATCAGTCCAGCAGAGAGCCAGAACTGTCCGATGGGATCGTTCGGGATCCACGATTGTGGAACCAACGGGAGTTCGTAGAGATCGTTCTGGTTGAAAATCGCATCAACAGCGACGCCGAGAATGTACGGTGGAACGAGCGAGAGGAGATGCGCGGCTAAGCTCGCAACAAGACCAACGGAGAGCGGAAACCACTGCTCTCTGCCATAGGTTGCAAACAGACGGCGAATCGGAGCGTCAACCCGGTCTCGCTGGACGGCGAACGTCTTTTCTTCGCTATCATCGTCGAGATCAGTATCGTTTGTCATCGTTGTCGTAGTCGGTGGAATACGAGCAGTTCACCCAATAGCCAGATCACGAAAATCCAGCCATAGGGGCGCTGTCAACTGTCAGCTCGGTGGATTCGTGAAGCGAATCCAAATCGGGAGCGAGAGCGAGACAGTGCCGCGGCTGCGGCAGACGGATAAGCAGTGCGACTGTCGTGAAATCGAAGACGGAGGGCCTACGCGTGAAACGGCGGCAGTCGTCTCAGTTGGACACGAAAACGATCATCATTGTCACTCACATAAGTGGAGTCCATCTGAGTATAAGCCTTTGTGTGGTGTGGTTTTTGGTAACATAGTCAGCGGAAATATGGTGTCTCGCACTCGCTGGCGGTCGTGAACGGTCACACTGTGCGTTCAATATCGACCACAGAATCAGTAACCAAACACAGTTCTCGACCTCCGTACCGGATCGATGTATCTGTCGATCCGTTGGAAGCGAGACGAGGGGACAACCGACAGTATTAATCGCCAACCGAGCAGACGGACGAACATGGCTGACGACGAGGAAACCGAACCGATCGTGGAACTCGGCGAGGGCGAATCGGTCGAGGGGGCACCGCTCGCACGCATCACCTCGCGGCTCCACTACGGCATTCCGAAAAGCGAGGTCGTTCGCCGCGAGGGAGACAAACTCATCCGCACACCCGATGGACCGCGCGAGCTCACAGATATTCTCGATGAGTCAGACGGCACGTACTTCCCACGCAAGCAAGACCTCGAAACCGCCGTCCGTGAAGTCATCGGCACTGGACCGGTTCCGACGGCCGAATCGACCGACGAGTAACGAAGCGTTTTATTCTGCTCGTTCGAACGAGGGTGTGATGGACCTGAAGATCGATCCAACGGTACTGGACGGCGAAGATATCGGCCAGCAGCAGGCGACGCTCCACATGGAGCATGAGGAAGCCATCGAGCACGTCCGGACTGCCTTCACGGAGAGAGGCTTTGGTGTCCCAGCCGAATTTTCCCCATCCGAACTTCTCAACGAGAAGATCGATGCCGACCGCAGTCCGTACTACGTACTCGGTGCGTGTCATCCTGAGATGGCAGATCGTGCGCTCAACATGACCCGAACGATCGGCGCGCTGTTCCCGTGTAACGTCGTTATCTGGGAAGAAGAATCAGGCGTCCAACGCGTCTATCACGTCAGCATTATGCGCGCTGCTCGACTGCTCGGGATGGCTCCTGAAAGCGAACAGTGGGACGAACTCGTTGGAGAGACGGGCGAACTGGTTGATGAAGCGTTCGCAGCACTCGCGGAGTAACGAAAGGGAGAGCGTAGCACGCTGTGCTACCCCTCGTTGGTCGTGATGAATGAGCTCAGACTCGTCTGTAATCCCGCGACCATATTGGATTTACGACGGAGGGCGTCTGTGCCGACAGGAAGCCGCGGAACGATCTGTCGGACTGCGTCGTGGAACGTCTCTGCGGTGGCCATCTCCTCAGAGAAGGCGTTCCGGACTGATTCGCGCACCTGCCAGACGCCAACCGGACCCCAGTAGTCGTCGGTGACGTTCCGGAGCACGAGCACCTTCGCCTGACGGTCACGCTCTGCGAGGTGTTCGAGGACCCCAAGGCGGGTCGCATAGTACGCGCCAGCGGTTTCTTCGACGTACTGCGTTCGTCCTTCGTATCCCTCGCGGTCGCTCGCGAGCCAGTACTCGCTGCGGTCGGGATTCCAAACACTTCCTGGTGCTTTCATCTCGACGAGCTCGAACTCCCAGTCACCCGGCGCGAGCAGCACCCAGAACTGATTACCGAGATACTCGTTGTAGCGGACCTCCACCTCGTCGATGGACGATGCGTTTTGGAGTTGTCCCCGTAAGAACTGAGAGACCGTGTCGTCGACAGCAGTAATCGACCACCGCGTCGGGACGAGTCGTCGGTTTGTAGTCCGTCCGAGCGCGCCAGCCGAAAGAATGGTGTTGATATCGTATACGTCGAACCCACGGTTGTAGAGATACGCCATTGCTCCGTCGGCGCGCCAGTCATCGTCTGAGAGCGTCTTCTCGACTGCTCGTGGAACGTGAGGGTTCTCTGTGAGCTGCGCCCCAGTTGCCCGCGCCCGCGGTCCCGTCGGCGTCGCTATGTCGTCACGACCGACGTCAAGATCGATTGAGGGTGGTCCATCGAGATCAACCTCCACGTCAACTGGACGGTCGGCGATAGCGACTTCGCGTCGAACGCCAGTGAACCCGTTCCACTCATCAGCGACGTGAACATCGGTCGGTCGCGCAGAGTTGAGCAGGCCGGTTCTGGCTTGGAACACGTCATCGATGGTGTAGCCACGCTGGTACCACTCTCCGCTGGTCGCGTACTCGGAGGCGTGTTGCTCGTCACCGACCGGGGCGAGAATGCCCGCAGAAACTTGTGGATACCCAGATCTCCCAACAAAAATCGAGGGGGACGTGCTCCCAAACAGTGAGTCACCTTGGACGGTCTCGTCGATGCGACGCTCAGTGTCGGCAAGATACTCCGTGATTGCGTAGGATTTCTCCTTTGCCAACTGACGCATACGGGTCTCTTCGTCGTACGCGAGCCCGTCGATGAACTCATCGAGCCGCATTACTGGCAGTAAGAGCGACAGATGCTTGAATCTTCACTCGTAGTGGAGCGGAAAAATGGACCGACACGGGAAACCACAGCTGGTGTTTACAAAACGTAACGCAGGTGTGCTGATGAACGGAAGCGCGAGCGAGGTTGGATTTCGTACGTCGATTAGCGGTAGTTAGCTGTGGATACCCATCGCCTCAATCTGCTCTTGATACCGGTTTCGGATGGTGACTTCTGTCACCTGAGCGACGTCGGCGACTTCCCGTTGGGTTTTTTTCTCGTTGCAGAGAAGGGAGGCAGCGTAGATCGCTGCGGCGGCGTATCCCGTTGGGGATTTGCCCGATAGCAGTCCTTCCTCTGCGGTAGTGGTGATGATTTCGTTGGCTTTTGCTTGTACTTCCTCGGATAAGTCGAGTTCTGAGCAAAATCGGGGGACGTACTTCTTCGGATCGACCGGTTCCATCTCCAGGGCGAGTTCTTGGGAGATATACCGGTACGTGCGTCCGATTTCTTTTCGCTCGACACGGGAGACTTCGGAGATCTCCTCGAGGCTCCGTGGAATTCCTTCTTTGCGGCAGGCCGCGTACAGTGCGGCGGTAGCGACGCCCTCGATGGATCGGCCACGGATGAGATCGTCCTTCAGCGCGCGTCGATAAATGACGGACGCGACTTCCCGAACCGATCGGGGGACGCCGAGCGCGCTGGCCATCCGGTCGATCTCGGAAAGAGCGAATTGGAGGTTTCGCTCACCGGCGTCCTTGGTTCGAATGCGCTCTTGCCACTTTCGCAACCGGTGCATCTGGCTGCGCTTTTTCGAAGAAATCGACCGACCGTAGGCGTCTTTGTCCTTCCAGTCGATGGTGGTCGTTAGCCCCTTATCGTGCATCGTCTGAGTCGTCGGGGCTCCGACACGGGACTTCTGCTGGCGTTCTTGATGGTTGAACGCCCGCCACTCAGGACCAGGGTCAATCTTTTCTTCCTCTATGACGAGTCCACAATCGTCACAAATGAGTTCACCACGATCTGAACTCTTAATAAGATGGTCGGACCCGCATTCGGGACATTCTCGCGTGCTTTCTGCTTCGTGTTCCGTTTCCTGCTCGCGCTCCCGCGTACGGGTGGACCGTGTCATCGCATTTTTATACTACCTTGGTCAAGGTACTTAGACCTTCCGTAACGTGGGGTCATCTGCCGCAATTAAATTGGTCAAAATTGATAAACAGGGATAGATTCGTGCGTCTTCTTTCGATCCTGAGTATGCCGGACCAGAAGCCATTTATCATTCCCCGGGTGAGTCGAACCAATGCCGGTCATCGAGTGTGATCCCGGCGTGGCGCGCGCACGACTCGCAGACGCGGATATAGATATCGAACCGGGCAACACAGACCACGAACGCTGGCGAGCTGAGCACGGTGGCGCAGTAGCCGTTGCATACGACACCAAGGTCGTCATACAGGGTCAGACACCGGAACGGTTAGTCGCGCTGTTACGCGAAGCGGGTGGACGCGCACACATTTACTTCGACGGAGCATCACGTGGAAATCCCGGACCGTCGGCCGTCGGCTGGGTCATCGTGACGGATGATGGGATTGTCTCGGAAGGTGGCAAACGAATCGACGACATGACAAACAACCGTGCGGAGTATGAGGCGCTTATTCACGCGCTGACGGTCGCCGCAGACAGTGGATTCGATACGGTAGTCGTCCGGGGGGATTCACAGCTCATCGTCAAGCAGGTGACTGGGGCGTGGAACGTAAACGATCCGGGGCTTCGTGAACGTCGAATTCGGGCGCTCGAACTCCTCGAACAGTTCGACGAATGGTCACTGACACACGTTCCGCGGGAGATAAACGAGCGCGCAGACAAGCTTGCCAATGAGGCGCTTGATGCTTCCTGAAAACATCGCTGATGAAGCCGAACGGTTGACGCGTCGGGCACGAGACGCGAGCGACGCGGACGAAGCGGAGAGTGCACGCCGTCAGCGCGACGAGGTCCTCGCACGCCACGGATACATCGCTCGTGAGCGCACCGCGGACACAACGCTCGTGCTCTATCCGAGCGAGTGGGTCACAGACGGACGCGTTCGTATCGAACAGATCGAAACCACAGACAGCGCAATCGAACGGCCGCTTGAGGCTCCCGGAAACGCGGATTGGGAAATGGTCGAAGCGCACAACCGGACGATTGTCGAACGCGTCACAGAGCAGCACGGAGACATCCACGGAAAAAACGCCGCTGCGTTCGCCGATTTCATGGGAAACCATTACCTGAAACCGATCGAAGAGGCGACAGAGACGATGTGTAAAGAATTCCTCAGAGAGTACTACCCGCGCAACGTGTGGCCCTCAAAAAAACAACGCACGATCGTCGAACAGTCGGTCGAACTGACGCTCGACATTGCCCGTGAGTGAGCGTCAGAGTCTCCTGCTAGTCTATGTCTGAGCGTCGTCGACGAGGGCCCGAACCTCGTCGCCGCGACCATTATTGGTTACGAATCGTGAGAAGACCCATGACAAATGATCGATGACAGCGTCGTATCCGGATTGGGTCAGCGCGTACTGATTCGTCCGCTTATCCAGCTCGCTTTTTTCAACAAGATCCATCTCGACGAGATCGTCCAGATTCGGATACAGCCGTCCGTGATTGACCTCGGAGTCGTAGTACTGCTCAAGCTCGCGCTTGATCGCAAGTCCATAGCGCGCCTCTTCCGAGAGGATAACGAGAATGTTCTGCTGAAATGCGGTCAGGTCGCGTTCAATGCCCGATACGCCGGAGACTGACTTTGCCTCTGACATGACCTAAACAAATGTCACGACTCTATTTAAAACTATTCAACTATCAAGTGAATATTTACAAAAAGTCACTAACTGCTGCCGAATTAGTATCATAAGTGACCAATCATACTCGCTATTGGTAAACAGTATGAACAGAGGAATGGCGACCAGTATGGTGGTTTCCGCCCATTGACCGACACGGCTGTGTCGAAAGTGATTTTTGGCCACCTCCCGCAGTTCGGCCGATGACGAACCTCTGGGAAGATCTCGAAACCGGACCGAACCCGCCTGAGACAATCAACGCCGTCGTAGAGTGCCTAAAAGGTGAGCGCAACAAGTACGAGTACGACAAAGACATCCCCGGTGTGATGCTCGATCGAGTCCTCCACAGCAACGTCCACTACCCATCGGACTACGGGTTCATCCCTCGCTCGTACTACGACGACGAGGATCCGTTCGATGTGCTCGTGCTCGTCGAAGACGCGACATTCCCAGGCTGTGTGATCGAATCGCGCCCGGTCGCACTCATGAGGATGGATGACGACGGCGAACAGGACGATAAGGTCATCGCTGTCCCAACCGAGGACCCACGATACGACCATATCCAGGATCTCGACGACATTCCACAGCAAACCCGCGACGAGATTGACGAGTTCTTTTCAACGTATAAGAACCTCGAAGAGGGGAAGGAAGTGGAGACGCTCGGGTGGGAGGACAAGCAAGCTGCACAGGATGCGATCGTCCACGCACAGGAGCTCTACGAGGAGCATTTCTCGTAACTACGGCCTGCAGTAAATCGACCGCATCATTCGCGGTCGCTGATTCTCGACTGATGCAACACATAGGCGTGTAAATCGTGATCTTGTCACCCCACATCAGTCAATTGCGCACTCCGACAGACGTGCGACGAGCTACACATTGGCCAATTCATTTCAACCACAGCGGCGTCACTTGCTCAAACCTCCAACGAGTGTTGTCCACGAATAGAGACGTACACCAACAGACACTCAACAGAGTCGAAGAGAGCAGCAGCGTTCTATTCGTGTCAGACTAAATCGAGACAGTAGCTGGAATTTTGAAGGGTGATTAGTGGACCGATAGTGATAATAAAAAGGCTTGGAACACGAAACCGATATACTACGATCGCTCTCCAACCTACAATGGAGCAACACAACAGCAAGCGTGAATGATAGAGACTCGACGACGGCTCGGCTTACGACAAGTATATGAGATTCATAATATGAGAGTAAGTTACCTGTATTCGTGAACGGAACGAAACGACAGCCGAAAAGCCGAGTCGAGATGAGGAGGACGTTCGATCCAGTTGAACTGTCGGCGAGAGCCGTTCGTATGATCAGATGACAACCACGAACGTTGGCGTCGATGCACGAACGCTCACCGGAAAGCGGTCCGGTGTCGGGAACTATCTTGCTAACATCATCGAAAGCGGTGCATTCGACGGCTACACAGTGTACGCGTACTACGATCCGACCGATGGGAACCGCTCTGATATCGTGGTTCCCGACGAGACGCGGTTTCGATGGCGGCCGTGCCGCTGTCCGTCGTTCGTTGATCGGCTGTTCGGTCCGATACAGCCGATCTGGTGGGTTAACGTGACGCTCGCTCGCTTGCTCGAACGCGATAATATTGATTGTTTTTTCGGCCCAAACTTCGTCCAACCGGTTGCATTCGATGGTCCGAGCGCTGTCGTTGTTCACGACATGGTCCACCGGACGCTCCCAGAGGTCCATACGGCGGCGTACCGGCTGTACCTCCGCGTGTTTCTCGCCGCTTCGCTTGAACGGGCAGATCAGGTCATCACGGTTTCAGAAAACACAAAACACGATCTTCTGCGGTATCATCAGCTATCAGACGATGACGTGACCATCGCATACGGTGCTGCTGATGACGTATATCAGCCTCGAACCGTACCGAGTGAAACCCGCGATCGGCTCTGTCGTGCGTTCGACATTCCGGAGCAATTCGCGCTCTATGTAGGAAATATTGAACCTCGAAAGAATCTTGCTTCGGTCCTCGATGCGCTTGCAGTACTGGATGCAGACGCGCGCCCGCCACTCGTCATCGTCGGGCAGGATCACCTCGTCGACGAAGCCCTCGAGAAAGCATTACAGCGGTGTCCGTTCCGTGAACACGTCCATTTCACGGGGCACGTTCCAGCCGACGAACTACCGCTGTTATACAACATGGCATCGCTGTTCGTCTATCCTTCACTGTACGAAGGGTTCGGTTTACCACCCGTAGAAGCGATGCAGTCGGGAACGCCCGTTATCGTCTCCGATCGAGCGTCACTCCCCGAAGTCGTCGGTGAAGCCGGTCTCACAGTCGATCCAGCCGATACGATCGCACTCTCTGAGGCAGTGGCGCGACTCTGGTCCGACGCAGCGGCTCGTTCGGAGTTTGAAGCGAAAGGCCGGCAACGAGCAAAGCGATTTTCGTGGGACAGAACCGCAACGAGGATATCAAACGTACTCAATTCGTTATCGAAGAGACAGATGTGCGAGATCGGTGATACGACACGTCGAGAGGAACGATAACACAATGGCACGGATACTCGTTTTGTGTTCTCGAACGCCTTATCCTCTGACAGGTGGTGCGAAGCTGCGGCTATTCAACACTGCGAAAATTCTTGCAACTGAACACACAGTAGACCTGCTGATCGTCGATGAGTCTCCCATCAAACAGTATCGGATAGACACTCTTTCTCGAGTATTCAACGACGTTACCATCTTTTCCTATCCGTCGCATCGGTTCCACCTAAATACGGTGTTGGGACTCGTCTCTCGAAAGCCCCTTCAGACGTTCTACTACTCGTTCAATGCGATTGATGAATGGCTCGACAACCACGTCGGTCGATACGATCTCTTATACTGTAACCACGTTCGGACAACCGAATACGCCCGCAGATACGAGACGCCAAAAATCGTTGACTTCGTCGATGCCATCTCCCGAAACTACGCCGAATCGAGCACGGGTGCATCTGGTCTCTGGCGAGTTATCTATCCGATCGAGAGCAGCCGCCTTCTCCGCTATGAGCGAGAAGTTGTTCGTGATTTCGATCACTCATTTATCATCACCGAAGCCGACAAGCAGTATATCGAAGGCGACAACGCTGGACTACCGTCGTTTTCTGTTGTCCCGAATGGAGTCCGAAACGAGATACTCGAACAAACACCGAGCGAAACAGGCGAACAGGACAACAATCCCGACAACAGGGAACTTCTCGTCTTTCTCGGGAAGATGGATTACTTTCCGAATGAGGACGCTGTCACGTATTTTGTGAATGAAATCTTCCCGTTGGTACGGCGTCACCACCCCGAAGCAGAGTTCGTCATCGTCGGAACGCAGCCGACGAAAAAAGTGCGCCAGCTCGCCGAGCGCCCGGGGGTTCAGGTCACTGGATTCGTCGAAGATCCGTTCGAATATCTCACGAAAGCGCGTGTCGTAGTCGCACCAATGCGGTTCAGTGCCGGTCTCCAAAACAAGGTTCTCGAATCGATGGGACTCGGAAAGGCCGTCGTGACGACATCGCTCGGAGCCGAAGGGATCGACATTGAAGAAGACGAACACCTGAAGATTGCCGACACGCCAGAGTCGTTCGCTGAGGTCATCCGGACTCTCTTGGTTCGTGATGGACTGCGAGAGCGACTGGGAACACAAGCGCGCCAACGCATCGAAGAGACGTACTCGTGGTCGGAGATCGAACCACTGCTACTTGACCCGATCGACGCTGTCCTCAACCAACAATAACACAGCCGAACACGCTCGATTCGAGAACACCGTTTTTTCTGCAGTTCCACAATGTAGAGTCACCCGTCCTTCAGAGATACCCCGGAGTCATACCGACGCACACTCCCATGAGTTATGAGCATGAGTAATTATTTAGTCATGGAGGCAATACATAGAAATGAAATGAAGCAACGAGTGCCGGTTGGGATCAACCACGTGACCGTCGTTCCGGAGAACGCAGAGCGCGACAGCGAGCACGACGTGGGCGGAGAAGGCGAGTAAGTCTGGCAGAGAACGTCAGGGAAAAAGAAAAGAAGGTTCTTGTGTTTCCCTCGCGCAATCGGCGATATGGGACTGTTCGATCGACTTCGTGGTGACTCCGGTTCGCGCGTCGTATTTCTCGGTATCGACGGCGTTCCGTATAGCCTCATTGATGACAACCCTAATGAATTTCCGAATTTGACTGCTATCGCTAACGATGGATCGGCGGGTGCGATCGATAGCATCGTCCCGCCGGAATCGAGCGCATGCTGGCCGTCGCTCACGACAGGTGTCAACCCCGGTGAGACCGGCGTCTATGGATTTCAGGATCGTGAAATTGGGTCGTACGACACATACGTTCCGATGGGAAGAGATGTGCAAGCGACCCGACTCTGGGACCGCGTCACCGACGCCGACCGTGATGCCACGGTCATGAACGTTCCAGTCACGTTCCCACCCCAGCGAAATGTCCAGCGGATGGTGTCGGGCTTCCTCTCGCCTGGTGTCGAAAAGGGCGCGTATCCCGACGAGATCCGTGAAACACTCGAAAGCATGGATTACCGCATCGATGTGAATGCCAAACTTGGTCACGAGGAGGACAAGAGCGAGTTCATGGAGGACGCTCACGAGACAATCGATGCCCGCTTCGAGGCGTTCAAACATTACATCGAACAGGACGATTGGGACCTCTTCTTCGGCGTCTTCATGACCACTGACCGGGTTAATCACTTCCTGTTCAAAGACTACGAACGCGACGGAGAGAACCGAGAGGCGTTCATGGAGTTCTATCGCAAGGTCGATGACTACATCGGTCAACTCCGTGACCAGCTCGATGACAACACGACACTCGTCGTCGCGAGTGACCACGGCTTCACGAGCGAAGACTACGAGGTTCACTGCAATAGGTGGCTGCAAGAGCAGGGCTGGCTCGATTACCGGACCGATGATCACAGCGAGCTAGACGATATCTCCGACGACACGCGCGCGTACTCGCTCATTCCAGGTCGGTTCTACGTCAACCTCGAAGGACGTGAGCCGCGCGGCTGCGTGAGTCAGGACGAGTACGAGAGCACGCTGGACGAGCTCACCGAGCTGATTAACGGACTCGAAGGACCAGACGGAAAACCAGTTGCAGACCGAGTCGTCACGAAAGGAGACGCATTCCGTGGCGAGCACGACGACATCGCACCCGATCTCGTCGTCATCCCGAATCACGGCTTCGATCTCAAAGCTGGCTTCAAAGGCGGGAAAGATGTGTTCGAAGTTGGCCCCAGAAACGGAATGCACAGCTTCGAAAACGCCTGTCTGTTCATCGACGATGCCAACGCGCGTATCGGCGATGTCGATCTATTCGACATCGCACCTACGATCCTCGATCTGATGGAGATCGAGTACGATCGAACCTCGTTCGACGGTTCTAGCTTGGTGTAAGCGACTCTGGAGAACACAAAACGACCATCTCTGATATTCATCTGATACGACATTCATACGGTCAGCAACCACTCAACAGAGATGTCTGCAGAAATCCTCCATCGCTTGGAACCGCGAGATTGTGTCCGTGACAGCACCCTCTCCGAGCAGTAAATACGAGCTGTATCAGCAGAGCACGCACTGATCTCACTATTGTACTCTCGTCAACACATAGAATTTAATCCGTTGGGGCAGTGATCACGGATGACAATCATGAACCGCTCGCGTCAGCTCGCTCTCTTTCTTTTGGCAATCGTCGCACACATCGAATCACTAACGTACTGGTTTGTGGCAACAGACACAACGAAGCTGATCGTTTCGAGTCGGGTGCTGAACGTCGGAGACGCTGTGGAGCTGTTCACCCAGCCGATGATGTACGAGGCTGATTTCACTGACATTGCGCTGTTCTATCGGCCGATCGCTAGCCTCTCGTACGCGATCGACTACGCAGTGTGGGGACTCGATCCAACTGGATACCATCTCACCAACCTCGTCTTGCACGGCGTCGTGGTCGTGCTCGTCGCAATCGTTGTCACCGAGATAACCAATGACAGCATCGTCGGGCAGCTCAGCGCCGTTTTGGTCGCATTGCATCCGCTGATGGCCGAGGTCGTGCCAGCAGCGCCACGTCGTCACGACATCGTTATGGCGATATTCGTGCTCGGATCGTTGACACTGTACATTCGGAGCAAAAATAAGACAGCGAGTGATGGAAGGGCGAATCTCGTGGGGGCGCTCGTGCTGTATGCGCTCGCGCTCGGTGCAAAAGAACCGGCTCTTCTCGTGCCCGGACTGCTGTTCGTGTGGACGGCAATACAGCAGTACGACACTGGTCCGTACAACGCGCTCCGAACAGCAGTTCGTGCTGTGATCCCGTTCGGTGTTGTTACGGTCGTGTATCTCGCTGTGCGCGTTGCGGTGTTGGGAGGACTCGGTGGCTATCACCACATTCGGAGCGGACCAGTGACGCTCGTGGATGAAATACGCGTTGTGGTAGAGTACGTGATCTCGCTCGCGTATCCGGCAGACGTTATCGGAAACGGACTCGCCGCTGGCGGACTCTGGATGGGTGTGCTGCTCATACTGGCGATGCTGATCGTGCTCGTCTCGCTCTGTGGTGTTTCGTCGCTTCACCGAGAGCGATCGAGTGCCACTAGTACACCGCTGCTCGCTGGCTTCATCGGTGGCTGTACAACAATTGCGTTGTTGATCGCCTTCTCACCTGAATGGGAGATTCTCGGCTATCTCGTGTATCGTCAGCCAGCGCCTCGCCATTCGTATCTGTATCCAAGTATGGCGCACGCCGCCGTCGGTTTGATTCTTCTTGGCAGCTGTTGTGCCGGTCTCTTGTGGGCGATGACGACCCGTGCATCGGCATTCACAGAGATCCAACCAGCGCTCGCGTTCTTCGTCATCTGGCTACTCGCTCCCCTCGCACTGTTTTTCCGGAACGGTCTGTACACGATCCGTACCGGTTATCTCTCGGTGATCCCGGCGATGGCGATTCTTGCACTCGTGCTCGTCAGCGCGGGCCGCGAGATCTGGAACAGCGACCAGACGCAAGATTCTGATCGGTCCCGACAGTGGAGTACGCCGCTCGATCAGAACATTGCGCTTGTCGGGATTGTTCTGTTGTTGATTGTTCCGATCGTCGCAACCTCGCCCCTCTTTCACCCGTACGATAGCTGGGAAACAGCAGGAGAGCTAAATCGCCAAACGTTCGTTGGACTCGACAACGAGCTCGATGGTGAACTCGGCGAATCGACGACCGTTCAGCTGATCGGTGCTCCCAGCGGACTCGTGGACTCAGAACGATCGTTCCCGCGAGTCAAATCGGTCGTGTACATGGATCAAAAGGCAGTTCAATCGTGGCTCATGTTGCAGCGCACAGAGCAGAGCGCATCGACCGAAACCACAGTCGCTACGAACAATTCGACCGAACTGCAACGCATTCCCGACCGGATTTTGTTCGAGACGACGAGAGAACAGGAAACGGTGGTCGTTCGCTTCCGATACGAGAACAAGTCAGCCGCGTCAGCGATGCAGTTGCAAAGCGAATACCGATCGCAGTGCGGTCGCCAACTCACAGCTGGAAAGTACTGATAAGTAGTAATTCTTTGATATTTCCGAAAGCGATGGTCAGAGAAACCAAGCGATCTGGATGAAGAGATCAGTCGTTGCTTTCGCGTTCGAACGATGTCTGTCGCTCTGAGGACGTATCCATGAGACGATAGAGTCCGAAGACGAATGCGCCGATGATCGCGCCGTACCACAGCGTACCGACGCGGATGAGGAGCGTCGCACTGACAGCGACAGTGCGAGAGTAGCCGACAGCGAGCAGGGTACCGACCATGCTTGCCTCCGCAGCACCCAACCCACCGGGAAGAAAGCTCACTGCCCCGACCACCGAACCGAGTCCGAGAACTGAGAGTCCGAGCAGTGGATCGGCAGGAGCATCGAAGCCACGGAGAATAACCCAAAGGGCGATTCCCTCTAATCCCCACGCCAGCAGACTCAACACCATTGCGACGGCGAGTGGGCGCGGACGAAACAGCTCGTACGTGCGCTCGTAGAAGTCCCTCAGATCCGATGCGTAGGGACCAAGAACGGGGATCGTATGCAACCACGAGAGAATTCGGAGCGAGAGCGAACGCCACTGAAGAACACCGAGTCCCCCGATGAGGAGCGCAACAATCCCGATCAGCACGACGATTGAACGCTGATAGAGCAGGACAGCGAGGAACGCAAAGCTACTCAGTGCGAGCAGATCGGTGACCCGCTCGGCACCGACGACCGGCACGGTTCGACTCACCGGAACGTCGTGGAGATCCCGGAGAAACCACGCTTTCCACACTTCTCCAACTTTCCCAGGCGTGACGACGAGCATCAGTCCGCTGAAAAACACGAGCGCACTCTGACGAACGGGAATCGTGATTTCGAGAACGCGCAGGTAGTACGCCCACTTCAGGAATCGGATACCGTATCCGACGAGCACCAGACAGAACATCGCTACGACGGCTCCTGCGTCCACATTGGAGAGTGCTTTGACGACGGCGTTCGCATCACCGAACAGGAAGAGTCCGAAAAACACGAGGAGCGTACCGAGAGCTGTCAG
Source organism: Halocatena marina (assembly GCF_025913575.1). Lineage (NCBI taxonomy): Archaea > Methanobacteriati > Methanobacteriota > Halobacteria > Halobacteriales > Natronomonadaceae > Halocatena > Halocatena marina. The sequence continues at coordinate 3,717,758 of NZ_CP109785.1, read as the reverse complement.
CCACAGCCCGTGCTCGCGCAGCAGACTTATGCAGTGACGAACGTACGTAGATCCTTTCATCGGCTGAGAGTGAAATTGAGACCGAGCGATTCATTCAGTTGGTGAAGCTTCGTCGCCGCGTGACCCGAAAGGTATCGGTCACGTCCGCCACTGCTGGTTTCGCCGCGCTGGAGTGCTTCGAGAAGGGGCCTCTCACACGTGGTGTACGCGCGGCCGATCTCCATCGGAAAGTGAGCGTCGCTTGCACCCGTGACTGGGAGATCGTGTTCACGGGCGAACGCCCGGGCGCGCTCGTTGTATCGCGTTCGGAGACAGCGGGAATTGCGGACTTCGATCGCATCGACGGCAGCAGCGATCGCATCGAGGTTGCTGGCGTAGTGCTCTCGGAGCCGATCGAATGGGTGTGAAAGAATCGCCACCCCGCCGAGATCGTGAACGTGCTCAATGACCGAGAGTGGATCACCCTGCGGCGGTGGCTCCTCGACGTTCAGCGCGAGAAGATGTCCTTGTGTGGTCGACACTTCGACTCCAGAGATCACTGTCAGTTCGTCGGGCGCAGTTGTTCGGACAGCAGCCACACCTGCAAGCGTATCGTGATTCGTGACGGCGATCCCATCGAGATCACGGGAAACCGCAGCGGCGACGACATCAGCAGGAGCTGCGTTCGAACACGGTGACGCGTCCGTGTGAACTTGTAAATCATACGTGTACGCCATCTCTCCCCCCGTATACGGATCCGCATTCACGTCCATACTCACACAGATGCGTGATCTCGCTACCGGTCATATTCGTACTCGCGCACACGTTCACACCCCCATGAACCCCTCTGCGAGGGTTGTTGGGATACGATAGATGACAGCAACTGTGACAAGAAACCACAGAATGAGGGTGACAAACATCGCTCGGTCTGTGAGGAGATACGCCGGTCGACCGGCTACGGCTGTCGTATGAACGAGGTGATGGTACCGAAATACGCCGTAGAAGGCGAGTGGAAGCGTCAGCATCATCGGGGTCTGGGAGTGGAAAAACGTGTACAGCGCGTAGGTCATCAGTAGCATTGCGATCGTCACGACGAGCAGTTGGTCCAGCTCCTCGTCGGTGTATAGTCCGAGTGATTCGCGGGTGTCAACGGGATTCGTGACAGTTTCGAGTTCATTTCGTCGCTTTCCAACCGCGAGGACGAGGGCAAGCAAGAACGTACAGAGAATGAGCCACGGGCTGAGATACACACCAATAGCAACGACACCCGCGATTGCTCGGAGGACGAATCCAGTCCCGACGACGAGTACGTCAACCAGCACGATATCTTTGAGAAATAGCGAGTAGACAATATTTTGCCCGAGATAGGCAACCAAGACCACCAAGACGAGCTCGTTGATAAATAATGCCAGGGCGAGTCCACCACACAACAGTACGACCGCAGCCACAGTAGCGACCGAAACTGATAGTTGCCCGCTGGCGATCGGCCTGTGTTGTTTTTCGGGATGTTTGCGATCCTCCTCACGGTCACAAATGTCATTGACGATGTACACAGCACCGGCGACTGCGGTGAATGCACCAATCGCGCCAATAACGCGTCCCCACGCAGTGACGGAGAGGAGACTTTGTGAGAAAAGGATACCCAACAGAAGGACACCCTGTTTGTACCACTGCTGTGGCCGGAGTTCACGAAGCAGCCCTCGTAAGGTGTTCGTCGACCGCGATGTGAACGGTTGCCCTGACATTGGATGGCTCAGGACTACGTGGGCCATAATAAAAAAGGGCAATGGCCGAAAGAGTACATCTAATGAGCGAACACGAAGAAGAAAACTCGTCATCGAACACGGTTTTCGTCACAGGAGGGACTGGTTTCCTTGGACTTCACGTGTGTGAGTATTTCCGAGACGAGGGATGGAACGTCGTGGCGTTCGATCGGGTTCCGTTCAACGAAGAAGACGATGTTCGTGGAATCGACTACGTCAAAGGTGACGTCCGGGACGAAGAGGCTGTTCGGGAGGCGATGGCCACGTTCGACCCAGATGCGGTCGTTCATACCGCGGCGGCGCTCCCGCTCTGGGACGCCGATACGATCCGCGAGGTCACCATCGATGGGACGCGATCGGTACTGTGGGCAGCCAAAGACCACGGCATCGAGCGTGTTGTGTATATCTCCTCAACGGCAGTCTATGGGCTGCACGAGGAGCATCCGATCACGGAAGCGTCACCTCTCGACGGCGTCGGGCCGTACGGGAACGCGAAAATCGAGGCCGAGAAGGTGTGCAAGGACTTCCGTCGGATGGGCATGTGTGTCCCAATTCTCCGTCCAAAAACGTTCATCGGACCACAGCGTCTCGGTGTCTTTCAAGTGCTGTTCGACTGGGTCGAGACTGGCGCAAACATTCCGCTCGTCGGATGGGGAAACAACAAATACCAACTCATGCACGTTCACGATCTGGTTCGTGCGATCGAACTCGTAACAACGCACGATCCCGATGCGGTCAACGACACGTTCAACGTCGGCGCAACGGAGTACGCAACGATGAAAGAAGACTTCCAGGCACTGCTGGATCACGCAGGATCTGGAAAGCGCGTCGTTGGAACACCGTCATCACTGACCGTAGCCGTTCTCAGGCTACTGAATCGGCTGAATCTGTCGCCACTCTACCCGTGGATATACGAGACTGCACACCACGATTCGTACGTGTCGGTCGATAAGCTTCGGGAGCTGGGCTGGGAACCAGAGTACTCGAACACAGCGGCACTGATCGACACCTACGAGTGGTATCTCGAACATTACGAGCCACGCGAGCGTTCGAACACAGGCCTTGACCACCGCGTCGCGTGGGACCAAGGAGCCTTAGGTGTCGTCAAGCAAGCGTTTCAGGCGTTCTGAGCGACACTGTGGGAGCGGTGAAGATGTTCATACGAACGTCCAAGCTCTGTCTGCCCCTCTTTAGAAAAGTACGCTGACGATCAGGGCACCCCCTGTCAGCGGCTACTGGAGGGACTCACATGAACGCAATCGAATCGACCGTCAGTGGCTGGTCTGGTATCGAAGTCGAACCGCACCGATTCAGTGCTCGGGAATTCACGCTGGATGGCACCGAAATTGGCCATCTCCACAACGGTCGATTGCTCGACATTCCTTTTCCAAAGCGCATCCGAGATATCCTCATTGAGGAGGGACAGGCTGAAAAACATCACATTTACCCAGAATCGGGGTGGGTCTCCTACCTTGTCGACGGAGACGAAGCCATCGGCGGTGCGCTTTGGCTCCTGCGCGTCTCGTATCTGTACTGTCTGATTGGGATGCAACAGCGCGACGAACACGCCGTAGATCCGGTTGACATCGATGCGGAGTTGGCCGAGTTGGACGTGAGCAGCGAGTTACACGACGTGTTCGAGGAGGCAAGTGGATGAGCAGAACGGCGCTTTCTCGTCACCACCGACCGAGATGAGATGGACGCAGCCGACGAACAGCAAGCGGCCGAACAAGCACTCGACTAAGTAAACAAATCACGACACCAAGAGCGCGAGCGTAAACACACTTGTAGCGAGACGATGTATTTCACTCCATGATCCACACCATCGTCGACGACCCTGGTTCAATGACGCCGACAGCGCTCCAGCAGCGGTACGAAACGGAGCTACGGGAAACCGTCGAGGAAGTCGGTGCAGAGACCGTCACAGAGCGGACAGATCTCGACCAGAAACAAACCGAGGCGATTCTGTCGGAATCCTCGACATTAGCGGACGAGCTGTCACTGATGGACGCGGCTGCCGTCTTCGCGCTGCGCGATGGAGCACCCGACGCTGAGACGGTCGAGGCAGAAGCGCGTGACGTACTTTTGCTGGGAATGACGAGCGCGGTTCTCGACGTCGATACGCTCGAAGGCGAGGTCGACGGACAGATCGAGGCACGCGCGATTCAACAGAAGATCGAGGGGCGCTCTCCGATGACGCTCGGAGAGTTCGTGCTACTCCAACAGACGATCGAGGAGCGGATGCTGTAGTATGAACGTCGCTATTCTGGGCTGTGGGTACGTCGGCCTCGAACTGTGTCGGCTACTCGACAGCCACGACGTGACGGGAGTTCGTCGCTCCGACAGCGGTCTCACGGCAATCGAAGCGACGGGTGCAAACGCAGTACAGGCCGACGTGACCGACAGCACATCACTCGCCGACGTGCCGGACGTGGATGCGGTCGTGTTCATTGCGAGTTCGGGAGGACGCGACGCTGAAGCTGCCCGTGAGGTGTACGTCTCAGGATTGAAAACGGTCATTGACCAGTTCGGCAACCGCGATCACTGTCCAGAAACACTGATTTATACGTCGAGCACCGGCGTCTACGGCGATCACGGTGGCAGCTGGGTGGACGAGAAAACATCGATTGAACCGACAACAGAGAAAACACGCGTGCTCGCAGAAGCAGAGCGAATCGCTCGGGAACGCCCGAGCGAATACGGCTTCGATGGGACTGTGGTCAGGTTTGCCGGCCTGTACGGCCCGGACAGATACAGACTAGAACGATATCTCGAAGGACCAGTTACGGAAGGTTATCTCAACATGATTCATCGGACCGACGCGGCTGGTGTTATTCGGTTTGCGCTCACCGAGCCAGTGAATGAACCAACGCTGCTTGCGGTCGATGACGAACCAGTCTCGAAATGGGAGTTCGCCGATTGGCTCGCGGACCGCTGTGATCTCGAACACCCACCGAAGCAGACGAAAGACGAGCGGTTGGCTGAGAGCGACCTCTCACAGGTGGCAAAACGACGTCTCCTGACGGGCAAACGCTGTTCGAACGAACGCATTCGGGAGTTGGGCTACGAATTCACCTATCCAACCTACCGCGAGGGCTACCGAGAGGCAATCGATCGTTATCAAGGAACGACTACTCACAAGGACGACACTGATTAGTTTTGCTGTGCTAACGCGCGATAATGGCAACCAAATCCGCAACGTGGGCCTACCGAGATTCGTTTCCCTCGTTCGCTCGAACCTATTTTCGCCGATATTCTGACTGTATCATCTCGAGCATCGGTCTTGGCACGTATCTCGGTGATCCGACCGACGCGGTCGATGAGCAATACCACGCCGCAATCATCCGGGCACTCGATCACGGGATCAACGTCGTCGACACGGCGATCAACTATCGCCACCAGCGCAGCGAGCGCGTCGTCGGGCAAGCGATCCGAGACGCAGACGCCGATCGGGAGAGCGTCTTCGTCGCAACGAAAGGTGGATTTGTCCCGTTCGATACCGAGCGGCCGGATGATCCCAGAGCGTACATCGAAGCGGAGTACGTCGATTCTGGTATTATCGAACCCGATCGGCTCGCTCGCGGGATCCACAGCATCGACCCAGACTTCATCGACGATCAACTCGACCGTTCGCTCGCAAACCTCGGACTCGACGTGCTTGATCTCTACTACGTCCACAACCCCGAAACGCAGCTTCAAACCACGTCTCGAGAAGAGGTGTACGACGAACTGGAGGCGACGTTCGCTCGACTCGAAGAGCGCGCCATGGCGGGTGACATCCGCCATTACGGCCTTGCGACGTGGGAGTGCTTTCGTGTCTCACCGGACCACGACAGCTACCTCTCGCTTTCAGAGATCATCGAGCGCGCTCGTGCGGCCTCCGATACGGCCGGAACGAATGCGACACACTTTCGCGCGATACAACTCCCGTTCAACGTCCACATGGCGGACGCGTTCACCGTCGATGCACACGAGTCGAGCGAGGGAATGAAAAGCGCACTCGAATTCGCTCACGATTCCGGGCTGAACGTTTTCACGAGCGCCAGCATCGGACAAGGAGAACTCGCAAGAGAAATTCCCGAGGCAATCGCCGCGAAACTGAGTGGTGACACCAGCGCTCAGCGAGCCATCAACTTCGCACGGAGCGCACCCGGCGTCACCACCTCGCTTGTCGGAACGAGCACGACCGCACACGTCGATGAGAACGTCGCTGCCGGAACGTTCGAACCGATGGGCGCACGAGCGTTCGACGCCACGTTCGAATGAGAAAGCGCGTCAGCGAAAGCAAAAATGCGTTGAACGCTACGAATAGTCATCTGTATACACATCAAAAAATAAATAGATTAAGGAACCATCAGTTTCGACCGCTTTCGGAAGTGTTGATGTTGAGAGTGTCCGAGCATCGAATGTGTCGCGTTCTCGTTTGTTTGGTTCGATGTGTTCGATGGTGTTCCTCGTCAATTTGGCGAGAGTCGTTTTCTCGCCATTGCTGGAGCCACTCAAGATTTCGTTTGGTGTGACAGATGCTACCATCGGACTACTCGCTACTCTCGTGTGGTTAGGGAGTGCGCTCCCTCGAATTCCTGTTGGATACGCGCTCACGAAAGTACCGCGCCATCACGTTGTCCTCGTTTCAGGAGGAATTCTCACGGTCTCAGCGGCGTTCTCAGCAGTCGCACAGAACATTGAGGTCCTGATGGGAGGTGCATTCGCTCTTGGAGTGTCGAGTGGCGCGTATTTCATCGCTGCAAATCCACTCGTAAGCGAACTGTTTCCAGAGCGCGTCGGAAAGGCACTCGGTACCCACGGAATGTCGAGTCAGCTCGCGGCTGTCAGCGCGGCTCCGGTTGTCGGTGCCGTCTTGTTTCTCGGATCGTGGCGACTCGCGTTTGGAGTACTTGCCAGCGTCGGCGCACTCGCGACGGTCATTTTCTTCGTAATCGCGTATCGGACAGAGCTGCCGGCGGCCGGTGCAGGTGATCGTGACTTCGTCAATGCAGCACGCGAGCAGTGGCGGATTATTCTCGTCGGCGTCACAATTATCGGGATAACAGGGTTCGTCTGGAACGGTGTATTCAATTTCTACATCACGTATATGATCACGTCTAAGTCCGTTTCACAACCGGCCGCACAAGGGCTGTTGACGGTGCTGTTCGCAGCCGGCGTCCCAGCGTTCTTCGTCACAGGGAACCTCGCCGACCGAATACCAAACATTCCGCTCGTATTCGTCATCTGTGGCCTGTTTGTGTGCTGTCTCCTCGCGCTCACCGCTACCACGGGCTATCTCTCATTGCTCATCATAAGCGCAGTTCTCGGTTACGTTATCCACGGCATGTTTCCGGCCATCGATACGTTTCTCCTCTCGTCATTCCCAGATGAAAATCGGGCAAGCGCATACGCGATCTACAGTGGCAGCATGATGATCGTGCAGGCCTCAGGAAGTTCAGTTCTCGGCTACCTCATCAGCACAGGTCATCCGTTTAACGATGTCTTTTATGCGTTCTCTGGACTCATCGTCGCGGTTCTCGCTGTGTTCGTCTTCGTGTATCTCACAGGACGATTTCCAATCGAATAGGACAGTTCCGCGGATAGATGAGACTTTGCCCCGCAGGGCACCACTCATATGTAATGGAATACGTTCAGGAGCGGGTAACGACGCTGCACGACTTTGCTGATACCGTTCCCGACGCACCGACCGATCGAACGAGCGTCGTTGTGCCGATGACCGAACACGCTCACGCTAGTCACACGACCGAGCGCATCCTGACGACGCTCGAACGGGTCGATCCAGCTCGCGTCGTCGTCGCACTGCGCGCGGATGAGCAGAATGTGAGCAAGATACACGAATGGCTCTCAAGCTATGAGTTCGCGTGTGAGACGGTCTGGTGCGGTGGCCCTCGGGTACAGGAACGACTCAGAAAAGCAGGGCTCGACGGTCCGCACGGAAAGGGACGGGACGTCTGGCTCGCAATCGGTGTTGCAAGCGACAATGAGTACATCGTATTCCACGACGCCGACACCGAGACGTACTCAGAGCGCCACATCAACCGACTGCTCTTTCCCCTCGCACGAGATTACTCGTTCGTGAAGGGCTATTATGCCCGCATCGAGGAAAATCAGCTCTATGGCCGACTCTTTCGGCTCTTCTACGTTCCGATCGTGCGTGCGCTCGCAGAACGCCAGTCAGCTCCGGTCGTCGAGTATCTCGCTGCGTTCCGATACGCTCTTGCGGGCGAGATGGCGATGACAACTGCGCTCGCTCGACAGTTGCGCTTGCCTCGTGGGTGGGGTCTCGAAGTCGGCGTGCTTGGAAACGCATTCGAACACGCGGGATTCGCGGGGTCGGCACAGACTGATCTCGGCGTTCACGAACACGATCACCGAGCGGTCGGCGGACCGCAAGGCCTCGGAGGGATGAGCGTCGAAGTCGGTGCTGCGCTGTTTCACGCGCTCGCGGACAACGGCGTTCACCCGGATTATGAATTATTACGCGAACGATATCACAAGACAGCAACAACGCTCATCAACCAGTATGCCGAGGACGCGGCGTTTAATGGGTTGGACTACGACAGCACAGCCGAGCATGGACAGATCAAGGAGTACGCAAAGGCCGTGCAACCTCCTAAGAAGGACACGCGCCTGCCTGCGTGGGAGAACGCACCCATCGACCCACATGCAGTGAGCAATGCCGCACGATTGGACATGAATGAGCAAATATGACAATCGATCTCTCACCCGACGAACTCGCAGGGGTCGTCGATCTCTTCGGTGCACTCACCCGACCCGAACTCAAGACCGCACTCGTCGAACTCGCATTCAAGCAAAGCGAAGACCCACCCGACGAGTCGCTGATCGACACAGCCATCGAATCGTATCATCTTGTCAAGAGCGAGGATGCACTCACTGTCGGACCAACCGCTTTCCCGGTGATCCCCGACGGTGGAACGGATCTTCCACACATCATGGATATCGAATCTCGGAAGGTCGACCGTGATCGGCTCGGCAGAGCAGTTGAGGAGCGCTTTCGAACGGAGGCAGCCCGAGCTGTCGCTACCGAGGATGAAGAAGCAATCAACCGATTGATAGACGTGAGCTACGATTTAGAAACGTGGGGACCGGTCGAATTGGCGAATGCACGAGAATTGCTCGCTGATTGAAGTAAAAGGCCATCCACAAAACAATATCTCTGAATTCCCGGGGTCTGATGTATGCTTCCAAAGCCCGTGGCTGGCCAAAATTGGAAGCCATTGGACAATTGGGCAGTAGTATCCCATCTATCAATCAACAACAAGTATACTATCATTCGTAAATGGTCAATATGGAACTATACACGAATATTAAATACCATTGTATAATAGATGTGGGCGGAGGCCGCACGCAGCTGTCAAAAAAGACATTGGTTCGAACACATTGGAACCGTGTGTTCTGGCACACGGTAGCGGTCTCCCAACTTATCCATGATGAGGACCAGTTGGATATTCCGACATAATCGCACATAAATTTGGTGTATAATACTTAACTTTCCTACATTAAATTCTTGCTGGAACGGCCATTCGGTAAGTTATACGAGTACACCTGAAATGCTCATTTCCGACCTTAGTTTCTGATTCCCACGGCTATCAAGATCTTGTTAGGACATCTCACAATCCTTCGTACGTTCGTACAGCCATCGATGGGTTCTCCCTGATTGATACCCTCACTCAACAGTGATGAATTCCCCACCATTTTATGACGTATTCTACGATCAGGTATCGGAACTCGTACCCCTTTGTTTCAACTGGAACTGATAATCTCAATATATATGTTGATTCGTATATTCGACTACAAATTCATCTGAATTCTAATGATAGCATACATAGATTACTCGTGTTTCTATAGAGATCAGTCGTGGTTGGGAACAGAGAACAGCAAGACAGTCATCCACTAAACGAGTAAAAGAAGATTCATTTATAGCATTTCCTGATACATTTGAAATACGTATTCGTGTGATCACAAATACTGTTATTGCAATTGAGGAGGTAGCATACACTACATGGACCGTTCAACACGGGACGGACAGCTCACGCCGACTGTCGATCTTTCGCGGGTGAGTACGCACGAGCCGGTTGCTGTGTGCGATGAGGAACGGGAAGCTGCAGTTCTCGTACCTGTCATCGCGCGTGAGGCCGGAGAGTACCTCCTGTTTACAAAGCGCGCCGACCATCTCGGAGAGCATCCTGGCCAGATGAGCTTTCCCGGTGGTGGACGCGAGCCACACGACTCAGATCTCTGTGAGACTGCACTCCGTGAATCCCACGAAGAGATCGGACTGCGGAAGGGTGAGTCGCGTGTCGTCGGCCGTCTCGATGATATTCGGACCGTTACGAGCTACTCAGTGTGTCCGTTCGTCGCTCAGATCCCCGATCGTGAGTATCTTCCCGACCAACGTGAGGTGGCCGAGATTGCAGTCCTCTCAGTCGATGCACTGACTGATCGCTCGAACTACGAATCGGAACAGCGCGATCACCCTCACTACGGTGATATCCGACTCCACTTCTTCCATGTCGATGGATACACCGTCTGGGGCGCAACAGCTCGTATTCTCGTCCAGTTTCTCGAACTCGTGACCGATTGGGACCTGCCCCCGGACGCCGACCGCCGGGTCGATCCGGATGCGGATCTACCGACGTGATCACTATCCACGCAGTACTCACAACTCCGTAGGTGTGTTTTCGAAATAACGTACGACTGCCAACAGAAAAGCCACGGTTTACTCGGAATCCGATTCGTGCAGGCGGAGGTAGATTGCAAATCCGATCATTGTCGGTGGCCACAATCCAATGAAGACACCTCGTTGTCGATTGTCACGAGCGTAATACTCGTACAGCGCGAGCATGACAGAACCAATTGCTCCGAAGACCAAATACGACGCTCCCGATTCCTCTGGCATTGCATCGGACATGACGACTCAATGTTGGGCTGCTTTTGAGGTAATTCTGTACCTTGCAAAACACGATGGATCAATACGACGCATTCTAAATTCAGCCGTGGACAAATACGACAGTACAACGCCCATCGTGGGCACTGCCGTGCGATCCGCACACCGAATCAGTAGCGCTGACACGAAGAATGATAAATAATGAGATTACAGTATATTCAGTTAGTGGTTGAATATACGGGTCTGGTAACAGTCGGTGTGTTGTAACGCTCGCCTCGAACGACACGTTTTTGCGCAGACCACCCAACTGTGTCGTATGGTCGTTTTCACGGCAGATCGCGTTCCGCGCCGCGTATAGCGTATTTTCGACCGGAGGAGACGAATGTTGACTGCACAATCATTCTCCAGCGTTGGGTTCGATGCTATCGCGCTGAAACCGACAGAGTGTGACGTCTCTCGCGCTGCTGGATTCGAAATCGATACAATCACTATCGACTACGAAGGACGCGAACACCTCCCGAGCCGAGACACACTTGATACGCTCACAGAGCACGCAACCGTGTATCTCACGACACCCGTTCGTGCGAACGGATTCGATCCGCTGGGTGATAGCGCGCTGGCTGATTGGATGCCAGACGAGATCGGACGCGTGTTCGTCGCCGGAAATGCGGCGTACCTGAGCGATGAAGAACGGAGCCGGGCAGTCGCACCACGACTTGAAGCAGCGCTTGCGTCGTCCAGATCGACAGCAGGACCAGCACCCTGTCCGTGGGTCGGTACCGAAGGCATCGAACGACTCGCGCTTGCGGCTGGTGGCGTTCAGTACGATCTCCTCTCCCGACACACACTCAGCGAAGTTCGTGCGCTCCGTTCTGTGGGATACGACGGCGAAATCGCAGTCTATGCACCGACCGTTCTCTCCGACGATGACGACGTGATCCTCGACGCCGTCGGTGGATACGTCGCACGACGGAAAATCGTACGACGAGCAATAGCCAAGGCATCATCAGACACCACTACTGACGCAGCCACTGAATCAACATCCAAATCCGGTTCTACTACAGCGCCAGTCACTGATCGTCGGGCAACCGGGCAAGCTCGTGATATCCTCCTCACTGCTGCACAGGATTTCGCGCTTGTCGGTAACAGAGAGACAGTCCGTGAACGGATCAGAACCCTCCACGACGCGGGCGTCGATACGGTCGTCAGTTATCCAGCCACAGGACTCACTGCGTTCGAGTGACTTATTCGCTCGAATCCGAAGCCCCACCAGAGTCGTCTGAATCGACGGAGTCAGAGTCAGAGTCAGAATCAGCGTCTGAATCCGAATCTGAATCGTGATCGGGTTTGCTCTGTGTCCGGTCGGTTTCGATGCGAATCGGGTCGTCAGCGGAGTCGGAACCGGTTTTTGGCAACGTCACTTGTAAGGTTCCTGAATCGGTGAGCGTTGCTGTCGCCGATTCTGGGTCGACAGACGCATGCTCCGGAAGGGAAACGGACCCGGAAAGTGACAACCCGCGGCCACGAAGCTTCATATCGAACCCCTCGTAGGTGTCACGGAAGCGATCGACACGGACGTGAACGGTTCGATCATCGAATCGAACGTCAACATCGTTGCTCGTCGCTCCGGGCGCATCGAACACGATGATATAGGACTCATCATCCTCCAAGAGATCGACAGAGAGTGGTTTTTGTTCTTGGATGCGACTCACTGATCGCCCCAAACCGTCCAGTACGACGCTCTCGACCCGTTCACCGAATTCCCGTAGCATACGCCGATCTACGATTCGAACGTGCTTATCGCTTGTGCGGAGACAAAATACCGCGAATATTATAGAACGATTTCTTCGAGTGCATCCGAGCGACAGTACGGACAGACGAAGTCGTCGGTGGTTGTGTCATCACTCATGTCATACGTGTAGTGCAGTTCCATCATGTCCAACTCACACTCTCCGTTCGTACATTTTGCTTCGACTGTCTTGGGCATAGTCACGGATAGAGGAGGGATAGTAATTAATGGCGTGGAAATCGAGGTAAATCGCCGGTTGTGACAACTGGAAATCGATAGAGACGGAAATAGACCAGCCAGATCACGCTCGTTCGAGAACAGCGGTTTGGCCGTATCATCACGTGAGCTCTCAGATATCGATTTGCGGATGGGTTATATCGAAGAAGCAAGAATTCGCAGGTATGGATACATTGCTCGTTTACGGTTCATACGGGTACACCGGTCGCCTCGTTGTCGAAAGAGCGATCGAACAGGGGATTGAGCCCGTCCTCGCTGGACGAGATACGGCCAAGCTCGAAGCGCAGGCGACGGAATGGGGACTCGATTGCAGGGTGTTCGGTCTCGAACATTCCGACATCGTAGCGCAACACATAGCGGAATTCGATGTTGTACTCAACTGTGCTGGTCCGTTCGTCCACACACACGAACCAATCGTCGAGGCGTGTCTCTCACGAGGCACACACTATCTCGACATCACTGGGGAGATCGAGGTGTTCGAAGCCATTGCGTCTCGCAGTGAACGGGCAGAGGAGGCAGGAGTGACGCTCCTTCCGGGTGTCGGCTTCGATGTGGTGCCGTCAGATTGTCTCGCATCGCACCTTGGGAATGCACTTCCTGAAGCAACCCACCTCGCACTTGGTTTCGATAGCCTCGGCGCTCCGTCACCTGGAACCGCCCTGACGATGGTCGAGGGACTCGAAGCGGGCGGTGCCGTCCGTGAAGACGGCAAGATACGACGAACACCGCCGGGGTGGAAAAGCCGCTCAATCGACTTCGGTCATCGAGAACGAACCGCAGTGACAATCCCGTGGGGCGACGTTTCGACTGCCGACCGGACGACGGGCATCCCAAATATCGAATTCTACATGGCACTTCCTCCACAGGCCATCCGTGCGCTTCGACTCTCTCAGCACCTCGGACCGCTTCTCACGAACTCACTCGTCAAGGATGGTCTTCGATCGTTCATCGAGAGAGCGATCGATGGACCGGACGCTGAGGAACGTCAGCAGGGAGAGAGCCGTCTGTGGGGTGAAGTCTCAAATGGTGAAGAGCGGCTCATCGCGCGGCTCACGACACCGAACGGGTACACACTCACCGCCGAAACAGCCGTCGAGAGCGCTCGACGAGCACTCGATGGCGAGACGCCGAACGGGTATCAGACGCCATCAACGGCGTTCGGAACCGATTACGTCCTCGAATTCGATGGCGTAGTCAGACAAGACGCCAGAGAACCAACTCACTCCGAGTAGTACTGTTCGACGAGGTCATCGAACAGTCGCGAGAGAAGCGTCGTAATCGGTCCCCCACCAATATCGAGTCCGTCGACGGTTTCGACCGGCCGGAGTTCCCACGTCGTATTAGTGAGAAACGCTTCATCAGCAGAGCGGATGTCATCGAGAGTGTACCGACCGGTCTCGACAGGAAACGATTCGTCGGCAGCGAGATCGAGGACGATCTCGCGTGTGATACCGGGAAGGATCGTTCCTCGCTGTGGCGTTTTGAGCGTGCCGTTGTCGACGAAACAGAGATTGCTCGTTGCGCCTTCTGCGATATAGCCGTCCGTGTCTCGAAGCAGAGCTTCGTCAGGATGGTAGGACTCTGTCGTCGCGCGCCGGAGTTCGAGTCGAGCGAGAATACCGTTCAGGTAGTTATGCGTCTTCGCCGAGACAGGGATTGCACTGTCGGGAATCCGACGGGTTGTAACGGTCTGAACGGTTGCGTGATCGTCCCAGACGGACTGGCCGTTTCGTCCGCCGCGCGGGAGGCTGTCGACGACAACAACGACCGTCGGATCGACAGTCGTTCGTGGCGTCAGTTTCCCCGGCTGGATACCGCGGGTGATAGAAACGCGGACGTAGGCATCTTCGAGATCGTTTGCATCGAGGGTCTCTGCGATTCGGAGCGCGAGATCGTCGGGAACCGCATCAGCCATCCCGAGCGTTTCACAGGTGCGTTCGAGTCGATCCCGGTGAGCACTCCACGCGAACACCGCACCACCGTACGCTCGCAGCGTCTCAAACGCCGCGTCACCGTAGCGAAAGCCTCGATCGAGCACGCTTACCGACGCATCTTCGGCGGAGACGAGCCGACCATTTACGTGATACTGCATTAGTCTCTGTTCGGAGACAGCGTCGGCAGAACGTTTCGGTTATCCTTTCCCTCGCGTGTCGTCGTGTTGATGTTTCGATGTAAGCAAACTGTGGTCGAGCCAGTCTCCCGTTGTACACGAGAGAAGAGTAGTATTCTAGTGGTACGAGACATCGTATTCAGAAGAGACGGCTACTAATCCGCAGCATCGAGAGCTACTACACGGCGGACTCGGTCGAACTCGTCGAATCGAACGCCGTAATCACACGCCTGACAACCACTGAAGACAGACCAAATTCGCGTAGAATTGTGTATAATCGAGTGTTCACCGGTGCTGTGCACGTCCGACCCAACGATCGATACGCTTCGAAGAGATATCGGTCTCCGCCGCAAGATCCTCAGAATCAGCAACAGCAAGATCAGCGACCGTTTCGATGCCCGCTTCTGCAAGCGTCTCGGCGTACGTCGGTCCGACTCCTTTGATGACGTTCACTGACTCCTGCGTCCCGACATCCTCGGTCGATTCGGTATCTGAATCCGCATCCACATCGTCAGCCGACGCAGCTCCGGTATCCGCTCCTTCGGAATCATCCGCTCCTTCTGCATTTGCTTCCTCCACAGCTGTTTCCGTTGGTTCGTTTTCGTCAGATGCGTTATCCGGTTCACTCCCAGACACAGACTCCGTCTCCGTCTCCGGTTCTGATTCGTCTTCTGTCTGTTCTATCCCGGTGGCTGGCCCGGTTCCCGACCCATCACCAGTGCCGGAATCGGAGACGGGACCCGCTGCTTCCGCGGGTTCTGCCGCCGGACCTGTCTCCGTGTCGGCGTTCCCCGTCGCTTCGGCAGGTTCGACACCGGCATCCGTATCGACCAGCGTTCCCGCCTCCTCACCACTGTCCAAATCGGAGCTTGTCGAATCAGCTCCATCATCACCGTCACTGTCACCATCGTCATCGTCATCACCATCATCGTCACCGGAGTCGGGTTCGGTGTTTCCGCTCGGATCGGCATCCGCCTCTGTACTGACATCGGTTTCAGCAGTTGTCTCACGACCGCCACTGGATTCGGCAGTGACGTCTGCAGCACCGTTGGTGTCAGCTTCGTGTGATGGAGTAACATCGTGTTCATCTGACGTCTTGATGGTACCCTCTGTCGATTCTGACTCCGGCTTCCCCATTCCAAGAACTGACTTGATCTTATCGAGTAGGTTCATGGGCGGTGATAGTGAGGCGCACTACTTAAATACGTACCCGATCGCTCACAGTTCAAATGCACATCGAACGGGCGCGTTTCGGGGTATCGAGTTGGACCGAATCGAACAGCTACAGTCGATCACGGAGCGCGTTGTTCATGGAATCGATCGGGGCGTCGCGGCCAGTCCAGTGTTCGAACGCGACTGCACCCTGATAGAGGAGCATCCACCCGCCATCGACAGTCGTTGCGCCCGCTCGTTGTGCGTCTCTCAGCAGGCGTGTTTCGATCGGTGTATACACAGCATCAAGGACAGCACAATCCGCATGGAGGGCTGTTGCGGGTACTGGGGATATATCCTCATCCATTCCCACGCTCGTTGCATTGACGAGTACGTCTGCCTCCGCAACGATCTCCGAAAGGGAATCAAGTCCGTGACTCGATGCGTTTGGGACGTCTTGTGCGAGTTCGTTCGCTCGCTCGACGGTTCGGTTGGCGATACGGACGGTCATCCCTTCGTCCGCAAGACCGAACGCGACGGCCCGACCAGCACCACCGGCACCAACGACGACGGCTGTCCCCGATAGCGCCACATCATGCGAGCGCAACGCTCTCACAGCACCCTCTGCGTCGGTGTTGTATCCGATTCCCTCCGCTATGTCGATGGTGTTGACCGCACCGATGCGCCCAGCGAGCGGATCCGGATCAACGAACGAGAGCACGTCTTGTTTGAACGGAATCGTTACGTTGAGACCGACGATTCCGAGCGCCCGAGCACCGGTCAGCGCCCGTTCGAGATCGTCGGGGTGGGGTTCGAACGTGACGTAACGGGCATCCATACCGAGCGCGTCGTACGCACTCTCGTGCATCGGTGGCGATAGCGAATGGCCGACAGGATTGCCGAGTAGTCCAAATACGTTCATGTGAATGCTGATGTTGAGGTGTTAGTGTCCTGCTACGTTGGTCAGTCCGAGAGCGAAGACGTGGTACAATACACCGCCGATGGGCAGCAGATAGAACTGACCACCGACGAGAAACGGTGCTGGTTGCATTCGCTTTGTGTCGAGAGAGTGGAGACGGTAGGAGAAGATCACACCACACACAATCGCGAGGATAGCCGAGACGGCATTTAGAAAGCTCGCTATATCCCAGTGGAACGAGAGCCACGACGTAAACAGAATGCCGAGTGTGATCAAAATCGACCTGTGAAACGCTATTGCGCCGGTGCTCTTATCAAGAGCAAGCGGATCCGTATCCCGCGAAACCCAGAGATCGCTGTTGAACTTCTCAGGACGTTCGGTCGAAAGCGGTGTGCGCAACCGTGAGAGTACTGCACCGGGGGGGCTCCCTGTTGGGCTGCCTACCCTAGGGCGGTGACCGAGCCACTCAACGCCGTTAGTGAATATTTCGGCACCGAGCAAGAACAATGCAAAAACACCAAGCAACAGGACGGTGCTCATGGCTGTCGAGCCGGAGAATAACGGAACGACAGGAATCGAAGATGACAAAACCATATCGAGCGTACCGGAGGGGATCCATTAAGCAGTTCCATTTCTGACTCGGTGAGAAGCACAGAAACCCGATGAGCTTTACCCTGACGGCGATCGAGTGCGGATGTGATCGGCATCGTCGTTAGCCGCGCTGACAGCGCTTCGCTCCACATCTGCGAGCAGCTTCTTGCCCTCGCAGACTGGGAAGAGCACGAGACACAGTCCGACGTCGACGGAGACAGTACCGTCTACCGGCTCGAAGACGTCGAACTCCGGATCTTCGATGAGCTTCATCTTCATCTGGATGCTGTCGATGAGGTGTTCTGCGATCCCTCGTTGATCGTGTTCGCTTCGCGCCACGCTGGTGAAACGGGAGCGCTACTGACGGCCCATCCAACGGGGAATTTTGGTCCGGCAGAGTTCGGCGGCCACGACCACGATCTGGCCCGGGCCGCGCCAAACGCGCAAGCAAAAGCACTCACGGCGCTCACAGAACACGCCCCAGCCGGGTACGACGTCGGATTAGAAGGAACCCACCACGGTCCAACAACACTCGATACGCCGTCTCTGTTCGTCGAATTGGGGAGCGACGAATCACAGTGGAATGATCCAGATGGCGCACGCGCGGTCGCACAAGCTATTCTCGATCTACGCGGCGTCGACCCCGAGCGCGAACGGACGGTCGTCGGGTTCGGTGGCGGGCACTACGTCCCGCGATTCGAACGCGTCGTTCGTGACACCGACTGGGCGGTCGGCCACGTCGCTGTTGACTGGGCGCTCGATGCGATGGGTGATCCGACCGAGAACGCAAACCGAGCTGTTCTCGAGCAGGCGTTCGAACAGAGTAGCGCCGAATACGCGCTCATCGACGGCACTGCTCCTGCTCTCGAACGAACCGTCGAATCGCTTGGCTACCCGATCGTCAGCGAAACGTGGATGAAAGAAACGACAGGCGTTCCGCTCGAACTCGTAAAACAACTCGAACGAGACGTGATGGCGATCGAAAACGGACTCCGGTTCGGCGACAGCGCACGACAGTTGTGGACTGAAAACGACGACCAAGATCCACACACATCATACTCACAGCTCGATCTTCCGTCGGGTCTTCTCGCAGAGGTGAACGGCATCGACCACGAACGGATACTATCGACCATCCGCTCGTATTCAATAGCTGTCACGACCGTCGAAGGTGGGACGAAGCTCGGCAAAACGGTCGTTCTCCCGGAATCGGTAGACCGAAACGATCTTATGGAAGAGTTTATTACAGTTCTCGATACGAAGTACGACGATGTCGAACGTGACGGTGATCAGATTGTCGCACACAGGACGGCGTTTTCACCCACACTAGCCCGAGAACAAGGCGTTCCTGAAGGGCCGGCGTTCGGTCGGCTCTCAGATGGCCAGACTGTCGAAATCGATAACACGACCGTGACACCGGGCGACGTTCGAGAACGACAGACATACATGTTTTCATCCATATGAATGTCTGACACACGTCGGACTGCTGGCGAAAGATAGTTATCCGACGTTGCTGTTATCCCACGCAGGCATGGACTCGATCATCGAGGACGCGATCAACGAGGCCGAGGGGGAGGAGGAGGATCTCCCACGCGGGAACGGGGCCGACACTGACACCGAGGCCGACATCAGCACGTCCGGAACGATGACCGATGACGAGCTTGCGGGTATTGTCAGCGATCTGCAAACTAAAATTACGGTCTTTGGATGTGGCGGCGCTGGGAGCAACACGGTTACACGGATGGCAGAAGAGGGTATCCACGGAGCGACGCTTATTGCAACCAACACCGACGCTCAACATCTTGCAGAACAGGTATCCGCTGATTCTAAGATTCTCATCGGTCGTAAACACACTGGCGGTCGGGGTGCAGGTTCTGTCCCCCAAATCGGCGAAGAAGCTGCCTTAGAGAACAAAGACGACATCACAGCCGCGATGGACGACTCTGATATGGTGTTTATTACAGCCGGTCTCGGTGGCGGGACGGGAACTGGCTCTGCACCGGTCGTCGCGCAGGCGGCCCAAGATGTCGGTGCACTCACCATCGCTGTCGTCACCATCCCATTTACTGCTGAAGGGAAACGACGACGGTCGAACGCCGACGCAGGGTTAGAACGACTACGATCGGTCGCAGATACGGTAATCGTCATCCCGAACGATCGATTGCTCGATTACGCGCCGAATCTTCCGCTGCAGGACGCATTCAAAATCTGCGATCGTGTGTTGATGCGCTCGGTGAAGGGAATGACAGAACTCATCACCAAACCCGGTCTCGTGAACGTCGACTTCGCCGACGTGAAAACGATCATGGAGAACGGGGGGGTTGCGATGATCGGTCTCGGCGAGTCCGAATCTGAGAACAAAGCACGGGACTCTATCCGGTCTGCGCTTCGTTCGCCGCTGCTTGATGTCGAATTTTCGAACGCCAGTAGCGCGCTTATCAACGTGGTTGGCGGCCCCAGTATGAGTATCGAGGAAGCAGAAGGAGTCGTCGAAGAAATCTACGAGCGCATCGATAGCGACGCCCGAATCATTTGGGGAGCGTCCGTTGATTCAGAGTTCGAGCAACGGATGGAAACAATGGTCGTCGTCACTGGTGTCGAGTCGCCCCAAATCTACGGACGCAGCGAAGCAGACCGTGAAGCACGCACACGATCGTCCGCTGAAGACTCGATCGACTACATCGAATGACACTCCTTTCAGTTGCAGTGAGAGAAGCCTCGTTCGATGTCCTCTGTCGCAGAAATTATATTTGACAATGTATTTATATTTTATTCACCATCTCGGATAACGCGGTAGAAAGATAGAAAAACGACCATCTGCAAGAGTCTGTATGAACATCCCGAAGAACCTCTCCTCGTACATTCGTGTGCTCAAACTCGCCAGCACACCATCAACAGAGGAGTTCTCTCAGGTGTCGCTCGTCGCAGGTGCGGGAATCGTGCTTGTCGGGCTCCTCGGGTTCATCATCTTCGTCTTCATGACGATCCTACCAGGTGGTGCCTAATGTCGATTTACGCAGTCAAAACGACCGCAAGTCAGGAGCGGACAGTCGCAGATATGATCATGAACCGCGAGGAATCGTCAGTTCACGCGGCGCTTGCGCCCGACTCCCTCACGAGCTACGTGATGGTCGAAGCCGACGATTCGAGTGTGTTCGACCGCATCCTCGACGAGATACCGCACGCACGCGGTCTCGTTCAAGGTGAATCCTCGATTGTCGAGGTCGAACACTTCCTCTCACCGAAACCAGATGTCGAGGGGATCGCCGAAGGCGATATCGTCGAACTCATCGCTGGTCCGTTCAAAGGCGAAAAAGCGCAAGTACAGCGCATCGATGAGAGCAAAGATCAGGTGACTGTCGAACTGTACGAAGCGACGGTCCCGATTCCGGTGACCGTGCGGGGCGACCAGATCCGCGTGCTCGACAGCGAAGATCGATAACGTAGCGCTCCGAGAAGCTTTGGCGCACGCTGCTCGCGTTCGATTTCTCGACGAAAGCAAGCTTCGGTGCCCACCTGCTATCACAGGCGAACAGTATATAATGCGTTGAACTACAGTTGGTTCAATTGCGTCTCTGGAACGGCATCGTTATCATTCGACTGTGAGTATCCAGTACCGTGACAGGGGGCGAGGTTCGAATTGATATGCACGTGAAGATTCTCGACGAGTCGATCGTCGAGCGGTCGAAAGCGCGGGGACTCGACGCCATTGTCTACGCGCCACATTTTACTCGGTTTCCTAACATTCGAGCAAAGGCTGAGGCATTCTCAGACGACGACCTCGATGTCTATCCCGCTCGTGAGATATTTACGGGCGACTGGCGGACGCGAAAGCACGTTCTCGCGATCGGACTCACGGATCCGATTCCCGACTTCATCACACTGTCGGGGGCAATGACAGAACTCCAACGGCAGGGAGCTGCTGTTCTCGCCCCCCATCCCGAGTTTCTCACAGTCAGTCTCGACGAAAGCGATATCCGCGAATACACTGTCCACGCAGTCGAGACGTACAATCCAAAGCACAGAGAGCGCCATAACGTGCGTGCACAGGAAATTGCACGCGATACCGGTCTACCAGGATTCACAGCCTCGTACGCCCACCTTCGAGGAACGATTGGAGAGGCGTGGACGACGTTCGAAGCGCCGATCGACGACATCGAAGACCTTGTGAGAGTACTCAAAAACCGAGCACCGCGACGAATCTTCCATCGGTCGGGATTCGAACATCACGTCCGCTGTGCGACGGAGTTCGCTCATCTGGGCTATGAGAATACGTGGGGAAAGATCGATCGAATCCTCCTCTCAGGGACCGAACCAACCCACCCGGGACACATCGCGTACGAAGGGCGATTCGACGACGTGCGCGTCTATTGACACGGACACAAACGAACACGAACCATTACCCTGCCGCTGTCGCCGATTCACAGAGAGCGGAAATTTTCCCAGTGTCGTCGGTGTGATAAATCTGATTATACTGCCGGGACCGTCCAGCCGTACCGTCCTGCTCCGTACACAACGGTGAACACAATGATCAGTTCAGTAGCTGTGATGACGAGCGTGACGACGCTGGTGTATTGGCTCTTCGTTGCTACTCCCGTTGGAAAGCCGTATTCTTGTTCGAATGGATAAAATAGGGCGATTCCGCGTTTGCTTCCGACGACATCGAGGACGTAGTGGGTAAGCACACCGATCCACACATAATGTAGATTATCGAATACGAACGGGAACGCGATGAACATCCCGAGGACTGGGAGGTTGTGCAACGTTTTCCGGTGTCTCCCGAACTCGGTGTCGATATCGGGAAAGAGCGCACCGAGAGAGACAGGGACTGTTACTGCAACGATCATCCGGAGTGTCTCGACGCTGCCATCGGGTGCGAGAATGAACCCCAGTCCAATGCCGAGGAGAAGACCGTTGAGGACGTGTCCGTGTTTATTCACGACCGGGGTGATGCTCGATAGGGGTAGAAAGCTTTCGAATTTCCTACTGCTCGTTCTGGAGGCGTGCGAGGAGGTCAGACAGCGCCTGTCGTGCAAATCGATCTTTGAACTCGGTTCGCGTTTCCGGCTTCTCGAAGACGTAGCGTTCGGCCGTCGTTTTCGACGCTTTCGTTCCCCACGGAGCCGCGTTCGAGATGCCGACGTATACGGTACCAACGGGCGTCTCGTCAGTCCCTCCGTCCGGTCCGGCGACGCCAGTGGTGGCGACGCCCCACGTCGTGCCAGCCGTATCACAGACCGCGCGTGCCATCTCACGAGCTACCGGTTCGCTCACTGCGCCGTGTGCATCGAGCGTTTCTCTCGAAACAGCGAGCAGTTCACGCTTTGAATCGTAGGAGTACGTCACGACCGACCGATCGAAGTAATCACTCGAACCTGCTACATCCGTGAGCAGCGAGCCGATGAGACCACCGGTGCAAGACTCGGCAACGGCAACGGTCACGTCACGCTCACGGAGTGTAGCACCGACGCGCACCTCAATTGGATCACGTCGTTCTTGCTTCCGTTCGAATTCCTCGGTCATATCAGAAGAAAGCAGATGAAAGGCCATGTATGCACCGCCGGAGAGCGAAAGAGACAGGATCGGGGCACAATCAGTAGGAGCATGGAATACGAGCGGCCACTGTTTTATCACGTGATGGCGTATGCGGAGTCGGCCGAGCGTGATATTGTCGATATGGTGAGTGGTAATCCCGACTGGGAGCCGCCCGCTTCCCTCCGTGAAGCGCTTACTGAGTACGCAGAGCACGACGTTTCCGAGTTCCAGTATCCACCGAGTGAAGGTCTCACTCCACTTCGTGAAGAGATCGCCGCACGCCGTGGCGTCGAGACTGAGCGAGTCATCATCACGAACGGAGCCGGTGAAGCGAATCATCTCTCGATGGCGTGCGGATTTGCCACTCACAGTGGACAAGAGGTTATTCTCACAGATCCCGTCTATCCGTATTATTCGGGTCGAACGACGCTGCTCGGCGGGACGGAATCGCTGGTTCCAGTCGCTGCGGACGGGAGCCTCGATCCAGAACTCGTCCGCGAGCAAGCGAGCGAGGAGACGGCACTCATCGTCGTGAACTCACCGAACAATCCGACGGGAGCGGTCTACGATCCAGAAACGATGGCCGAACTCGTTGCTATTGCCGAGGCGAATGACGCGCTGCTTGTGAGCGATGAGGTGTACGACCACTTCGATTTTACCGGGAATTTCGAGAGCGCGCTCTCGATCGAATCCACTCACCGGGTGGTGACCAACTCTTTCTCGAAGTCGATGGCGATTACTGGCTTTCGCGTCGGCTATGCTGTTCTCCCCGAACGGCTGGTCGATGCGGCGCGTACCCGGCATATGCTCACTAACGTCACTGGGAGCCGACCGGCCCAGTACGCCGTCTACCGGGCGCTCCGTGAAACCGATCGGTCGTACTACAACCAAAACAGGGACCGACTTGCCGAACGAATTGAAACGTTCACCGACGCGCTCGATGACGCAGGAGCCGAGTACACTCGTCCCGACGGAGGCTTCTATGTCCTCGCGCGTTTCGAAGGATATCCCGGATCGCTCGAAAACGCAAAGCGACTGATCGACGAAGCTGGCGTCGCCTGCATGCCCGGCGAGGCGTTCGGACAGACACGCGAGGACTGGCTCCGATTCGCGCTCGTCACACCCCGTGTCGAGCAAGCCGCATCGAGACTCGCGGCGTATTTCTAAGCCGGTCGGATTCTCGATCGTTGAGACAGGAACGTCCTCGATGCAGGTCTACGAAGTCGCTGACGAAAGAAACGCGACACCAGCACAGATCAGTCTCGCGTGGCTGCTGCACAAAGACGTAGTCGACGCCCCAATCATTGGGCCCCGCAGCCTCGATCACTTAGCGGAGAACATGGATGCAATCACGATCACACTGACAGACGATGAAATAGCACGCTTAGAAGAGCCGATCTTCCCGCAGTGGCCGGTCAAAGGGAAAAACTAAGTCCGCACTCGCACACCAACCTCAGGATCGAGAGCACCACAATCAGCATTCGTTGCCACGGTCGGCACCAGAATCGATGTCAGTACAGACTCTCGAACCGGGCTATCGATCGGCTGTCGGTCCATAGATCGACGGGTACACAAGTCGTGACTGGGTAGTTCGAGCATGAGCGACATCGAGGTCGAGGCGGTCGATTCCATCGAATCGATCGATGCGAGCAAGGAGGAAATGGTGGCCGAAGCCACCGTCCCGTCTGGGATCGACGCGCCGGAATACGTCCTCTACGGCGGAAAAGGTGGTGTCGGAAAGACAACGTGCGCAGCAGCGACTGCGCTGGCAAGCGCAAATGGCGGCACTGCAACACTCATCATCTCGACTGACCCAGCACACTCGCTTTCGGATATTCTTCAGCTGCCAGTTCCGAGCGAACCGACTCGAATCAGCGACGAACACCCGCTATACGGTGTCGAAATCGATCCCGAAGCAGCCGACTCGCCGTTCGACTTCGGACACGGAAACATCGGCGACATCTTCGAAGCGATGGACGAGAGCGGAATGGGGATGGGACCCGAAGGGGGAGCAGGAGCAGGGACAGGACCGGGAACAGAATCTGGAATGGGAATGGGGATGGGTGCGTCTCCGTATCCGATGAATCCAGCTGCGATGCCGGGGGCAGACGAGACGGCTGCGATGCAGTTGCTTCTCGAATACCTCGACGATCCACGATTCGACCGCGTTGTGGTCGACACAGCACCGACCGGACACACGCTTCGATTACTCTCGCTTCCGGAACTCATGGATTCCATGATGGGGCGATTTCTCTCCTTTCGTGATCAGATTCAGAATGCACTCGGGAACATGCCCGGTCCGTTCGGTAATCAGGACACACACGGGATGGACCAGCTTGACGAGCTCAGCGACCGAATTGAGCGCCTGCGGTCGGTGCTCCGTGATCCCGAACGCACGGAGTTTCGGGTCGTGATGGTTCCTGAAGAGATGAGCGTCATCGAATCAGAACGGCTCCTCGATCGTCTGGATGATTTCGGTATTCCGACGGGAACAGTCGTTGTCAACCGGATCACAGAAGATCTCGAACAGATAACAGGAGAGGGAGTCGATTGGTTCGTGACGCCGAACGTCGACGATTGTGATTTCTGTCAGAGTCGGTGGCAGAGTCAACAGAAAGCGATCCAGCGTGCTCAAGAAGTGTTCCGTGGCCGAGATATCAAACGCGTCCCGCTGTTCGCAGCAGAAATCCGTGGGCCGTCGATGCTTCGGGTGGTCGCAGCCTGTCTCGATTAGGCGTCGATGACGAACGCTCGTAAATCGTTTACATTCGTCGTGCTCTCGAGAGAGACGAGTGCCTCCCGCGACTGAAGATACGAGTAGGCGTCGTTGTCCGCGAGTGCGTTTCGAGCCAGTGCTTGGTCGTCGATCGTGTCTGCATCGACGACCGCTCCTGCGGCGTCTGTGCTCCCGTCACGGCCGTCGGTGTCGACGCTCGCGAGACACACACCATCGGGAAGATCGATTGCAGCAGCAAGGGCGAATTCGATGTTCGGGCCACCCTGCCCGTCGCCGGTTACGGTGACCGTCGCTTCGCCACCCGACAGAATGACGGCAGGAGGCTCAACCGGATCGCCGCTCGAAAGCGATTCCTCGACGCAAGCGATGTGAGAGAGCGCGATTTCGCTCGCCTCGCCGCGCATTGATGTTGAGAGAACGAGCGGGCGGTACCCGTGTTCACGCGCTGTCTCAGCCGCCGCATCGACCGCCGTCCGATTCGTCACGAGCATCGTGGTTTGGACGTGTTCGAATGCTGTGCTCGTAGCAGTCGTCACTCTTTTTTGTTCAGAGTCTTGTTCGAGGTGCGTCCGGACAGAATCTGGTGCGTCGATGCTGTGGCGGTCGATTACGGAGCGTGCGTCCGCGTTTGTCGTCGGATCAGGCGTGAACGGGCCGCTTGCGATCGTCGCCAGATCGTCACCGACAACGTCGCTGACGAGCAGCGCAAGCACAGTCGCGGGTGCAGCCAGTTGTGCCAGCCCTCCACCTTTCACGTCCGAGAGCCGCTTTCTGACGGCGTTGATCTCGTCGATCGATGCACCGCTTTCGAGGAGCGCGGTCGTCGTCGCCTGAAGATCATCGAGCGAGACACCATCGACAGGACCAACGAGCAGCGCGCTTGCTCCACCGGTGATGGGGGCGAGCACGAGCGTCTGTTCAGTGGCGTCTTCGAGCAACGAGCGAACGCGATTCGTGCCATCGATACCGTGTTCGCTCGGAACAGGATGATCACCAACGGAGACCTCGATGTGATCGAGCGCCGCGTTGGGCGGAGTATCCGAAACAACGACTCCCTCGTCGATTCGACTGCCGAGAAGAGTTTCGAGTCCACGAGCGACCGCGACAGACGCTTTCCCGCCGCCTGCGACGACAATGCGATCGAAGCGAGAGAGATCGATCGAGCTGTCCGCATCAACGAGCAGTCGATCGGTCTCTGTCTCCAGTTGCAGGCGGCGTAGTGCTCGCTCGGGATCGGCCGCTGCGATGCCGGACTCGATACAGTCGAGTGCGACGGTTCGGCTCACAGCAATCGGAGTAGTTGTCGATAGACCGCATCACGGATGCTGTCGGGAAGGTACCGGGTCTTATCCGCAAGAATACTCACTGATCCGACAGGGTAGCGCGCGGAAGG
This sequence comes from Halocatena marina, assembly GCF_025913575.1. Classification (NCBI taxonomy): domain Archaea; kingdom Methanobacteriati; phylum Methanobacteriota; class Halobacteria; order Halobacteriales; family Natronomonadaceae; genus Halocatena; species Halocatena marina. The sequence goes on along the minus strand of NZ_CP109785.1, from coordinate 3,690,639 downwards.
AGCAGGTGAGACGCCAGCTTCGAGAATGGTTTCTGCAACCTTCGCCGGTGAAACGGCAACGGGCGTCTGTCCGCCGAACACTTCGCTGTCCTCGTAGAACCGATAGACGGTATCGTAGGCGTCGGACTGATCGAGCTTCTTGAGTTCGTCGTTGGCTCGGTCAGCGAACGACGTAGACACCGGTCCTGGTTCTACGAGCGCGACATCGACACCGTGAGCGTCGACTTCCGAGCGGAGCGCATCACTCATCGCCTCAAGTGCGTGCTTCGAACCGCAGTAGGTACCCATCCCCGGCACAGAGACCCGTCCGGCGGCACTCGATACGTTAATAATCGTTCCTTCTCCGCGTTCGCGCATGTGTGGAAGAACCGCACGAGTGAGACGATGCGGTCCATAAACGTTCACATCGAACTGCGCTTCGATGAGATCGGTCGAAACGTCCTCGACTGGACCAAACTGTCCGTAGCCCGCATTGTTGACGAGACAATCGATACGACCGTGCTCGTCGATAACGCGGTCGACAACCGCCGAGATTTCCTCCTCGTCGGTCACATCGAGTGATGCGATCTCACAGCCCGCTTCTTCGAGCGAAGCGATATCATCAGTATTCCGCGCGGTCGCATAGACTGTCCAACCTTCATCTAAGAATGCACGAGCGGTCTCGTTGCCGACACCGGACGAACAGCCGGTGATGAGCACCGTCTTTGCCATACGAGATGCATTCGGAGGGACTCCTACTTAACCTCCGCTTTCGCTTCGTCCGCGTAGGCGTCTGCCAGTCGTGTCGGCTCTGGGAGTTTGTACTCACCACGACACCGATCGACGATGTCTGTGGCGGTTTCAGCACTCAGGCGATGGCCGGGGCTGACATACACCGGGTTGATACGGTAGCTCGGGTACTGACGCGTTTGGAGTGCGTGGCCGATGACAGTTCCATCGGCAGTGTTCACGGATTCATCAGCAACGATCTCGACCCGTTCTCCCGCATCGAGTGCGTCGGTCGGGTCGACAGGGCGACCACAGAGGAGATTTTTCGCCACGCCGATCGCCGGGAGATCGAGGGCACTCCCAATGTGAGTGGCCAAGCCAGCCTGTCGGAAATGGATGCGTCCACTGCCATCGAAGACGATCACGTGTGGCTCGGTTTCGAGCGTCTCGAACGCATCGAGGATGGGACCACCCTCACGAAAAGAGAGCAAACCGGGGATATACGGGAATTCCATCGGCGTAACGGTGTACGTGCGTTCTACGACTTCGCTCCCCCGTGTGAGAACGATGGCGCTCACGATCCGATCGTCGAGAAATGCCTGATCGACACCGGCGACGAGGGGCGCAGTCGGAGCGGGATGATCGACCGTGATAGCAGTCGGATCGAAGTCGATGGCATCCTCGAAGACAGCCTCGGTAGCGATGTCCTGTTGGAGCGCCTCCATCTCCGACCGACCCATCGACGGATCGGGACGAAAGCGGTCATTGACGATCACTGGTGAGCACCACAATTTTGACCGATCATCAGAACGGACCACGACCACGACCCGGTCCCCCCGGACCCTGTCCGGGACCAAGTTGCATCCGTCCGGGGGTGCTCACGCCCTGTGATTTCACGTGCTGACCGTAGATGAGACCGGTGATGAGACCAGCGAGGTGGGCCATGTGGGCGACGTTCCCACCGAAGCCGACTACAAATCCGAACACAGAGAACACGGCATATCCGATCGTGAGTAGCCAGATAGGGACGGGGAGAAAGAACCACAGATATACGGTAAGGTCAGGGTCGAGAACGGTGAGGAGTCCCATGACAGCCATGATGGCACCGCTCGCACCGAGGAGTGGGACCGCACTCCCAACGAGAAATCCGAGACCGATCTGTGCAAAGCCAGCGAGCACGCCACTCACAATAAAGAGCGCCGCAAACTTCTTCGAGCCGATGCTGCGCTCGACGATCGGGCCGAAGAAGAAGAGCACGATGCCATTGAAAAAGAGGTGCGTGAGACCCCCGTGAGCGAATATGGACGTGATCCACGTCCAGACGTAGAGCGGATGGTTAGGATTCAAGGTGAACAGCGCGTACCAAAGTTGCGTCCCCCGCCCGATGCCAATCAGCGGCGCGATGAGGATCTGAGCGAAGAACGTCAGACACATCAACGCGAGAAAGAGGTACGTCATGTTCCCCCGGAAGTAGCTTAACGGCCCACTACCCCCAATCCGCGTTTGGAGGGTCGATTTCGGTTGATTCACGCTGTCGTCAAATCCACTATCGAAGACACCGCTCGGGTCACTCCAGTTCTGGAGCCCCGGACAGTCGTGACTCTCCGGAAGCCGATGCTCTCCGCAGTATGTCCCATTACAATGCCGACATCGGTAGGGCATGTTCTCTTGCTCTCCACACGTGTCACACACAGCCATTGCCGTGGGTACGGGACAGTCAACAAAGGGGTTTGGGGTGAAACGAACCGCTGTTGGCACCGAGATCGGATGAATTGCTGAAGAACATATAATTATTAATACAATAATTGGAGCGATTGGTTACAGAAGGTGGTCAGCTCAGTCGTTGTCGAACACCATCTCGAAGAACCGGCGTTCGGCTCCACGGAGGTGATGAGTAAACGTCGACTGAGAAATATCCAGTGCTTCAGCCAGTTCTGCCCCCGTTCGTCCACGAGGGGACTGGAAGAAGCCGCTTAGATAGGCGGTTTTCAGAACCTCACGCTGCCGGTCAGTCAGTTGTTCGGTGACGACCTCCTGTAACCCCTGTCCTCGCTTGATTGGGCGATCGTTGTTCTGTCGAGCCACGAGTCCGAGGTTTGGATAGGTCGATTTGAGCGCATCGAGAAATTCACGGACAGCAGTGGTTGAGGGAAGATCGACGACGACGGTCATCTCTTGTTCGGTGGTAGTGAGCGAACGGATGATAGCCTGGTTGTCGATAATACGGGACGCGAGCGTCGGTTCAGTGACCGTCACCGTGAACACACGCTCTTCGTCCTTGTCGCTGATGACTTGGATCTCAGAGATCCCACAGAAACCATCAGTCGCCGAAACAACGTCATCGGCGGTGCTGTCCTGAACGGTGAAATACAGCTCTGCACCATCCTCCGAGTGATCAACGAGCCCATCGAAGTGGATCTCATCACCAATTGCGCGAGCGAGCCGTGCGAGGATATCGGTGGTGTCCGAGACAGTGAACGTGAGTTCGACAACGCTGGGGGCGCGCAACAGCTCTTTTGTTTCCGCTGCATCGATAGAGTGAGCGATCATCTCGCCGAGTTCGGCCAGCACCTCTGCTTCCATCTCGTCGAAGACGTTTGGCGTGTCGGCATACAACGTCAACACGCCATAGGACAGTTCGGCGTGGGTGAGTGGAATGCTGATACAGGCTGCGAACCCGTGTTGGTGGATCGTCTCTCGCCATGGCTCAAGCGATTGGTCAATTACGGTATCCTGAACGATTTGCACAGTTCGTGTTCGTAGCGCCGTGCTGACCGGTCCTTGACCGCTTGGTTCGTCCTCCTTGGTAGAAATCGTATGGTTCTCGAAGTACTCGTTCGAGACGCCGGCCCACGCTTGTGGCGTGATCGTCTCCGTCTCGACATCCTCGCTCCCAATCCAAGCGAACTGGTAGGGATCAGACGCCGCGAGTTGCTCGCAGACGATCCGCTCGATGTCTTCGCGTGTGTCGGCCTCAACGAGGGTTTCACTAATTTGGCGAATGACGCGATTGATGCGATTGAGCCGCTCTAGTTGCCTGTTCTTTTCTTCCACCATCTGTTCGCGCTCAGCCCGGTCGAAGGCGGCTTCGATGTTCGCCCCGATTGTTTTTGCAAGCTCGATCGTGGAGTCATCAAATGCATCCGGATGAATCGAACCGGCACAGAAGACGCCGTGTCGCCCGAGTGGAACGATCATCCCGCTCTGGAGCTCCGTAGGTGACGATTCGGAACGATCACCAGACAGATCCTCGTACACTTTGGTCTGATTGGTAACGAAGGCGTCCCACGCGTGGTCCTGATAGAGATCAGCGAGCGCAGAGGTGTGTCCATAGTCGGTGCTGTGACTCTGTTGTTCTAGCTCGCCGGAGGTCTCGTCGTACGACCAGACAGAGGCAAATGCGACACCAAGGACCCGTGCGAGATCGACAGCACGATCTGGAAGAGCATCGGCTTCGAGCTGCATCAACTCCCGAGTAGCGTCGTTGAGAGCGCTCAATGCCCGCTCGCGGCTTTCGAGACGCTCGTAAGCAGTTACTCGTTCGAGCAGCGTCTGTCGCAACTCGCTGTTGGCGTCTGAATTGTCGGTGCCAAGAGCTCCTTCGAATGGCATGTAGTAAAAATCCTGTCCGACCGACCCACCATAGACGAGGTTGGGGTGTGTACGGATAATCTGATTGAGGAGTTCGGGATCGAACTTCTCAACATTGTACTGACAAATTCCATGAACAGGCCGGGTGCCAAACACAGTGTTGAGTGATTGCTCGTACTCGATCAATCTATCAAGATTGTGCTCACCATCAAGTATCCACGACATCTCGCCGGTGACGAGAACCGTATCGTACGCGTCATCCTCGGTCGTTGCTCTGATCGTCTCGCTAGCAAAATCGATGGTTGCATCCGGAACGAACGATCCGTTTTGGAGGAATGGTTCCTCCTTCGAGTGGAAGGATAGGTCGCCAGCAGCGACGGCCGCTTCGACATCGATCCCCGCATCGTGCATCGCTGCCACCACATCCGCTTTCGAATTGTCGTCGTAGATGTAGAGACACCGATCACCGTGCTCGAGACCGTCGCGGATGAACGGGAGGATGGCCGCAAACTGGTCAGTTGGGCCCTCATAGAGTAACGCGGTGTGATGGTGGAGATCGAAATCCTCGTCAGCGTCGAACGACTGCTCAGGACTCAGAGCAGGCTGTTCAGTGCTACGTGATTCGTCGCCCAACGAGGGGGACGAATCTGTTTTGTGAGATTGGTTGTCACGACTCACAATATAATAGCAGAATATTCGTGGACGTAATAGTCTACCGCTGGTTACACCAACCGATGCTCTCCAACAGAATGCAACACTGATTCCATTTGATTCTATCTGAAGATCGTAGAAGATCTCAGTTCTCTGTTCGTAACAGAGTTATCACATTGTTGCAGTAGAAACAATCCTCGAACGTTTCGCCGGGAGCTTTCGATTAGCAATTGAGACGACCTTATGATCTCCGAGTTGCTGTCATCGAGACTGCGTTAATCACCAAAAGCGTCTGTTCCGATCCCGATCCCAGCTATTAGTACTCCCTCGATGTCACAGTAACCGGCTCGTTACAATCCTTCCAAGCTTCGCAGTCGCTGCTCGATTTCAGGAGGAGCAGCACTCGGAGCATCGCGCACACGATGGTCTGGAATCACCAGCGGGATGGGATTGTTAGCGAGCGCGGTTCGAACGGTTTCGTGTGATTCGTCGTCGGACGCGAGATCGGGAACTGTTCTCGCAAGCTGTTCGACACTGACTTGTGTGCCATACGGAATCCCCCGCGTCGCTTTGAGTACCGCACGATCGGGGGTTGGCACGGTCAATCCAACGTCGATATCAGCGAAATCGTCGCGCTTGCCTTCAAGATAGGCGAAAACGCGCGACAGTAACGGGTGCTCCGAAGCCGCATTGTCTTCCGGTGTTCGAGGAAATGACATTGAAATGATGCGGTCACTCGCAATCCCCATCTGGACATACCGGTCGAGATAGGGCGACTCACGGGTGTAGATACCCGCCGCTTCATCCGTCAAATCGTCCATAGTTATCATACACCAGACAGTGGCTTGAAAGATTCGGTCCGACGCTCCCGTAGCGATTTCGGCCAGCACCCCTTCCGGACGCAAGCCTTATGTACAAAAGAGTCCATCAGTGTACAATAATGGATGTGAATAGTGACGCACTGACCAGCGATCTCGCACCAGCAGTGCAATCGATTCTCACTGCTGCGCGCGAGCGGTCGGTCGAGACCGACGGGCAGGTTTCCGTTACGCCGCGCGATCTGTCGGAGGCACTCGCGAGAGCCGACGCCGACGGGCAGATACCGGTAATCGCCGAAGTAAAACCGACAAGTCCAACGACGGACGGAACGCGAACCGATGACCCCGTTGCGCTTGCCACCCAGATGGTTTCTGGTGGGGCAGCGGCGCTCTCCGTACTGACCGAGCCTGAGCATTTTGGAGGATCGACGGACACGCTCGAACGGGTTCGGGCAGCAGTCGACGTTCCGGTTCTCCGCAAGGATTTCATTCTCCGCGAATCCCAGCTCGATGCCGTGAAAGCAGACGTGATTCTCCTCATTGCACGGTTCGTCGATGATTTACCGGGACTGCTCGCGGCCGCTCGCGAACGTGGATTTCAGGTCCTCGTCGAGGTCCATACAGGAACCGAACTGACGCGTGCGGTCAAGGCGGATGCAGCTATCATCGGCATCAACAACCGCGATCTCGCACAGCTCGACGTCGATTTGGGAACGTTCGAGCGCCTCGCGCCAGCGCCAGACGATGTCACGCTGATTGCAGAAAGTGGAATTTCATCCCCCGAAGACGCCGCACGGATGCGCAGAGCCGGGGCAGACGGTCTGCTGATCGGCACGGCGATCATGGACGGTGACGTCGAGAAAAACACACGGAAGCTGACAAGATCGACAGTATGAGCACGGCGAAATTCGGCGAATACGGAGGGCAGTACGTTCCCGAGGCATTGATGCCAGCCATCGAGGAGTTGACCGACGCCTACGAACGGTATGTGCTGGACAACGAAGATGGTTTCATGGACGAGTTTCGTGAGCGACTGCGCGAGTTCGGCGGTCGCCCGACGCCGCTCCAACACGCAGAGCAGCTCTCCGAGCGCTACGAGACGAACGTCTATCTCAAGCGCGAGGATCTGGTCCACGGCGGCGCGCACAAGCTGAACAACGCGCTTGGGCAGGTGTTACTCGCGAAATACATGGGAAAAGAACGGATCATCGCCGAGACGGGCGCTGGACAGCACGGCACCGCGACAGCGATGGCCGCGGCCCATCTCGATATGCCCTGTGAGATCTACATGGGACGGACTGATACGAATCGACAGCGTCCCAATGTCTTTCGGATGCGCCTCAACGGTGCGGAGGTGACGCCGGTGGACGTGGGACGTGGCACGCTCAAAGAGGCGATCAGTCAGACGATGCGTGATTGGGCGAAGACTGTCGAGACGACGCATTATGTCATCGGATCGGTCGTCGGGCCGCACCCATTCCCGAAAATGGTGCGTGATTTCCAATCGGTCATCTCAGAAGAAACCCGTCAGCAACTGCGCGAGCAGACCGGGCAGCTCCCATCAAGTGTAATCGCGTGCGCGGGTGGTGGTTCCAACACGATGGGATCGTTCCACAAGTTCGTTGACGACGACGTCTCCCTGTTCGCTGTCGAGGCAGGTGGTTCGTCACTGGCTGTCGATGAGGAACGCGGTGTTGCTCCCAATTCTGCGTCGCTCACAACCGGCACAGAAGGCGTTCTCCACGGCGCACGGACGAAGATCCTTCAGGATATGGACGGCCAGATTATGGAGAGTCACAGCGTGAGCGCGGGCCTCGATTATGCAGGTGTTGGGCCCGAACTCGCACATCTCGTCGAAACGGGTCGCATCACGCCCGCGACTGTCGAGGACGATGACGCGTTATCCGCGTTCCACCGACTCTCACAGACGGAGGGGATCATCCCCGCACTGGAGACCGCACACGCCATCGCGTGGTTGGAGGACGCAACCGCTGAACAGCTCGGGGATCGGGTCGTTCTCACGGTCTCTGGGCGCGGCGATAAAGATCTCGAAACCGTCCTCGAAGAGACCGCAGCGCGCGATATTCCCGACGGACCAGACATGGATGTCTTCTCCAGAAACGGAGGGATAAACGAATGATCCCGAGTCGCATCACCGAGGTATTCGACGACGGACCGGCGTTTATTCCGTATCTCACGGCGGGTGACCCCACCTTCGAGGAGTCAATCGAATACGTTGAAGCACTCGCACGGGGCGGGGCAGACATCATCGAGCTCGGATTGCCGTTCAGCGAGCCGATCGCCGAGGGCCCGACCATTCAACACGCAATTGCCCGTTCGCTTTCGGGCGGAATGACGCCAGCGCGCTTTTTCGAGTTCGCTGAGCGTCTCGATGTCGATGTCCCGCTGGTGTGCATGACGTACTACAATCTCATCTACCAGTACGGGCAACGGGAAGGACCCGAACCGTTCGTCGAGCGGGCTGCTGCGGCTGGTATCGATGGGTTTGTGGTTCCCGATCTCCCGGCAGAAGAAGCAGATCCGCTTCGCGCGGCGTGTGATGCGTTCGACCGCGATCTGATCTTTATCGTCGCACCTACAACACCCGAAGATCGACTCGCGGAGCTCCTCGAACGGACGTCGGGATACGTCTACGTGCAAGCACGCCTCGGCGTCACGGGCGCACGCAGTGACGTCAGTGAACAAACAAGTAGTGGTCTCGAACGGCTCGAAGCGTACGATCTGCCAGCGGCCGTCGGGTTCGGTATCTCGACGGGCGAACAGGCGAGCGAGATCGTTGCTGCGGGCGCTGACGGTATCATCGTAGGAAGTGCGCTGGTCGATATCGTCGCGGACGGAGCCGAAACAGAATCAACAGAATCGACAGCGGAGATTGCGGCGCGTCTCGAAGAAAAAGCGCGCGAACTCGCAGAGGGAACTGCTGTGAGCATGCAATCTCCGCCACGATCGGAACGGACTTGAACAACGCCTGCCACAGATTAACATGATAATGACTACCGGAGTACGAGCACGTCTCAATCGAATTGGAACAGAGGGACGATACGTTATGGTCCCCATGGATCATGGTATCACACTCGGGGCCGTCGACGGCCTCGAACGCATCGAGCGAACCATCGATGCCGTCACTCGGGGTGGAGCGGACTGCGTCCTCACACAGAAAGGAATCGCACCACGCGTCCACGGAAACACGAACGGAGCGGGCTACGTCGTTCACCTGAACGGTTCGACCGTCTCTGGACCGGACACAAATGATAAACGCATTACCGGAACGGTAAAGGAAGCCATCCAGCTCGGTGCGGATGCGGTCTCGATGCACATCAACGTCGGAAGCGTCCACGAACCCAAACAGATCGAGGATCTCGCCCGTATCACTGAGAACGCCACGGAGTACGGTCTTCCCGTTCTGGCGATGACCTACGCACGCGGACCGGATGTCGACGAACACGATGCCGAAGCGCTCGGACACGCTGTCCGTCTCGGAGAGGAACTCGGTGCTGATATCGTTAAAACAGCCTACAGCGGAGACACAGAGAGCTTCGAACGCGTCGTCGCATCCACCGCTCTACCTGTCGTCATCGCTGGTGGAAAGCCCGACTCTGACCGCGCATCGCTTGAGGCGGTTCGTGGCGCAATGGACGCCGGGGCGGCAGGCGTCTCAATGGGCCGAACCATCTTCCAGCACGACGACCCGGAAGCTATTACTCGGGCGGTTGCTGGCGTCGTCCACGAAGATCTCTCGGCCGAGGAAGCACTACAACAGGCCGAGCTGATGATCGAAGCGTAACAAAGCTCAACTCATTCTACATACAGTCGCTCGAACTCGCTTTTGCGCGTTCTTCTACTGTACCCATTGTCGGCCATTCTAGATCGATGAGACTCGTCAGTAGCAGATGTGATCACACATTTTCACGTCTGTTCGCTTATCTGAGAACGCGTCAGGCGCTACCTCCAACATGACAAAAAGCAGGTCGTGAGACGAGTAGAGTCAGCAAATCGACCGATCAGAATCGTGGGAATGAATGGTTGAGACGATCGTTATCGACGACAGCGGTAAACGCTTGGGTTAGAAAATACACTAGACATAACTCAGATTGAAAAATCACGAATAAAGGCTATGGCAGAGTATCAATTATGATTCACTTACTACTGCGGGAAGTTGCGAGAGCGTTTCGATCGTTTCGTCTGGAATCACGCTCGTCTGCTCTCGATCCACGATCGATGCCGGTCGTGGTACCCACACCGAGTGGAGACCGGCTGCGTTCGCTCCGGCCACGTCGGATCTGATCGAATTGCCGACGTGGACCGACGTTTGTGGGGAAGCATCCAGCAGTGTGAGTGCGCGCTCGAACGGTTCGGTGTCCGGTTTCACGGGACGTCCCGGTTCCGAGAAAATCGTCGTGTCGAATGCGTCTGTAATATCGAGGGCGTCGAGCTTCAACTGTTGTGTTTCTCGGGGGCCGTTCGTCACCAAACCGAGTCGGTAGTCTGACGCGAACGTTTCGAGCACTTGCTTGGCTCCAGGGAGAAACTGAACACGCGTCGGGTCAGGCTCTCTGTACGCGTCCACGAGATCCGACGCGATATGCAGATCTCGCTGTTTCTCACGAGCGATGGCTCGAAAGAGTGCACGTCGGAATTCGAGATCGTTATCCTCGTTGATCTTTGGGAGCCATCGTCGGATGTCGGCGGTATCGAAAAATGGTTCGATATCGGCGCGCTCGAACGCCGCATTCAGACGGTCCTCACCCGATCTCGGGTGTTCACAGATTGTCTCGTCGAGATCGAACAGGACTGTGGTAATCGGCATCTTTCCGTGTATCAACCGCTCTCGATAAAAATTTCACGGCTCTCTTTGGCAGTATTCACGTACTAGGCGCGATTCACCATACTCAATAGTGTTCACATCTAGCGTCCGATCATGACACGCGCCGTCTGGCTCAAAGCAGACGACGAGGTCGGTGATTGGGATGCGCGACGGAGACGCATCACCACCGGTCTGGAAGCTGGCGTCGACTGGGTGCTCGTCGACCGCGAAGACGTAGAACAGGTTCGGGAACTCGGACAGGTGAATGTCGCCGCCTTTGGAACGAACGATCGGCGGATTTCTGAATCCGACGACGAAGCTGATGAATCCGACCGTGCAAAACCGGATGCGACCATCGTTGGAAAAGATAGTGAGGGTGATGGAACACTTGATCTCCCGGGCGAACACTCCGGATCAGCGGATATTTCGAGGCTACAACGCGCCAATGGACACACGAGCGGCGTCTTCGTCCGCATCCGCGAGCAGGCCTACGAATCCTTCGCAGAGACAGCCGCAGCCGACGCCGAGTACACGATCGTCGTCGGTGAGGACTGGAAGATCATCCCGCTCGAAAACCTGATCGCACGCATCGGTGACGAGACAACGCTCATTGCTGGAGTACAGACCGCAGACGAAGCACGAACGGCATTCGAGACGCTCGAACACGGAGCAGATGCCGTCCTCCTCGACACGGACGATCCCGACGAGATTCGAAAAACAGTCCAAACCCGCGATGCGGCCGAGCGCGAGACGCTCGATCTTGTGTGGGCGACAGTGACCGCGATCGAACAGACCAGTTCAGCCGACCGGGTCTGTGTTGATACCGGGAATCTCTTCGAACACGATGAGGGAATGCTCGTCGGAAGCATGAGCCGTGGACTGTTTTTCGTTCACGCAGAGACTGCCGAGTCCCCATACGTTGCATCACGTCCGTTCCGGGTCAATGCGGGCGCGGTCCACGCGTACGTCCGCACCCCCGATGGAAGCACCAAGTATCTCTCTGAGCTCAAGAGTGGCGATGAGGTACAGGTCGTCGATACAGAGGGCAACACCCGCGAAACCGTCGTTGGGCGGGCGAAGATCGAACGACGACCGATGTTTCGCGTGCAAGCTGAAGTCAACGGCGATATGATCGAAACGCTGCTCCAGAACGCAGAAACCATCAAAGTCGCCACCGCCGACGGCCGAAAATCGGTCACCGATCTCGCGGTCGATGATGAAGTGCTCGTCTACTACGAGGATACCGCCCGCCACTTCGGTGAAACCGTCGAGGAAAGCATCATCGAGAAATAATCAAGTCGTTGGCCGAAAAAAACCACCGCTCCAGAATTGTCCTCGAAGATCACCGTCGAAAATCATTCTTAGAACGACTCGAGTGTGTCTGCTGGATCGACAATTTCCGTTTCACGGATACCAACCTGCTCGCAGCGATCTTCTAATGGACAATCAGTATCGCCAGTACACGCTGGTGATCTGGCGGTGCAGTAGTCGCGCCCGAACTGGATGCTCGCGGTGTGACCGAATCCACACTTCTCGTCTGGAACGTCTCGTTCGAGCACCTGACGAACGTCCTCGTGGTCGGCATCGGGGGGTGCAATACCGAGACGACGGTAGATGCGGTGGACGTGCGTATCGACCGGAAAAACTCCAGTGCGGCCGCCAGCGAACAGGAGGACACAGTCGGCCGTTTTCGGTCCGACTCCGTTCATATCGAGGAGCGTCTCCCGAACATCGTGGTACGGCTCTTCTTTCACGAACTCATCAAACGCTTGGGTGCTCCCGTACGCATCGATCACTCGCGTTGCAATACGGATAATCGTCTTCGATTTTTGATTATACAGTCCCGCAGACGAGATCGTTGCTGCCAGCGTCGATTGTGCTGCTTCGGCCAATGCGCCCGCGAGATCAGAATTGATCTCGTCTTCTGCGTATCGATCCATCAGCGCGTCGTGTGCGGGTTGGCTCGCCGTATCGCTCGTGTTCTGGCTGAGGATTGTGCGGACGAGACACTCGAAGGCGTCTCGGTTGTGCTGTGCGGCCGTATCCGAGCCCGCACTCGAAGACGCAGATTCCTGTGAGTTAGTCTGTCCGATGTTTTCTACGGGAAAATCCGCAGTAGTGTAGATTCCGGCCAGCCGATCCACGATCGCCTCGGCGGTCATCAGTGGAACTACACTCTGCTGCCATGTTAACTATCTCGCTGTTCACGGTGGGACGTCTCACTTGAATTAGGTAGTATCGAAGCAGATACGAACAGTCGTTCCGCATCACCCGGGAACTCAAGCGACTCGATCGAACATTGTTTCCCCTCGCTGGATCCGTTCTGCGTTCGCCACGACGAGCGCGCCCACGTCTTCGTGATACGAGTCTGTGAGTGCCCCGACGTGCGGTGTGAGGATGACTTCCTCTTTATCCCACAATGGAGAGTCAGCCGGAAGCGGTTCCTCGGTGTGTGCATCGAGTCCTGCACCAGCGATATCTCCCGATTCGAGCGCGTTGAGGAGGGCATTTTCGTCGACAACCGGTCCGCGAGCGACGTTGATGAGGTAGGCGTCGTCGCGCATCGCTTGGAACTCGTTTGCGCCAATCATTGCTTCGGTGTCTTCGGTCAGCGGGACACAGAGAACAACGAACCTGGCATCAGCAATGGCATCCGAGAGATCGTCGGGAAGGAACACACTGTCGACGCCCGAGACGGGTTTGGGTCGACGGCGGACACCGACGACGTCCATTCCGAGTGCGTTTGCTCGAAGCGCTACGCCCTCGCCGAGCGTCCCGAGACCGACGACACAGACCGTCTCGTCTGCGAGTGTAAAGGCAGCGTCGTACGATTCGACGCGCCACGCATTCTCGTGTTGGTTGTCGCGGTAGCGGTGCAACCGGCGAGCAAACGAGAGCATCATCCCAGCGACAGTTTCACCGATCGTCGTGGCGTGAATACCAGGGCTGTGTGTGAGTTTTGTGTCCGTCTCGGCGTAGCGATCGGTTGGAAATTCGTCGATACCGGCGCGGATGCAGTGAACCCACGGCGCTTCGAAGAGCGTCTCTTCGTGCCCGAACGTGACGACCACGTCGTACTCCGCGACAGACGATCCACTTTCGACAATCGTGCTTTCGAGTCCGTTTGCTTCGAGGTAGTCAGCGACCTGCTGTGGATCAAAGCTGAACGCGATGGAGTCGTGAACGGCAGCGTGCATACCGATTACTCGATGTGCAACTACAAGAAGAAGACGACTCGACAAATTAGTCGGGCTTTCCCGAACCAAAATTTGTGAGGAATTACCGCGTGTGCCGATTTGTACCATCAGTTCAAAATATAGAGACGGATTCTCAAGTTCAGCAACGATGAGAGACTCTACGAGAGCGTTTCTAATGCTTCGAAGACACGCTTTCGGAGCCACTCTGCACGTTCGTCAGTTTTCTCCGGACTGTGCTGGTTCTGTACGTAAAGGGATTCGAAGAAATAGATTTCGTGGAGAACGACGAAAAGTGGAGCTCGGCGCTCGAATCCATCGGGAAACGATCGGACAGACTCATATCCCGATCGAAACGCCGTCTGTGGACAGTGCCCGTTCGATGGGGAACTGGCCTGAGCAAACGTCGGGAGAACGGTCCGCCAGTAGTCGAACTCGCTCGGCGCCGCGATTGCGTGCTCGAAGTCTATGACACAGACGGCCCGACCATCAGCGACCGAAACGTGTTCCGGTGTTGCCCACCCGTGACAGCAGACAGGATCGTCTACGCCGGAAAACGCGTCGGGATGGTCGTTCAAGAAATTGATAACAGCATCCGCAACATCGGCGTGTCCGTACTGTGCGATGATCTCTCGACGACGACGGAGATACGCAATTGCGGCCGTCTGCCAGTTCTCATAGCCGACGACCGAAATAGCGTCATTGTCTGATCGAAAGCGGCCATACTCGTCGATGAGTGAAGTGGTTTCGTCGTGCAGCGTTGCGAGCAGTCGGCCAGCGGCGTCTGCCCACGTCTCATCGACGTCTCGTTCGGGCGTTGGTGCGTCTGAGTGCCACGCGGCGATGAAATAATCGTCTTCGAGTAACAGGATTTCGGGGACCGGAACGGACGTGTGCTCATCGACAAACGCGATCACGCGCCCCTCGATGGCAGCATTTCCCGTCGGTCCAGTGTCGCCTTTGTAGACAGCGTGCCGGCCATCCACAACAATTTCGTAAACCTCGTGTGGCGGTACAGCGTGCAGTTGACGCACGATTCGGTGAGTAGAAAACTGTGCTCCGAGTTCGTTGTACACGTCTCGTTTCATTATTGGCTCGCCACGTGACGGATGGCAGTCGGCCGTAGCACAGCAGCACGGCTACGGCCGAGAGAAGATACTGAAAGCTATGTCGGATCGTACAAAAATATTTCTCCACCCACTCAACCGACGGTGAACCGCTGTTCGTCCACGCAAATGCGATCTGTTTCAGTATGTTCGAGAGCTGCGGAAAGCGACAGTTGTGGCGAAAAGTACGGTCGAAGAGAGCGGTTACAGCGATGTGACTGCCGTGGTTTGGTGATAGTAAGATGGTGGCTCTGGAAAAATCCTCATCACAAGGGGCTCAGAGGGGGTAACTGTCTTCACTGCCACCGATCGCCAGTCGGATCCGGAGCGTGAAGAATCCACTCCTCTTCGTCGAAGTTCGCTCCGAAATACGATCGAGAGCTGTGCAAAACTGCGAGAGATTACTCCTCACTCCATTCGGCGTACTCGCGGTGCCGATCGGCAATCCGTTCGATATCAGTCGCTGACTGCGGACCATCTTCGGTGATGACGGTCACGCAATCGGCGGGTGTCACGTCGAATGTGGGCGCGAGCACGTCGATATCGGCGTTTCCATCGTAGACAGCTGATGGCTCGTTCGGTTCGAGATCAATACGAGTACGATCCACACCATTGATGCCAGTATCATTAGCGATCGAATCGGCTGCTGTCACTACGTACACTGGCACGTCTTCGTATGTGGCCGCGAGTGCTGTTCCTCGCGTGCCGACTTTGTTCACGACGCTGCCGTCCGCGAGGACGGTGTCTGCACCGACGAGCACTGCATCCACACTCGCGGTCGAGAGCGCGTGTGTGATCGTCGAATCCGGAAGAAGGGTTACGTCGGTCGTCTCTGCGAGCGATTCCGCGACCGGAATGCCCTCTCCTCCGGGTCGGGATTCGGCGATGAAGACCTCTCCATCGAGCCGTTCGAGCGTTTTTCTGACGGTTCCTGAACGCGAGAGCGTGAGCACAGACGCATCTGTGAGTCGGTCGGCGGCCGCCGCTGCGGCAGCGTCGCCGCGGGTGAGCGCTCGGTCTATCGCGCGTGTTGCAGTCGTGGACGAAACCGTTTCGTCCGCCTCGGACACGAGCCGATTGATGCGGTTTTCGATAACTGTCATACTCGGACGGGTATCGCGCAAACGGCGGGCGAGTGCTGTGAGCGACTCTCGATCCTTGTTCCCGTGTTCGTGCTCTCGACTCGCTGCCCGATCGCGTAGGACTTCCAATGCACGGATCGAGAGATAGTCCGAGCCGTGGTTTCGATCATCCGCAATGGTTTCGACAGAGGGCGCGATTCGCTCGTAAGCCATCCAGAGACCGGGGACCGTCTCGCGATGGAGAATTTCAGTTGGCGACACCCATTCGTACTCGGTTGTTTCCTCGTTCGTCTCGACCACACGCGAATCACAATCGAACAGAGACGGGTGGACGATCCACTCCGTACTGAGATCCGCATCAACGACCGAGAGAGGATCGCCAGCACGAACAAGGGTCACGTTCTCTTCAAGCCCGGTCTCTTCTGCGATTTCCTGACGAGCGAGTTCGTCCGGCGCGCCTTCTGCGTATCCGGCGACACCACCCCACAGTCCAGTATAGGTACCGACGGCCTCGCTGCGACGGAGGAGCAGCACCGATGCACGGTTGCGGAGGAAACACGTCACGACGTGTGTTTCGTCCATATCCGTGGTTCGTTTCGGAGAGACATCAACACAGGGCCTCTACGATTTTCCGATGGTCGGATGTGCCATCCCTTTTATTTTCGTCCGCAGCAGAATTCTCGACCGTATGCGCGTTGCAATCATCAGCGACACCCACATCCCTTCCCGGGCAAGTGAGATCCCAGACTGGGTGTGTGAGGAGATACGAAGAGCGGATCATACGATCCACGCTGGCGACTTTGACTCACAGGAGACGTTCGAATCCGTCCGCGAACTGGCGGACAATGTGACCGTCGTTCGTGGGAACATGGATCCGCAGATTGGTCTTCGGGAGGTCGAAACCGTCGATCTCGGTGGCGTCCGATTCGTCGTCACTCACGGCACCGGGTCACTGGACGACTACGAGAGACGAATCGCCAACATCGTGACAGAACACGCAGCGGATTCGACGGTCGGCGTGTGTGGGCATACCCACCAACTCATGGATACGACGGTTGACGGAATCCGTCTGCTGAATCCGGGGAGCGCGACAGGAGCAGCCCCGGCGTCAACAGCGTCGATGTTGGTGGCCGATGTCGAAGACGGCGATATCGATGTCACAACAAAAGACAACACGTAATCGAAAGACCGAATCCGAATACGGCATCGATAGCAGTTGTTGGTCGGTTTCTGTTCATCGTATCGAGAATGACGTACTGCGTGTATTCTCCGGTATCGCGTCCGTTTATGACGCTTCCTTTCGTCCAATCAGTATGAACGTGTTCGCGGTACCCGATCTACCGGAAATTCGTCCGGGAGACGATATTGGGGCACTGATTCGAGAGCGAGTAGACGTTCAGCCGAACGATGTTGTATGCATTGCGAGCACTATTGTCTCGAAGGCTGAAGGTCGGACGATGGATCTCGACAGCGTGGTTGCGGGTGATCGGGCTGTCGAGATAGCGACACGGCTCGCTCGACTCACCGATGACGAGAAAGATCCACGGTTCGCGCAGGTCGTTCTCGACGAATCGGTTGATCTCGTGATGGACGCGCCATTCTTACTCACGGAGACACAGTTCGGCCACATCACTGTCAACGCGGGAATCGACCGATCGAACGTCCCTGACGCTGATCTCTTGTTGCTCCCGTCCGATCCGAACACGAGCGCAGTCAGTCTTCACGAATCACTCGGTGCTCCAGTCATCGTCACAGACACGTGTGGACGACCGTTCCGGTTCGGTCAGCGTGGCGTTGCGATCGGGTGGGCAGGAATGCCAGCAAGCCGTGACTGGCGCGGCGAGTACGACCGCAACGGCCACGAACTCGAAGTAACAGTCGAGTCGGTCGTCGACGAACTCGCTGCCACAGCGAATCTCGTGAGCGGAGAAGGTGACGGTGGAACGCCAGTTATCGTGATCCGAGACTTCGAATTCGGCGAACACGAAGGGAGCGACAACCTCTTTCGGGAGTACGAAAGCGATTTCATCAGACAGGCACTCCAGGAATGGGAGTTCGAACGATGAAGGGCATTGAACTGACACCCGAGCATCCTGTCGATCGCGCCGTCGAACTCGGTGTGGCCGCCGAGCGCGCTGGATTCGACACGCTGTTCACGAGTTGTCACTACAACAACCGTGATCCGTTCGTCGTGCTCTCACAACTCGCCCGCGAAACAACGAAGATTCGACTCGGTCCGGGCGTGATCAACCCATACGAGATCCATCCGGTCAGGCTCGCTTCCACAATGGCGACGCTGTCCGAAGCGAGCGGTGGACGGACTATTTACGGGATCGGGCCGGGTGACCCATCGACACTCCAGAATCTCGGACTGGCCGACCAGCGAGGACTCAGATCGGTGTTGGAGGCGTTCACGACGGCGCGGCAACTCTGGTCGGGCGAACGCATCGACCACGACGGCTCGTTTCAGGCGACGAACGCGGGACTGAACTACGATGCAGCGGCCAGTCCGGTGTACGTCGGCGGAGAAGGACCACACATGTGCCGAATGAGTGCAAAACACGCCGACGGACTGTTGTTCAACGGATCACACCCCGATAGCATCGCGTGGGCACGGGAACAAGTTGATCGCGGACTCAAAGAGCGTGACACCGAAGAGCGCGGTCCGTTCGATCTCGTCGCGTACGCGAGTGTCTCAATCGCAGACGACGCCTCGGCAGCGCGAGAGGCTGCTCGTCCACCGGTCGCGTTCATCACCGCGGGTGCTGCTGAACCGGTACTCGATCGCCACGCGATCGATAGAGAGCGTGCGGAGACGATCGGCGAGGCAATCAGTGCAGGCGAGTTCTCAAAGGCATTCGGCACCGTCACCGACGAAATGATAGATGCGTTCAGCATCACCGGCACGCCAGAAACAGTCGAACAGCGGATGCGTGCGGTGCTTGAATACGCCGATAGCATCGTCGTTTCGGCTCCGATCGGACCAAATATCGATACAGCGATCGAGCTAGCAGCAAGCGCGCTCGATCGAGCACACAGTTAGTGGCCTCTCTTACCGGCCCCGACCCTGACGACCATAACTACGTCCCTGTGAGGGAAGGCCGCCAATGGGACGGAGAAGTGCTCCCGCTGTGAGGTATCCCATGATGACAACCGAGAACGTCACAAAAAGGCCACCGACGATCAACAATACGGCTTGCGGAGAACTCGCCTGCAGGATGCCCGCGAATTCCTGAATGAGTTGCGGAATGCTCCCCAGCAGCTCTGAGAGGATATTTGTGCTTGCCATACTGGTGTGTTCGCCCGCGACTACTTGTGCGTGTCCGTCCGCCATCGCTATGTACCGGCGAGCATACACCTATACTATGGACCGCTCGCTCGACGAATTTTTGGATCAGAGCGACACATCCACCGATGAAGAGACGGAAACGGGTCAGGAATCTCGGGACTCTGACGCCACATCAAAGACATCGAACGAGGAGACGGACGATACGCCCGATCAATCATCGAATTATACGTCTTCGTCCGCGTCCGCATCCACATCCTCGTCTCCGTCTTCATCTGATCTATCGCCCGCTCGCTCGACGATGGTTTGGACGGGAGACGGTGTGGCGTGTGAGTGCTGTCACGAGACCGTCCAGCGGCGGTGGCGTGATGGTGAGCAGTTAGTGTGTGATGAATGTAAAGAGTGGTAATTTTAAAAGGACTGTGAGAGGATGTTTTCGTGTTAGCGTTGTCCAAGCAAGAGACGGCCGCAGGTAGAGATTCGAGCGGGGAATCGAATCAGTCGGCTTTCGCAGGGGAGATGGAGCTGCTTCCGCGCAGCATCTGTGCCTTGATTTCGCTCGCGAGTCGCGTAACGACGGCGTTGCCCTTTCTCTCTTGTTCGAGGAGTCCATCGTCTGTGAGCCGGTTGAGATGATACGAGACGGTTCCAGGCGAACGATCAAGTTCGTCTGCGAGCATCGATACTGTCGCCGATTCTAGCCGGGCGATAGCGTTGAGCACGCGCGCAGTCGCGTCGTCATTGAGAGCTGCGGCTAACTGCGGATCGTCGCTTCCGACGAGATAGAAGCGATGTTTCCCTCGAACATCTTCGCCGACGATGAGTTTCTCCTCCTCAAGAATGCGGACGTGATACCGGACTGTCGAGCGAGAGGCATCGACCTCCTCACTCACTTCCGAGATGTACGTCCCCGGCGAGCGCTCAATCACGTCGTAAATCTGTTGGCGGACGTCGTTTTCGAGTGGGTCTGAATCGTCGTACCGACTGTATCGGAAGAGAACGGCCCAGACCGGAATAGCGAGACCATTGCTACTACCCGAAAGCTTCTCGACGAGATTGCTGTGTCCTCGGTCGAGCGATTGAGAGTATTTGGAGAGGTCGTTCCCGGTATCAGTGGACAGAGCATTACCCGAATCGAAACCAAGTAAGGGGAGTGGGCAGTCCGCTGGATCATACTCCGTCGTGTCACCCTGCTGAACGGGTTCTACCGACGCGAACGCAAGCCCACACGAACTGAACACGAGCAAGGCTGCGAGTGCTACGACCGTAATTCGGGAAACGACAATCATTTTCTCTCCGTGCATGAGTTGGCTCCAATACTGGTTGATAACGGTTCTTCCTGAGTGCTCAGTAGACACCCTTGTATATCTACTGGCCACTACTTGCTTCGTGAGGTGTCAACCACGCCCATTGTTGTAGTCTTATCGGTCTCGATTACGAGCCGGTGTGAACCGGGAAGCGACTCGCTGAGAGCAACTTGTGTTCTAACTTGCGGAGACTGGTTCTCGGTGACGAGGTCACGTTGAATTCAAGATCGATGGGACCGAAAGACGCCCGAAGACGGTACAGTCGATAGAGACTCGATGGATGGTCGAAGGCCGGAGACAAATACTATCATCGTAGGAGAGTGTATCCGATGGTATGAGTACTATCTATGATTTTCCGAACGAGAATATCGGGACATATTTTACTATGACTTCCCCCAAATCGGGCACGTGAATGGGGATCGTTCGCCGGGAGAGTTGTTTTCGCTCCTCGACGATGAGTACGCCCGGGCGATTCTCATTGCAACGAGCAAACGACCAATGTCCGCAAAAATGCTGAGTGAGGAATGCGGCGCGTCCCTTCCGACGATATACCGCCGCATCGAACGCCTCGTCGATTGTGATCTCCTCACCGAACACACCCAGATCGCCGAGGACGGCCATCACTACGGCGTCTACGAGGCTCGCTTGCAACGACTCACGGTCGATCTCTCGGATGGTGATCTACAGATTGCCGTCGAAGAACGCCGCTCCGAGGACATCGCCGATCGTTTCACAGACATGTGGGGAGAACTATGATGATATTCGCGCAATATGCGTCCGGGCAAGGGGCCATCGACTACCTCGTCCTACTAACGTTGACGTGTGTGGCAATCGTCATGGGACTGTACATTGTATTTCAGGCTTATCGTGGCTACCGCCGAAACGACAGCCGGCGAATGCTGTTTCTCGCTATTGGCCTCGCATTGCTCACGATCGTCCCGTTTGTGTTATCGCTCGTTGTTGCTGGAGTCGGACAGCGATTCGGGTTCGAATCACGCGTATACACATCGTATCTCCCAATCGTGAACCGCGGACTCGAAATCTGCGGACTGAGCGCCATCCTCTACTCGCTGTATACTCGTAATTGATCCTGCGTATCCGTATCCGTATCTGCATCCCGATCGCACGATTTCTGTATCCTGCTTCTGGTTATCCCCAGGTGCTTATCGCTTGTCGTGCTAACAGTACTGTATGGCTGACCTCAATCTCGATTCGACGCAGCTCGATCGCTACTCACGGCACATCATCATGGACGAGGTCGGTCCAGCGGGCCAAGGGAAACTTCTCGAAAGTCGTGTGCTGTGTCTGGGAGCGGGCGGGCTGGGATCGCCGGTAATTCAGTATCTCGCTGCCGCTGGTGTCGGAACGCTCGGCATCGCGGATGACGATGTCGTCGAACGCTCGAACCTCCAGCGGCAGGTCATCCACGGAGAGAGTGATATCGGACGACCGAAAGTCGAGAGTGCTGCCGACTTCATCGCTCATCAGAATCCAGATATTCGCGTCGAGACGCACGAAACGCGTGTCACGAAGGCAAACGTCGAGGATCTGGTCTCCGAATACGACATCGTCGTCGATGGCTCGGACAACTTCCAGACGCGCTTTCTCCTGAACGATATCTGTACACTCACCGGAACGCCCGTCTCTCACGGTGCGATTCTCCGGTTCGAAGGACAAGTAGCGACGTTCCCAGCGACAGAAGATACACCCTGCTACCGGTGTATTTTCCCCGAAGCCCCGCCAGAAGGAACGGTGCCCAACTGTGCAACTGCAGGCGTTCTCGGGGTCCTCCCCGGAACGATCGGTTGTATCCAAGCGACGGAGGCCATCAAACTCGCGCTCGGACACGGTGAATCGCTCGCCGGGCGGCTCCTCCTCTACAACGCGGCCGAAATGACGTTCGACGAAGTGACGATCGAGAAGAATCCCGCGTGTCCCGTCTGTGGCGAAGATGGAATCGACTCGATCGCGGACGTGGAGTACCGAACGACCTGTTCAGTGGGTGCAGACTGAACCGAAACCTGAGTGGGTCGTGATCGAAGCGCTCGAAAACCAAACCGAGACAACCGAGAAGCACGAGTTGCACTCAGTACAATCTTCCCGGTGAATCGCACGCTGCGGATAGAGCTTTCCCCGACGTTCTGCCGGCACGTAGTTATCCTATTCTGCTGCATAGCATACTTGTATAACGGAATCCAATGTATCATATGACCGAATCAGGTAGGAAGCGGTATCCAGCGAACGAGTATATCGAAGCAGTTCGTGAGCACGAGCCTGCTGGCACGAGCGAAATAGCTGAAGCTGTCGGAGTTGCCCGACAGAGTGCGGATTATCGACTCAGACAACTCGAATCAGAAGGAATCGTCACGGGTAAGAAGATAGGCAATTCACTCGCGTGGAGCCTCGTCGAGAACGATTCGGACTCGTCGCACGAACAGGCCTTCGAAGAGTTCTCCGTCCGGCTCACAGAAGAGTGTGGAAACGATATCCACGAAATCATCCTATACGGAAGCGTGGCGCGTGGAGAGGAACGGGAGTTCTCAGACGTAGATGTTCTACTCGTTATCGAGGACGAGCTATCCCGGAAGCGGGTTCGTGACGCCGCCAAGACAATAGTATTTGATGTTATGGTGGAGTACGATATTCTCATTTCAAAAAATATCAAGACAAAAGATGAGTTTGAAAATCAGAAGAGTAGTTCGTATCTCACAACGGTGAAGAGAGAGGGACGTGCGTATGCCGGATGATCCGGATGTCGAATTAGAATTGGCATACGGAGCACTTGCTGATGCAAATACGTTACGTCAACAGGGGACAAAGCGAGGAGCCATCAGCCGATTGTACTACGCATGTTTTCACGCAGCGCAAGCTGTATTGTACGACAAAGGCTTCTATCCGAAAAAGCACGGTGCCGTGAGTCGACTCTTTGGCCGTGAAGTCGTCTTGGCTGGGGATGCATCCCGATCCGACGGCGAATTTTTGAATGAGATGTATGATACGCGTCGAGAGGCCGATTGCGAGCAGTCACCCCCCACGGTAAACGTCGATGCGCTTTACTCCCGCTCAGAGATTTTTGTCAACGACATGTCTGATTTGATTGAGGGCGCAGATGAGACAGACAGCGCGTGAGGCGGCGCTGAGCAGTGCTCGCATCGCCCTCGCTGTAGTTATTGCAGTACAACCGTACTACACGATGAGTCGATCGAGCGGCTGAGCAGCGTCAGAAGGTGGTAATCCAAACGTCTCGGGATGAATCAGGCTTGCAAGATATTCGAGCGAGTCAACGACGCTGACGCCCGGACGATTCATGTACCGATTACCGTCGAGGGCGTACGCGCGGCCGGTCGTGACGGCGGTGAGATCGTCCCAGCCGTCGCGTGCAGTGAGGTCAGTGAGGTTTGCTGTCGTCTGATCGAGATCGAATCCACAGGGAGATACCACAAGCATCTCGGGATCGACGGCGACGATTTCGTCCCACTCCCGCGGGATCGACGCAGTGGCGTCGAAGGGAGCGGTGGCCCCTGCTATCGAGATCATCTCCGGGACCCAATGACCCGCGGTCATCACTGGATCCATCCAGTCGATAACCACGACCCGTGGTTCATCAGTCGGTGCAGGCGCAGTCTCTCGGACGGATTCGATTCGATCCGTACAGTCCTCAATCAGCTCCTCGGCGCGCTGCTCCGTTCCTGTCCTCGTCCCAATCCGTCGAATATCGTCGAGGATGTCATCGAGGCTGTGTGGGTCGGTGGTGAGAACGTCACACGATAGTCCCAACGTCTCGACAGCGTCTTCGACAAGCACGCTGTCGACAGCACAGACATCACACAGCCCCTGCGTAATGATGAGATCCGGCTCCGCTGCTTCGAGCACCGTGAGATCGATCTCGTAGACACCACCGTTGCGTTCTTGGGCGAGTACCTGCCGATCAATCTCTCTGCTCGTGGCCGTCTCGTCGACACGTGAGCGATTTACTGCCGGTTTTGCGTTCGCGGCCGGAGGACAATCACACTCGTGCGAAACCGCAACCGGATCGATTCCGAGCGCGTAGACGATCTCGGTCGCTGACGGAAGCAGTGTCACGACGCGCATACCAGTCCTTGCTCGGCAGCGCTTAAAACGACCACACCAGCAACTCTGGATTGCTTACTCTCAGAGACGTCAGTTCACCCACTATTCGGATTGCTCGGAGAGACCGAGTCCAACCCCGACTATAAGCCAGTAGAAGCCCTATTCGACAGCGATCAGTGGATGAAGCGACCGACAGTGAAAGCACTCACGGAGGTGTATACGCTCGTCCGTATTGCGTTCGACCGACGAACACCGCTCCGTGTGACTGCCATCGTCGTCCTGTCAGCGGTGTACGTGCTACTGCCGGTCGATGTGCTGTCTGATGTCATCCCAATCATCGGCTGGAGTGATGATCTCCTGCTTGCGCTGCTTGGCCGGCACGCAGTCTATCGTCTCGTCCCAGAATCGGTCGTCGAAGATCACCGGACGGTCGCCCGATCACAGCTGGTCGTGGCGGTTGTCGTGACGCTCGCTGTCGGTGTGCTCGTTGCGCTCATCATAGCCCGTTCGCTCGGAGTTCTGTGACGCTCGTAAATTTCACTACACTGTGTCGATAGGCACACGAACCATGACATTGTAGCCACAACTGATGACCGAACGGACGTATCGCGTGCTCCAGAGTTCGCGCGACGACGATGAGTTCCTTTTGCTCGACACTGAGACCGCCGACCCGGTGTACGTCGTCACAACGGGGTACGAAGACGAAGTAGCACGAGCGATCACAGCGATCGAGCCGGGGAACAAAGTCCGTGCAGCGTTCGACTGGTCGGGCGATCGCCCGCGGTTCACAGCAGTCGAAATTGTGAGTGAAACAACGATCGCGTTCGCTCCCGACGCGACGAATATTTTCGAGGCAGCAATCGAGTGCTGGCACAACGCCGGGGCGGCCGCAATGAACTCACGGATTACTCGAGACACAGACAGAGACGTGAACGGCGTCCTCTACGTCTTCGCAAAACAAGCGGGTGAACGTGACCTGTATTCGGAGTTTCGTGATGGCATCAAGCCGATCGATCCACTCCTTGCTCCCATCGACGGAAGCACGCCGCCCTACGAAGTGTTCGTGATCGAACCCCGCGAGGAGCCATTCATCATCATTTACATTGTCCTCAAACCGGGAGAACTCCTTGCACAAACAGTGCGAGAAACGTACGACTGGGAATGAATCATTGACCCGTACAGGACGGTTGTCTCCTGTGTAGAAATGTCAATACCCTCGCAGAGACGTCGTATCGAACGTTCTCCTCCGTCCGACGCAAGAACTATACACTCACCGGTCGCTTCACGTCCTATGGGTTTCATGGACAGGCTGTTGAGCGAAGGAGGGAGTCGAAACCAACACACTGCTGATGATTACGTCGAACTCGATATCGACGATTTCGAGACGGACGTTCCCGAATCAGGAACGAGCGTTCACGTCGCCCAGCTCGGCAGCAAGCAGGACGTTATTATCATCAAAGACGCCATCTACGACGGTGATATCGTCATTGCCGACATCACTCGTCACTCCACAACCGATCGAACGATGGAACACATCACAGACGAACTAAAGCAAGTTGTAAACGAGGTTGGTGGTGACATCGTCCAGAAGGACGACGATCAGCTCATCATTACTCCGAGTGGTGTGGGTATCAGTCGGAAGAAGCTCGGGTACTGATCCATTCACTCAAGTAATCACCGAGTAGGTGAATCAATTAAATCGGGACAGACCTGCTTTGATAGCTGGTCGTCCGTACTCTTGATAGTAGCAGTAAGTAGTGTTACTCGCCGATTACGAGATGTCTGGTTCGTCGCTGTCCTCGACGGATCGCTTCATCGAGTCGCGGCGACTCTTTGCGTCTCGGCCAGTCGCTTCTAACAGGAAATCGTTTTTTGCGTTGACAGCCGCCTCGGCGGCGTCAAGATCTCCTGCTTCGATGAGTTCTTCGGCAGGTCGCTCCTCAAACTCGACGACGAGCTTGTCCTTTTTGCTGTTGTAGCTGAGCGTCCCGGCGACGATGCGTTCGAACACGGGGTTCGATGGCTCGTCGATGACGTACAGATCACTTCCCTTGTACGCTTCCGTGCCCGTAATTGGGCCGAAATACTCCTCGACGGTTTCTTGCATGTTCGGAATGCGATCTTCGAGATGCTCTCCCCGGCGCATCTTGTACTCGCGCATGAATTGACGTTGACGAGCGCGGATTTAGGCGTTCCGTTCAATCGTCGGCTTACGCAACATTTTACCCCTTATCAGAGAGGTACGATTCGTGACACCGAGGGCAAATATCTCCTGATCGAAACGGTGAATCGGACGCGATAACGGAGAATTCGCAGTTTCGACACGATATTGATTTTTTCTCGGTCGAAGTTTCGTCTGGTTCATCCGATTCATCCATTATTACTGCATCGTTTGCGGCGTCGACAGAGAGGGCAGACGAAGCGCCAACAACAGAAGAGGATCCACCGTTGCCCGACTGAGACGGCGTCTCTCTCGTATCCGGGTCCCACGACGTGTCGACTCCCGCCCCGCCCGCTTCGTCGGGCCATTCCCCGTACTCTCGTCCTCTGTCGTCCTCTTCCGACAGAATAACCCCGTCGTCGTCTGATCCTTGCAAATCAACCATCTTCGATCCATGATCGTCGGCAAAATCGGTCTCGTCGCGTACCCTATCAACAGCTTTGAACCCAGTTCCTGCTCCCGTTTCTGTCTCTGTATTCGTTGATGCTGACTCGGATGTCGCGTGAGCGGGAGATGACTCATTCTCACCGCGCGCGGAGTCAGTGTCGTACGTGGTTGCAGGAGTGGTGTTGCTATCGTCCGTCGTATCATCAGCACCATTATCCATCTGTTTTGTTATCTCTTTGCTCTCTGCGAGCACACGCTGTTTCCCACAGAGTGTACAGATTCTGACCTTTCGTTTGGTGGTAATGACTTCGTCGCCGCGTTGTTCACGCTCATGGACGATTCCGGGCTCCTCGAACCGATGGCCGAGAATCGAACACTTGAACCCCATTGAGTACATTTATCACCCTCCATTCATAAATGCTCCCCTCAAAGGGGACAGGTTAATAGCAGGCGAGTAATACATAGATGTATGCGAACGAAGCGGGAGTTTCGGAACCGCGAGGAAACGGAGGTCGCGGTTCTCGATGCTCTCGTCGAGCGCTCCGGCGAGGGTATGACCATATTCGAACTCCGTACCCGTGTCGATGTCGAGATTGATGCTCTCGAATCGGTGCTTTCGTCACTGAAGGACGAAGGTCTCATCAACACCGAGCGATCCGGCAGTCAGCTTGTTATTACACCTGCTGACTGTGTACTTCCCGACGAACAAGAAGTGGAGTACACGAAGTCGATTTTAGAACGAATCCGCGACCATCTCCCGTTTTAAGATACGACTCCTTCGATCGGACCGTTCATTTTCGTCCACGACGAATCCTCGCTAATGACTGTTATCGAAGAGATCCACGCGGACCATGGGGCCACGTTCACCGAACGTAGCGGCAATCGGGTCGTTGCGGACTACGGTCGACCTGAGCGTACTCATCAGGCCGTTCGGAACGTCGTTGGTGCCATCGAGCTCGGGTACGGGATTGTCGAAGTCACCGGCTCTGATCGCGTGAGCTACGTTGATAACGTCGTCTCGAACAACGTACCGCGTGAAGATGGACATGGCTGTTATGCTCTCTTTCTCGGCCCACAAGGGAACATCGAGACCGACCTCTACGTGTACAACGCTGCTGAACGGCTGCTTCTGTTGTTCCCGCCCGCTTGCGCCGAGCCCATTGCTGAAGAGTGGCGAGAGAAGATCTTCATCGATGATGTCGAGATTCGCGTCGTCACCGATGAGTTCGCTGTCTTTGGAGTCCACGGAGCGAAAGCGACCGAAAAGGTTGCCTCTGTGCTGACTGGGGCCAGTGCGCCCGAACCGCCGCTTTCGTTTGTCCGGGGATCGATCGGCGATGCCGGTGTCACCGCCATCGCTGGCGACGCGCTCACCGGTGAGGAGAGCTACGAGATCATCTGTACGGCTGCCGAGGCACACGAGGTGTTCGATGCGCTCATCAACCACGGCATGAACGCTGTCCCCTTCGGGGATACGGTGTGGAATACGCTCACGCTTGAGGCCGGCACGCCGCTGTTCGAGAGCGAACTACGCGGAAAAATCCCGAACGTCGCGGGGATACGTAACGCGCTTGATTTCGAGAAAGGATGCTACGTCGGACAAGAAGTCGTCTCCCGTGTCGAAAACCGGGGTCGCCCCTCGCAGCGACTCGTTGGGATCACGCTCGATACGGTTCCGTCCGCCGGCGCAGCCGTCTTTGATGGTGATGCCAGCATCGGTTCGATAACACGCGCCGCAATCAGCCCGTTGAAAGAAACTCCGATTGCTCTTGCGTACGTCGACTTCGCTGTCGATACGACCTCTGTGACGGTCAGAGTTGACGGCGAGGCGTGTGATGGATCAATCGTCGATCTCCCGTTCATCGAAGGGAGCATGCGCTCGCTGCGGCTTCCAACGTATGAATAGAACTATCAGTGATGTCGCTACGCGCCAGCGTACTGACCGAAAACTCGCTTTTTTCGCTTTTTTATAGGAGACCCGATTTCTGAAGTTTCATCAGGTCTTCGGTGTCGAGAGTTTCGCCTTCCTTGAACTTTTGATAGATGTCCTCGGCTTCGGCGCGTGCTTCCTCGCGTTTCTGTGCGCGCTCGTCGCGCCGTTCCTGCTCTTCTTCCTTATCGAGCTCGCGGAGTCGCTTTTGGACGCGGACGAAGTCCTCGTGGTGACGATCGGCTGACTCTTGCGCCTCGACGAATCGCTCGTGAGCTGCATCGGCCTCATCACGGATGTCGTCGGCCTCCCGGTAGGCCGCGATCATCTGATTGTGGTGTTCTTGGGCCTCATCGGCGAGTTCAGTGACCTTCTGGTGATGCGTACTCGCCTCAGAACGGATCTCTTGGGCTTCTTCGCGGAGTTCCTCGATGTCACCGCCCTGCTCCAATTTCTCCTTGCGGTCCTGATACTGATCGCGTTTCGACTCAATCTTATCGATGAGTTCACGCTCGTCTTCGGACGAGAGCACCTCGGTCTGCTGACGGAATTCGAGCTGTTCGATCTCTTCTTCGAGCTGGTCTAAACTCTCACCGTTGTCGAGATCGAGTTCTGATTTGGTCTTATCGACCTTCGAAAAGAGCTCGTTTGCTTCCGCGTTCAGCTCGTTGCGCTGTTGTTTGTGCTCTTGCACCTGCGAGTTCAGCTCATCTCGCTGCTCGCGGTGATGCTGGGCTTCATCGACTTTCTCTCGCGTCTTCGCGTTCAACTCGTCTCGCTTCGAGGCTCGCTCGGACGCTTTCTGATTGAGTTCGTTGCGTCGATCACGGAGTTGACCTGCGCGCTTGATCAACTCTCCTTTGGATTTGTTTTCGAGGTCCTCGTCTGTAAGATCTACGTTCTTCGATTTATCGATTGACTGTGCCATGGTTGGTTTGATCGCTATCCATTACCGCCTCCGGCGATAGCAAGGGCTGACGACGTGTGGCAACCTTCGGATAAGTAGTTCGTTTGTTCATGCTGGTCGCCGAACGATACCCTCGAGACGCTGGAGGCGTTCTGGTAGTAACACATACTGATAGGAATTACTTAAACCTTTCTCCAACCGAAATCGATGAGAGCCCCGTACACGCAGGGTACAAGCCTCGTCAACGATTAACACGATTTTCGGATAGTATATAAACCATTCGATTGATCGTAGTGGTAGGTCTGCATTATCTGCATAAATCAGAACCTAAAACTGGCCCTCTGTCTGAGGTAAGAACGAACTAGTCAGGACTATCTGACCGGCGACGGTACGAGCGTGGTACTCAATGAGTACATACACAGAGACGATCCGCGCGCGTGGTCACGAACATGTGAGCTGCCAGCACACGAGCACGCTGGAAGTGACGAGTGACGATTGGCTCACTCCCGCTGGTGACTGTATCGTTGCGATCGAAGCTGATCGCGTCCCGAGTGACTTCGCGGACACATTCGTTAATGCGTGCCGCGATCACGATTCGACGATCACCGCCCATCTCGCTACCGACGAATACGAGCAGACCGTTACGGGTCGTGGACATCCCGATCTCACGTTCGAAAACGACCGAGGGATGGTCGTTCGAACGAGTGAGTACGTGGATGATCGCACTGTGATGGTTGGTGCAGACACCGCCGCTGCTGAACTGGACCGCGATCTCATCGAAGCGCTGGCGGGCGGGTCCGAACTTGTTGTGAAACTCCGCGTCGAATAGCGTGGCTCAGTCAGTCCGGAGTAATTCGCGCCAGCACGCTACCTCGTCGAAATTCGTCGTGTTCACTGATCACGATGTCAGTGAGTGTGCCTGTTGTCGGTGCAGGCACATCGATACTCACCTTCTCGATCTGAATCTCGGCGATTGCATCTCCTTGGGTTACTGCTGCGCCCTCACGGACGAACCAGTTCGACACGACTGCTTCCTCGACGTCTTCGGCATCAGCGGGCCATACTGCCTCCGAATCAACTGGGATAGTATCTCCGCTCATTTGGGGGGAATCATTCGGTAACGCCTCGGATCGCGTCTGCGATGTCGTCTGCTCCGGGATTGACTTCCTGTTCGAGTGGTCGCGCGTATGGAATGGGTGTATCCGGCATCGTTACCCGACGAACAGCTGAAAGGTCATCAAGTCCACCCTCTGCAGCACGGGCGACAATTTCGCCAGAGACGCCAAAGGAGTGATAGTCTTCATCAACGACCACGAGCCGACCAGTCTTTCGGACGGATTCGAGCACCGTCTCCGTATCGAGCGGGACCAGTGTCCGGAGATCGATGACTTCGGTGTCGATCTCGCCGTCCAAATCGTTGGCCGCCTCCAGCGCGCGATGGACGTGGAGACCCAGTGTAACCACGGTCACGTCGTCGCCACGACGCTTGATGTCCGCGTTGCCGAACTCGATCGTGTAGTCCTCATCGGAGACCGGTGTCTTTGGTCCATCAGGCGCTGGCATCCACCCGATACCCATCAGCCGCTTGTGGAACATATACACCACAGGGTCATCGTCCCGTATCGCCGCGTGCATCAATCCCTTCGCATCGGCTGCGGTGCTCGGCACGACCACCTTCATCCCCGGCAGATGTGCGAACGTACCGTACAACGTCTGGGAATGCTGGGCGGCGTCGTTGTAGGTGCCACCAACAGCTGTCATGAGCACCATCGGCACACGTACCCCGCTGCCGCTCATGTAGGTGTTCTTCGCCATCTGATTGTAGATCTGATCCATCCCGACACCGAAGAAATCGGCAAACATCAGCTCCGCGATGGGACGCATTCCGACTTGTGCAGCTCCGACAGCAGCACCAATGAACCCAGTCTCGCTGATCGGTACGTCCATGATTTTCTCTCGCCCGAACTCCTCAAGCAAGCCTTCAGTGCTGTCGAAGATGCCGCCATAGTCGGCAACATCCTCGCCCATCACGAACACGTCGTCGTTTGCACGCATTTCGGACGCAATGGCGTCAACGATCGCCCGACTCATCGTGAGTTCGCGCTCTGGAGCCGTCTCCGAATCCGACATTAGTCATCACCTCCTGCTGATTCGGCTGGGGTCGGCTCGGGATCTGGATGCCATCCTGGAGGTGGATTCGTGAAAACGTCCTCGTAGGCCTCCTCTGGTTCGGGTTCTGGCTGCTCTTTCGCCCACTCGATCGCTTCCTCGACCCGTGCATGACTGCGCTCTCGAATCTCGTCGATCGCGTCGATACCCGCGTTTTGGAGGGTTCTTTCCATCCGTTCGATCGAATCGCGCTGTTTCGCCCGCTCCGTGTCGGCGTCGGGTCGGTAGGCTTCGGCGTCCCCCATGAAATGACCCATCCGGCGGTGGACCTGCACTTCGAGGAGGGTTGGGCCGTTACCGTCACGTGCACGCCCGACTGCTTTCGCTGCGGCTTCGTAGACTGCACACGCGTCGTCGTGGTCGACACGGACCCCCGGAAGACCAAAGCCATCGGCGCGCTGGGCACCGTTTTTGACATCTGAAACCCGCTCTTTGGGCATGCTGATCGCCCAGTCGTTGTCTTCGATCACGAAGAGTACTGGTAACTCGTGGACGCTCGCAAGATTGAGCGATTCCAGAAACCCTCCTTGACTGATTGCGCCATCGCCGAGATAGGCGACAGCAACGCTGTCCTCGCCGCGTTTTTTCGATGCGAGCGCGGCGCCGACAGCCGGCGGACAGCCCTCGGCGATGATACCACTTGCTGCAAAGTTCACCGCCGGATCGAACAAATGCATGTGACCGCCTTTCCCCTTCGACAGTCCGGTACGGCGACCGAAGATCTCGGCAGTCATCCGCTTGAGATCGACGCCCTTGGCGATGGCGACGTGGTGTGGGCGATGAGGTGCAGTAACGGTGTCGCTATCGCGGAGATGAGCACACACCCCAGCGGCGGCGGCCTCTTGACCGGCAGCCAAATGGAGTTCACCCGGGATCGGTCCGGCCGAGATGTCGAACGCTGGCTGCTTTCCCTCCAAATACTCCTCCTGAAGGCGTTCTTCGTAGTGACGAGCCGTTACCATCCACTCGTACATGTTCTGTAGTTCGGTATCACTTATCACGATACATCCCACCGCACAGATGAATCTACACCTGTATAAAAATACATGTTAAATGATGATTCACTTTACTATTCTTATTTTTGTGAAAGTACAAGCACCAGAGCTTCTGTATCGATATGTGCCAAATGATTTTGGATGTGATAACAAAATTGAGTGAATGGGAGGGGATTGCCGGACAAGATTTGACCGGTTAGAAAAAGATTGTCACGGAGACGTTGCGTGTTTCCTGTGCCATACGTCGTGTGCATTGGCTGCGAGAGCGTGGGCGTCTCGATGCCACTCGGGAACATTCTCGATATGCCAATACTGGAGCGCAGTACTCTCTACAGATCCCTGAAGTTCGCCGCCAGTGCGTTCACACAGATAGGCAATGCCAACGACTTCGTTGACGTACTGTTCGGTCGCTGGTAGGTGATATACACCAACCAATTCATTGATTCGGACAGCGAGTCCGGTCTCTTCCCGTGTTTCACGACGAACAGCCTGCTGGGGGCCCTCTCCGGGATCAACGAAGCCACCGGGCACATTCCATTCGCCCCGATCGGGTCGTTTCATGAGTAATATCTTTCCGTCGTCATCGAAGAGAGCAGCTCCGACTCCCACTTTTGGTGTAACGTGACCGATTTCCGCCGCGAGCTGTTCGTGTACCTCCTCGGGAGGCAGCGCGAGCGTCTCACCGTAGTACTCCGCAACGAGTTCCAAAAGTCGTCTGTACCGCTGTTCGTCATAGTGATTGTCGGCGTACCGAAGCCCGTTCTGTCCGAGAATTCGAAGCTCATCGAGGAGTGAGAGCACGTTCGGATCCATGGTGATTTCTCGAATAGATTCGAGAATTGTAGCGGGTTAAAAACTATACCCATCCAGTAGTAGGACTGCGAACAATGATTGACTGGAAACAGATCGACCACGTGCAGTTGTGCATTCCAGTGGGGACTGAACCGGAGGCACGCGAGTTTTATGAAACGCTACTCGGTTTTGAGGAGATTTCCAAGCCAGAAGCACTCCGCTCCAACGGTGGACTGTGGTTCCGAGCGAACAGTATCGAACTCCATCTCGGTATCGAAAAGAACGATTCAAGACGGTCAAAACGTCATCCCGCATTCGAAGTCAGCAACCTCGATGCGACACGAGCGCATCTCGAAGAAAATGGTGTCGAGATCACGGATGAAACGCCGATTCCAGGCCGAGAACGGTTTTCGTTCCGTGATCCCTTCGAACATCGTATCGAAATCGTCGAATTGCAGGCGTAATTTCATACCGACCGACCCTCTGGGCTTCCTGAAATTGGTCGTGTTGCTACAATCGAACAAGGACCGATCCTCCGGAAATTGGGGAGTGCGATCGCTAATGTGTGGTTACTCTTGAAATCTACCGCACAGTCTCAACGTCGGGTCAATCGATCGACCACGAACCCTTGCATTGAGAGCAACGATCTATCCTTTGGAAGTACCGCTTTCGTATATTCGTTATTGGTTTATCTGCTCTCAGTCCAGCTGATACGCGGTTTTGATTGTTATTCCTCGCCAGCGGGATCGGTCGGGACGACCTTTTTGCCAGTCTCTTTCGGCACGACTCGCCGATCAGCGCCAGTCCACTCGCGTTCGAGCTCACTGCCGTCGAACAGCCGATCGAGAAAGACAGCAAGTCCTGCGACTTCGGAATGGGGTTGATTCGTGACTGCGACGTTGAAGTCAGCGCACGCGTAGACATCGAATGGGACCTTTTCGGCTCCAACGACCACGAGCAGCGGTTCGTTCTGCGTCACTGTTCGGATCTCTTCTTCGACTGTTTGTACTGGAAGTCCGTACATTGTCAGATGAACAATCGTACCCTCGAACGTCTGGAGGAGCCGGTTCGGTTCCTCAGTCAGGTCAACAGTGAATGGACCTCCAAAGCGTTCGGTAATGTCATCGATGGTATCGCGGGAGCCAGAAGCACCATTAGTCAAAACCACGCGGTCGGCTCCGAGTGCGCGCGCGGTGAGTCCAACGTGGGTTGTCATCCGGTTATCCCGTCCGGGTCGATGTCCGAGTCGGAGGACGATTATTTCGTGTTCTCTCATAGCACGCCTAGCAGCGGGCGTGATTAGGGGGTTTCGACCCGTTGATGTGGACGTGTGACCGCTCGGTGATCGGAATACACTTACGGAAACCCGCACCACTCTCGCTATGGAACTCACCGGGAAACGCCTCGTTGTCACTGGTGGAGCAGGACTCATCGGATCAGTACTGTCCAACCGACTCGCTGTCGACAACGACGTGCTCGTCGTTGACGATCTTTCGAACGGTATCCGTAAATCGGTTCCCGACGGTGTGACGTTCGTCGAGGGAGACCTCACCGATCGGTCCCTCGTCGCCGATGTTATAACAGAAGATGTCGATGGCGTGTTCCATCTCGCAGCGGCCGATAAGTACGTCGACACCGACGAACCCCGAGCGCAGTTCGAAGCCAACGGAGAGATGACGTACAACATTCTCGAACGGATGGACGAAGTCGGCGTCTCGAACATCGCGTTCACGTCGTCGTGTACAGTCTACGGTGAGGCAGGAGAGCCAACCCCAGAGACGTACGGCCCACTCGAACCGATCAGTATCTACGGTGCGACCAAACTCGCCGACGAATCGCTGCTTTCAGTGTATGGACACACCCACGACTTCACCGTCTGGACGTTCCGATTTGCGAACATCGTCGGGCCACGATTCGGAGCAGGCGTCGTTCCCGATTTCGTCGAAAAACTCGATGCGAATCCTGAAACACTCACAATCCTCGGAAACGGGAAACAGGAAAAGTCCTACATGCACGTTGAGGAGTGCGTCGACGCGATGTGTCATATCGTCGAGCATGCTGATGAACCCGTCAACATCTACAACCTCGCAACACAGTCGACAACGTCGGTCGATCGTGTTGCCGAAATCGTAAGCGAGGAGATGGGACTCGATCCCGACTACGAGTACACTGGTGGTGAGCGTGGGTGGACCGGTGACGTCTCGACCGTTTTGCTCCCGATCGACAAGCTCCTCGATCTCGGCTGGGAAAATGAGTTATCGAGCGACGAATCCGTCCGGCAAGTCGCCCGAGAGATCATCGACCTGCTCGATTGAGATCGGATAGGATAGTATTCTCCATTGGCAAGATTCAAAAGAGCCGATTCGTGTACCGTATGGTCGCTTGCTGATCGTATTATTCGACGGAGAACGTTGTTTCAGCTTCGCAAGTGGTATTGTTCGCCATAAGCTCCGCGTGCGCGGTGTACGAACCAGGATCTGGATCGTCCCACGCTGCTTCGAACGTCGTTTGCTCGTTCGGCGCGAGGGAAACTTCCTCAAGGATTTGTGCGAACATCTGTCCCACACTCCATCGCCAGCGCTCTGTATCCTCCACGCGTGCCACGAAGTCGGCCTTGCAGGCGTCCTGAAACCGAAGCGAAACCGGCTGATCTGTGGTGTTTGTGACAGTAAACGTGAATACTACCGGTTGACCTGGATTAACAGTTAACGTTCCTTCGACCATAATAGATCTACTGTCTCTCAGTATATAATTCTCTGGTGTCTCTTATGATGAACTCCATTTCGCTATACAGACTTGGTCTGTGAGACACACGAATCCCCATCGATATCGGCGTCTGAGTACCGTGATTGTCGCAGAGGTCAGTAAGAGAGAGTCAGTTCTCGCTTAGTCGTAATAGCAGTTCGTCGGTCCTGTCTTTGGCCTCTTCGCGGGGGACACCTTCATCAATGAATCGCTCGACAACCCGGGCACGAATCTGCACCAGATCCAGCGTGTCTTGTGGTACAATATACTCGTTTTCTTCGAGATAGATCTTTAGATCGTCTGCTTTTCCGCTCCGGAATAAGTTCACTTCGCCGCCGTGCAAGGCTTCGACGATCTGACTGCCATCTCTTTCCAGTTCCTTTGCAAGTTCGGAGACTTCGTCGATGAAAGTTTCGCTCACGGCGCCAGATGAGTTGAGAACCTCCCGGTCTACGGGCTTGCCGCGGCCGATCCTCCAAGCGGCGACGAACTCATTCAACGCTGCCGCGTTCTCTCGAGCGGTCACCAACTGATCAGAGTCCCAGAGAAGATTTCCGTTACCCCGCTTGAGCAGGTTGTCCAGTTGTCCCCACCGTTTGATTCCAGAGTCTAAGAGTTGATAGAGCGCCTCAACGTCATCAACGACGTACCACAGGTGTGCTGTGCCGACGCCACGGTGAAGATCGAACGACTCCACATCAAGTGCTTCCCCAAACGAAGCGTGGTCGTGACCGTCTGGGCTGGGAGGCGCTGCAGTGAACGACTCGGTGGATTTCAGAT
This sequence comes from Halocatena marina, assembly GCF_025913575.1. Classification (NCBI taxonomy): domain Archaea; kingdom Methanobacteriati; phylum Methanobacteriota; class Halobacteria; order Halobacteriales; family Natronomonadaceae; genus Halocatena; species Halocatena marina. Next base: position 3,653,074 of record NZ_CP109785.1, on the reverse strand, counting down.
CAGGGATCTGCACAGCGTTATCGATATTACTGGCAGTCACAAGGTCGATGATCTGGTGATTGAGGTCGTTTGTGTCCGTCAGAGCGTCGAGCCATTTTGCGACTTCGTGGCCCTGTGCGGTGAAGTAGAAGATCTGACGCCCATTTTGCGCGAGAGCAATCACTGATTCGATGATCATCTCCGCCCTGCGATCGTCTGTGTTGGCAAGTGTCTCATCGAGGAGGAGTGGAATCTGAGCTCCCTGTTCTTGTTGTTCAACGAATGCAATCCGAACAGCCAACAAGACCTGTACACGGGTCCCACTCGAAAGTTCATCAAGCGCGAGCCCCGTTTGTTCGCTTTTGTCGAATGCACGGAACGTGGCTTCATTCTCGTCGAAGTCCAACCGATATCGGCCCTTCGTGATTGTCGTCAAGATGTTTCGGGCACGCTCGAAGACCTCCGGACGATTGGTTTCCATCGTTGCCTCTTGAACGTGATCGACCAGTGCATCGCCGACCATCGCAGAACAGTCGTCCGCACGTTGATCTTGTAACGCATCAAGCGTCCGATTCCGCTTTGTGAGTGCGGTTTCCACTTGATTGTCTGACTTTGCTTGCCCGATTTCTGCTTTAATATTGGCTATTTGAGACTGTAGTTCGTCGTACTCTCCGGCCGATTGTTCAGCCTCACGAAGATCACCTCGAAGATCAGTAATCTCTCGTGTCTTAAGCTCCGGTTCGAATTCCGGATAGCTTTTGAGTTTCTCGAACTCCGTCTTCGTCCGAATTTCGGCGTTTCGTACGTCCGATTTTACCGAGTTGTATGCATCGACTCGATCACAGAGTGTCTCTAGCGTGTCGTGATCATCAGTCTCGAGACCGAGATCTGCATAGATTTCGTCGCGCTCGTCGACCAGATCGTCTATTTTCCCGGTCGCTTCTCGAACCGTCTGAGTCGCCTGATCTAAGTCTCTCTGTGCAGTTTCGTGTTGCTGCTCGCGGGTTTCGAGCTGACGGATCGTCTCGGTCGCCTTACCAGAGCTCTCAATATCGTCGTAACTGTAGGGCTCGAGTTTCACTCGGAGTTCCGCGTGCGCCATCTCGATCTGCCCGTTGACGGTCTCGATACGCTCCAGAATGCCCTCAACCTCGTCATTGGTATCCTGCCAGTCAAGCACTCGCTTAGAGAGCACGACGAGTTCGACATCAGAAGCGTCTGGAGCTGCTCCCAACTGTTCCTGAAGCTTGGTGCGAGTTTGCGCTAGCGCTTGTTCTTTCTGTTCGAGTGTTTCAGCATCCGTGGCAAGGCTATTGCGCCACTCAGTACGCCGTTCGGAAAGCTGACGCTTCGCTATTTCGTCGTAAAGGTTAATTAGACGGGTACGGACCTCGTCATCACTCCATCCCTCTGGCGGTCTCAAGCCGGTTTTTTGAAACGACTCACGGTGTAGCTCTCGGGAGTCGCTCCCGTCCGAGAGCTGAGATCGATCACGAAGACCGTACCATAAGATACCAACAGCGACAAGCAGAATAGAGAACAGAAGCGGATGGACCAACAACCCTAACACGATGCCCGCTGCCGCGAGTGAAGCCGACGAAAACACCGCGATTCGGACTGCCTTGGAACCGCCGTTCGAATCGGTGGTGACGGATGTAGCCAGCCAGTCTTCCAACGATTGGCTCGCCCGCAGGAGGGTCGATAGATCGGGACCAGAGTGCGTTCCATCCGCGAGTAGTTGCTGTATGGCGTTCCTCTCGTTCCGTTCAGCCTGAAGTTCCTCAGCCTCTCGTGCGAACTTCGAGATGGTTTTCCAGGTGACTGGTTCAAAGTCGACGAGATCTTTATTGTCAACCTCTAAGGGGATATCTTCTCGGGCAGTTTCTCGCTGTCGTTTCGCGTCTACCAGATCCTCTTTGAGATCTCGCTTTCGGTCCTCCGCGGATGCAAGATCATCACGAAGTCGCTTCAGATGGTCAATACGGCCGGTCGGAAGACCCTGCTCAGGAAGATCAGACGCAGCAAGCCGTTCCTGAGCATCCGATTTCGTTTCCTCAGCCTCAGTCTTCTTTGTAGTCCACTCGTCGATCTGGTCTTCGAGAGTACGAACGTGGTCGATCTCGTCTCCGTCGACCCGTTCTACTGCCTCGGGAAACTCGTCGAGCCTCGATTCGGCCTGTTTAAGCTCATTTCTAACCTGCGCGTGATCTATTGCCTGCTTTAGCAGTTCTGTCTGCTCTTGGGCTTGACGCGCGGCTTCCAGTTCAGTACGCAGCCGAGAGAGTTTGTCTTGCTCTTTGTGAAGCTGAGCAACCTCGTTTCGCGCTTCATGCAACTCCTGAATCGCTCCCTTTGCGTCCTGAACGACGTTCCTATTGGCTCTACTCGGAGAGTCCGAATAACTGAGGGTGTCGTGTGCTGTCGAGAGATCGTAGCCACCCGCCGATTCCCGTTCAATGATCTCTGCAAACGATTCGTTGGTGTTGTCCCGCTGAAGTAGATCGTAGAGCGAGAGACGGTAGCGATCGCATTGGTCGGACGGGGGAAGACGCGGACCATTTGTCTCCTGACCATCACGCTGGTAGGTCGAGCGCCCATTCTCAACCTCAACCCGCCACGTATCACTGTTCATCGAGAACCTCCCAACGAGAGAGGCACGTTCGTCGGCTGCCTCCGGCCAGCATAGCCATTCGACAGCCTCGGCGAGCGTGGTTTTTCCTGCCGCGTTCGGTCCATGAACAACATTAATTCCAGAACACAGGTTGTCGACAACGAAGCCACCGGTCTCGAAGCCAGGAGCATGAGTGACATGAATCTCCTCGAAGCAGATCGGATCTCGAGTCATGCAGTACCCTCCTTCTGTCTGAGCAAGGTGTCAAGCAGCACTCGTGCCTGCTGTTCGAGACATTCGATTGCGTCAGCTTCGTCTGGCTCATCGAGTTCGGTTTCGCGTCGGAGAGGTGTGTATGCGTTCGCATTGTGAGCCTTATGCATCGCAGCCAACGAACCGTCAATCAGGTCCGGATAGTTCTCGTGAGGATCACCGTTCTCGATTTCTAACAAGAGACCAGCGAGATATGCGACCGCGTTGTCTCCTTCTGAGAGGGCTTCGAGGTCAATTGCTGGACGGGTGTCGACCTCGATCGATTCGACCCGGATCGAAACTGAATCCTCGTTGAACTTGAGTTCACGCTCCATCGATCGATGCTGATCAACAAGCGCCGAGTGTGCATCCGTCCGGCCTGTGAGACGAACTCTGATGAGGCTGACCTCCAAGGCGCTGGTATCGAGTTCGGAGCGAACGCGCTCTGTAATCTCCTCCGAAAGTATGGAAGCCACTTCTTCTGCGTCGCCCGCACCGGACACGTCGACTGAAATGTGATCATAGCGAACTGAGGCTAAAGGAACCTGCTCAGCACGCACTTTCCCTGCCTGAGAAATTGTGATTGTCCACGGGCCGTGGGTCTGCTGTTCTCCTGGATCGAGAGGTTGTGGTGATCCTGAGTAGAGGGCCAGCGGCTGTGAGTCGATTTGGATCGCCGGACTGTGAATATGACCGAGTAACCAGGCATCTGCCGACGTGTCGCGGAGTGCACGAGACTGGACTGGCGCGTACTGACTTTTACGCGAGTTGAGGTCAGCGTGAAGTACGCCAATGTGAGGTACGCCATCAACCTTTGGGAGATCGTACTCGTCGAGCGGTGACTCGTAGACGTGTTCGGACGGGAACGACCACCCATCGAAATGCGCAAGCGGCTCGCCGTCCCGTTCGAGAGTCCAGCGTTCCCACTCACCGTCCCTCCCGAGAAACTGGAGGGTACCAAAGTCGAGATTGTCGATCATCTCTGGGAGAACATCAGCGTCGTGATTCCCAGCTACCACGACGACTGGAATTTCCTCTTCGTGGAGTCGGGAAATCCCGTCCTCAAACGCTCCATACGCCTCGAAGTACCGATTTTCCTGATCTACGACATCGCCAGCGATCACGACAGCATCGACATCACTGTCGATGGCGTTCTGGACAATCGACAACCAAACGGATGTGGGAGACAGTTTGGGACCATCCAAACTGTCCGGAATTCGACTCGGGTGGCGGCCGAGGTGGAAATCTCCTGTACAGAGTAGTTTTAGGGCGTCCTTCATGAGTACGACTAAACTGTAAGATAGAAGCACAAGTCACTAATAGATAAATTCCACCCATTCAGGCATATTTGAACAGACGTGCATCTCTAATCCACTTCTGATAAGATATTTAACAAACAAGTCAACAATTCAATGCTATTGATCAGTCGGGGGAGCCGCCGCCTTGCTTTCGGACTTCTCCACAGTCTCGTGTCACAAGAGAGTCGGGATCTGGAAAGGAAATCCGTCTACTGATCCGTGCATCAGATCTACTATTCTATCACACTTGTGAAATGTCGAGAGTTGCGGAAGACAGCGATTGTGTGTCTTTCAGTGAGTCATGATGGGTCCAGTTGCCATCGGTAAACAGAGGGCAACACACCGTATCACGCAGCTCTCCCACTCTCTACAAAAATATGGACAGGTACGTCATCCTACCCCTGATCGTGAGAAGATGATACTGTCACGTCGAATGTCTCAGGAGAGGCGTCAGCGACCGGTGGGAGACGCCGGAGTTGCGGATGAACAAGAAAGTACAGTCCCGTGAACCCGAACCCAGCCGCGGCCAGCCCCATCGTGGTCGTCGTGCCCAGCACCTCGGCAACGAGGCCGCCGACGAGTGAGCCGAGCGGCAGCGTAGCTCCGGAGGCGGTTCCCTTGATAGAAGACACACGTCCGAGGAGATCGCTCGGAAACATGGTCTGATTCAGCGTCGCCGTAAGTACACCGCTGATGCCTGCAGGAACCCACGCGAGTCCGAACAGGACGACGGTGAGCGAGGGTGACGGTGCGTGCGCCGCGGCAAACCAGCAGCAGGCGGCCAGTGATTCACCGACAAGCTTCAGCCGGCCGTACGCAACACGCTCGAAGAAGGGTGCGACGAGTGATCCGACGAGTCGGCCGATACCGAGCGCGCCGAGCAACAACCCATAGACAGCGGGTCCACCGCGCGCATCACCGAACGCTGGTAGGATTGCAAGCGTTACTCCGGTAGCGAGGTTGAAAACGGCCGTCATAAGCACCAGATCGACGAACACGCTCCCACGGAGTACGTCAACCCCCGCCTGCAGGTCGGCGACGTACGATCCGAACACCGACTCGTTAGTGGCTTCAGGCTCTCCGTCCGTGGAGGACACCGGCACTGTGATTCCGGCGAACAGTAGACCCGCGACGGCAAACGTGATTGAATCGAACAGGAACAGCGTCGTTGCGCCGAAGACAGCGATAAACACGCCGCCGAGGGCGTCGAACACCATGTCCAGTCCGAGCGTGACAGTCGAGAGCGCAGAGTTGGCCCGCGACAGCCGCGCGTCGGCGACAATTCGTGGGACGAGCGTCGCCTGCATCGGTGCCATCAGCACCGTTGTCAGCGTTAGCACCGAGGCGACCGCGAGCAGCACACCGACGCTCAGCCTGCCTGTCACGGCGGCGAGCGGGAGCACGAGCACGACGATTCCCTGCAGAGCTTGTGATCCGACGAGGATGGGTCTGAGTGGCAGTCGATCTACGATCGGCCCGGCGAGTATCTGCAAGAGCCACGGGAGCAACAACAGCGCATTCGCAATCCCAGAGAGGATAGTTGAACCGCTGAGCTCAAAGACGAGCCACAGAATAGCGACGGTGTAGAGGCTGTCGCCGGCGTTCGTCACGAACTGCCCAGCGAAGAATCGCCAGAAGTTTTGATTTCGCCACAACGACGGCTCATCGGCCGTGCTGGTGGTCATCGGCCATCACCCGTGATTCTCGGCTCCCCTCCAAGCGGTCGGTGTGACCGCAAGCGATATATCTGTGCTGTGAAAGTCGATACGTGGTCGAGAGAATCCCGGTGGGACACCGGCATCTCAGCGAAGATTGGCATATGCGTGTTTGTTCTGTCAGTGAATTTCAACTACAGAACGTAGCGAAACGATCCCGAGTGCTGCAGCTATCGGGCTCGTTTCGCGGCGGGAGGCGCGAGCGGATCAAACACCGGACGACACGCATGCCGGTCGGCCATAGAACGTTTCACGCAGAATGTGGATGACACTAGGTATAAATCTGATGGTTCCTCAACACACCGACCAGATTGTTCCCAATAGACAAGTAAACATCGAGAACAGAATTTTGATGAAAATGACGAGTATCGATGAACGAACCATCAATGGAGCTTCGTTATGGTGGTTCAACGGCCGCAGTTCGTAGATTGTACTCACTTATTTGGTGTATTCTGTTTCGAAGAGCCTGCGTGCTCTCATAGCCGTCTGGTTCCGACATCTCTGCACACGATGACGACGAGAAGATTTATACTGTGTTGTCACGAAATAGACGCATGGATTGGTCTCTTGACAGACACCTCCAACGACGGATGGCACTAACACTGCTCGCGCTGGCAGCGCTCACAACTGCGTTCGCCACCAGCATCACCGTCTTCTTAGCGTGGGGGGTCGAATGGTTTAGTGGACTATTCGGTCTTCAATTGCCCTTCGAACACCGGCTCGCTCTCGGTGGCGTGATGACGCTCATTGTAGGCATCATCATTCTTTGGCGAGCATTGCGAAAGGACGCCGCCGAGACGTTCGACGCTTTTCCCGTTGGTCCAGCGGCGTACCCTGACCTCCACGCAACGGTCACACGGATCGCACAGATCGCCGATATTCCGACCCCGTCTGTGTATATTACTGACCGTGAGCGCCCGCTGGCGATGACGACCGGCATCTCGGTCGACGACACGAAACTCGTCGTCTCAACAGGGTTGCTCGACGCGCTTGACGCCGACGAACTGGATGCCGTCGTCGCCCACGAGGTCGCACACATCAAGAACCGCGATGCGACCGTGATGACGCTCGTCGAACTCCCACTAGCGAGTGCTCGGAACCTCGGACGGACGCTCCGTAGTATGGGACATTTCGCCCTGCTGGTGGTTGCGATCTGCTCCTACGCCTTCTGGGGAGTCGGCCGCCTACTGGTCGCCTCGCTGTCTCGTTCACGAGAAATCGCCGCCGACCGCGGCGCAAGCGCGTTGCTCGGCGATTCTGCAGCGCTAGCGAGCGCCCTCAAGACGCTCGACGATGACGTTCCCTCAGCGCCCGACCGGGACGCTCGTGAGGCTGCGCTTGCCTCGTTATCGATCGTTCCCGATTCGAACGAGGAACGGGGACCGAAACTCACCTACGAGGGACGCCGACCGATCCTCTGGGGTCCTCGACTCCGGATTCGACGGGTCCATCACCGGCTGTACGAGCGATACCTCCGCTCTGCACTGGCAACCCATCCAGCAACCGACGAGCGCATCGACCATCTCAGGACGGTCGAACGTGACCAGACTCGCACCACTTCCCGGCGGTGAGCGATATCGATCGGTGACATCAGTATAGATCGCTCACGCTGGACGTATTCCTCGTCTTCATCGCAAACAACCCGCCCTAAATTAATCTAGTCACGAATCAGTGAAATGATATAGTGTGACGAGAACTACCACTTGTGCTTCAAGATCGGTCCCCGCTTACCCGTCGCCAGACTTTTGCGGTCGGCATCGGCCTCGCAATCGGAAGCAGCGTTCTTCCGCAACGCTGGTTCAAAAGTCACCCTCATGCTGTGACGGTCGAACGAGATGCGTGGCCGATGGAACAACACGATCCAGCACGAACCGGATACGCTGGGAGTGAAACTGGCCCGACACGAGAGCCAGCGGTCGCATGGCAAACCGAACTCGGCGAGGAGCAATTAACGCGGCGAAAGCTCATCAGCTCAGGCGAACAGATTTACGTCACGTCACACCATTCGCTCACCGCAGTCGACGCGATAGAGGGAGAGAGACAGTGGCAGCTTACCCGACTCGGAACGCTTCCGTGGGGTGGCGAACAACTGTCGACCGGAGTGTCTCCAGTCCTTGGTAACGGCCAGCTGTTCGTCGGAGCGAACGATCTCTACGCGGTCAATCCAGCCAACGGGAATGCGCAGTGGGAGTACGAAACCACCAGTCTCGACGAGATGCTTCGTGTGGGTAATACAGTGTATATCTCGTATGGCGACGTACTCGCTGCCGTCGACGCCAGCTCGGGACTCGAACGCTGGAAAGCAGAGACAAGGCTGCACCCGAAAGCGTACGCACAGGGACAGCTGGTTGGCTCGATTGGCTACGACGGCGTCTTCGGTGCTGTTGACGCAGCATCAGGGTCCGTAGAATGGACACGAGAAATAAAGCGCAACGACGCGTATCGGATTGGGCCGTGCGTCACGAACGAGACGGTGTATTACGGGACAGGACCGTTGTACGCGCTGGATCTCACCGACGGATCGACACTCTGGACGCACTCACTGGCGACAGCTGGAGCGGAACTCAAACCAGTTTCAGATGGAACAACAGTCTACCTCGCAGTTGGCGAGACGAACCGTGTACTCGCCCTCGACGCGAGCACTGGAGATATCCGGTGGAGCAGGAAACAAGAAGCGATCACCACAGGAAGCGCACCAGCGCTCACTGAAGAGACGCTCTACGTTGGTCTCAAACACGGCGTCGTTGCGTTCGACACAGCAACCGGAGCAGAGCGATTTCTCGTGAGAAAATCCGAAGCAGCAAGCATTCAGAACTCGCCGATCGTCGTTGGCGATACGTTGTACGTGATGCTCGATGGAACACTCTTTGCCCTGACCGATGAGTGACGAAAGCGCGTTTGAGAACATCAGGAATGGTTTTTCGAACACTGCTCGATTAGTTTCACTCTGGTGTGCGTTCGGGCTTGCAATACATGCTGGACTCGGGACTATCCTCGATGTTTCTCTGATTAACGAACCATTTGGATCGACGATGCAACTGGGAAGCCTCGTTGCAGTGTGTGTCGCTTGCTATGTCGATTATACGTTTCCGAATATCCGAACAGAGACAGTCTGGCGGTTTGGTATCACGGTGTTTCTCTCATTTGTCGTGATTGGAACGATCAACAGTACGTTACACGCACGAACGAGCGGGTCACTCTACTACATTGTCACTGCTATTGGGACGTGGATCGCGGCGCTCATGCTCGGTCTAAGCGTCGCGTGGCCCGACGATCGATGACGGTCACACCCCGAGGGCAACTCAGATCCCGTTGACAACGCTCTCGGTTCCCATCTTAAGGACTGGTTTGAGGAGGTGAGATCCGCCGGGGTATCGAGCCACTTTGAGAGCGGTATCACGGACCGTAATATGCCACTGACTCGGGGGAAAGAGCCATTTCGCTGCTCGTCGGCCAGCGGCTTGCTTTTCCTGAATCTCTGGCTTCATGTGCGATTCGTATCGATTGAGACGTTCCTCGATCGGTCCATCGTCACGAAGTTTTTGGGCCAGTACGTAGGCACCACCCATCGCCAAAGACGCACCCTGTCCCGCTAACAGGGAAACGGCCTGACAGGCATCCCCCACAAGCGTCACACGGCCCTTGCTCCAACGAGGGAGCTCAATTTGTGCGACCTGATCGTAGTAGATGCTATCAACGTCTGTACAGTGTTCGAGTAGCTCGGGAACGATCCAATCGAGATCTCCGTATCGCTGTTTCAGTGTCTCATACGGCGACGGCGGTCGTTCTGCATTCGGTGTTCGATGGACGAAAAACGTAGCCAGCGTGCCGTCTTGTAGGGGATAACACCCAATAGTGCGGTTGGGAACGGTCAAGTTCTGAAACTGTCCATCGAGTTTCCGTCGAATAGACTCGTCTTCGAAGATGAATGCGCCAGTGTGATACTTCAAATATCGGAGGTACTGGCTCTCATCACCGAACACCAGTTCGCGCACACGGGAATGAATGCCATCGGCTCCGACGAGCAACTCGACGCTCTCACGGGTTCCATCGGAGAGTGTCACGTCCACCGCTTGCTCATCCTGTTGCACCTCATCGACCGTGAGCCCGTAGCGAATCTCGACATCATCAGAGAGAGCAGCGTGTAGTTCTCGCTCGAGATCACCTCGCATCAGTGCCAACAGACGCCCATTTTGCAGCTGTCGGAACAACTCATAATCCATCTCTGACACTCGCTCGCCGTTCTCGTTCACGTTTACAACTTCTGAAACTGGCTGCTGAACCTCCTCCAGCCGATGTATGAGATCCATTCGTTCTGCCACATCATAACCGGAGCTGAGGAAGTCGATCATGTAACCCTCATCGCGCAGTCCAGACGCGATTTCGAGAACGAGAACGTCCCACCCTATTCGATCCATCCACCACGCCAGTGTGAGACCCGCAATTCCAGCACCACAGATGATCACACTTCCCTCTGTTTGCTGTGTCTCTTCTGTAGCACCATTTCCCATATTCACTATATAATGAATATATCGTCAGCGATGTATTAGTCTTCTGATGTGAACTACCAGCGGGACAGAATGTTCTGACGAACAATCAGAGATTGATCTGTAGTAAGTGTTCAGCGTGCAGCGACCGGTGGATTGTTCGCACAACTAGAGCGCTGTGAGTCTACGGAACCTCTACGTTGACCCATCTGTAGTCGTCGAGGAATTTCGATTGATATTACCCTCCATTATAAAACACGTTCCACTTGTGGCCGTCTGGGTCCGCAAAGCCACAACCGTACCACGGTTCCGTTTCCATGACTGTCTGAGGTTCGCTAAATAGCGTGCCGCCTGCGTTCTCTACCTCTCTTGCCCATTCGTCCACATCCTCTTGACTGTCTGCTGATACCGTGAACATCACTTCATTGCCGTTGTTTAAATCTGCGATGTCACTATCAATACCTCTCTCACTTTTGAATATTTCTTCAGCGAAGAAATGAACCACGAAATCATTGTCACCAACTACAAAGCTGGCCAATTCATCACCCTTGTCACCACCGTCATTGAATCGAAAGCCGAGTGCGCTGTAGAACTCCCTGGTTCGTTCAACATCTTGCACCGATAAGTTTGCCCAAATTTGTTTTGTTTTCATGATGTGAGCCGGGTTCTCTCCAAGCGTACTAACGTGCATTTTTGATAACTACGTTACCCTACCGTCACGAAAGTGAATATGAATCGTGTCCGACCTGTGATGAGCGTTCTGCTGCTACTGTGGGGTTGTACACCGGATCATACCTTCTCCTGATTCTGCAGATCGGCGGCACACAGTAGTATGCAAAATCGACTCGCTTGACTCGTGGATTCGCGCCAAGTTCCCGAATCTCCACTCTCGATAAATTGATTCTATTAGATTGAACAGTAATTGGTAGCGCGGTCGCTCCCGTGCGTTACTGTTTCTATTCATTTACCGTCAATAGTATTTTATTGCTCGAGAGAAGGTAGCAGGACGTGCCACACGCAGACCTCACGATTCCGGGCGAATCAGCGGCCATCACGGGCGCTGGTACAGGCATCGGACGACAGATCACCGATCATCTCACGCGAGCTGGCGTAAACGTAGCCGTCAACGACGTGGACGCCGACGCGCTCGATTCGGTCCGGACCATGAACAACGACGGGAATGTTGTGACGTTGCAGGGTGACGCAAGCGATCCCAGTGTGACCAGCGCACTCGTTGATCGCGCGATCAGGGAGTTTGGCGGTCTCGACATCCTCGTGAACAACGTCGGCCGGGCAGGCCCGACGAAACCCTGTGAAGAGATCTCCCACGAAGCATTCATGCAAACACTCGAAGTCAACCTCGGAGCGATGCATTCAGCGAGTAAGGCCGCAATCCCCCATCTCGGAGGCGGCGGTCGGATCATCAATCTCTCTTCGATGAGCGGAAAGCGCCCGCTTCGGGACCGCACACCCTACGTCACATCGAAGATGGGCGTACTCGGATTCACACGAACGCTCGCCGTCGAGCTCGCCGAGCGCGATGTAACGGTGAACGCCGTCTGTCCAGGGAGTGTGAGCGGTCCACGCTTAGAGAACGTAATGAAGGGACAGGCTGAGAGCCAGAGTCGTCCGTACGAGGAGGTCGAACGAGCGTTCCGTGAGGTTTCGCCAATGGACGAGTTTGTCACCGCCCAAGATGTGGCAGACGCGGTCCTATTTCTCTGCTCAGAACGTGCCGATCGGATGACCGGGCAAGATCTGAATGTGACTGCCGGTATTGTGATGTACTAATTAGGCAAACGCAACCTTGTCGGTCCCTTTCAGATCGAGGAACTCACGCACCTCTTCAGTCGTCGCCGGGGTTCGGCCAGCGATCTCCCACGCGAGCGAGACCATCTTCTCGACGAGCGCAGCGTTTGACGGTGCCCATTCTCCACGCGCTAGATAGAGGCTGTCCTCTAACCCAACGCGGGCGTGACCACCCATCGAGACGGCCTGCGTCGTGAGTGGATACTCCATGCTACCAGCGCCAATGGTCGAAAAGGAGTAGTCGTCGCCAAAGAGGTCGTCTGCCACCCGTTTCATATGCGTAAGATTCTTCGAATCCGCACCAATTCCACCGTGAATGCCCAACACGAATTCTATGTGAAGCGGTGGTTCGATCCATCCTTGCTCAACACAGTGTTTCAGGTTGTAGAGATGACCGACATCGTAGCACTCGAGACTCGGCACCGTTCCGTACTCGTTCATCGTCTGCAGCATCACCGAAAGATCCTCGAACGTGTTCTGGAAGATGAGATCCGTCGTTCCGTCGAGATACTCCGGCTCCCAGTCGTACTCCCACTCGTCGTGTGCGTCGAGCATGGGATACAGCCCGAAGTTGATTGATCCCATGTTGCACGAACACATCTCCGGTTCGAGACGATTCACGACCTGAATACGTTCTTCGGGCGACATCGTCGGTGCGCCACCGGTCGTCGGCTGGATGATCACATCGGTTTCTGCCTGTACTCTACCAGCAATTTCATCGAACAGATCGAGATCGTGGTTCGGTTCACCGGTCTCGGGGTCTCGGACATGGACGTGGACGACAGCCGCACCAGCCTCACTGGCCTCGATACACGCATTTGCGATTTCGTCGGGCGTAACAGGGAGCGCAGACGACATCGTTGGTGTGTGTATCGCTCCTGTCACTGCACAGGTGATGATCACGTTGCCGCTCGGTATTGTACGCATGAGTTACCGTGTCCCATGCTTAGGACAGTCAAAAGCGTTCGGTCCAGCGTTAGGTAGCGCTGTGGATCACTGGTGCGATTACCCTGTAGAAGTGAATTCCCAAATATTGAACCAAGAAACATCACTAGCCCCACCGGTTATCCCCTAAGACCAATGCGAACATTGAACATCCGATATCTATGTATTTTTTATTTCGAAACCGATACACACTACAGACAGTGTGGGGTGCGGTAACACAGATACTTATCAAAGACACGAACCATCTCACCAGCAAAATCGATACACGTGCCAGTATTTACTGTTCCCAATCCATTTACCCTCAACCACGACCTAGAGTCAGACCGGTTAGTGATCGTTCGCTATCTACCGTCGTACGTTACACCGGTGAGTCGAATAATGCTGTTTGAGGACGCAATCACGACGGACCTGCTTCAGTTGTCGCCGAGAAGCCAATAAAATCACCAGATATCCTATCAACCCTTCTGGGTGGAAATTTATAACGAATCCAAACACAAAGCGATTGGTACGTTCCTCCGCGAGATAATCGATCCACTCGGGAGTTCCCTGCCGCTGTCTTCCCTCACCACTCATTACATCATTACTTTCGTAACGATACGTTGGTCACTATTTTTCTGTGGATCGATGTATCGTATAGCATAGCGCAAAATGACCAGTTCGGTCGACTGACGAAGTGAGAGACCCGAAATAGACAGAAATGACACCGCAGGAACAAACAGGAACGATAGAATGAGACAACCGCTTTCTTCGAGTCTACTCTGGAAATATGACCGCATTCGGTGGAGTAGATGACTGTGCTCTGTGAAATATCGAAAGAACGCACCGTGAGCGACGGCACGTGTACATTCACGATAAGCGAACACCGTCGTACAATCAGTGGTTGACACCGGTCCATTGGAGAATCGTCTGTAAGGAGCACAACGCTGACCGAGAGTGCTATTCCGGGGGAATTTCACAACAAACACATGGATTTATACAGTTCGCAGCGGCGAATTCTTCTATGAGACGGATTGGACTCATTGGCGTCGGATTTATCGGGAAACTGTTCGTCGACGATCTTCGGTCAGCTGAGTATCCCGTGACCGCATACGACATCGACGAGTCGCAACTCGAATACGCTCTCGAACGTGGTGCTGAGGCCGCTGATTCACCCGCTGCGGTGGCTGCTGGTGCCGACGTCGTCGTATTGGCCCTCCCCGGTCATTCCGAGGTGCAGTCGGTCATGGAAGGTGAGCCACGGGGAGTGGTGGAAACACTCGATTCAGACCAGTGTGTCATCGATACGAGTACGACTGGCCCGGAGGCTGCGACCGAGTACGAGCAGAAGTGTGCCGAGCGTGGTGCTGGCTTCGTTACAGCCCCGCTCACTCGAAACGCACCGAGCGGTGACGGGATCCATATGATGGTCGGTGGGTCACCGTCGGACTACGACGAGGTACGGCCGGTGCTCGATACGATCAGTGAGGCACACACCCGCATCGGTGACGCTCACGACGCACAGACGTTCAAGCTGATGATTCAGATGCGGTATGCGGGCCAGCAGGCGATCGACGCTGAGATCGTCGAATTCGGCCGGAACAACGGTATCGATCCCGAACGCATGAACGAATTCCTCGGGATGGACGTGTGGGAGCAGTACTTCACGCTCGATTTCGCTCCTGCTATCGAGGGGTTGGGTGGTCTCGCAATCTGGCACAAGGATCTCGGCTACGCGCTGGCACTCGCCCGAGAGTCAAATACCGCGACACCGCTCACGAGCACCGTCCACGAGGCGTACAAATCAGCAATCGAAATGGCCGACGAAGACGAGGGACACGCTGCAGCGACAATCCGCCACTGGCGGCGCCACAACGGAGCCGAATAGCCGTCCAGGGAATATCACTACCACCGCAGCTGTATTTCTATCCGATAATGACGGACGGTCGTGTGAGACCATCGTACCAAGTGCTCCCCTCTCCCGCTGATAACTGTCGTTCGTAAAAATGAGAGTCAGTCGAGCCGCGAATTCCAATGAGCGAACAAACACGTCTCTGGAATGGGTCCTTCAGATAGGCGTTATCTCGAACGGATATCGTACAGAAGATCCGTTCATGAACAATCGAGCAGTCGCATCGGAAACGGTAATCCGACAATATCGGAGGCAGTGGCTGATGATGTAGTTGGCGTTCCGTTTTCTCCACCGAGATGGAGCACGTACAACGGAATTCATCAGTGAAAAGCATGCTCGGAATGGATAGTAGCCGCGAGACAGTTGCTCACTAATCACCACCAGACGGATCGTCGGTCAGCTACCGATCCGATAGTACCGGACACGAACTGATTCGCGCCGACACAAACGGCACCGATCGGCCGACGAGTTGGATCAACGAACGGTTGGCTGGTCAGCATTAGTTCATATCCGATTGATACTTCCCTCAGCACTGGAGTCAGCCGTCGATCAGCTTGAAATCACCGATATTATCAAACCACGTCGGAATATCTCGACAATCGGATCCAGTATCAGCGATCGTGGCGTCCAGTGAGCTCATCTCGGTGCCGTTCGTCCAACGATTCACGGATTTTTCGGAGCGGTAATCCCTGAACACCCAACATTATTAACCTAGGTGATCGCATGAGTAGAGTGTATCAATCAGACCGAGATCACCAGCAATCATGAAATCCATCGTTCAAACAGGGACTCGTACTGTGGAAACACAGACACGCGAGATCCCGTCCCCCAACTCCGACGAGCTGCTCGTAAAGGTCCACACTGCAGGATTATGTGGTAGTGATGCGCACGCATACAAGTACGACGGCGGGTACGAGTGGATCCCGATACCACGAGTCATGGGACACGAATACTCCGGTGAGATCGTCGAAGTCGGTGGGAATATCGAAGGCTTTGCTGAGGGAGACAAAATCGTAGAGGAGCCGATTCACGACTGTGGGGACTGTTTTCAGTGCAAGAACGGTCAGTCAAACGTCTGCCAGAACTTTTCGATTACTGGAATGCATCGGGACGGCGCGTACGCGGAATACGTCACTGTGGCTCCAGAACACGTTCACGCGGTTCCTGAGACTGTCCCGCTGCGTCACGCTGCGATTACAGAACCGACGAGTATTGCCACGCGCGCTGTCTTCGACCAATCAGTCGCAACGCCTGGTGATACGATTCTCGTCGAAGGCCCCGGACCAATCGGTGTCTTAATCGCAGCAGTGGCAGACTCACTCGGTGCAAACGTCGTCGTTTCCGGACTCGATCACGACGCCACGTATCGACTCCCACTGATTGAGGACCTTGGCATCGAGACAATCAACGTTCAGTCGGACGATCTCGATGCGTATACCGAATCAGTGACTGATGGCACCGGATTCGATGTCGTCTTCGATGCGACCGGACATCACGCTGGTATTGAAACGACAATCCAACACGTCCGCAAGGGCGGACAGGTCGTCGTCGTCGGTATTCCGAACGAAACGAGTGAAGTTAGCCTTACACCCGTCGTCAGAGGAGAGATAGAGATAAACACCTCCTATGGATCAACGTGGACAAACTTCGAACAAGCGCTACGGCTGATGGAGAATGGGGCGATCGCCGTCGATCAGATACTCGATCCATCCTACAGCGTCGACAATCCGTCGAGCGCCTTCGAGGCATTTCTCGATTCTGAAACCTGCAAGCCAATATTTCAGTTCGATAGTTGAGCAGACGATTGACTCATGAGCTACCGTCACAGAGACCATCGTACTGACAGAGTGAGAGGAAGATTTTGAATAAATATAAAGCCAAAAATAACAACCCATTTAGTATATTGAAGCGCTAACATCGAGCACGTAAAGCGAGCAGTCAACGAAAACGATACTCGCGGACTGATAAAACGATACAGTATCGCTCTCTCTGTCAGAATACTCCAGCAATGAGAGAAATTATGCTAAATTCATAAATTATGGCTACAGTCGATCGTACCATGGTCGTCGATCAGTGCCAATATCGGCTGTTTCGTCTCATAATCGTTGGATACACCAGAACGTTCCCGACGCGTGCTCGCTACACGTCAGACCGATCAATAAACGTGTAGATACTTCTACACTGGACTTGGATATCGAACATCACCTGTCAAACGCTTCGCTGGAAAGACCAACCAGTAGCATTCGTATACGCATGTACATCCCAAGAGCTGTCTCCCTCCTGTTGAGTAGAAGCTAATTCGATCAGGTATCTCGCATGGCAGTCACATCGAACGGTGGTTCCGACTCGGCTGGCAGTGGTGTCTCGTAGGCATCCGTGCCGATGTCTGCTTCGAATGCTTCACGTGCTGCATCGAGTGTTTCTCGATCGGCCAGCAAGTCGTAAATCGCTCCTGCGAGCACTTTCGCAGCGAAGGTGACGCCTTTCTGTCCAAAATCGCCATTCGCCGCAACGACCTGCCACGAATGGCCGGGCGTCCCCACTGGCCACGTTGCGGCGCTGAACTGTCCCATCGGAACGATCCAGCTCACGTCACCGACGTCGGTCGAGCCCGCCATCTGTCGGTCGTAATCGTATGGCGCAACGGGTTCGGGATGGAGTGATTCGTCACAGATCTCCGCAGAGAGTTCGTCGGGAACGTTCGAGAGATTCGCTTCGATCCGGTCGTCGGGGACGGTCGCTTTCAGATCCGCGGCGAACTCATAGTCCGCCTCATCGTAATCGATCGGACCGATCTGACGCATATTCTCCCAAATGACATCTGAGATAATTTCGTTGGGACGGTAGTCATAACATCCAGTGAGAAACCGCTCAGTGACGTCTGTTTGGCTCATCTTTGCGGCAGCGTCCGCAATGTCACGGAGCCACTCGGTGTTCCGCTCGACCTCACTGCGCTCGGGAGCACGGACGAAGTACCAGACAGTCGATTCGGCCGGAACGACGTTCGGTGCCTGCCCACCGTCAGTGATCGTGTAGTGCATCCGAGCATCGGCAGAGATGTGTTCGCGCATATACTCAACACCAGTGTTCAGCAACTGGACGCCGTCGAGTGCACTCCGGCCCGACTCCGGAGAGCCCGCTGCGTGAGAGGAAACGCCTTCAAACGTGTACATGAGCGAGTTCATCGCGTTCGAAGATCCCATTCGAGGAGTACTGAGATCACCAGGATGCCACGTCAGCGCCGCCGCAAGATCATCGAAGACGCCAGCTCGCGCCATATAGGTCTTACCGATGAGCGTCTCTTCAGCGGGACAGCCGTAGAAGATGACGGTCCCATCGACAGCACCTGCATCGAGTGCGTTTTTCACTGCGATGGCTGCACCGACACCTGCCGTCCCGAAGAGGTTGTGCCCGCACCCGTGGCCGGGCGCGCCCTGTTCTATGGGATCACGCTCTGCTGTGCTCTTCTGAGAGAGTCCGGGGAGTGCATCGTACTCACCGAGGATGCCGATATGTGGCTCGTCTTCGCCGTACGAGGCAACAAACGCTGTTGGCATCCCCCCAACGCCTGTTTCGACTTCGAATCCTTCGTTTTCGAGCGCTTCGATGAGTACTGACGCAGATTCCTCCTCATGGAGACCGAGTTCGGGTGTCTCCCAGATCGATTGTGCGATGCGCTTCAAGCGCGATTCATTCCCGTCAATCCACTCGAATAAATCCTGTTTACTCATGATATCTAGCGCGTCTAAATTGGTGATAAAACTAGGTCTTCAGAACAGACCGATTCGCACTCGTTCATAGAGTTTGAATGATTGTCGAGCAGCTCTTGGCTGTGATTGAGCTTGTAGCCTGTGCTCGAGAAAAACCACAGTGAGCGTCGGCGCTGCGTTCTTTCTGGCAAAGGATTCTGACGGTGCGACTAATTCACCCATGCAACAAAAGTAGCTACACAATGAATGATCGCTATTCACTCACAGCTCACGGTTGATTCCACAAAAAGATAGAATACGAAAATGTTTAATCCAAATAAGATGGATATGAAAGTACAATGGGATGCTCAATCGTCGCCGTGACCGGTGGTAATGGGTGAATCGGGTCGAAAGTCCTTGCACATCTCGGCGAACACGGTTACGAGGCGGCAAACATCTCTCGAGGAAAGCGCTGTGTGGACGTCTCTGATACATATATTACGACTGATCTCCTCGACGCTGGCGAGACGTACGTGGCACTGTCGAGAGCCTTGCCGACCGATCGAAAGCGTCCGAACTCCTCGGCTGGAAGCCCCAGCACAGTTGGCGAGAGCTATCCTGAGCGATCGGACCGGTCACGACACAAAGAGTGAAACAGCAACTCTGAGCACGGGAGACAGTGTGATTGCTACGTGTGATCTCGCTAACGATGGTGTGTCGGGTAATCACATCTGACGATTAAATGGTAAGGAGCCACTGTCGTTCCCGAAGGATTCGTGTCATTTGACAGCGAGACAAGCAAAGTCCTCAATCCAGAACGTCGTGGGGTGTGAATCCAACAGCAATCTATCGGTCCGAAGATGATTATACTGTAACCAAACCGGTCCAGTTTACAGTTAGCCTACTGTAGCAGGCTACTGCTGTCGTTTCGTGTTCTCGATACCTTACAATATTACGAACGTAATGCTCCGTCAGATTTGTTCCGGATATCATACACCTCACGTTAAATTTTCAGTCGTTTGTTCCATCCATCCGAGATAGGCGGTGTTGATTTCGATAACGCCTGCTACGTTTTGAAGCGCTTGTGGGATCTCTTTGTAGAACATCGCATCGTCAATCCGCTCGGCAGGGCCATTCACACTGATTGCACCGAGAAGATCGTCAGTATCAGTAGTAATTGCGGTCGCAACACAGCGGACGCCATCGAACTGTTCTTCATTGTCAAAAGCGATCCCGCTTGAGCGGATATCCGCGAGTTCCTCGCGCAACTCCGCCGGATCGACGATCGTGTGTTCAGTGTGTTGAGACAGCTGCACCTGTGAAACGATGTCTTTGTGTTCGTTGTCCATCACAGAAAGCATCGCCTTTCCTGCAGCAGTGCTGTGTAGATTTTCCCGCGTTCCTAGATACGTTTGAACTTCGTTGCGATCTGCTGACGTCGCCTGATGAAGGGTAATACCGTAGCCGTCGCGTTCGACGACTAATCGTGCCGTCTCACCGGTCGTCTCAGCGAGCCGATCTACACCATCTTTGCCGATTTGAAAGACTGTCTCTCGCTCGCGTGCCGCGCCACCAAACGAGAGTGATCGAAGCCCGAGCTGGTATTTCCCGTCGACTTGTTCGACAACGTTCTCGTTTCGCAGTGTTGCTAGGTAATGATGGACTGTTCCCTTCGAGAGCCCGACAACGTCGCTGAGTTCCGTAACGGTTGCTTGCTCCCGACGCAGAAGTTCATTCAGGATACGGAATGCGTTTTCGACCGATTGTATCGTTTTGCTTTCCGTTCCGTCTCGGTCCATGCCACGAACTGGAAGTACCAACATAAATATCCGTCTTTGTTGTTTGACTGGTACAAATACGGCTTCTGTGTGTTCGTTCTCAACACAGTACTAAAGCGACCGGACCATTCGAGAACATCGATTTGACCGACAACGAGAGACCAAATCTCAATCATTCGTGAGAGCCGGATCATCTCGGGTGCGAAGGTTCTTGAAACCGGCGACAGAAACGGGATGTATGACGTGGTACGACGATTTCTGGTCGTTGGTCTACGATTATCGACCGTACCTCTGGCTACTCTTTATGTTTCTCGTGTTCATGCTGTGTCTAAGTACTCTCTCGTTTGTTCTCAGTCGACAGAGCACCGCTTCGCACACACTTTCGTACATTAATCTCCTCCTTACAATCGGACTGGGCGTGATCGTTCTCGGAATGTACTGGTACTCCGCGAAGCGCCGAGCAGAATTATAAGTTGAATTCCTCTGTTGAGTAGTTGATATCATTCGCATAGTATCGATCAATGCTACCGCTTCGTTCGTCTCAGAGAAGTGCTGGGTCGAGCAATAGATCAGCTTCTTTCAATATGATCACATTCGTTTTAGATGAGCCACGTCGAGAGAGCCACCGAAACCATCAGTCAGAAACGACGACTGTCCGTCCAGATCTAACCAACTAAGATCCTATTTCCCGTGTTGATACTGAGCCTGACTCCAACTATGTTGAAAATTTACAGTACAGATCGAAGGGAAATAATGCAAAATTAATCACACATTTCGAAGGAGCCACCAGTCGTGAATTGGGCATTCACACTAGTATGCGGCAGCCATGATTACAGACACTCGATTTGAGATCACTCATAGACAGAGACCATCAGTTCTGTAAATTACTCAGAGAAGCCATTCGATGTTCGATGAAGAATTTGTAAAGTCAGGAGTATAATTTTCACACACGTGCATACACATCAACAAGCGTGATGACAGCCCGTGTGTACGGTGACTTCCCGTGATAGCTCTGTGCCACGGTTTGATATTGAGACATAACTCACTGCCGACGATCGGACACATTCCATCAGGTATATCGAGTAAATACTTTTAAATTTATATCAATTACCAGGGGAGCAAGCAGCGCTGTGAGAGTGCGATTCCACCACAGCAATTTGCCTAAACACGACGAGTAACCGATGGCATCGACAGGAGCGCAGCAGCGTCGGATTGGAAATCACGCTGTACACGTCCATCGTTCCACTACACAAACCAAACCAGTTCGATCGTTCCAAATAACAGTATCGAGACAACGTATTGCACATGTTCGTGGCTACATGGATATCACCGGCGAGCAACTAGACAGAATATGCCCAGAGCACAGCTGAAAGCCAAACTCCCTGGCGGGCCGGCTGCTCTCTCGACCGAATTTCCGGATGATAAGTTCTGAATTCTGTCTGGACTCCCAACAGATGACGGGATGCTAGTGATCCTCGAAATTCGGACATCAGACGCGATGGCGCTCGTCCGTGGACTCGAAGAGTCTATGTGCTATCCTCGTATGAGATGTTACATACTGATGAGGAAGCGCTTCTCATTCAGTACTCGATCCCGTTCGTTCCCCTTCTCTACCGCGCTGTTATCGCCTCAGAAGATCTCCCTCGTTTTCCCCCCATCATCCGGGATTGATGGGTGATCTCGGAGATAACTACCACACACGAACGGCTCTCTCAACTCAAAGACGAGTTTGATACTGCTGGTTTCACCTACGACATCGTCTCCGTTACACAAACGACCGATTCGACCGGGCTCTTGACCGACCGCCAACGGCAAGTCATGACTGGAGCACTCGAACAGGGGTACTACGGCACTCCCCGTGAGTGTTCACTCATTACTCTCGCAGACGCGCTAGCGGTCAGCAAATCGACCGCCAGCGTCGTACTCCACAACGCTGAGGAGACAGTCATCAAGGAATTTTTCACAGAGTCGGTCGAGTAAAACCGGTCGAGAACCTTCGCCTCTCTGGATACGCAAAGCGAGGCACTGTTTTGCGCTGGCCCTGTTGTGCGTAGGCAGACTACCGGCTTCGGTAAGAGACGGCGAGTCCTTCACCGACAGGGAGAACGTACGTTTCGAAATCAGGGGCAGCTTTGACGTGCTCGAAGAAATCGGCGACGGCCCGCGTTCTGTCGTTCGGTGCAGATTCCCCACCGAGTGTAGCGAGGAGACTGTCTGGTGTGAGGGCATCCACGCAGGCAACGTTGTCAGCAATGATGGCACCACCGGGAGCAACTAGCGCTCGAACAGCATCGAATCCCTGCGTATAGTCGACGGTGTCGTGATCGAGCACGATGAGATCGAACGGACCGTCGTACTGTGCGACGATGTCGAGTGCCTCGCCGTGTTCGAAGACCGCGCGGTCTTCGAGTCCACCCTGCTCGAAGTACGACCGGGCGTCGTCGAGTCGGTCGGCGTTCCGTTCGGTCAGCACGATCGATCCATCGTCCGGCAGCGCGCGGGCTATCCAATACGCCGAGTAGCCAAAACCGGACCCGAGTTCGAACACCGACTGGGTATTTCCTAACCGGGTACACAGCGCGAGCGTCTGACCGACCTCCGGACCGACTGTCGGGAATCCCTCTTGTTCTGCACGAGCTTCCATCCTCGAAAGCACGTCATCGATTGACGGACTCGTCCACTCAAGTAGCCGACCGACCGCATCCGAATGAAGTGGTGGCATTACTCGCCCTACAGCCAGTTTCAGTATAAAACATTCAACGGACGACTGATCGAGCGTCAAACTCGACCCATCTTCCAATGCATCTGAAAAATCATCTGAACCACCATATATTCACGTTGAGTGAGATCCAGTGATTCCAACAGGAAAAATGGAATAATCACCAAATCATAACCGCAAATAATGGTTTCTTTTCACTCTATTACCGAGAAATAAGCATGTTTATACAGTATGGAGGGTCTGTTACTGACTATGGCATCCGAACATCACTCTCACTTCGAGACACGAAGTGTCTCCACCGGTGAAGACCCCGCAAACACGAAAGCAGGCGACGTTACCGTCCCCATTCACTTGGCGTCCACCTACACGCTTTCGAACGTCGACCCAGATCTCTCGTTAGAGGAAGTCGATCCAGATCGAGGAGAGTTCCTATATGGCCGGCTGTCAAACCCCACACGACACGCTGCCGAAACACGGATCGCCAGCCTCGAACAGGCGAATCACGGACTCTGTTTTTCCTCCGGATCCGCTGCAATTGCAACCACATTTCTCTCAATCGTCGAACCAGGCGACCATATCGTCGCGTTCGACGACCTCTATGCGGGCACGACGCGGATGTTGACAGACTTCTTTGAACAACGGCTGAATGTCGAGGTAACCGCTGTCGATGCGACCGACGTGGGGAACGTCGAAGCGGCCATGCAACCAGAAACGAAGCTGGTCTGGGTAGAGTCACCAACGAACCCATCGATGCGCCTCTGTGATATAGCAGCGATCGCTGCTGTCGCACACGCGAATAACTCCTTGCTTGGTGTCGATAATACGTTCCTCTCTCCGTACTTCCAACAACCGCTTTCGCTCGGTGCTGATGTCGTGGCCCACTCGACCACGAAGTATCTTAACGGTCACTCCGACTCGATCGGTGGTGCTGTCGTCACCGATCACGATCCCTTGGCTGAAGAGATGGGCTTTCTCCAGCAGATCGCCCTCGGCAATCAGATGCCCCCGTTTGATGCGTACCTCTTCCTCCGTGGGATGAAAACACTCCCGTCTCGGATGCGCGACCACGAGGCAAACGCCATGGTCATCGCAGAGTATCTCGAAACCCATCCGGCAGTTTCGGACGTCTTCTATCCCGGGCTGGAATCGCACCCACAACACGAGTTAGCCGACCGTCAGCAGTCGGGCTATGGGGGTATTCTCTCGTTCGATTTGGCTGGCGATCAGTCCGATGCGATTGCGTTTCTCGAAGCGCTTTCTGAGTTTTCGTTGGCAGTCTCTGTGGGGGGCGTGGAATCACTCATCCAACTGCCTGCGGCGATGACGCACGAACCGTTGGGAGAAAAAGCACGGGCTGCACTCGGAATCACCGATACGCTCGTCCGGATGTCAGTCGGCATCGAACACGTCGACGATCTTATCTCGGATCTCGACAAGGGATTTGCAGCGATGAGCGAGACACCGCTGTCAGAAACGTAGCCAAGAGAACATTCTCGTCACGATCGGTCGAAGTCTCATTCGATCATCGCAGACAACTGCACTATCCTCTCGTTCAATACATTGACCGGAAGATGAGCCGTGTATCGGATCCGAAACGCAGTAAGCGGACCCGGTGGATCTTCGGCCATGGAACGAGCCGCGATTGACGATGTCGAACGCGACGCCAGTGGCGACGATGTCGAGCGCCGTCGGCTGTCCGATCGCTTGGATACAAACGAGATCGCAATCAATCAGTACCGGATCGGTCCCGGCAGCGAGTTCGCTAGTGGACTCCACACCCACATGGACCAAGAGGAGGTGTTCTTCGTGCTCGAAGGGGAAGCGACATTCGAGACGCTCGTGTCCTCTAGCCCAGAGCACGCGAACACGGGCGGCGAGATCACCGTCAAAGCAGGAGAGGCAGTGAGATTCGCGCCCGGTGACTTCCAGTCGGGGAAGAACGAAGCTACCAACGACCTCGTGGTGATTGCGTTGGGAGCACCACGTGATAGTGAGGACGTACGAATCCCGTTCGCGTGTCCCACGTGCGACCACGATGGGCTACGCATCGACCCGAGTGAGAACGTAACGCTCGTCTGTCCGGACTGCGGTGACGAACACGTTCCCAGAGCGTGTCCCGACTGTGGTCACGATGATCTCCGCGCCGCGCTCAGTGAGTGCGCACAGCCGATCGTCGTCTGCTCAAACTGTCGTGCTGAATTCGAGAGTCCTCCGCTCCAAACCTGATGAACGGCCTCCCACAATATGTCAATTTTCTAATAGTCGAAATCGATAAGCAGTACCGGCGTCTTTTCAATCGAGTGCGCGACTTCCACGCTCACTCAAACTACTCCGATGGTCGGTTTCTTTCCCGGATGGTGCGCGCCGCTCAAGAGGCAGGTCTCGAGGCCTTCGGGTTCACGGACCACTGCAGCGTTTCCTCTCGAGAAGCCATGCAACACGCTCGTGCTTCGATGGGGTTCAACCTCGACATCACGTACGAACGCCGTAGAGACAGTATCGAGCGGCTGCGGCGCGAGGTCAGCGGGATCGAAATCTACGACGCGGTCGAGATGGACTACGATCCCCGGGACGAAAGCGAGATTAGTGATTTTCTCACCGAAGCAGCGTTCGATTACGCACTCGGCAGCGTCCACAGTGTTGACGGACTGAACGTCCAGTACCCCTCTGACTTCGAGGAAATGTCATCGAATGAATTGGATCGATTCGTCGATCGCTACTTCGAGAACCTCGTTTCGCTCATTGAATCGGAGCTATTCGATGTCGCTGCGCACCCGGATCTGATAGAACGAACGCCCGTGCTTCGCGGTCGGGCAACCGAGACCCACTACCGTCGGGCTGCACGGGCGTTCGCCGACTCGCGGACAGTCCCCGAGATCAACGCTGGCCGAGCGCTCCGCGAGGAGGGGATCGTTCACCCATCGTCCCCGTTCCTCGATATTCTCCGCGAACACGGAACTCGCGTGACAATCGGCACCGACGCTCACCATCCCGACGAGGTCGGCGAGCGCGCTGTGTTTCTGGATAATTTTCTGCAAGAGACTGGGATTGAACCGGTCACGCCGCTCGACTGACTCTCCGTATTGCTGGGCGGGAAGCGTCTCGATTCTGAATCAACAAGAGACGGATAGCACGGAAAGAGCGTTCGAGAAGTCGAACGGTTCTCGAACTGGAGCAGAATGTTGGGTCGCGTTATTCTTCTAAGATCGACCCGATTCCGACTGTTACTATGAGCGTCAGCCCAGTACCGAGAAGGGCAACGATGAGTGTTCCAGTGTAGGCGTCGAGACCGGGAATCGAATATCCCGGCACGACACCATCGAACAGTGGCGATGCGTATGCGGATGCGCCAGTGAGCTCTGCTGCGATATCGAGAGGTTCGGTGTAGCCGGTCTGTTCAGTGGCCCACGCAAAAACGGGAGCACAAGCGGCCAAGATCGTGAGAGCAACGACGGACCGACGGGCCCACTGCTGCTGAACGAACCCAACCGTTCGCTCGCTGCTCATGCGCTCACCGTTGGCAGGATGGATTCGCGTTCGATACCGGTTTCTGAGAGGAGCCGGATGCTGAGAAGCGTTAGGAGCCCCTCACCGAGTCCCAGCACTGCGTGGCTACCACCCATGATGGCCACAACCGTGATGAGTTCGTAGTTGAACGCCGGGGATAGTCCCAGTTGGACACCCGCAGAGAGTGCCGCGAGCGTAATTCCGACCCAACCAGCGGCAATGATCGCCAGCGATTCGTTCCGCGAAGCGAGTGCTCGATAGACAGCGTATCCGCCACAGACCTCGACAATAGCCATGTTCCAGACGTTCGCGCCGAGAGCGAGAATTCCCCCATCACCGAAGACGATCGCCTGAATCGTGAGGACGATCGCAATAGAGAGGACTCCGAGCTGTGGACCGAGCACGATCGCGGCAAACGCACCGCCGACAAAGTGCGCGCTCGTTCCGCCTGGAAGCGGCCAGTTCAGCATCTGTGCCGCAAATACACCGGCAGTCACAACGCCGAACAACTGGACGCGGTGTGTGCTCAGCGTCCCACGAAGGTGAACGAAACAGTACCCAACTACGCCAGCCGACACCGCGAGGAATACAGCAACCATCCACGGATGTAAAAGCCCATCTGGTGTATGCATTGTAATTGGTATCTCTCCCCCCGTGTAGTAAATCGCTTCTATGTGTGCGCATGTTGCCGTTACAGAAATGGAAGTGGGCTAACCGGACGGAACATCGGTGCCTCCGTGAGAAGCTGTCGTAACACGCGGACGTGTCCTGCACCGACGACGAGAAGCAGTCGTTCGTCGCCACGCTCTATCGCTCGCCAGAGATTGTGCACCATCCGCAGGTTTCGGTCGTACCAGCGTGAAAGCGTGCGTGGGCCGCCGTAGTTGTCTCCCTCTCCCCAACGAAGGTAGCGGCCGAACATCGCTTTGTGATTGTATCGCAGCTGCTCTTCCTGGTTTTTCCAGCGGAGGAATTCGGGAATCGTGGAACTGGCCAGTCGGTCGTTCATATCTCGTTCGCTCGTTTCCGGTTCAGGGATAGAAAACGGCACTTTATCAGCAGGCCGAAATCCGCGGGCTTCCAATTCCTCGAATTCGTCGTTGCTGATGTCCATCGGACAGTCGATCGGATAGATTCGATCGTGATCCAATTCATCCGCCAGTCGGAATCCGATTTGAACGACCTCGCTCCGACACTCGGTGGTCAACTCGTTACGAGCAGGATGAGGTGGGTCGATCGCTTCCTCACGCTCGTACGATCGCTCACCAGTACGGTACTCCTCGTACAGCTTATTGACGGCCTCAGCGCGATTGTACGGACGTTCGACGGCGATACGGTCGGGTTGCCAGCGGGCGAGCTGCGTTGTGAGTGTCTGTAGTTCCGCCTGCCGCTCCGGCGCGAGCACGTCGTCTGCGGCCACATTAATCTCGTCCAATCCAGGATTGTCCATGTGATACGTGCCACAGAGCATCACCTGTACCGGATCAGACTCATAGCGAGATGTTGGTGTCTCCACGTCTTGATCGTCAGTCATTTATTATCACTACAGACGACATGACTTACCATTGGTATAAAGTGCCTAGTTACTCACGTTTTTCAGATCGAATATCACTCGCTCAAATTTTGTTTGAGTGCCTCCCTGACCGTTGTCGGTCGAATCCCCGTTGTCTGGAGAAGGCGGGTCGTTTTGAGCGAACTATCGCGTGGTACGTCCATACCATCGGGAATGCGAGTCGGAACGATGGTGTCGGTCGAGAATCCGAGACCGGCCAGTGCCTCGCAATGAAACTCGTAGACGCTCGTTCGTGGCCCACCACAATGGACGATACCAGTCACTGACTCCTCGATCAACGCGCTGATCGCGGCCGCGGCCTCGGTCACAACAATCGGACTCTTGAACATGTCCGTGAAATATTCGACGGTTTCGCCTGCCTGTACTTTGTCCCGTGTCCGGGCGAGACGATGGTCCAGTTCGCCCCGAGCGAAGCCGTACAGATAGCTCGGTCGAACGATGCAGTACTCTTCGCAGTTCGATCGAACGAGTTTCTCGAAAACAGCGAGACGATGCCCGTACTCCGATACAGGAGTTGGACGTGCTGTTTCCGGATACTGTCCCATCGTTCCATCGAAAACCGCATCGCTCGAAACGTAGATGAATCGACGGTCACGACAGGCAGTCACGAGGCGTTCTGCGGCAGCAGTGAAGCTCTCACGCGGGATGTCGTGATCGTAATACTCGACTGCAGCCGCGCATACGACGACAGCAGGCTGGTAGCGATCGATGAGAGAAGCAGGATCATCCTTCCAGAAATCGAATTCGATGGGAGCGTACGGCTGTTCGTTTCGATAGTGGGTTCCAAGACAGGACAGTTCCTGCGTGAGCGCGCTTCCGAGAAAGCCACTCCCCCCGATCACGAGTGTTCGCATGTCGATTTTTGAACCGTGAATTGACATATCGTTTGGGGTCACTGTGGCGTTACGAGCTTACAGAGCAGGAGAATCAGCATCCGAGCCGAGTGAGTATTCAGCGCGTATGTGGACTATGACATCAAATCATCGCACCTATCCGCTGGTGCGGTCGGCGAGTTTATAACCGATGAGCATCCCGATTGTCCCGACGAAGTTGCTAAGTATAGACTTTCTGAGGTGTTCGTCTCCCTCCTCACGCCCCCATATCCAGTATCCGACGATCAACGATACGAGGAAGTTCACAGCGAGTTCAGAGCGGCGACCGAGTTTCCGGACCATGTCCCGAGATTTCGTACCAAGGAGTATAGTCTTTGTCCTGACTTGTTCGACAGTCCGATACTTCTCAGGGCAGTGAACGTTTCGATCGACCCGTCGGAAGCGGTGGGCCCGGGAAGAAATTACACAAACGATCAAATCAGCAGAACAGCATGTCCCCATCAGTTTTCATCAACGAGTAGTCGACACTGGATGAACGCATCGAGTTCGTGGCGCACGGCAGAAATATCAACACTTCCCTCAGTGGTCGTCCGTCGAAGCATCGATCCGTCGATCGTAGTGAGCAGCAGTTCGGCTGTTCGATCGGGGTCGACCGATCGAAATATCCCTTGTTCGATGCCCGTACGAAGAATATCCGCGATGTGCTCGTGGAAGATGCGATCGCTCTTCGTGAAGTGGTTGCGATACGCCTCGTTGTGCGGTGCCTGTGCCCGCAGTTCTGTCATCGCGCTCATGAACTCGTAGCGCTCCTCATCGAGCGTTGGCGCGAGCAGATGATCGAGAAGGGACTGTAGCTGCTCACGCGCATCGATGGAATCCTCAACCGGAATCTCGGTCTCGAAGTGCTCGATCATCGTCTCTAAAAATGCGACGAGAAGCTCGTCTTTCCCAGCATGATGCTGATAGATGAGTGATTTGCTCTTTGGAAACTCGTCACCGATTCGCTGAATGGTGATGTTGGCGTAGCCGTGCTTACACAGCGCTTCATACGTCGCTCGCATAAGCGCTGCTTGGGTTTCGTTCATCTCGTGGGACGGATCAGAGACGGGCATATGAATGAATATTCATTCACAAAATATATGCATTTTCACTTCTTCGACTACGGCATGACTGCGATCGACGCCGACCACATCGAGTTGGTGTATGCGGATGGGACAGCGGCCGTCAAGGACGTGTCGCTCGAAATTCCGGAGGGTGAGTTTTTCGGATTTCTCGGAGCCAACGGTGCCGGTAAGACGACGACGATCAAAACGCTCGTGACGCTGTTGAAACCGACAGCCGGTGAGATCACGGTCAACGGGTTCGATGTCGAGACAGAATCACGGTCGGTACGCGAATCCATTGGCTACATGGCCCAAGAGACCAGCATCGACGGCGAACTCACCGCACGCGAGAACATTCGATTCGCGTGCGAAGCCTACGGAATTCCGAAAGCAAAGCGCGAAGAACGCATTGACACGCTGCTCGATCTGGTGGATCTCGCTGACGTGGCGGGGAAAGTGGCAAAGGAGTTTTCGGGAGGGATGAAAAAGCGCCTCGATGTGGCGACTGCGCTCGTTCATCAACCACCGATCGTCTTTTTAGACGAGCCGACGACAGGACTCGACCCCAAGGCCCGTAACCGCCTCTGGGAGTATTTCCGAACAATCAACGAGCAGGGAACAACGGTGTTTCTCACGACACAGTACCTCGAAGAGGCCGATCAGCTCTGTGATCGGATCGCAGTCATTCTCGATGGAGAGATCGTCGCAGAAGGGTCACCTGCGGATCTGAAATCGACAGTCGGTGGAGACGTCCTGGAGATTGCTCTCGACGACCCGACAAGCGAGACAAGAGCCCGTGCTCGGACGGTTATACAGGAATCTGGATTGCTCGAAGACGACACAACACTGGAAACGACTGAGGAAGGAATCAGTGTCACGTCCGCACGGGCCCGTCAGATCGGGCCGGATCTGATTGTCGCGCTTCGGGAGCACAATTTTGATGTTACTGGCTTCGATACCCGCTCTCCAACGCTCGACGATGTCTTTCTCGCTATTACTGATGACGACGGGACGCGCACAACGGAAACAACAGCCGAAACCGAGACCGAAAGCGATCCACAATCGGAAACAAACGCTGGTGATCCAGACGATTCAACTGTCGAGGCAGAACGATGAGCACCAAGAGCAGTCGAGAAATTGGTCGGAAAGCAACCGGAAACGACTTTCTCACGGACGTGTGGATCAACTTGAAACGGTGGCTCCGAAAGACCGTTCGTAACCCGTTCATCGTTGTGTCATCGCTCCTGAATCCGATCATCTTCCTCTTTCTCTTTACCGAAGTGTTCGGGCAGGTCACCGGCGGCGCGCTCACCGATGCTCTCGGAGCGAACGTCAGTTACATCACCTATCTCGTCCCAGCGATCGTCATCCAGACGGCACTCATCGCGGCCTCGTCTTCGGGAATTGGGTTGGTTGATGACATCGAGAACGGGATGTTCGAGAAGGTGCTGGTTTCGCCGATGAGTCGCACAGCAGTGTTCCTCGGAAAGGCCCTCTCTGAGGTGGTACGGATCATCATTCAAGTCGCCCTTATTCTCGTCTTGGGGTACGTGTTGCTGTGGTTCGACACCGGCGGAGCAGTCGGAACGTACATCGCGACGGGGATTCCCGGAGCACTCGGAATCATGGGTGTCAGCATTGTCTTTGCGATCTGGTTTACAGCATTTTCGAACATTGTGGCTCTCGTGACCCGCGATCAGGAGTCAACCATCATCGGCGCAAACCTTCTCCAGTTGCCACTGCTGTTCGTTTCGAGCGCCTTCCTCCCGGTTTCTGTGCTTCCGGAATGGATTCAGGTGGTTGCGACGGTCAACCCAATCACCTACGGAGTGGACGCTGCCCGCGCGCTGATGCTCGGTAAGGACGTGCTCGGCGTGCTCGATGTGAACGTCTTTGCAGGGATGTGGAACACGATCATTCCTGCACTCGTCATCCTCGCTGTGCTCGATCTCGTGCTCGGTGCGATTGCCGTCTCCCTGCTCAACCGTGCATCGAGTTCAGAGGTCCGCTGATGAACGTCGTGGGGCTCACTCCTCCAACGTATGGACACGCGATCCGACGCTTCGGATGGCGCGGGATCTGAGCACGAGAGACGACAGCTATCAAACAGAGAACGTGTACAGTACGGCGAACAGGATCGCATTGTAGATGCCATGTGCCAGTGATGGGACAAGAAGACGATTCGTGTGTTCATAGAGCGCACCGAGAATGAGGCCGAGAACGAACGTCGTTACGACGTAACTTCCAACGCCGACGCCGGTTCCGATCACTGCCGGAATATGAATCACGCCGAACAGCGCGCTTGCCCCGATGATCGCCGGGACTGGTGAAAATGACCGTCGGAGGAGACCTTGAACGCCACCACGAAACAGTAGTTCTTCGCCGGGACCGATCACGAAAACTGCAATCGGGATCAGATAGAGGAGCAGTCGTGGCTGTTCCCGGCCGATGCGCTCGATTCTGTTGACTCCCTCAGTGACGCCCAGCTGCTGGAACATGAATCCGACCACTTGTGAGATGCCGAGCAAAGCGAGGGTCCCCACGATGATCCAACCAACGGTTCGGATCGTCGGCCGTTCGACAGCAAAATCTACCGTCTTAGAGTTCGCCACATACACGATGGTAACGAGACCGAACACGATTTCCTGCTCAATAATCAGGACAACGTATCCGACGACGCTGTCTGCGGTGATTCCGAACGCGGACAGCACGAATGCGACCGGTATCGACGCGAGATCCGACACAACCAATGCGCTCAAAACGAGCAACAGAGCAATCACGACGGACTGGAACTGATACTGACGGAAGTCGCCCGAGAGCATTCTCCAACTCCGTTTCGATGGCCGGTTGAATACGTCCTCCGATTGCTGAGCTGTGTGATATAAAACGACACGTATCAATTGTGAGTAAGTTGAAGACGCTCGTCGATGATAGTCAGGAGAGCAGTATGGATGAGAGAAAAGCCTGATCAAGCTGAATCGCGTTTTTAGCAAGGATGGCAATAGCCAGCGTAGCTGCCCGAGCTACTGTCCGTGACTTCGGTCGGTTCTACCGTGAGTACGCCAAGACAGGCACGCATGCCGCAAGCGCGGCTATTCTGACTGGACTCGGACTCCTAACAACCGTACATCCCGGCTTTGCCGTGATAGCGATCGTGGCGTACGTGCTGCCGCCAGTGTATCTCTATATCAATTCCGGACGGCGAGCAGACTCCGACAGTGGGACAACGAGCGGAGCGGCCCAAATCGGAGAACAGACTTCCAGCACTGAGTCGAAGACTGAGTGGATCGAGGTCGACACACCAACCGACAACTCACTGTTCGATGTCGTTGTGTCCAGTAACGGTCCGTATGCAGTCGGAGCTGAGGGCACCGTTCTCACTCGTCGTGCCGATGGCTGGGAGCACGTACTCGAACAGGGACCGACGGTTCAGTCAAACACCCTCAGAGGCGTAGACGTGACGTCCGATGGCCGTCACGTTTGGCTCGCTGGTGATAGCGGCGTTGTCGCCAAATACGATACTGAAGCGGACAAGCTGACCGACTATTCCGCTCCGAAGGACAATACGAGCACGTGGGAAGATATTGCCGTGTCAGGACAGGCTGGTGATGAGAAAATATTTCTCGTGACAGGAAGTGGTGAGCTTCTTCGAGGAGCAACCATCGAAAACAACGTGCGTTGGGGAACCACCGTCAAACCAGGGAGTGGATCCAGCATGACGAGTGTGGAGTTCGTTGACGAAGAGAACGGTTACCTCTGTGATACGAACACAGCGGTATACGAGACCACCGACGGCGGTGAGAGCTACGAGAGGATCGGAATTGAGGACGCGAATTGTGAATTTTTAGACATAACAGCCGTAGAGTCAGGGCCAGTCATGGTCGCCGGTGATGATGGCACAGTGTTCCGATACGACAGAGACGGAAACAACTGGACAAAGCGCTCCGTCGATGAACACGCAATCACGGCAATCGACAGCCAGAACCACAATGCGTTAGCCAGCGGAGAGCATGGAACGATCTACGAATACACAGCTGATGGCTGGGAATCCGTCTCCGGGCCGATTCTAACGGACGCAACGCTACACGGGATTACCTTTGGAAATAACGGTCAGGA
This sequence comes from Halocatena marina, assembly GCF_025913575.1. Taxonomy (NCBI): domain Archaea; kingdom Methanobacteriati; phylum Methanobacteriota; class Halobacteria; order Halobacteriales; family Natronomonadaceae; genus Halocatena; species Halocatena marina. The sequence continues at coordinate 3,618,772 of NZ_CP109785.1, read as the reverse complement.
CGTCGCGGTCGGTCGTGATGGAACGATCATCGAACAGCGGTGATTTGTAGCGATGCACAAATCGAGACGGTCTTCGCTTTTTCTCGTCACTCACTACGCGTTCGTGTTCAGCAACCATCACTGATTCAAAAACATAATAGACACTACATTTAGTAGTATACTTACCAGCCGAGATCTAAGATACGGTATGCCCTTTGTTGACAGAACTGACGCAGGTCAGCAACTCGGTACGGAGTTGGCAGAGCTGGGCATCGACGGCGATATCGTCCTCTCGATTCCACGAGGAGGATTGCCGATCGGCCGCGCAGTAGCCGATACACTCGATCTCCCGTTGGATATTGCCGTGGCGAAGAAAATGGGCGCGCCACACAACCCCGAATACGCAATCGGTGCCGTCGCAAGCGACGGCAGTGTGTGGTTCAACGAGAGCGCAATCGATCGTCTCGACGTCAACGCGGGCTATATTGAGGAACAACAAGTGGCAACGGCAGTCGCCGCACGCGAGAAAGCGACTCGATACCGGAGTGAACGAGGACCACCAGAACTCTCCGAGAAGACGGTTATCATCGTTGATGATGGAATCGCAACGGGGGCCACCGCACGGGCCTGCATCGAACGAGTGCAGAACGCAGGTGCTGCCCGGATCGTGCTCGCTATTCCCGTTGGGTCACCGCGGACGGTCGATGAGCTCCGGGCTACCGTTGACGAGATCGTGTGTCTCAAAGCACCGTCGAATTTCCGGGCGGTCGGACAGTTCTACGATCGATTCGAACAGGTCGAAGACGAGAAAGCGATGGCGTATCTGAACCGCTCGTGAACGACAGTCAGACAGCCGTCAGCTCTGCAACCAGCGGTCGATCACGTGTAGTTGTTCGGGTCGTTCTCGAACATCTCTCTGCATTTCGTTGATTCGAAGTAATACGTCTCCCCCTCGTGTTCTATGTTTGCGGTCGGAACATCGTCTCTGACGTGCGAGCCACAGATTGCACACTCGATCATACGATTTCCCTACTAAGAGGTGAGCCAGAACGCGAATAAAGATTGCCCCTGTATAACAAGAATCGTGTTGGGAGGTCAGTGGTTACGGCGATCGAACAGCCGCACTCGGACACGCTTTTTGTTTTTTCAGAACTCGAAGACAGCGGTGATTCGGTTCGCGTGACTGGCATGACAGACGGTGTGCTTGAATATACCACCCACAACGATTTCACCCCGCCACACAAAGGGCCGCCCATGGGCAGGTACGCACTCAATCGGGAGACGCTTCTCGACGTGACTGTGAACATCATCCCGCTGTTCATCATTCTCTTCTACCTCGTTCTGTTCATCGTATACGATCCGTACCGCTGGGAACCGCTCATCATCGGTGTTTCACTCATTCTACTCATCATCCCGTTCGTACTCCTTGCACTCGTCACCTACATCGCCGGTCGGACGATCGAGCAAGAAGAAACCCAACAACAGTAACCAATGCATCCGCATGAGTTCCGATAGCACGACAGAATCGATCGTAGAACCCGCAAGATCGACCGATTATGATGAGCTTGCAGAGCTGTTGGGAGATCGTCTCATCGCCCGCGAGGAGCACGTTCACACCGAAGGGTTCGTCATCCGGCCCGATGACGTACAGGACGTTCTGTTCACACTTCGTGATGCCGGATTCGACCACTGTTCATGTGTGACCGCACAGGAGTACGACGATCGGTTCGAGACGATCTATCATCTGAAGGAGTTCGACGATCCGACCCGTGAGTTGAGCATTATCGTTCCGGCACCGAAACACGCTCCAGTGAGCCAGACAGCCGTGCCGATCTACCGAACAGCCGACTGGCACGAGCGCGAGGCGTACGATCTCGTCGGAATCGAGTACGAGGGGCATCCTAACCTGCGCCGAATTCTTCTCCCGGAAACGTGGCAGGGCCATCCACTCGGATTGGACTACGATCAAGAGCAACCGCAGGTTGTCACCCTCCGCGAGCACGCGAATCCACTCGAAGCGGATCGCCGCATCGAAGAGACTGCAGACGAGGCGGCGAGCACGCAGACGATGTTCCTCAACATCGGACCGCATCATCCAGCAACACACGGTGTGCTCCATCTCGAAACGACACTTGAGGGCGAGCAAGTGATGGATGTCGAACCCGACATCGGCTATTTGCATCGCTGTGAAGAGCAAATGGCCCAACAAGGAACGTATCGTCACCAAATCATTCCGTATTCGAACCGGTGGGACTACACGGCGAATCTCCCGAACGAGTGGGCTGTCGCACGACCGATCGAGACGATGGCCGACATCTCGGTTCCCGAGTACGCACAGATACTTCGAACGATGGCGACCGAACTCGGTCGGATGCTGGGGCATTTCCTCGCGGTCGGAACGTTTGCGCTCGATGTTTACGGAGATTTCACTGCCATATTCCAGTACGCGTTCCGTGACCGCGAGCTCGTCCAGAACATTCTCGAAGACCTGACGGGCCAGCGAATGATGTTTTACTACTTCCGGCTCGGGGGCGTTGCGTGGGACCTCCCCGAACCCCGAGACGAGTTCTTCGAGAAGACGCGAGACTTCCTCGATGGACTGCCCGGAACACTAGAAGAGTACCACGATCTCATGACGCGAAACGAGATCTTCCAGATGCGCTGTCTCGACACGGGCATCCTCGAACCAGAGGACGCAAAGGACTACGGCTGTACGGGTCCAGTTGCGCGTGGATCGGGGATCGACTACGATCTCCGACGAGACGATCCCTACGGCTACTACGACCAGCTCGATTGGGACGTCGTCACCGAAGACGGCTGTGATAACTACGCACGCGTGCTGGTGCGCCTGCGCGAGGTCGAAGAAAGTGCACGAATTATCGAACAGTGCATCGACCTGCTTGAGGAGTGGCCCGAGGACGACCGAGAGCTACAGAGCAACGTTCCTCGAACGCTGAAACCAGAGATCGATCGGGAAATATACCAAGCAGTCGAGTCAGCGAAAGGCGAACTGGGAGTGTACATTCGGAGCGACGGGACGGATTCACCCGCCCGATTCAAAATCCGGAGTCCCTGTTTCCACAATCTTTCTGCCCTCTCAGCGATGTCAGAAGGAGAGTACGTCCCAGATCTGATTGCGACACTCGGGAGTCTCGATCTCGTGCTTGGCAGCGTCGATCGATAATCAGTATCCGCTGACTGAGTATCGATATCCGATCATCAGTTAGCCCTTAACGTTACAGACAGGGAACGTTCGTGCGACGGGATCACCGATATCGAGCGCGTCTGAAACCGCAACCACGCTGTCTATATCCTTGTACACGCCGGGGGCCTCTTCTGCGATCGTCGCACCGCTGTTTGCTTTCACGTAGATATGCTGTTGGTTTTGTAACTCTTTTTTCACATCACCACCCCAGAACGTCTGTTTGGCCTGTGTCCGACTCATCAGCCGTCCTGCGCCGTGAGCAGTTGAGCCGAACGTTTCGGTCATCGAGGCTGCACCCCCTCGGAGAACGTAGCTTCCAGAACCCATACTACCGGGGATGATGACCGGTTGGCCCACAGCACGGTAGGTATCGGGCACCTCGTCCCGACCCGCAGGGAACGCCCGCGTTGCCCCCTTTCGATGAACGTACAGTTCGCGCTCTTCGCTGTCGATTTCGTGAACTTCAGCTTTCGCACTGTTGTGAGCAACGTCGTAGAGAAGCTCCATTTCCATCGCTTCCCACGATCGATCGAACACCTGTTCGAACACAGTTCGTGTTTGGTGCATCACGACCTGTCGGTTGACCCACGCGAAATTGATCGCTGCACACATTGCTCCGTAGTACGACGCTGCGAGGTCGCTTCTGGCCGGTGCGGCTGCCAACGCCTTGTCGGGAAGTCGCCCGAGGAGATCAGAATGTCGTCGTTCGATCTCGTCGAGATAATCCGAACAGATCTGATGGCCGAGTCCACGGCTTCCAGTGTGGATGAGCACGACGATCTGTCCTTCCTCGAGTCCGTAGGCGTCGGCTGTCGCCGAATCGAAGATGTCGGTCACGCGCTGGACTTCGAGAAAGTGATTCCCACTCCCGAGGCTCCCGATCTGCGTTTTGCCCCGGTTTTTCGCACGCTGTGAGACTGCATCAGGATCGGCATCAGGACGTTTTCCCTCGTCTTCGCAGTGAGTACGATCACCTTCGACTGCATAGCCCGCGTCGATTGCCCACTCGATGCCTGATGCGAGAATCGCATCGACAGTCGCCTGATCGCGTTCGACGACGCCACCGCTTCCGAGACCGCAGGGGATCGCAGCGAACAGAGCTTCGACGAGTTCCTCCTCGTTGCCCCGGAGGTCGTTGTACGTCACGTTGGTCGTCATCATCCGAACGCCGCAGTTGATGTCGTACCCCACGGCTCCGGGAGAGAGACAACCAGTTTCGGCGTCGATGCCAGCAACCCCACCGACGGGAACGCCGTATCCCTGATGGCCATCCGGCATGCAGACAGCGTGCTTGACGATACCGGGCAGCTGTGTCACGTTTTGTAGTTGCTGGAGAGTCCTGTCGTCGCTAATCTCATCGAGCAGCGACTCGCTGGCGAGTACACGAGCGGGTACCCGCATTGCACCTTCTTTGGGGATCTCCCAAACGTTCTCTCGCACCCGTTCGAGCGTGATGCCATTGGCTTCGTAGGTGCGCATACGCTATTTTAGGAACGCCGGAGCAGAATAGGTTACGCTGAGTTGATCGAACAGAGACGTTGAAATCCCCACTCCAAATCCGTTATTCGGACGCGTTGGGACTCTAACCGAGTACTTCCCAGAGAGACTCGGTCAAATAGCGCGTCGGTTGCGCTACACCCGATTCTCACGCTCGCTACTGGCTGTCGTCTTTCAGTGCGTCGGTGCCGGTTTCAGCGATCCAATCGAGAAACGACGTGACCTCATCGACACTGGAAACGCGATAGTCAGCTGCTGTATCGCTGTTCGTCCCGACGTGAATACCGATTCCGTCGGGCGCGATGGCTCGGAACGCGTCTTCGTCCGTCGTATCGTCACCGAGATACACCGAAATGCAATCGTCTGGACACTGTTCTTCGAACTGCTGAACGGCGTGTCCCTTGTTCCAGTCGATTGCTGGACGGATCTCGACGATATCCGTTCCGGATGTGATCCGAAGGTGTTCGTCGGTCGTCTCCTCGATGGTGTCCTCGATAAGCGACGTGAGCCAGTTCTCGATTTCCTCCGCCGTGTCGTCGGCGTTCCGGTAGTGGACAGTCGCCGTTATTCCCTTATTTTCGACTGTACAATCGGTCTCATCGAGTCGTGCTTCGAGTTCCTCACAAATCGTTTGGATCGTCGAACGATAGCGCTCTGCGGGAGTATGAACCGATGACGATCCCGTTTCGTACTCCAGCCCGTGATTGCCGGCGTAGGTGAGACCGTCCATCCCAACACGAGTTCGTACGTCGTCCAACGCACGGCCGCTGATGACGGCGATATCGACCGCCGGCTGAGATGCGAGCGTTTCGAGCACGCGTCGATTTGCTGTCGTGAGTTCAGCCGAATCGGGATCGTCGACATGGGGCGCGAGCGTTCCATCGAAATCAAGACAGAGGAGCATTTGCTCTGTGTCAGCACTCGTTAGTCGCCGTTCAAGACGAGGAAGACGATCGAACACCGATGGAACCGAAGTTGAGTTTGAGTTTGAGTTCGAATTCGAATCTGAGCGTGAACGTGAATTCAAATTTGGATTTCGTTTGTGTTCCGATTCGTCTCGGTTCGGTTTGTCTTCGCGATCTCCGTCTGTCATTACGATTTTGCTTCTTGTTCCTCACGTAACTGTTGTGCGCCCTCGAACACATCATTCAGCCACGAAGAGAGGTCGTTGTTGTGGACTCTTCTTCGAAGCCGCCGTGTTCGATTTCGTCGCTCAGCGGCGGGCATTGTGAGTGCTTGATCGATCGCCTTGGCGTGAGCTTCGGTGTCGTAGGGATTGACAGAGAGCACAGCGTCTCCCAATGCCTCGTGGGATCCTGCAAGTTCGCTTAGTATGAGGACACCGTCATCGTCAACCTGTGAAGCGATATACTCCTGTGCGACAAGATTCATCCCATCCCGGAGCGGACTCACGATCGCAGCGTCGCTGTATCGGTACAGCCCACAGAGCGTTTTCCGAGGAAGATTTTCATCGACCAATACGATTGGCTGCCACTCATCAGTTCCAAACCGGCTGTTGACTCGGTCAATGATTTCGTCGACTCGATTTTGGAGTCGCTGATACGCGGGAATCTCCGATCGACTTTCAGTTCCTTTCTGAACGTAAGTGAACTGACCCTGCCACTCGGGTTGTGTGTTCCAGAGATGTTCGAGCGCTTCAAGCCGTTCCGGAATGCCCTTCGTATAGTCCAGTCGATCCACGCCGAGTACAACCCGCGTATTAGGACCGATCGCGTGTCTGTGCTTGAACGACTGCCAGGCCGATTCATCAGCCGCCTCACTCAGTTGTTCGATACTATCCGCTTCGACACCCATTGGAAACGCAGAAACGGCCGTCTCGTGTCCATCGTGTCGGATTAGTCCGCGGTCGTAATCGACCTCTGTCTCCTCTACGAGACGCGCGGCACATTCGAGGAAATTTCTGCAGTACTGGGTGACGTGAAAGCCGATGAGGTCATTTCCAAGAAGTCCTTTGAGGATCTCCTGATGCTGTGGGCAGGCCCGAAACGCATCGATCGAGGGCCACGGGATATGCCAGAAGTGGAGCAAGAATGGAGAAGAGGAACTCTGTAAACGAACGGTACGAGGTGCACACGCGAGATGATAGTCCTGAAACCAGACGACAGTGTCGTCGTCGACGTTATCAACGACCTTCTCAGCGAATTTCTGGTTTACCCTCCGATACGTGCGCCACTGCTCGCCATCGAATACGGTGCGCCCCATTGCGAGGTGACACAACGGCCACAGTGCTCGGTTGCTGTATCCGTAGTAGTAGCCATCGATCTCCTTATCCGTGAGCCACAACCGCTGAAGCGTGTATTCAGGTTCCTCCGGTGGGACTGAAACCTGTCCGTCCTCGCTTGTCGCGTCGCGGTCTGCCTCTCCATCACCCCACGCAATCCAGGTACCGTTTAGCTTCTGCATGACTGGATCGAGACCAGCGGTGAGTCCTCCTGTTGGTCGATCGACGGCGATCGACCGCTCAGCCCTGCTACCATCTCCATCCCCATTCTGCTCATACCGATGCCGATATGGTTGCCGGTTCGAAACAACAACAACATTGTCGATTGAGAGTGGGGCGAGGCTCTCGGTCTCGGAATTCTGCTTTGGTGATATGCCTGTCGCCGACTGCCAGTCGTTGGACATGATTGTGCTATTGCTTATACAATATGTGTGTAGGTATGCTCTTCGCCTGCGTATGCGAATGAAGAGCTGCGATGTGCTATGAGTATTTCCACGGTCGGTTCATTCCCCAAAGTACGGCAAGCAAGTGCCGGTTCCATCGATTACCAGCAATAGAGATTCCATTATTGAATTTATTGATTTAAAATTCGGAAAGTAATGTATTCATACCACAATAGATACCAGATAATTCACAACCATCATGGCAGAATTCATATATTAGAGGTGATCGGATTCGATGGCGAATAGAAAAGACATAATTCATGAAACGAACTGACAGTCAACCAGTAATAAGCGATCTGAAGATGTATCTGAAGCTATTCTAAAGTTAACAACAGCGTGATTCATCGTCATGAACACAGAGAACCATCTCACCGAGTATTCCGATTGTGTGGACGTGGTGGGAAACCCTTGCGATGGTATTCCCAGTCAGACGGGGCAATTCGGCATTTCCAGCCACACCGTCGTAGTGAGACGGACGCTACAACGACGCTGGCTGAGGGTGGAAGACGAAAATCGGGAGAGAAGTATTGATTGACAATTACAATGGTATGCCTGTAATTGCAAGTCAAATCCTTATTAATAAATTGTTTTCTAGAGTCGGTAAAACACCTTGATTTCGAATGGAGTGGTTCACACTGTGGCGAATCTGTTGTGAATCACCCTGGATCGTCGTCGCCCTTCAGATAGAGTCGGTTGATGACTCGGCAGGTGATTTCCGGGAACAGGTTTATACCAGTACCTCATACGTTATTTTTCTCACAGCCGACACATCGACCGCAAGAGTGTATCAGTCGTAGGGTGATGAGAGTACGGAAGCAATCGCTGACGGGACAGTTTCGTGAAGAGCACTCAGCTTGCACGCTCAATTGATGCAGAGAGCAGACATCGTTGTGAGAACAATGCATCGGTGAGACGAACACGTCCCTAGCAGAACGAGTGAGACTCGATCGAGCTAACAGAGATAACTACTTGCACATTTCATAGACAGACATTACGAGAAAGTCTATAAAAGCAACCAGTTAGATACATATGAATCAGCGGCAAGACTCATTCAATTGACGTCAGTACCAGCCACGTGTTCGATATCAAAGCGGCGTTCGAGACGACTTGGAACGATTCTCTTCGCCTTCGCGTTCGCGTTTACGTTCGTCTTCACCCTTGCTTCGATAATCGTCGGTCCCGACAATCATCGGTTCTGACTCCGATGGTGAGAGGTTGTCGAGTTGGAGCTTAACATCAAGTGCATCGAGCGTCTCTCCCTCGCTCCGTTCGGACACGATGGTATCGACGTACGACTGGATAAGTGAAACCGCATCTTCGTAGGTCGAAACGTAGCCCATCGTTTCCGTTCGAGTAATATTCTCTATACTCAGCGTGTACGCTATCTCCCACTGTGGGAAGACGTCGATCTGCAGCGTTGGCGGTGAATCGGTTTTTCCCGCTTGTAACGAGACCCGGCCGTTCTCACAGGGAATCGAAGCGTTCACCTCGCTCACTCGGTCGTGAAGATAAGTGTCCGACTCCCAGTTCGGTGAGGGCCACATATCATATCAAAGTTATTCAAAGCTAATAGAACCCCTGCCTGCGTGTGCCTGTCGATCCGTTGTTCCAGTGACAAAATGTGCAAATATATTTGTATGAAATCGTCGTTCGTGAGCCCCAAAGCGACAAACGATGGGTGGTGATCAGATGAGACGATGAATAGAAGATCGAGACAGGATTTGAAATCCAAACAGTGTTTTACGCGCTCGATTCGTACGAGATGTGTGCAGGTCGTCGGATATCGATTGGCTTCGCAAACGCTCTTGATCGCGAGCGATGCGGTCGAAGCAGTGTCTCTCGCTCCGGGAACGAAACTCGAATACACGCTCGGTGAGCGCCACTGCGCCGGACACCTAACCTCCGATGGACACATTGCCTGCAAAAACGACGGCAGCCCATACTGTGACGCCCACACACAGACGTGGGTCTGTGCACGCTGTACAGGGACGTGCTTGAAAGACGAAATGGACTGCTATGAAGCGCACGCGGTCTACCTCGCTGCATTCGCGCCAGCGACGTTCAAAGTCGGTGTGACGCGGCTTGATCGACTTTCGACCAGACTCCAAGAGCAGGGAGCCGATCGCGCGGCTCACATTCATACCGTCTCGAACGGACGCATTGCACGTGAAATAGAAGCCGACATCGCCGACGAAATCACCGACCGAGTCCGAATACCGACAAAGATCTCCGGACTACACCGGACAGTAGACGAATCGGCGTGGAACGAACTTCTCGCAGAACACGACCCGCTCGATACATTCACATTTGAGTACGGACTCGATCTTCGATCACAGCCAATACCCGAAACGCTTGCAACAGGAACCGTGCAGGGAGTAAAAGGACGAATTCTCGTGCTTGACCGGAGCGAAGGGAGATACGCCGTCGATCTCCGTGATCTCGTCGGATACGAGCTCATCGAACGCGCGAGCGAACGGAGCGTACAGAGCGATCTCTCGGCGTTTTAGCACCGCTACCGATACGACCAGAGCGAAGTGGAACAACGCAAGACAACGGATCGAGTTTCTTATCGATTTTCGAGCGTGTCTCCGATGCGTTCGAGCTCTCGGCGAATATCGTGGAGTTCGTCACGGACCTTACGGACCTCACGAACGAGTTCCTCGTTGCCCGCTTCGGCGTCTTGGCCTCTTCCGGGACTGGGACCGCCGCCCATACCGCCGGGACCGCCACCCATGCCACCTGGACCGCCGCCCATCATTCCGCCCATCATCTGTGCGAATGGGTTGCCACCGCCCATACCGCCGGGACCGCCGGGACCGCCACCGAAGGCCTCTTCCATGTCGTCGGGGCGTTCTCCTTCTCCTTCTTCCTCACGGCGTTGTCGGATCTCCTCAACGCGTTCGCGGAAGGATTTTTCTCCGTCATCGTCCGCACCGCCTTCGGTCTCTGTCGGTTCCGCTGGCTCGGTCTCCGTCGGTTCGGCTGGGTCGTCGGTCGCTTCTGGTTCGTCGGGAGTTTCTTCGTTATCGGCCATGGTTCCGCTTTTGTCCGGGTTCACAAAAGCATGGTGTCTCATAGCTCGGAGCCTCTGTGGAGGAAATATTATGCCAGCCCGATCCATCTGGGACATCTTCAGGTCCAATCGACGGCTGGACGGGGATTGCGGGAGGTTTTTATTCATGCGGAACTCTCCGACGGATATGACGGACTCAATGAACACCGGCACCGATATGCAGGTCGGACTTGCGATGTTGTTTGGCGCTATCAGTCTCGTTGCCACGCTTGCGATGCTCGGCACGGGTATCACTCATCAGCAGGTGCTATCCGGCTGGGGATTCGCCGGAAGCGTCCTCGCTGGCTCGATTCTTATCGCAGTGATCCACTTGTATGGATAGTCCGAAATCATTAATTCTTAGAGCACATAGTCTCTTCATATGGGTACGATGAACGAGGAAGACCAACGCATTCTCGATTATCTACACGAGAGTGTTTCGTCGGGCAAGCGGTATTTCCGCGCAAAGCGTATTGCAGATCAGCTTGGGCTGTCCTCGAAACAAGTCGGCGCGCGGCTTCCTCGACTTGCCGACACGGCCGAGGACGTCGAAATCGAGAAGTGGGGACGCGCGCGCTCGACGACGTGGCGAGTGACGCCGGAGTAATGGACTTTTTGTTCGGGCCGTCGTAAGGTGGGTATGACAGTCCGGGTAGAGCGAACGATCGAGTTGAGTGCGTCACCCGAAGACGTGTGGGATTTCATCGCCGACCCGGAACAACGCGCGAGCGCCATCAGCGTTATCACCGAGTTCGAGAGAACGGGTGAACACACCGAGGTGTGGCACGTTCGGCTCCCGCTGCCGCTCGTCGATCGAACCGTTACAATCGAAACCAAAGAAACGGATTTCGATCCTCCACACTTCGTCCAGTTCGTCGGTCGATCATCAGCACTGCGCGTCATCGGTACGCACGAGGTTGAGCCAACCGAGGATGGAGCGCGTCTCACCAATCGCTTTACCGTCGAAGGAAAGCTTCCCGGTGTCGAGCGGTTCTTCGAGCGCAATCTCGATGCCGAACTCGACAATCTCGAACAGGCCCTCCGCGATAATCTCGGGCTACACGCCTGAACCGATCGTAAAATAAGCGGAACATCGATGTGATGCCGTGATCGTTAGATAGACGATGCAGCTCGCACTCGCGCAATTACACATCGAAGCGAACGACGTGGCGGGTAACGTCGCCCGCGCCGAAACAGCGATCGTCGAAGCCGCTGATCGGGGCGTCGATCTCGTCTGTTTACCAGAGGTGTTCACGGTCGGTTATTTCTCCTTTGCGTCGTACGCTCGCCGCGCGGAGGGCCTCAACGGACCGACACTCTCACGGTTCTCTGACCTCGCGAAAGAGCACGAGATCGCTGTATTGGCAGGGACGATCATCGAAGATCTTTCTGAGACTGATGGTGGACCGGCCGAGGAGGGTCTGGCGAATACGGCCGTCTTTTTCGACCGTGACGGTACTCAGAGCGCGGTGTATCGCAAACACCACCTGTTTGGATACGGCTCGCGCGAAGCCGAACTGCTCGTTCCCGGCGAGCGACTCCCGACGGTTTCCTTCGACGGATTCGAAGTGAGCATCACGACGTGCTACGATCTCCGATTTCCCGAACTCTATCGTGAGCTCGCGGACAACGGAGCGACTCTCGTGCTCGTGCCGAGCGCGTGGCCGTATCCACGACTCGAACACTGGCAGACGCTCGCACGAGCGCGCGCAATCGAGAACCTCTGTTATGTCGCAACCACCAACGGCTCCGGAGCGTTCGAGGACGCAACGCTTCTTGGACGCTCAACCGTCTACGATCCGTGGGGAAATGTGCTCGCAAGCTCAGGAGACGCTCCCGCGCTCGTGACTGCGACTATCGATCCGGACGAGGTCACAACCATCCGAGAGGAGTTCCCTGCGCTTGACGATCGTCGATGGTAACTGCACAGAAATCATAGAACTACCATATCATATGCAGTATATTCGTCCAATTTCAGTGCAGGACTAGTCCGCGAGGGCAGTTGCAATTGAAACGCCAGCCGCAAGCGACAGTCCGACTGTCGCTGCATTCGTCTTTCTGTCCCAGCGTTCGTAGGCTTCTCGAGTGGCAAACGCATTCACGTAGGGGCACATCGTCGCCTCCACTCGAGTCGGACCATCATCACCACTACAGCCACTGTCACAGCCACCCTTATTATTCCGCTCCCAATCTGTTTCACTGCCATTGGCGCTGTCATCAGCCGTTGTATCGACGGCCACACCAAAGGACATCACCGCGTTCGGTGGTGTGGTGTCGATACCGCCATCAGGCGTCGCTCGTGCTTCGATCTGCTTACCAGCGGGGCTTTCGGTTCGAATCTCAACCCGCTCGTCGACGAGATGTGCGAGCACCACTGCATCGAAGAAACACCGGAAGTGGTACGTCTTTTGCTTCGTCGTTGCACGGTGAGGTGTCGTTTCTGAAACGTGGCAGAGATCGTCAACAGCAAGGGCGCCACCGCCAGTCGCATCGCGGGCAATCGAGACGAACTCATCGAGGGTTTCGACCGATTCTGTGCCGAGAGCCCGACCCATTTCTGTCGCAACCTCCTGTGGGAGGGGTGTTTCTCGTATCCGTTCTGCGAGCCAGTGATCGGACGAGACATTCGTTTCGTTCAACTGTTCTACTGCAGAGTCACAGCAATCGCACGTCTGATCCGACATACACCTTACTTTTGAAATCAAAGTGCTTATACTGTCAACTCCAAAGTAACGAAGCAACACCATCCGATCGAAGTTATGTCCGAGAATTCCGAATCAAGAATCGACGAATTACCTGAGAACGGTCAATGTTACTGCCCACTCGGTGGTGTGATGGATCTGCTCAGTCGAAAATACGCAATACAGGTGATCTGTGTCATTGGTACGCGCGGGCCGAGCAGATACAACGAGATTGAGGCTGCGTTTGGCGATGTGAGCAGTTCTACTCTCTCAGTGCGTCTCGACGAGCTGACCGAAGCCGAGTTACTCACACGCGAACAGTACGCCGAGATTCCGCCGCGTGTCGAATACGATCTCACGGCCGAAGGGATAGAACTCTGTGAACTGCTGTTGCCGCTGCTGCAATGGGTCGAGAAACGAAATCAAAATAAGACATAGCGCGTTCGCAGACAGCCGTCAGTCAGTCGTCGCTCGTTGACTCTGAAAGCGCTGATGAGGCGTATCGATCGCTGAGATCGTTACCACGCCACGTTCCACGCCGGAACCAGAGATACGCGACGACACCGCCAGTGACGTTCGAGACAGCGAACGCAGTCCAGACACCGGGCGGACCGAACAGGGTAGAGCCGATCCACGCTACCGGCAGCCGAACAGCTCCAAGGACAGACACTGCGATTACCGCAGCAGTGACGGTTTTGCCAGCTCCACGAAAGCCACCGGTGTACGCGTGTCTCACGCCGATTCCGCCGAACGTGAGCGCCGCAAACTGCATGAACGTCGCGGCAATCTCGACGACAGCGGGATCTGTACTGAACACGGCTGCAATCGAGTGGGCCGTGAAGAAGACGATACCACCGAGTACAGAGAGTGTGACAAACAACAGCTTCGCGCTGTAGTTGTTCGCGCGTGCAGCGCGGTCTTCCTTCCCGGCCCCGATATTCTGACCGGTCATCGTTTCGACGCCCTGTGAGAACGCGAGTGCAGGGAGGAAGATCACCGAGAACACACGGATGGCGATTCCGTAGGCAGCGACAACTGGCTCAGTGAACGCTGCAATGATGAACAACAAGACGTTCGCCGAAATCGCGATCCCCGTCGCCTCAACCGACGCTGGAATACCAATATCGATGAGTCGTCGGGCATAGCCGAGATCTGGCACCATCTGATCGAGGTGAATCTGGACACCGCGGTGACCCCGAAACATGATCACGAGACCGACGGCCAGCGCGAGTAGCCGCGAGAACACGGTTGCGATTGCCGCGCCCTCGATCCCAGAGCCGGGGTATCCGGTCTGTCCGAGAAGCCACAGTTCCAGCCCGCCCATCCCGAGATAGTCGAACAACGGGTTGTTCTCGAATCCGAAGATGAGAATCGGATCGAGAACGATATTCAAGACAACAGAGCCGAACATGACGAGCATCGGTGTCACGGTGTCGCCGTAGCCACGCATCAGAGCGATGAACACGGCGAATCCGAACATGGCGAAAAGACCTACCGAGATGACCTTCATGTACGCCGTTACAGGCGGGATAACACTCTCTGAAGCTCCCAGCAGAACGAGATACTGATCAACGAACAGCAGTCCGAGCATGCCGAGGAGGATCGACACCAGTATCGAGAACGTGACTGTTTGCGAAGCCGCGTACTCTGCCTCACGTTCTCGCTCTGCACCGATATGCTGGGCTACCAGAACGCTCCCAGCGACTGATAAGCCGATAGCGAACGAAATGAGCAAGAACACCATCGGAAACGCGAAACTGATGGCGGCGAGCGCAGTCGTGTTGTACTGACCGAGCCAAAACGTATCTGCGAGATTGTACGCCGTCTGGAAGAGATTCGTGATGACGATCGGAAAGGAAAGATAGAGCAGTGGCTTCGCAATTGGTCCCGATGTCAAATCGAGTTCGTCCGACGGTGAGAAGAGTCGGTCAAGTGTTGCTCGGACGCTCACTCCCGTATGCCCCCGCTTCGCCGTTTCCATCGGTTCCATGTGCTCTTCCAACGTGAATCTACATCCGTCGCAGTCGCCGAATTCATAGACATACTCATAATTGATCGCTCCGAACTAACCAGCAGCTAGTCGGTTGCTATACCAACTGACCACTCGGTTAGATAAATAGGTTCTGTGAGAGTGTCAATCCATGTCAAATGTGTCATTGTTGTTGTTTCTAGTATATTTTTGAATCGGGTGAAAATGTAGGAGAGGCGTAGTGTGACTACAGTGAGAATATTTATTATCCTTCAGAGAAGATGTTTCGACGCCGGGACGACGCTTTTCTCGTCAGCCCGGCAGTAGACGACCCACCCCCCATCACCACAAATCGTCGGGTGGCCCGGTCCCGACGATTCTTCGTGTGCGTTACCTACATCGAGCAGTCACGCTCTTCGTATAGTATGCGCAGCGAGTTCAATCGTCGCTGGTTTTGATATCAGCCGAGAGACCTTGTGCCATCTGAATGTCTTTCGAATTGTTGAGCGTCCACGCGGTTCGTTCGGTGACGGCTTCGATGACTTCGCGGGCACTTGGGTAGCCGTTGCCCGATTTCTTCACGCCACCGAATGGGAGCTGGACTTCAGCTCCAATACAGGGAAGATTCCCGTAGGCTAGACCGACTTCAGCGTGGTCGCGGTAGTAGTTGATCTGTCGGTAGTTCTCCGAGATGATCGCTCCGGCCAATCCGTAGGGAGTATCATTTTGGATTTCGACACCGAGTTCGATGTCACCCGAATATTTCATGAGTGCAACGTGAGGCGCGAACACTTCTTCGCGGATGCAACGCGTCTCGCCTGCGTCGTCGTAATCGATTTCGTAGACGAACGGGCCAACCCAGTTGCCACTCTCGTGGGGACGTTCTTCGGGAGCGAGTTCGGCGCGGTCGACGAGGACGTTTGCACCCTCTTCACGCGCGAGTTCGTTGTATTTGTGGAACCGATCGACCTGCCGGGATTCGATGAGTGGGCCCATGAACGTCGCCTCGTCGAGCGGGTCACCGACAGTCACATCTTCTGCGAGTTCGACAAAGCGCGATTTGAACTCATCATACACATCTTCGTGGATGATGAGTCGCTCTGAAGAGACACACCGCTGGCCAGTCGTCTTGAACGAGGACATGACCGCACTGTGAACTGCGACGTCGAGATCAGCCTCTTCCGTGATGAGCACCGCGTTTTTCCCACCCATTTCGCACGCACAGGTGATGCCAGGACGAGCGGCGACAGTTCCGGCGATTTCGTGGCCAACTTCCGCGCTTCCAGTGAACAGCACCGTATCGACATCGCTGTCGACGATCGCTGCGCCAGCGTCACCGTATCCCTGAACCATGTTGAACACACCGTCGGGGAGACCCGCTGACTCGAACATCTCTGCGATGGTCTGACCGCAAAGCGGCGTCTGTTCTGCGGGCTTCCAGACGACCGTGTTGCCTTCGACAAGCGCAACCGCCATGTGCCAGAACGGGATGGCGACCGGGAAGTTCCACGGCGTGATACAGCCGACGACACCGGCTGGCTTGCGCCGCATGTATGCATCCTTGCTGGGAATTTCGCTCGGTACGACGTCACCGCGTGGGTGGCGCGCATCGCCAGCTGCCCACTCGACCATGTGAGCCGCCTCGACCACGTCGGCTTTCCCTTCGGAGATTTCCTTGCCACACTCTTTTGTTACGATCTCGCCGAGTTCATCCGTCCGTTCTTTGAGCTCGTGGTAAATTTCCCACAGATACTCCGCACGGTTGATGTGCGAGAGATCACGCCACTCATCGAACGCACCCTCGGCGGCCGAAATCGCTCGTTCGACGTCCGTTTCTGTCCCCCGTCGAAACGTCCCGAGCGTCTCGTCCGTCGCCGGATTGCGGGATTCGAACGTCGATTCTCCCTCACCGTCGACAAACTCACCGCCGATGTAATGACCGTGTGCTTCGGTTGCCTGCTGGCTCATATGGCAATACTTGCACTAGCCGCGTGAAAAACCATCCGGATACAATTTCAACAATACATCAACGTCTCATTGTGCGTGAAACAGCTCCACCGGCACAAACGAATTCGTCCCCTGATTCCTCGGAGGCCACACTGTTCAAGCCGTTGTTGCAATGTGTGCTCGGGAGAACCGGAGTACCGGAACAGCCGGGGGTACGCAGGATGTATACCATCAGCTCAGAATCGGAAACAGGGAGAATCGTTCTCCGACACTGTCGAGCGCCTTACAGGCGAGCGATCACTGCTCGATTTCACAGGAATTCTCACAAACGAAGCGGCTTCGCACCGGTGGAACACTGTTCGGTGAGACCAAGAACACTGCTCGTATCAGGAATCTTCACGACAGGAGTATCTCAGCACGAGAGCAGTGAGAACCGTGTTCCCGTCTACTATCCACCGCGCATTGGGACAAATTGAACGCGGCCGTCGATTCTCCGCGACAGCGACCCATCCGCTCTCTTTTCAGCGACGAGTAGCTTCTGGGTTTGTTCTCCGATGGGTGCGACGATCCGACCGCCGGGAACGACCTGTTCGATGAGTGCCTCGGGCAGTTCTGGGATGGCACACGTGAGATACACGCCGTCATAGGGAGCGTGTTCGGGCCATCCGTTGTGTCCATCGCCGGCTTTGATGTGTACGTCGTATCCCAGCCGGTCGAGTCGTTCCCGTGCGCTCTGTGCGAGTTCGGGGACGTACTCGACGCTGTAGACGGTACCCGCATCGATGGTCTCGGCGACAACGGCAGCGTGATAGCCACACCCAGTCCCTATTTCGAGCACGCGGTCTCCCTGAGAGAGCGCCAGTCGATCGGTCATGATAGCGACCATGTGCGGCGCGCTGATCGTCTGGTCGTGACCGATCGGAAGCGGCCGATCTTCGTAGGCCCATTCTCGGTAGCGCTCGGGGACGAATTCGTGTCGAGGAACAGCACGAAGTGAATCGAGAACCGACTCGCGCTGGAGGCGTTTGCTCCGTTCGAGCCCGTTGACAAGCCGTTCCCGTGCTGTCTCGTTGTTCATTGTTACCAGGCAGACCACGCCGAACTCGATTCATCGTCCGCGTACACGCGCTGGATGTCCTTTGCCACCGCCGAATCGCCGCCGAGATCGAGTTGATCGAAGTCGTAGCCAACCGCGTCTTCGCGCAGTTTGATCGATTTGACCGTGAACTCCTCGTCGCCGAGTTCTTCGGTTGCGCCGACGGTGAATTCATAATCGCCAGGGACGAGCGCATCGATGCTCCGCGAATCGTCGTGTCGTCCATCGAGTGGGTTGATCGTGATCGAAACGCTCACATTGTCGACTGCTCGCGTCCAAATGGTATCTACGTCCTCGGCAGGAGCACGATTTTTACGCTCCTCGCCGAGTTCGAGATCCGTGATACGAACGGTCATGAGCACTTCGTCAGTGTCGACAATGAACTCCTCGCCGACCGCGATCGTCTCCGATGCAGGCGCGTCGACGTGAGTGTGAAATGATTCGCCATCCTGTGAAACGATGACATCCCGTTCGACGGTGCGTTCTTCCTCGATGCGCGTTTTATGGACGTGATTGCATTCAGTACACCGCACAGTCGTCTGCCCACCCGGCGAGAGTACTTCGTGTACTGTTGGCGTATCCGGTGAGCAGGCAGGACATGACACCGGAACGTGTCCAGTTGGTTCGTTCATACAGGCGTTACACGTCGACAAGTAAAAGGCCGTTCGTCCGTGCTCGATGAGCGTGCGAAGATGAGCGGTTTGGCCGGCTGTTTCGTTCTACTGTGTGACAGGTAGTGTCACTTCCTCGCCGTCGGCAGTGACGGTCGGCTCCCGAATGATACCATCGAGGTGCAGCGGTGCCTCAGTGTCTCCACCGATACCGGCGTCGTCACCGATAGCGATGTGAACAGTACCGGCTGCTTTCTCATCGAGGAGGACTGAACCGACGAGTTTAGAGACAGCGACGTTTGTCCCGATACCGAGTTCGGCGAGATTGTACGCTGCGCGGCCGACTGCTTCGGACGCAGTTTCGACCTGCTGGCGGATCTCTTCGTCACTGATCGACGTCACGAACCCTTCCTCGACCTCGAATTCGAGCGTCTGTCCATCCTCAAGCAGTCCGTAGGGCATCATCGTGCCATCGACAACGTACGTTCCGGAAGCCGTTTCGGGGCTGATAAACGTCTCTCCCGCTGGCAGGTTCGACATCGCGCCCGCGCGGACGATCCCTGTATCCTGTAACCACTCACGAGTACCCGGTTCGAACGTGATGTCGGTCCCATTGGGCGTCGTAACGCGGATTTCGTCTGCGTCGGCAACCTGCTCGTACACTGCTTGGCAGTGGCGTTCGATCGCCTCGTAATCGGTGTCGAGTCCGGTCGTGAACACCGCTTCGGTGATTCCGGGAAGGGTGGCCACCCGAGCGCCTGCTTCGTTCGCGTCTGTCCGCGCCCGCGTGTGACTCAAGCTCTTCGTGGTCGGAGCGAGTACGACATCACCCGCCCGCATGGCAGCCGCGACTGGCTCCGGTGGCTCTTCTCCATGCTGGTCGCCAGGCGGATATCGAACGATCGTCACGTCCGTTGTCCGCTCCTTGGCAACGCGGTACAGTGCCTCAGCAATCGGTTCGCGCTTGTCGTCCGTCACGATGACACAGGTCTCACCAGAACTGAGACGCAGACACTGATCGATGGCCGTCGTTGCAGCAGTATGAAGGGACGCTCCGTCAGTGCTCTGTCGGTCGCTCATGGGTAGCCCTCGATCGAAGTAGGGTTAGGGTTTGTCTTTCGTTCGGCCCAATATATCTATCAGAATACTGACTTACAGAATTGAAACATTACTCAGACACGAGTAAATCGTCAATAGAGCGCCAATAACCTCGAAACGTTTACCGTCATCCGTGGAGCATACCAAGTATGATCACGGTTGGGATCAACGGGTACGGAACAATCGGCAAGCGCGTTGCAGACGCGGTCGCACAGCAACCAGATATGGAGCTTGCGGGGGTCGCCAAGACCCGCCCCAACTTCGAGGCAGAAGCCGCGGTTCGAAACGGATATCCGCTCTTTGCCGCCATCGAGGATCGCATGCCGCTGTTCGAGGAAGCAGGAATCGACCTCGCTGGCTCGGTTACAGAGCTCGTCGAGAAGAGTGATGTCGTCGTCGATGCGTGTCCGTCCGGCGTCGCCGCACAGAACAAATCGATGTACGAGGAATACGACACACCGGCGCTCTATCAGGGCGGTGAGGACGCCGACCTCGTCGATGTGAGTTTCAATGCCCGCGGGAACTATAGTGCGGCCGCCGGAGCATCTCACGTCCGCGTTGTCTCTTGTAATACGACAGGCCTCTCGCGGCTGCTTGCACCGCTCCAAGAACAGTACGGTGTCGAGAAGGCACGAATTACGCTCGTTCGCCGCGGCGGCGATCCCGGCCAAACGTCCCGTGGCCCCATCAACGACATCCTCCCGAATCCCGTTACGCTTCCGTCACACCACGGTCCGGACGTAAACACCATCTTCCCAGATCTCGCTATCGACACGCTCGGGATGAAAGTCCCCGCGACGCTCATGCACACACACAGCGTCAACGTCACGCTCGAATCGACACCAACGGCCGAAGAAGTACGTGACCGCTTCGCTGAGGAGTCGCGGCTCTTTCTCATCCCCGAACGCTTGGCGATCGACGGAGCAGGCAAGCTAAAGGAGTTCGCCCACGACGCAGGCCGCCCGCGCGGAGATATCTGGGAGAACTGCCTCTGGGAGGAATCGATCAGCATGGAGGGCAACGACCTCTATCTCTTCCAAGCGATTCATCAGGAGAGCGATGTTGTTCCCGAAAACATCGACGCCATTCGCGCCGTGACCGAACAGGCAGACGCCAGAGAGAGCATATCGACGACGAACGAATCGCTCGGCATCGGACTATAATCCCGCTCTACCGTGTGCACCGAGCACTGACAAATAATTGATTATATATCTTTCGTATTTATTGATGCTTCCGAGCGTGTCGATCTATCACGCGCTCCCAGATAGTTTCACTGTCGGATAGGATTCACACTAGTCGGAAAGATATCTGATTGGACGATCGATGAACACCAGCACGCTGGTAAAGGTCATCTTGATCCAGCACAGATGGCACGACACGGCGGAAGGACCTCACTTGATCCGGTTTCAGTGAGATCGTCGGCTGATGGGAAGTGCATGCGATCATTTCTGTTCGAACTTTGGGACAGCCACGAAGTGATCGAGACGTAGGTCGAGCGGTGTAGGACGTACAATTTCCCACTCGAACCGGTGTTCGATAGATAGATTTCGAAATTTTCGACTCGTCCTACCAGAAGAGAATCTACGTAGAATACATCTGTTAATGGTTGGATATAGAACGACAAAATGCGTGTAAGTAGCTGGCGGTGGAATTATACGCTCTCTTTTCACGAGACAAATATTGACTGATTCAGTAGGTATGAAGTGTGCTGTCAATATTGACGGCAGAATAAAGCCAACCGCGACCGACACTAGCGTATGGACCGCGATCGGCTTGGAGACGCCCTCGAAGAGTTCGACCCGACGCCGGGTGAACGCCGCGTCGTCGTCCGGCAGGCGCTGGACCTTTCTGATTCCGGTAGATTCGAAGCGGACACGGGAAATGCCCTCACGAGAGAGGAGATCGTTCGCAATCTCCGTGATGCTCCCGACAAACGATTACCCGAGCGCTGGAACTGGTGGCTTGGCTCTCTTGCGATGGCGTATGGGGGGTACGAACGGTTCCAAGTACGGACCGTAAGTCGATAGTAAGAGATCGACGCGTTTCGTTTGTCGGAATCAGTTGTCGTTCCATATCTGATGTTGCCGACGTCTCAACAGAGAGAACTCATTACAACGATCTCTCTTTCTTCGATGATTGTCCCATACGCCACGCTCGAACAGAATTACCCGCGGGACGTTCGTGTCGCTGATTTTAAACCATGACTAGCAGTGAGCGCGACAGAAACTCGTGTCCACGACAGACGATCGCCCAATGACGATCGAGTGTCGATATTTCGAGAGTTATGCAACGAGCTGTTCCTGACCCCGCTCGACCACAACTCGGCACGGCGGTGACATCTTATTGTATGCGCGACGGAGCGCATCCTTGGCGGTTTCGGCTTGGTCAGGGTGACACCAGATGGTGAATACGCGCTCGCCGTTTTGGATGCGTGCAGCCGTTCCGACGATCTTTCCGAACGCTTGTCGCATTCCGTCAGAAACACGGTCTGCACCAGCACCGGTTGCCTGTTTGTTCTCCCGAAGCACTTGGTGGGGGAACTTTCGGAGAATCATCTTGTAGTTCTTCTCGCCGAGCTCCTTGATGAGGTGGCGATTGGCAGACAGCCGAGCGGCTTCGAGGGAACCGTGACGGATCTGAACGGCCTCCTCAACCTGAAGACTGATCTGGATAGGATACTCGTCAGGATCGACGTCGACCTCTCCCATCTTGAACTGTGCGATCTTCGAGCCAGGAATACCGGTGATATACTCCCGTCGAGTATACGACGGTTTATCGATATCCCGGTACATGGTTGCGGGCTTATCGGCCATAGTACGTGAAATGAAGCTCAGATCGTGGATAAACCCTTCGAAGCGACTGTCTGTATGAACCTTGATTGCCACATGATAGCAAACGCCAATGCGTTGGGCGAAACGAGGAGTAATCTATCCACACATCACCGGGAGCGTCACGCTCACGTCTGTTACTCCACGATCGGACAATCAAAGCCGGGATGTATCCGCAGAACTGATGAAATCACGATGATTCTCCCACCTTTCCCAAGATTGAAGTAACCCCTCTCCATTCTCATCAACATTCATTGATTACTAATGAGCGACAATACGAATAACGAAGACGTAAGCACTGAATTGGCACAAGCTGCCGAAGCACGAGATCAATCACGAATAAATTTCTACGGCGGGACGTTGATGAGCGCACTTCCAATTGCGCTGTTCGTCATCTGGGCGATCGTCCAAAGCGGCGTTCTTCGGGTCAGTGACACAACTGGGCTCGTTGCCGGGATGCTCATCAGTCTCATTCTCGGGATGCTGTTCGTGAAAGGCAGTTGGAAAGCGTACGCAAACACGATTTTTGCGGGGATGACCCAACGCGTTGCGGCGACAGCCATCGTCGCATGGCTGTGGGCCGGGATGTTCGCACAGACAATTCAAGAGGGTGGATTCGTCGGTGGATTAGTCTGGGCGGCCGATGCGCTCAACGTCGGCGCATCGATTTTCCCGGCGATAACGTTCATCCTCGCAGCACTGCTCGCAACTGGTATTGGAACCGGCTACGGAACGACGGTCGCGTTCACCACGCTCGTTTTCCCAGCAGGAGTTGTTCTCGGTGCGGATCACGTGTTGTTGTTCGGAGCAATTCTCTCCGGAGCGGCCTTTGGTGACAATCTCGCGCCTGTCAGCGACACAACCATCGTCAGCGCGGTTACACAGAAATCTGACATTGGTGGCGTCGTTTCCTCCCGGTTCAAATACGCGATCGTCGCCGCTGTACTCGCCTTTGTGGGGTATATCATCGCAGGGTCGTACATGACCGGCTTTGACATCTCACAGAACGCACAGCAACTGTTCGTCTCGAACAGCAATCCGATGGGATTGATTCACCTCTTCTCGATGTTCGTCGTCATTGCGACCGCTGTACGTGGACGACACATCGTCGAAGCGATCTCGTGGGGCCTTATAGTCGCCGTCGTGCTCAATCTCCTCCTCGGATTGGCTTCCGTGAGCGATATGATCGTGTTCAAGGCTTCCCAGAATCTCGGGGCTGCACAGTCGCTCTCTGTACTCCCCTTCATCGAACTCGTCGAACCCGGCAACACAGGAGTTGGCGGGAGCATCTACACGGGTGCAGAAGGATTCTTCCCGCTTGCGATCCTTGTACTGTTGATCGTCGCCGGTTCACAGATCATGATACGTGGTGGCGGATTCGAAGCACTACAGAACTGGTTGCTCAATAGTGTAGCTACGAGCGTCCGGCGAGCTGAATTAGTCATGGTACTCGGGACGGCCATCGCCAACGCGATGATCACAATCAACACGGCAGCAGAAATCGCTATCGCACCGTACATCGCTCGAATCGGTGAGAAATTCAATATTAACGGGTATCGCCGGGCGAACATCCTCGATGCGAATACGACAGCACTCGGTTACATCTTCCCGTGGGCCGGCGGTGTGCTCGTCGGATACGCTGAGATACGGGACCTCCCGTCGCAGTTCGGCTGGTTCACACAATCGATGGTCGCTAATCCGATTGAGGTGTGGCCGTTCGTTTTCCACGGCTGGTTCCTGTTCGGCGTGTTCATCGTTGCTGCGCTCTCCGGGTTTGGCCTCGAATACGTTTCTGACCGCCAATCGATGGAGGTGACACGTCTATGAGCTTCCTCAAACAGTACTTGAAGGGATGGGGATTCCGAACAAATCAACCAACGTTCGATCCTGGTGAAGAGATCCCGGTCTTCGTCACAGGTTTCGAGGACGGTACCGCTGTTGCCCGCGTCGGAGACAGCCACCTGACCCTCCTCGATACACCGGAAGATCTCGTCGGCTCGCAGGTTACTGTCCGCGTCGAGACCTTCGATACGAGCACGTTCATCGGAGAGGCAACTCTCATCGAACCAGCACAAGAGGAACCGGAAGCAGAACCGCAGGACGAAGTGACCGAATCCGTAGAGTAACGATCGACAAACGGTTCCATCAGTTTCTGCAAGCGGTTCGATCCGTCCGGATCTGATTGCATCGATGCAAAGAGAGAGCTGGCTGTAACAGTCGATGGCAATCGAGCGAGCTTGGAACGCTTGGTGCGGTGGAGAAGCCGATGGCTACGACTGAGAAGTCACTCAGCGTACCTACATCTGCGTCTCTTCGAACGACGTATTCGGCTTAGAGTTGTTGCTTAGGATCGCCACTCCCAAGGCTCTCATCGCTGTCTCCGAAGACGAAGTCACCGGTGTCTCCCGCCGCTCCGACGCTGTCATCATCAATAGATCCACGAACGATGGTCTCGTCGGGCTCGTCGGTTGCTCCATCTCCAGTCGTCCCTCGTGTCGTCCTTGTCGTTTGCGAGTTCACTGTGCGATACACAAAGTGAAGACAGACACCGAACAACCCCAGTAGCAGGATAATCCCTACCACAGTGATGAGGGAGAGGATGATGATCGGGTCCATATCTGGGCTAGCAGCAGAGCAAGGGATAGGTATTGTGGTTTAACACGTTCGGACAATCCGTCGTTGCGAGACAGAGATATCGCAAGACTGCGGCGTGTTGTCATTGCCAACTTACTGAAAATTACTTACTAGCAGTGTTCCAATCGGTTGATGTCGAGCACGACTGGGGCAGTAATGGTTAAACCTACTGGTGCGTTTACTGTCATCATAGTTACTGGAAAGGGGAAGTGTATTGGTGCGGGAGGGAGTATAATGTGGCAGGATAGACCTATGGCACCAGATTGGGACGCTGTGAGCGACGTTGTTAGTTCCACCTACCGGGTTGCTGTTCTCGAACGTCTGGCAATCGGTCCTGCAACACCGTCGCAGATTGCCGAAGACAGAGAGATACCCATCTCTCACGTCTCGCGGGCGCTCGGACGACTTCGAGAGCAGTCTCTCGTCGAGCTGCTCGTCTCAGACGACCGGCGAAAGGGACGTGTCTACGGTATTACCGACCACGGGAGCGAGATCTGGCAGACGATTGAGGCAGAGAACCTCGCCTGAATCAGCTGGACGCGCTCTTGAGGGACGGGCTCACAGGGACGGGCGGTCACCATCGGATAATCAGTGACAACGCTGTCCCTTGCGTCGAACACCGTGATGTCCACCGCATAAGAGGCTCGAAGAGCTACTCGTCCTTCCGTTACCGAACGCAGTCAAGCCCAGCGCGACCCGTGACTGATGGTAATCGCTACCAGTGAACAACATTTTTGAAACAACGCATGGAAAGTGAGCTTCGACAGGTTGTTCGCTCTCAACTACACCGAGCGATTTTTTCTGTTTCGTCGTATGCACAGAGGCACGACTCCGAACTGTCAATGGAGATTATCGAATCGACACCTCACTCCGATCCACAGACAGAGAAACGTATCGTCGCTGATGCTTGACGATGATAAGCGAACGAGTTTCTATTCAGTACGATTTCGGCCGACAGAGTTCGGAGCGAAACAAGAAAATGGTCACTGAGCCTGGTTGTGATTCGAATAGTCCATTTCTACTCATATATAAGTGCTTACTCACACCGTTTCCGATTCATGCTGTAGTATCACACAGCAGATGACAAATAGTGCAGCTATCAATTGAAACATTGATTTCTGATGGACCAGCCCGCCGTCGGTTTCTCGAAGTCATTCTGGTATCACGAAGCCCACAACAGGTCGTAGATCCGTCGATGCACGTGATGACGAACTACTTTCGCTCTGCGGCGAATAGTTATCCGTTTCAGCAGCCACTAGAGAGACACCGAGACGATTCAACACAATCCACTCATGAACGTAGATATTTTCGAAACCACCGTCGAGATTGACGAATCACGAATCGATGAGTCGCCAGCAGCCATCCGAGAGCAGGTGTACGAATACGAGTGTGGAGATCGTCAGGAATTCGATCTAACAGTCACAACGCCGGGAGGATTGACCGGCGAGGTGATGACCGCGATGAGTAAGATTCCCTACGGAGAGACGCGAACGTACGGCGAACTTGCGGCAGATCTCGATACTACACCCGTTGCCGTCGGACAGGCGTGCGCGCACAATCCTGTCCCACTGATCGTTCCGTGCCATCGTGTCATGGGGAGCGATGGCGAACTCAAGGGCTACTCGGCGGCCAACGGCGTCGCTACGAAACGGCGACTGCTTGCTCTCGAACAGGGACGGGGAACAAAGCAGACGCAGTTGCCGATACAAGAATAGACCTGGTCCCCAGAACGGCTTCGTGTCCCGCACACCAGCGAGGGTTGTGACAGAGTGTCGTTATTGGATATCGTTACTCGAACGAAAGCACTGAGAGCAGTGCAGGCGTAATCAAGCGGGTCGTATCGAGTGATGAGTCCATCAAAATCTGAATCGAACGTAAGAACGCCGTCGATTCCACGCTGTTCGCAGATGATGGTCTGGTTGTGATACCCGTTCGTGATCACCCAAACAAATGTCACCACCACTCCGAACAGATCCGAAAGTGGACCAAAAAGCGTATAAGTGCCCCCCACAACCGGGAAAGTGCATGTGTCGTAATCGAACTAATCATGTCTCAAGCCGGGGGTCCGGTGTGGCTCCCGGCTGGGTTCCGCGATCGAGGTAACGACGCGCGCAGCGACTGGTTTTACTGGCAGACTCCTGTCCGAGGAGGGACTGGAACGCATGACAGAAGAGGGAGCGATGAGACGAAATAACGTGCTCCTTGCGACCAGTCGAGCGACGAATAAACAGACAGCAGCGCAGTTGGCAGTCCGTGCTGGGCTCATCCATCGGTTCGGGAGTGGTCTGTACGGATTTACCCCGACAGGTGAACGCGTTCGTCAGAAGATCATCCATCGTATCACGAGCGAAATGGAGTCGATCGGGGCACAAGCGATCAGTCTTCCCCAGCTCCAGTACAGATCCATCTGGGAGCAGAGCGGACGGTGGGGACGCTTCGAAGGAGAGATGTTTACGCTCACGAACCGCGATGGGCAAGAGATGTGCCTTGCGCCATCTCACGAAGAGGGAATCGTCTCGCTCGTCGACGGCGTCGTCCGCTCGTACGAGGATCTCCCGCTCTTGCTCTATCAGATCAACACGAAGCACCGAGACGATCACGCTCGTAACGGGCTCCTACGAACGAAGGAGTTCACGATGAAGGACGCGTACAGCCTCCATGCAGACGCCGACTCACTCGATGAGTGTTACGAACGGGTCCGTGCTGCCTACGGCCGTCTCTTCGACTCACTCGGGATCGAGTTCGTCGTTGTTGAGGCCGAAAACAGCGTTATGGGTGGCGCTACTTCGGAGGAGTTCGTCGCTCCCGTCGAGACGGGAACTGGTGAACTGCTCTCGTGTGCGAGTGAGGCGTGTCGATTCGGCGTCACCGACGAACATCCCGACTGGGACGTTTGGAATCGTGATTCGTCTCTCAAGTGCGAGTGTCCCGAGTGTCAGAGTCGGCTCGTGCGGAGTGACGGAATCGAGATCGGACACGTGTTCAAACTCGGAGCACGCTACTCAGAGGCGATGGGTCTCACCATCGACACCGCCACTGGTTCGCAGTCCGTCATAATGGGAAGCTACGGGATCGGCGTTACCCGTCTCATCCAGACGCTCATCGAACAGCACGCCGACGAAGATGGTTGTCGCTGGCCCGTCACTGACGCAGGAACTGTCGCTCCATTCGAGGTGGCAATCATTCCCCTCGAATACGAGAGCGACGGTGAAATACGAGACACCGCCGATCGGCTCCACGAGGACTGCGGTCCTCAGAACACGCTCCTCTTCGATGACCCAGCGCAGACGATCGGTGAACGGTTCGCCGAAAGTGATCTGCTCGGAATTCCCCAGAAGATCATCTTGGGCAACACGTACCGTGAAACGGGCGATGTCGAGATGGAGACACGAGAGGGACAGACACAGCGCGTGGCTCCCGATGCGGTATCGACAATACAGCTCGAAGGTGGATGAGGAGCTAACACTCACTCGTTCTCACCAACGAAACACGGCGTTCAAGCAGAACGTGGGGCCAAGCGTTCGGATTGAAGAGATTCGTGGTTCGAGTGAGAGCTCACCCACCCAAGTACAGCCGAGACACCTCGGGATTGTCGAGTAGCACGCTTGCTTCGTCTTCGAATCGCACGGTTCCCTGATCGAGGACGTATCCACGATCCGAGATGCCAAGCCCCTCGCGGGCGTTCTGTTCGACCATCAGAATAGCCGTTCCGAGTTCGTTCACCGTCTGTACGTCTTCAAAAACGTCCTCGACGATGTTCGGTGCGAGACCAGCAGACGGTTCGTCGATGAGCAACACGTCGGGTTCCATCACGAGCGCGCGGGCGAACGCAAGCACCTGTCGCTGGCCGCCCGAGAGCGTACGGGCCTTCGCATCCCGTTTCTCTTCGAGAATCGGAAACCGATCGTACAGGTTCCCAATGACCTCATCCAGCCCGGAAGAGCGAGCAACACCGCCCATCCGAAGATTCTCCGCAACGGAGAGGGACCCGAAGACGTTCTCGGTCTGGGGGACGTAGCCAACGCCCTCACGGACGAGATCCTCGGGGGGCGTGTCCGTGATGTCGCGCCCAGCGAGACGAATCCGTCCACTCCACGGAGAGAGCAATCCGAAGACAGTCTTCAACACGGTGGATTTTCCCGCGCCGTTTGGCCCGATGAGACAGACGATTTCGTCAGCGTCGAGATGCAGCGAACAGTCCCGAAGCACCTGCATCTCACCGTAACCGCTGTCGACACCCTCGACAGTGAGCGCACTTCTTTCTTCACCGGTGGCATGTGCGCTGTCCGTGTTGCCAGTTGGATCGCTCATTCCACACCTCCGAGATACGCGTCGATGACGCGCTCGTCGCTTCTGACCTCCTCCGGTGTGCCTTCCATGAGAACGCGTCCTTGATCGAGAACGACGATGGGATCAGCGAGATCCATAATAAAGGGCATGTCGTGCTCGATGATGAGAAACGTCTGCCCTTCCTCGTTCAGCTCGCGGATGAAGCGCTTGATTTCAGCAGCGAGCGTCGGGTTCACTCCAGCGACAGGTTCGTCGAGCAAGAGGATATCGGGGTCGGTCGTGATACCACGCGCGAGTTCGACGAGCTTCAACTGTCCACCCGAGAGATCCGTCGCTGGCTGATCGATGAGGTGAGCAATCTCGAACCGTTCGAGGAGCGCGTTGGCGCGTGCGAGATTCTCACGTTCCTCGGTGACGACCGTTTCTGGTGTGAGAAACAGCGGCAGGATGGACTCGCCGGTCTGTGGCCGCGGACCGACGAGCATCGCCTCGCGGACGGTCATTCCGTCCACTCGGCGAGGGATTTGGAACGTTCGTACTAATCCCGCACGTGCGACCTCGTGCGGTGGGTTGCCACTGACGTCGACTGCGTTTACCGTTACCTGACCGGCGTCGCGGTCGTAGAAGCCAGAGATGAGGTTGAACAGCGTCGATTTTCCTGCGCCGTTGGGTCCGATCATCCCTGTGATAGAGCCACGCTCGACGGCGAGAGAGACGTCGTCGACAGCAACGAGGCTGCCAAACGATTTTTCGAGTCCCGCAGTGCGTAACACTGAGTCATCTTTATCAAGGTCTGCTCCATCATAGCGCGAGTCCGCTGTTGAAGGAGTACCGTCACTCACGACACATCACCCCCAGCACCGTCGGAGTTCGTCTCACGCGCCGCAGGCCAGATGAGTTCGGCCCGCGGTGGGAGAATTCCCTCTGAGCGAAAGCGAACGATGAGCACGATGAGAAGACCGACCAACAGCAGTCGGAACGCCGCCGGGTCCACCGGAAGCAGCCCGGCATCGTTGATGAATCGTGGACCCTCACGGACGAGAACGATAGTGAGACCACCGAGAACCGCGCCACGATTCGATCCAGTGCCGCCGAGGATAACCGCAACCCATACGTAGAAGGTGTTGATGGGTTCGAGTTCACTCGGAGAGACGTACAGAAACTGGTAGGCATAAAAAAAGCCCGCGATGCCCATCAGTACGCTTCCGAGGACGAACGCCTGCATCTTGAGCGCGTAGGCGTTCTTCCCGAGCGCCTCGGCGAGTTCCTCATCAGCGCGCACCGTTCGAAGCACCCGTCCCCACGGAGATCGATGCATCCGCCTGAGGAGTAGATAGACCACAAGAACCGCAACACTCACCAAGAGAAGATCAGTCAGACCACGGTACGGGAAGGCAACAGCATCCCACGCGAAGACGGAATCGAACGCCCCGACCGCTCCCTCGATTACAGCAACAGCCTCGGGCAAGAGTGGCTGGATACTCACGCCTTGTGTACCCGCTGTGATGCCTTCCTGATTCTTGATGAGCAATCGGATGATTTCAGCGAGACCCAACGAAGCGATAGCGAGGTAGTCAGCGCGCAGGCGCAGCGTCGGAATCCCGATGATGACGGCGACGAGCGCGCTCGAAACGATGGCGACGATGAACGCGACGCCTGGTCCCAACGAGAGCCCAATTGGTGATTCGGGCGTTGCGAGCAGCGCGACACTGTACATCCCGATTCCCCAGAACGCTGCGACAGAGAAGTTGATCAGCCCAGCGTATCCCCACTGAACGTTGAGTCCGAGCGCGAGCAACACCCACATTCCCGTGAGCGCGAGCGTCGGCAGTACGAACCCCAACTGCATCACGCCGGTGACGGTTGCCACGACGAGTAACAGAGCAAATCCGATGACACCCCAGAGAACGCGCTGATCGACCGCGTCGAGACTGTCGTAGAATCCGCCGATCCACTGGCGTACTCGTCGAAGTCGTTTTCCGCTCATACGCTTTCACCTCTGATTCCCTGCGGGCGGACCAGCAAGATGAGGACCATCAACGCGAACGCCACCGCGGGAGCGTACTCGACGGGAACGAATGGAATGACGGGCGTGAGTTCGTGTGCCATCCCGATAACGAGACCACCGATCATCGCACCGTAGACACTCCCGATGCCACCGAGGATGACGGCAGCGAACACCACGAGGAGGATATCAAACCCCATTCGTGGACGAACAAGCGTGTCGATGCCCAGAAATACCCCACCAGCGGCAGCGAGCGCTCCACCGATGACCCACATTGCGAGGATGACTTCGTTGGTCCGGATGCCAGAGACGCGCGCAAGATTTGGATTGTCAGCGGTTGCGCGCATCTTTCGGCCAAGCGTCGTATACTGTAACAGCGCGTGCAGTCCAACCACGAGCACTCCCGTGAGAACGACGACAACGAGATCGCGTGGCGTAACGGCAATGCCGAGCGCAGCATCGAACAGTGCGATGCGTCCCTGTCGAGAGATCTGGTAAGTGCGCTGCTCGGCTCCGAAGGCCATCTGCATCAGCGCGCGATAGGCGAGCGCGACACCGATGCTCGTGATGAGCAGTTCGATAGATCCCGCATTGAGCGGCTTGTAGACGAGTCGCTCGGTCACCACCACAACGCATGCCGCAATTGCCATCCCAACGAGTAATCCGAGATACAGTGACAACGGTAGTTCGAAGAGCACGATATCGGGAGCAGGCACGCGCAAATCGACGACAGCAGCCGTGAACGGGACCACAATAGTGAAACCCGAGCCAAACACCGCCGCGCCAACGAACGCACCGAACGCACCAACTGTCATGGTGTCGCCGTGAGCGAAGTTAGCAAAATCGGCAATCGAGTAGATGAGCGACAGCCCGATCGCTCCCAAAATGATGATGCAACTGAACACCAGTCCGTTGGCAAGCAACTGCGGAAGCTGGTCAAGCACGCCGACCTGCGCTGGCTGCAACAGCGCGTGCTCGTGGAAAGCACTCATACCACACCTCCGTCGAACCTGTCGAGTCGAAATCGACCGATCATTTCAGCCGGTGATGAAGTCGCCGTACTCATAGCTGTGGTTCTTCACCCGGTAGATCTGGTAGAATCCGGGCGGATCACCGTTTTTGTCGAGATCAACCGGACCGGAGACGCCTTCGTAGTTGATATCCGTCGCCGAGCCGCCGTCAGCGAGAATATTCTTTGCTTCCTCGAAATTGAAGACTTTCGTTCCCTTCGGCCGAGTAACATCCCTGATAACCTTCTGAAGAGCAGAGCCAGTCATCTCATCGGCAGCCTCAGCCGCGATGGCCGCGACTGTCACGGCGTCGTACGCGTACGCCGACCACACGGTGGGCGTCTTGTCAAACTGCTTTTGAAACTCCGTCTTGAACTGCTTGTAACTCTGCTGATCAGTTGGTGCAGACTCGGTAATTCCTTGCATACCGGTCTGGCTTCCGTCGGAGGTGTTTTTGATGATCGAATCTGCGACCGTCGATTCGGCTCCGTAGTAGTCCGCCTGCTCGTTGTATCCCTGATCGAACGCCTCGTTGACCATGATGGTGTACTCGTTGGCGTAGGTGATGAACAGCCACGCGTTCGCGTCCGTGTTCGCCATCTCGGATAACACGCCCCGGTACGACGATTGGTCCTGATCGTGCGGGTTGATGTACACTACCTCGCCGTCGAACACGTTCGGGAACGTATCGGCAAATCCCTGTCCGTAGTCGTTATTGATCCACGTTGCTGCGACCTTGGACTTGCCATCCCGCTTGAGGAGCTTCGCAAGTGCCTTCCACTTGGCCGCTCCCGAGGGACTCATCCGGAACAGGTCTGATTTCTTCGATAGCTCTGGACTGGTGGAGTTCTGACTGATCTGTACCACGTCCGCTCCGCTTGTGACGGAGTTATAGATAGCGAGCGAGACACCCGATCCCACTGCCCCAACGAGCAGTGGTACCTGATTCTGGTTGACGAGTTTCCGAGCAGCATTAACACCACTTTGGTTTTTGCTCTCAGAATCCTCAACGAGGACGTCCAACGTGCGACCGTTAGATCCGATTCCGACGTCGTTGATCGCGTTGAGCGCGAGTTTCTTGCCACGCTGATTGCGCTGACCGTACGGCGCAAGCGTTCCGGTCAGCGGTGTCACTAACCCAATACTGATAGCGTTGTTTCCACCACCACTACCGCTGTCACTACTGTTATTGCTGTCGCCACTGCCATCATCGTCTCCAGATTCGAGGCAACCGGCGAGTAAGAGTCCGGTCCCCACGCCTCCGGAGAGTCGCAGTATATCTCGTCGTGCCCACATATTCTTGTCAGAACGTGTCATGGTTGGCTCTTCTTGTGTTAGAGAGACATGTGATATAAGTGTAATGCTTCACAAAGTCGGTACGGCGCAGGGTAGACCCTTGTTGCCCTAAGTATTCATCGATCGATATGAACTGACTGAGATCTACGAAACCAATGAATTCGGCGATTACATCGGGAGAGGGCAGCCGACCACGAATCAAACCGATAACGAAGGTGATGATACACTAGGTCTGGTGGAGTGAAATAGTACGACGCGCACTGTTTCGATTCAACGCAGAGACAATAGCCAAAGAGACGAATAGGAGGGATAGATGTAGTTTCTGAGATAGTAGCAGTTGTCGAGGAGGACAGTTTCATCATACAGATGTTGAACATTGGTAATTGAGATCGATAGAACACAATAATACAGAATATGAATTTTTCCTATAGAAAATGGTCTATTACATCCTTCGAGATTCTTCAGCTGATGCGTAAGTAGCACAGGTATGAGATGAATCAAACCAAGAAAATATCAAAAGATAGTTAGACAGTGTGTGGATGCGTTTACACCTCTAAGACACAGATGAACAATTCCAGTGGTTCTGACGACACTGCCTGTTCTATGTTCATTCTGAGCCAAAAATTGATCGATGAATAGTTGAATTATACAATTGAAATGTATATCAAATAATCTACTCTACCCCAAATAATATATTGTTCTGATATTTTGTATGGAAAATGGTAATTAACTAATAGTAAGAAACGAATCAATCGCGTCTGGTTTCGGTGGAAAGAACCTTGTGAACGGATTTTCGTTGTCGTTGTCGGGGAACGCTAAACCATCGACGAACCAACGAGCACCATCAAACTGATCGTATAGGGACGTATCGAGTGGCGTACCAGCAGTACTCACAGTCTGTCACCACTGTGGATGCTGGCTTTCAAGAAACCGGTCACACGGGGCTCATCACCGTTGCTGGCTTGAATATCCAACCTCAACTGTTAATGAATTACTGACCGACACTCCAGCTATGGGAGCAGTAAAAGTCATAAAAGTTCTCGGTACCTCTGAGGAATCGTGGGAAGACGCAGCAGAACAGGCACTCGTGCAAGCCACGTCGACAGTCCAAAACATTAGTGGAATGAAAATAAAGGACTGGTCTGCGACCATCGAAGACAACACGATCGTCGAGTATAAGACCACTGTCGAGATCGCGTTTCCTGTACAGGAACACTAAACAGCCGTCTCTGTCCTCCGATGCGTGGCGATCACTTTTTGCTCTACTACTCACACACGTATGAGAGCGATAGAAAACCAATCGAGACGCTTTTTCTGATATGGGTTGCTACAGATGACACCCGTATCAACGTACCATCTACAGCGTCTTATTGCAGAGACACCGTATCAGAGGTCACAAAGCGATGTTTCGAGGACTTGAGCGCAAAGATACTGATCTGCTTTTTCGATCATTTCGAACACGATCCCGGTAGGCCGTAGTCTCGAGACTTTCTATAGCAGGCTATCAGACACACCGGAATAGACACGCCCTGTGTCATATACATCAATCATCATAATGGTAGGCACGAAATGAGCATGGTCGCTTTGGAAATCGGGCTGAAAGAGGACACACAGCTAATGAGCGAACAGGACAGCTACGGAGATAGTCTCGACGTACTTTGCCGTGCTACCTGCATTTACAGCCGTACTCGTGTAACGACGTTGGTGTGATCGTGTTGAATCGACCGCATCGTCGCCGAATCAGCGCATCGAACTCACATACCCACGATACCGGTGATTACAGACGACCCATCAGATGCGCTCGGTACAGCACGTATGGTATTTACCAGCGATCGGTACAAAGAGGTCCGACCACGTGACTCTGCTGGCAAGAGTGTGTCGTTGGCACTCGTATCAGCATTCTCCAGACGAGATCGGTTGCGATTTGATGGTGTACTGGCGCTTATTCCCGACGTCGATCGTGCTCTGTTTCGGTCGACACCGTCAGGACGGGGGTGTGTGCCGTCCGAATGATTCGCTCGGCAACACTTCCCATTAGGAGGTGATCAATTCCGGTCCGATCGTGAGTTCCGAGCACGATCAGATCGATTCCTTGGTTCTCACTGTAGGCGAGAATCTCCTCATACGGGACGCCAGCAGCGATCGTCTCGATCGGCGGATGATCGAGGGCTGCAGCTTGTCTCGTAACGTTCTCAATTGCTTCGGTCCCCAGCTGTCGAAGTGAATTTCGGACCACATCGCTGGTGCCGTACTTCGAGTCGACGACGTAGATTGCGTGCAGTGTCGCATCGTATCGATCTGTGAGTGCCACCGCGTGTTTAGCCGCTGCCTCGGAACTTGGGGTCCCGTCGGTTGCAATAAGAACATCAGCGTAGTCGGTCGTCTGGAGCCGCTTGGTCAAACGGACGGTCAGCACTGGGATGGACGCTGCCCGTACGACAGTCGCGGTGACGCTTCCCAGTAGATGGCGACCGATTCCCGTCCGTCCGTGCGTCCCCATCACGACGAGATCGATCGCGTGTTCATCGATGTACGCAAGAATGGTTTCAGCGGGATCGCCGTCACAGATCGTTTGAACGACCGACACATCGTGAGCATCAGCCGCGGTCGCAGCGATGAGTTCTGTTGCACGCTCGCCTTCCCGTTCGCGCTCCTCGTAGATCGACATCCAGACCGTGTCAGCTGCAACGTCAGCTTTCGAAAATGCTTCATCGACGACAGAGAGAGCGTGAACGGTCGCGTCGAATCGCCCAGCAAGCGTGACACCGTGTTCGACAGCTGCCTGAGATCCATCGCTTCCGTCCGTTGGAATAAGAATGTCGTCGTACATGATCCCATCTCGTGCCATATACGAGCGATATGCCCTAAACCGTATGGTTGGTCAGACGAATGGGCGACCGTGATTGAGCCGTAGCAGACAGTAGCCCGTTCGCTTTCAAACAGAGACACAGGTAGTCTACTTGGTGTTCGATCCCGTATTTCCGAGCAGTATGTATCACGAGATCCTCATCCCAATCGATAGCAGGGGAACAGCGGGTCCCATCGCTCGCGCGTTTGATCTCGCACGGATGTGCGACGGGACCGTCCACGTCCTCCATGTCATCGACACGAGCCCCGAACCAGACGCATTGGATTCAGACGAACGAGACGCGTTACGACGTCATTCAGAAAAGCGTGGCCGATCGGCAACCGTTCGGGTGCAAGAGCTGGCCGCAGAACTCGGATTGAAGACAAAACGCGAAGTCCGCGAAGGGGTTCCCTACCAGTCGGTCCTCGCGTATGCCGAGGAGAATGCGATCGATGTGATCGTGATGGGAACGAGAGCCCACGATCAAGCAGGAACACAACAGTCACGCGTGGGCAGCACAACAGAGCGAGTAGTGACACTCGCAGGCGTGCCCGTGCTGACGACGCGGCCCACCGAAGAGAACGACAGCGATAGCGACAGAGACAGAGCTGTGGACTCTAATCTAGCTGCTGTTGAGACAGCTACTTCCGTGGACGACGGACTGTACGAACAGATCGTAATTCCAACTGATGGCAGCGATATTGCAGAGCGTGCCGCCGAACAGGGTTTTGCTCTCGCAGAGCGCTACGGTGCTGAGGCCCACGTGGTCTACGTCATCGACACGAGAACGTACGGCCTCGAAGACGCTCCTCGAAGCATCGTCGGGCTGCTCAAGAAGGGTGGGACAACTGCCGTTGATAGTATTGCAGCCAAAGCCCGCGACCGGGAGATCTCCGTGACAACGGAGATACGACAGGGTGTGCCCGAAGAAGAGCTCCTCCGCTATATGCAGGGAGTCGCTGCTGACCTCACTGTGATGGGGACGCGCGGAAAAGATGCAGGAGACGATCGGTTACTGGGGAGTACCACAATACGAATGATCCGGCGCTCTGAGACGCCCGTGCTGACCGTCAGCTAACCCCTCACAGTCGCTTCCACACAGCAGACTGTCTTATACCTCTCGTGGCTCACGCACGGTGAGAACCGGGGCACTGCTCGTCCGGACGACGCGCGCAGTCACGCTGCCGATAAGATATCGTTCGAGACCGGTTCGACCGTGTGTTCCCATCGCCACGAGGTCGATCCCAGCATCACTAATGTACTCTTGGATTGCTTTTGAGGGAGTCCCCTGATCGACGCTTGTGACAACATCGACATCTCTGTCCCGGCATTTGGCGGCGACCTCAGCCACAGCGTGTTCACACTCTTCGCCTAACGTGTCGAGGAGATCTGAAATACTTGGACCCATCTCGTAGGTACCCGTTATTGCACCGAGATCAACGACTGAGAGAATATGAATGGTGGCGTCGTATCGTTCTGCGATAGCGATTCCATGGTTGATTGCAGCGGACGCAGCCTCACTACCGTCCGTCGGAATCAGTATCCGATCGTACTTCAACCGATCGTCCGGTTCGGTCCGAGACGTAAGGACGGGATGGTCGCTCGTTCGAATCACACGTTCTGTTACACTCCCGAGTAGCACTCTATCGAGACCAGTCCGTCCGTGTGTGCCCATCGATAGGAGATCGATATCGTGTTGTTCGGCGTAATCGAGAATCGTCTCGTGTGGAATACCGTGTTCGACCGCTGTGTGGAACGTGACGGATGCGTCCGTTGCGGTCATCTCAAGCGACTGAACTGCATCATTGGCTTGTTGTTCGAGCATCTCTCGGCGAGCGTCGATATCTGGGTCAAGATCAGCGAGGCGATGGCTGTACGACCGTTCGTCGACAACGCTCAAAAAATGGACCTGACTATCGAATGCCCTCGCAAGACTCACACCGTGGCGCGCTGCAGCGTTCGCTCCCGCACTCCCGTCAGTCGGAATCAGGATGGTATCGTACATTGAGCGTCAACCCACGCTTACATTCGGGTCCCCTGCTCTTAAAGTAGCGTTCCGTGTTCCCTTTGACGATCGTCCTCACTCCATGTGACGCCGTCTGACGGTGGTAAGCGATTGTGGAGCATTCCGCAGACACAGTCACCTGAAGACGAGCAGCGGTGCCATGAGCAAAAATCCAAGAGCCACGCCGGTTATAATTTCATCGCGACCGTGTTTTGGTAGTTCACGGCCGCGATCGTACGCTTCGGGCAGCAATTCGTGGGCAACGAGAAACAGCATCGCACCGGCTGCGAACCCGAACCCGAACGAGAGCACGTTGCGAGCGATCCGAACGAAGTAGAATGCGATTACTGCAGCGAGTGGTTGTGGCGCACTCGAAAAGACGGCCCAGAAGACGAGTCGCCTGTTTGCGATTCCCTGTGTCTTCAAGGGAATCGCAACCGCCAACCCTTCTGGGATGTTCTGAATGGCAATCGCAATTGTGACAAAAAGAGCAAGAAGCGGGACAGTGACCCCATCGCCAGCGATGTTCAGATCGGCGAACGAGACACCAACCGCGACGCCCTCCGGAAAGCTATGGATGGTGAGCGTCCCAACGATGAGTAACAATCGACGGAAATCTGCTGCTGAGATCGTTTGTGGGTGGATGTCGTACTCGTTGAGCAATTGACTTACGACAAAGATGAGTAGAATCCCGACAAGCGTGCCGCCAGCTACCTCGATGATCGGGCCTTGGGCAGCGCCTTCCGGAAGCAAACCGAAAACAGACGTCGAGAGCATAATCCCAGACGCGAATCCCCACAACAGCACGTACGCCCGATCACTAACCTCGTCGACGAAAAAGAATGGAACTGCACCGAGTCCGGTAGCCAAATCCGTGATGAGGGCAGCAATAACAACAAACGCGAGCGCCTCCGTCGTCGGCATCGTTGGATACGATGGATCCTGAGGGTTAATAGTTACTGCCACCGCCGGACTCTTCCAGCTTGTCTCAGTTGTCCGGCCAGAGCGTATTCTATCAAGAGATGACGGTGACGATTGCCGAAGATCGACGGACCACCAGCTCGGATACGCTGCCGAGAAGTGCGCGTGTGATCGAATCGTGCCCTTTCCGTCCGAGCACGATATGTTCAATCTCGTGTTCGTGGGTGTATTTCACTATCTGACGGGCAGGAGACCCATACGTAACCTCACTTTTGACGGTAATATCACGATCATCAGCACGCTCTCGTTTTCGGTCGTGTAACGCCTCTGCCTTCTGTTCCACTTTCTCGTACCATCCTGGTGAGTAGCCGGGCATCCCCGGCCTCCCACTGGGCGATTGTAAACCGGGGGCAAGCGGATCGATATCGAACGGATCGATAACGGTCAGGAGTGTGATGCTCTCAGCAGGGAAGTTGAGCGCGTATTCGAACGCACGCTCGCTGGCATCAGAGCCGTCGATGGGAACGAGAATTCGCTCGTTGTCGAAAACGCGTTCGCTCATGGACCGTCATTCGGTACCGATGATCAAAGCCGTTTTTGTGATTCGGTGGTCTCGT
Organism: Halocatena marina; assembly: GCF_025913575.1. Classification (NCBI taxonomy): domain Archaea; kingdom Methanobacteriati; phylum Methanobacteriota; class Halobacteria; order Halobacteriales; family Natronomonadaceae; genus Halocatena; species Halocatena marina. The sequence goes on along the minus strand of NZ_CP109785.1, from coordinate 3,578,498 downwards.
CGCTAAAAGAAGAGAACGAAGATCGTATACGAGCCGATCGTCGAGATCGTCGGTGTGAGCAGCCAGAGAAAAACAACCCGGCCAGTAGCAACACGATCGAAGAGAACTGGAGTCTCTTCGAGCACTTCCTCGGGCTCTTCTTCACCAATTCCGGGCACTTCGATCGGCTCTCTCTCTGTGTCTTGCTGTTCGGTTTGGTCTTCATCTTCACCTGTTGCAAGCTCACCGACGGTCGGTCCGCGGGCTGGATTAGAATCCGAGTTGGACTTCCCGCTTTCTGCAAGGATCGCATCTGCAGAGAACTCGGGTCGGTCCTCTTTTTTCAACACGACATCGGTTGCTTCTGCACCTCCTTTTTCCAGAGCGACACTCGTTGCTTCTGCGAGAGTAACGACACGGCTCGATCGTCCCCACCCCAACCCGATGATACACGAAGTCATACTCACAGCGAGACTCGCCGGAATGCCGAGCCCAGACAGAACCGTAATGATCGTCGCACCAACAAGAGAAACAATCATCGCGGCGAGAATCGGGAGGTCGGTGATCCCCTCGCCAATGGTATCGAGGGTTCGTCGGGCAATTGTGAAACTCCCGACACCAATGGCAGCAATTGCTAGCACGATTCCTTGGCTGGCTGTGATCGACCCGTTTCCGACGAGCGGTGCGATCGCGTTTGCCGCGTTCGATGCCCCGGCCGAGAACGCGTTGTAACACGCGATAATGACCACGATCAGGGCACCGAGTACGTCGCGTGGCGCTGCGTTTTCGTTGAGCGTCGGTGTCGGGAGGTGTCCAGACCCAGACCGATCGAGGCGGACCAATCCACCCTGAAACCGAGTGAACGAGATTCGTGCATCCAGATGCGGATAGACGTACCGGCCGATCACGAGACCGACAGAGAAAGCGACGGCCGGAGCGATGATCCACGCCGCGAGGATCGCGAACATCACCTGTTCGTCGAGTGTATTCGTCGCAATTCCGAGACCAGCAATCGCACCAACGGCCGTCATTGATGTTGAAGCAGGCACACCGAAAACGTTCGAGACGAGCAGTCCACCCCCAGCGAAAAAGAGCACGACGATACTCACCGCGAGTGTGAACTGGCTTTGTGGAACAATGCCTTCGCTCATCGTCTCGATTACGTTCCTACCGATGGTCCACCCGCCCACCAGCGCAAACGCCGTGAAAATCCCGGCAGCAGCCGCTTTCCCGACGATTCGACTGCCAACAGCAGGGCCGAATGCAACACCTGTCGAAGAGCCACCGATATTGTATCCGACGAAGATGGCGACTAACAGCCCAACAGCGAGTAATGCTGGTATGGCGATCATAGACCACTAATAGAGTAACGAAAGCGATACGCTTCAAATTTTCCGCTCCCAAGCGATGCGATCCGTATCGTCTTTCGCTTTGCACGCAAAATTGTCTGAGATACCTGAGCGCTTCATTCACCGCTACGATCGTCGGAAATCGTTGGATTCGTGGCTGTGGATCAATCTTGGCCAGATAGTTCGAACAGCTGGTCGTACTCTGCTGGTAGTTGCCCTCTGACTTGCTGCATTTCACCCGCGGGGACGACTTCATCGAGTAGTGCGACGATTGCTTTTGTGTGATACACCCCATCGGATCGGTCGACGGTCTCTCGTTCACACACTCGATCGAAAAACTCGTTGATCGAGAATCGTTGTCCGGAGTCAGCCTGCAGAAGATACCGGTCGACTTCCATCGGTAATGGTCCAGCGAGATCCTTCGCTTCACCGGATTGGAGGCGTTCGCCGAGCGTCGTCAAAACGGCGCGCGTCGCTCGGACGGCTTTCCCCCCGTCGCTGAGTTGTAGTCTGTTCTGTACCTGACCCATGAACTGATCGTAATGCATTGGAACCCCTCACACGCAATTAATCGAGGACAATCAATATACATCTAGTGTCGACAAACGACGATTGTCGCGCTATTGAATATCTAATTATCGATACTACTCAATATCCATCAAAACTAATGCCTCGTATACTGTTTTAGATATTCGAAAGCGTACGATCAGAATAGGCGTATAGCCGTGGCGAGTGTAGCGATTCATCGTCCAGAGGAGAGTTAGTAAGTAAAAGTCGTGAATTATGTATATTCCATGGTTTCCCGAATGTATTTTTTATTCACTCAATTCAGTAGAACGAATTCATAGATAAGTTAACGCTATATAATAATGTTTTAACGGAGGCGACGGTGATTTCCGATAAACTTACAGAGAGCATGTCGTTATAGAATGACCAATCAGAAGACCCCAACCAGCCACCATCATTCTTCGATAGCAGAAGTGAGTAAAGAGTTCTACTATACTATTTTTACAATTTTAGATAGTATTTGTATACTAATATTTCAGACGTGGGCCAGCGAACTTGAGTCGCCAGAGAGCACGCATGCAATCGCATTTCTACTCCAGTCCGTCGATCACCAACCAAAAGAGAGCCGGTATAGCTCTGAGTAAGCACGTCACACCGTCCAACAAGTGTTCGGTGTATGTCGCATGAACTGACGTCTACGAGAATGGTTCCGATGAACGAGCCGAGTTCAGCTCATTAGTTACGAACTGTGTCTATAGTGTGCAACTGGATGCTCTTCGCTACTGCTGCAGATTCGGTCTCTGTTCTGGCTCACTCAGACAAAACGATGTACTACGTCCGGCAATTCATACGTAGCCGAATTCGAGAGCGAGACACAGACCAATTGCCACAAGACCGAGGACAGCCACGATTGACTGACTTTTCACCGTTTTCTTGCTCGGATAATCCGAAACCATGATCGGACAGGCGATGGCGATACTCGCTGCGGCGAGCCAGCCGTTCCATTGTGGGATGAACTGGATGAGGAAATAGTTCACGAGCACAAGGAGATTCGTGTGAACGACGGTGATTCCTCGGTAGTAGCTGGTTCCGCCATCGGTCACAAATCCTTCGTCGGTGAACCGGATGAGTCGCAAGCCCCCAAACGCGATGAGGAGGAAGCCAACAATGACGCTCATCGCAAGATGCGGAGACATAACAACCTGATAGAGTACCGCTGCCGTCACCAGGTAGACGAACACGTCGATGAACGAATCGATATGCCGACCGAAAGCGGACTGACGGTCGTACTGACGCGCAATGTAGCCGTCGAGTTTATCGAACGCAAATCCACAAAACATGGCGACGATAGCCCAGTTAGGCTCACGAGAGAGCAACAATACGGTCGCCCCCCACGCGAATAATAGTGCAACGAAACTGCAGTAATCAGCAAGACTCAATCGCAACAAGATATGACGCTCTGTGCGCGCGGAGAGTATCTCCCGACCACCTACGCGTTCGCTCAAACGCACGATCCTCGCCGCCATGCTCTCATCAGTCATGGACGCTCGTCTACAGTATCGAATTGGTAGAATATAATATTTGTCTACAATATCTAAATAGACGTTTGAATATATAGATCAGAGCTACGTGTTCGTTGTTCCTCTGTCGTGTAGTATTGTATCGAGAGCTATGTAAATCCTGTCTGAGTAGTTCTCATATACGTTACTCGGATGTGCGAGTGGTGCTGATTTGTCGTCCTCAACGTGATTTTCCGCCCTATATTGGATGATGATCGGTCTTAGTCGGCAAGCATCCGCCCGATACCATACCCGATTAAACCGAAGAGGCCACCAGCAACGAAACCGACAGCGAGAATCACGCCAGCAAACACGAAGGGGGAACCACCGCTCGCAGCAAGAAACGCATCCTGTGTGAACAATCGGAGGCCAGCGCTGACGCCGATGGTGCCCGCACCAACTGATGGAGGTGCGCCTTGCGCCCGATAGCCGAGGAAGACAGCCGTGATGAGCCCAGCACCAGCGGACACTGGTGCAACAGCAGCCGACGGGGGCAGCATAGACACAGGGAGTACCGACCAAGCCACGACGATGCCAACCACGAGAAGACCATAAACGAGCAGTGGGATGGAGTGTCTGTGATCGACACGAAGGTGTTCGTTGAGAGGGAGGGAGGAGAACGCGTGGTCAGACTGTGAAATTCTGCCAACAGCATATCCCGGTAGTCCAGTAACGAACACGGCCACACCCATCGAATACCAGAGAGCGCCACGCATAGCGCGAGCTGCTAGTTCGGGAGTTACTGGCGCGAGAATGGCTGTCGATGCAACAGCAACTGAAAACACGGGGATGACTGCTGCAAGAATAGCAACGAGTACGCCACCCTCATAGCGACCGACAGCGACTGCAAGAAGAAATCCAATGGCTGCTGTGAGCAACGCAGGCTCAATACCGAGCAACAATGACGGAGCGACGAATCGCATCACCACCGCACATCCAACGACCACGAGCCCCGCAACCAGAGCCTGCACGCTCGTCTGCGGACGGTCACCAAACACGAGAGTATACGAAACAGCTGAGAGACCCATAAATTCCAATCATTCAATCTAACAATAATAATTTCGATCTGTCTGAATGATCCGGCGCGGAGCGCGTGATTTGTGGCAGTATGCGGGTCAAATGGCACACCCATCACGAGACGAGGAGAACGAGAGGATTCAGATTACCCTTGTTTTCTCACTTGTATACGTTAGATATCCAGTGATTACGATTGCTACTGTCCGACACCGCTCGTTGTGATCTGTAGCTGACACCGAAGAAGCGCCCGTACGTTATGAGCGAGCGGGGTTCGAAACCGTTGGTTTCGAAGAGGCGTCGTGAAGGGACGTTGTCGAGAGCGACCAGTGCAGTCACTGATGACGCGGTGTCTTCTGTTGCTGCCGCCTGACAAGCGCGATCGACGAGTGTCGTTCCGATTCCGCGTTGTCGGTGCTCCTGATCGACGTGTAACCGCCAGATGTACGCGGCTTCGGTACCCACGTCCATTTCGACCGGGTCGGCGTACACTGGACGGGAGACACTCAAGAAGACCTGACCGACGATGGTCTCACCGGACCGGGCGAGCACAGCGATGTCAGTGGCGTCAAGTTCCTCAAACGCTTCATCCGATCGGTCGATGTCACTGCCCCGCCGTGTTTCGAAGGTGAGCGATTTGTCTCCATCACGAACAGCACTGTCGCTTACATCGTCGACCGAGCGCGCATACACGTACATCAACGAGACCTTCACCCCGAGCTTCGCAAGTGCTTCGTAGATCGTGCGTCCGTACTCGTTTCGTGTGAGTTGCCACAGTCTCCCGAAGCCCATATCGATGCCAAGCAGGCATCGATTCGTAAACGCGACTGAAAGAAGCAAATATTGCCACCCACGACTGTTTTTCGGGCTAGCCAGTTCAGAAAGCGTTAGAGATGGACACAAAACTCGTTAGAAAGCCGATATTCAGGGTCGTCCTCACAGCCAACGAGGGCGATAGAACAGTTCGCATGCACTATTCTTGATTTTCAATAAATGATTGAAAATTAGTAATTCAATCATACAACAACATTTCTATTCGAGCAATATTTGTAAATACTCCCCGTCGATATCTTGGGCATCTATGCCAAGAGTGACACTGGAGGACATTCGTAGCGCGCGAGAGCGTTTTGACGACGAATCGGTGGTCCGGGAGACACCGCTCGAACGCAGTCGGTCGCTGAGCGAGGCGTCAGGGGCGAACGTTCACCTGAAAATGGAGCACCTTCAACGGACAGGCTCGTTCAAGACGCGAGGGGCGTACAACAAGCTCACACAACTCCCCAGCACGTTTGATCGAGTAGTGGCAGCGAGTGCCGGTAACCACGCGCAGGGCGTCGCGCTCGCGGCGACGAAAGTCGGACTCGATTCGACGATCGTTATGCCAGAAAACGCTCCGCAAGCGAAAGTCGACGCAACACGCGGGTACGGGGCTGATGTAGAACTCCGAGGAAGCGATTTTCAGGCAGCGATGGCGCACGCGCAAACGCTGACGGAGGCAACCAATGTAGCCTTCGTCCACGCGTACGACGATCCGGATATTGTCGCCGGACAGGGTACCTTAGGGCTAGAAATCTACGACGCGATGCCATCGGTCGATACGGTCATCGTCCCCATCGGTGGCGGTGGTCTGATCGGCGGTGTTAGCACTGCGCTGAAATCACTCGACCCAAGCATCCGCGTTGTCGGTGTGCAAGCTGAGGAGGCTGCCACCGTTCCCGACAGCCTCGATAAGGGAATTCCGGTCGAGGTTGATCACCCGCAAACGATCGCGGACGGTATCGCAACCGGCGGTATCTCCGATCTGACGCTCTCTCTCATCGAGGAATACGTCGACGACATCGTACTCGTCAGCGATGAACAAATTGCCAACGCCACACTCATCCTCCTCGAACGGGCAAAGCAGCTCGTCGAAGGCGCGGCCGCAGCATCCGTGAGCGCGCTCCTTTCTGATGATCTCGACGTGACAGATGAATCCGTCGTCCCCCTGCTCGGTGGTGGAAATATCGATATGTCAATGCTACAGATAGTGATGACACACGCACTAACCGATCGATGCCAACTGCTTCGGCTTCGGGTTCGCATCGACGACCAACCGGGAATTATGGGCGAGCTGGCCTCCGTCATTGGCGATCTCGGTGCGAATATACGGACGGTTCGTCACGACCGGTCGGTTGAAGATCTTCACGTTGGCGAGGCGTATCTCGTCTTCCAGATCGTCACCAGTGGATCAGGTCATGCATCCAACATTATCGCTGCCATCGAGGACCGCGGGTACGCTGTCGAACAGGTAGAGTAATCGACTTTGATATTTTGGCCACGACAATTAACACGTTGGCTGAGCGACTCCCAGTCACCCTGCACGCGACACGATGTGTCTCATGATCATCGATGTCGGCACCAAACGCCAACGGATCAACCTCGTATACACCGCCGTGCCCCTTCGGTGCAGAGTCTAAAAACGGTCCGTCGTACCACGTTTGGTTGCGATTACCGTTATCCGTGCAGGGTACACACATTCGCTCGTTTATCTGAATTGAGGCGCTAAGACCCCTTCCTCAGCGAGCGCCGGAGACGCGAGCAGGGAGGGGATACAGCCGTCGCACAGTTCTCAGACACGTTTGACGCTCGACCTACAGGCCCACACTATCGGTTGGTTTAACTATATGGCTACTATATAGATGGATAATGGATCGGTACGAAACAGACGACGCCGAAGAAGTCATCGACCGCTCCGTGAAACCGTTTGGGAGTGGCGGTGCTCATATCACCGTCCCGAAGCGATGGATCGGGGCTGAAGTCAAAGTCGTCCGTGTTTCCGAATCCGACCCATCCGACGGCGAGTAGTCCATGCACTACAACTACCGGTACAAGCTCGATCCATCCGACGCTCTCCGTGAGACGATGGACCGGCATCGAGATCTGTATCGGCAAGTGTACAACCACTTCCTCTACCGTCTCAACCGCGCCGAGGGGACGACAAAGCACGGCGAGATCAACCGACTCCCGTCGATCAAAGAGTGGTGGACTGATCTCGCCAGCCTGTATTCGCGGACACTCCAGAACGTCGTTGAGCGATTGTACGACAACCTCTCACGGCTCAAAAACGCGAAGGACAATGGTCGTGCGGTTGGCCTGCTCAAGTGGAAAGCGCCGAACGAGTACCGATCGTTCACATACCGACAGTCCGGCTTCGAACTCAAGAATACGAGTGGCCGGACCGTCCTGCGACTCTCGAAAATCGGAGACATACCCCTTCGGCTTCATCACCAGAATCGAAGATTCTGGTTAGCAGCCAGAACCGCAGGTTCTGGCGACACCGCGAGCTGCCCGACGACGCCGCGATCAAACAGGTGACGGTGAAGAAGGAGCCGACCGGCGAGTGGTTCGCTTCGTTTGGAATCGAGACACCCGACGACCTCCCGGAGAAACCGGAGAATCCGACAAACTGCGTTGGTATCGACGTGGGAATTCTCACGTACGTTCACGATACGGATGGGATGGCAGTCGGGTCGCTTGACCTTTCAGACGAACGTGACCGGTTGGAAGACGAGCAACGCAAGCTCGCCCGGAAAGAGCACGGGTCGAACAACTGCGAGAAGCAACGCCGTCGCGTTGCCGAGTGTCACGCCGATCTCAAGCGAAAGCGCCGGGACTTCTTGCATAAACTCTCGAACTACTACGCTCGGGAGTACGATCTCGTCGCGGTCGAAGATCTCGACGCGAAAGGTCTGGTCGAACTCGATGGTAACTCGCGGAACCGTGCCGGAGCAGCGTGGGGAACGTTCCTTCGGCTGCTCGAATATAAGTGCGAACGCGAAGGGACGCACTTTGTGGCCGTCGATCCAGCCGGGACGACCAAAGAGTGTGCAGCTTGTGGCGTTTCAACCGACAAACCGCTGTGGGTCCGCGAACACTCCTGTCCATCGTGTGGCTTCACCGCCGACAGGGACTGGAACGCGGCATGGAATATTCTTTCTCGCGGTATCAAGCAGGTAGGAGCGGGATGCTCCGAATCAACGCCTGTGGAGACTGCGCTCCCTACGGGAATCCATTCGGTTCCTGCAAAGCGCGTCTTGGAAGCAGGAAGCCCCATCACCAGAATCAACGGTTCTGGTTAGCAACCAGAAATCGGAGATTTCTGGTGACACCCTCAACTGCGAGCCATCAGGCGAGCGGTAGGGTGGGGTAGTTCACTCGTCGGGTCTGGATTCAGAGACGAACTCAATGTCTTGTCGTTCACCTGCTAATTCGATGTGTCCGTAGTTGAGCAACCCAACGAACACCCCACCGCCGACGACATTGCCGAGCGTCGTCCAAAGGAGAAACCAACCGAACAGATCGATCGTGATTCCGTCAGCGAATATCACACCAGAGAGCACTTCAGTCGTTCCGAGAATCGAGTGGTGAAAGGGACCAAATCCGATCGTCGCCGTGACAAGCAGTACAACGACAATTCGACCTATCGTGTCACGGCTCGCAGCAGACAGCCACGTCGCCATCCCCATCAGCCAGCCCGCGATGACGCCCGATAAGAATGTCACCCACCACGAAAGACCGAGTAACGCGCTTGCGAGCGATTGAAACGACGACGGCTCGGCGATTCCCATCGGCTGACCGACGGCTGCGATCAGTCCGACGAATGCAACACATCCGAACAGATTGGCAATGTACACTACGCTCCAGAGACGACCGACCTCGCCGATTGAGGCGCGACCATCGAGCAGTGGAAGAATGGCCATCGTCGTGTGAGCGGTGAACAGTTCTGTTTGGCCGATCACCACGAAGAGAAACGCAATCGCGGAGATGCCGGCCAGCGCAACTTGTTTCGTGAGATCAGAGCCAAATCCCCCCGAAAACGTCAGAACCATCGCCATGAACAACGCCCCGAAGCTCAGGTTGAGTCCGGCCGAGAATCCCGAGAGAAACAATCCCTTCGCTGGTCGGTCAATCTCCTTGAGCGCGCTTTCCATCTCCCGTTCGAGAATATTCCGATAGTCGAGGGTCGCTCCGCTCGGCTCGTTGTCTGATTCAGAACTCATCGTGCAAGCAGTTTCGTCATTTGCTGTTAAACCTCCCGGCCGGAAACAGACCGATCAACGCACAATCTGTCAGAGCCGATATCGAGCTGTAGCGACTATCAACCGTCCACATCAGGAAGCAGTTCGTTCTCGATTCGGGCGACACAGTTCTCGACTTCCTCGGGCGGAAGTCGACCGTCGTGATCGGCAGCGATACGCTCGGGGAGCGCGTACGCGTACTGCCCACGACCGACGTGCGTGATGAGATCTGCTCGGCGAAGCGCACTGTTTCGCCAGTACGACATCATCCGCTCTCCCGACCCACCCGCCGCGACGTGGGCATCAACCGGAGAAATCGGTCCATCGCTCCGATACCGCGCCAACATCTCACGCGCCACCGGATCGAGATCCGCAATCGATCGCCGGATGCGCTGAACGACCAACCGTTCGTCGTCTTCTTCATCCGCTCTCCGATCTTTCTCGTCGTCACAGACACCGTCGGTTTCAGGATCAAGATCGCCGTCACATCCGTCTGAGTTGGTCGTATCGGACGTTTCGTCAACTGACTCATTCTCAGCGTCAGGGTTAGCATCGATTTCGGATTCGGATGCTGCCTCAGATTCGGGATTGGAGTCAGATGCTGCCTCAGATTCGGGATCAGACTCTGTCTCAGACTGGGGTTTGGAGTTGGGAGCTGCCTCAGGCTCCGATTCGGACAGTGACGGTAGTATTTCTATTTCGTCTCTGTTCAGGTAGCCATTCCCGTTCCTCGGTGTACCTTTGCCGATTGACCTTCCACGCACATCGCGGAGCGTCATGGGATACGCATCGAGCGTTTGTTGTTCTGATTCGAGTTGGACACGAGAGCGTCCCGACCGATCGAACAGTGCTGATGCGAACTGATCAGCCATCCGGCTCAGGTCGCGCGCGTCGGCGAGGTCGCGTTCGAGTTTCTCGATGCGGGCCTCCTTGTCTGCTAATTTTCGCTCAAGCCGCTCGATCTCGGCCTCGCGCTGTCGTTTATTCTCTGATATTTGTTCGAGTTCCGAGACGAGGTCGGTGCTTACGGGTTTGAGATCGGGTCGCTCGAAATCATCGAGTCCCGGTGTTGCCCCGGCGTCGAACGTCTGCTTTCGGTCGAACTGTACGGGACGGATTTTCTCGGACCAGTCCGAGCGAACGAACGCCTCGCCGTCGTCAAGCGATTCGACTGCTTCTGCGTACTCTCCGCTGAGAACTCGTCGAACGACCTGCGTATCGTTTTTCCACGTGAGTCGGTGCCAGCAGAGCCAATCGCATTGGGTAATGAAATCTTTTTTGACATCTGCCGGACGCTGACTGATGCCAGTGATCCCGAGACCGTGTTTCCGTCCTCGTTTACCGATTTTGATGAGCATTCGACCGCACTCGCCGAGACCACCTCCCTCGGGAATGTACTCGTGTACCTCCTCGACAATCAGTAAGAACGGCTTTTTGAGTTTTTTCTCCTTTGCGAACAGCTGGCGGGCGACCGCTGTCAGAAGTTCTGCTGCTTCGTCCTCATCGAGATACGAGGAGACATCGAGAATGATTGGAATGTTGTTCTCAAGTGCAAGTGAGGCGATTTTCTCGGCGTGTTCGGGACTGACCTGAATGTCGCATTCCTCGTCAGCACCGACGTGTAGCACCTCGTACTTCTCCTTGAGACCGTAGTACTCACCGTCGATGTCAACTACGAGAAGCGCGTACCCTCGATCAAGGAGCTTCTCTGCGATGACGCTCGCGGAGTTTGATTTCCCCGATCCCGACTTCCCCGTGACAAATCCGCGACCAGTTAGCAGATCAACGACCGGAAGCGAGACAGTATCACCCTCATCCGGGCCATCACTAACGGTCCCGACGGTGATCTCTTCGTTTGCCATACGCTCTCATCCAACCGGTCATCCTCTACAACCATAATTGTCCGTCAGACACGCCGCGATATTTCCTCTTACAATATAGTATGAAATTAGGGAGAAATCATATTACGATCGCCGTCGGGGTTCGATGTGTCGATGCTAACAGACCACAATCTTCAGGACTACGACACAGCGTGTAAAGATATCACATGGGGCGATATTTATGCTGAGGCAGACTGGGACGCTCCCGATTCGTTGAACATCGCACACGAAGTCTGTGATCGACACGCTGGCGCGACCCCGGATCGAGTGGCGCTTCACTACGCGGGAGTCGATGGCGAACGCGAGGAACTAACCTTCGAAGAGCTTGCTGAGCAGTCAAATCGCTTTGCGAACGTCCTTACAGCACACACCGATCCGGGTGATCGCGTGTTTTCGTACATGCCACGCGTTCCCGAGCACTACGTTGCGATGATCGGGACTCTCAAAGCAGGAGCCGTCTGGGGCAGTGTCAACGAACGGTTCGGCCCAGACGGGATCGCGTACCGATTATCCGATTGTGATGCAAGCGTGGTCGTGACGACCGACGACAACCGAGCAACAATTGCGAGCGCACTCAAAGACGTCCCAAGCGTCGAGCAAGTCATCGTTATCGGTGGAGGTCACGAGGACGACATCGACTATCACGAGGCAGTTGCGGCTGCGGATGAGACGTTCGAAACGGTTCGGACAAGCGGCGACGACAACGCACTGTTGTATTATACGAGTGGGACCACGGGACCGGCCAAAGGCGTCCTACACAAGCATCGGTGGGTTGCGGGAGTCGCGGCCACACAGCGGTTTGCAGTGGACTTACAGGACGACGATCTCTACTGGAGCACTGCCGACCTCGGATGGCTGACTGGTCCCATCAACACGCTTGGCGCCTGGTTCTGGGGGAGTCGACTGTTCACGTACGAGGGGGAGTTCGACCCCGAGATGTGGACTGCTCTCATCGATGAGTTTCCCATTAGCGTCCTCTTTTCGGTCCCGACGGCCTACCGAATGCTCCGAGAACGGGAAGAGATGCTCGAAGACATCGATTCCGATCTCCGTCACGCACTGAGCATCGGGGAGCCGCTCAGCGCTGGCGTCGTCGAGTGGGGTGAGGAGGTGCTCGGCGTCACTATTCTCGATACATATGGTCAGACCGAAACAGGAAACATGATCATCAACAACTACCCGACGATGGAGGTTCGTCCCGGGAGCATGGGCAAACCACTTCCCGACATAACGGCTACCGTGGTCGACCCCGAAACGGGCGAGGAACTCGCTCCTGGCGAAACGGGCGTGATCGCTCAGAAAGGGGACTATCCGTGTTTCTTCGCTGGCTACTGGGAGCAGCCCGAAAAAACCGAGGACTGTTTCGTGGGCGAAGACGATCGATGGTATCTCTCCGGTGATCTCGGACATCTCGACGAGGACGGCTACTTCTGGTTCGAAGGACGCGCTGACGACGTGATTCTCAGCGCAGGCTATCGCATCGGTCCGTTCGAAGTCGAAAGCTCGCTCGGCGAACACCCCGCTGTGGCCGAAGGCGCAGTCGTCCCGAAACCCGACGAACAGCGAGGGAATATCGTCAAAGCATACGTCGTCCTCAGCGACGGGCACGATCCGTCGACGGACCTGAAAGAAGACATCAAACAGCACGTCCGAGAGGAACTCGCTGCCCACGAATATCCACGAGAGATCGAGTTCCGAGACGAACTTCCAAAGACAGTGACGGGAAAGATACGACGGACCGAACTACGCGACGAGGAGTGAGCGAGTAAGTTGCGCTTATCGACCGGCGCTGGTTGAAATCCATTGTGGAAACTACGATTGGTAATTCATCCATTATTGTGATTGTTCATGAGGAAATGATCGAGATATGACACAGCATCTCGAGGAGGCTATGAACGAAAACACTTACTACAAACAAAGCTCTCAGTTTGTGATGTAGCTGTCCTGGACGCTCGCTTCCTTTGGAGCGTCCGGGTAATTCAACCCTAATTAGAACCATGTGGCAAGACATTGTTATTTTAGCTGGTAGCATCGTCGCGATCGGCAGCCTCATTCCCACGCTGTTGAACGAGGATGCGCTCGTCCCACACACGACGAGCATTCCGACGCTCATCGTGCTCTCCGGACAGGGAGTCGCGTTCTATTCGCTCGGATTACTCGGCTCAGCGGCCGGGGCGGGAGCCGGTATTCTCGTCTGGGGGCTCATCGCCTATTACAAAGCACCGGACGATACATTCACGACGTCAGGTTTGGAGTACACTGAAAACACGGTCACCAAGCTCAAGGCTGCGGTGACACAAAGTGCCGAATAGTTCTGCAGCTTTCCTCTCTATTGGATCGAAATAAGCCGAACAGTCGTTAGTACCCGTCCTGCCACGAGTTCTCTGAGTACGATCAGGTGAATTCGAACACAGAAGTCTGGCGCTCTCGTTCGTCGTTCGAAGCGACATCAGAGCGAGCATTTGCTTCGGGTTCGTTGGTTTGTTGGTCGTTCGAACAATTGCGATTCCATTCGTCCAGACTAGATTGGTCTTCTTCGACGAACGCAAGATTCGAAACACGGACACCGAGTTTTCGAATAGCTTGTTCCTCGAACTCCTCGATGAGGTCGAGTGCGATCGTTTCGACGAGGGCAGCGTCGTCTACGGGACCAGACAACGAGCGCGCTCGCGTATGGACATCGAATGGTGGAGTCACAACTTTGATTCCGATCGTTTTATAGAGTATCTCACGGGTCGACGCGCGAGTCGTGACCTCCTCAGCGAGCGTCACCAGTCGATCAGCGATCCGGTCGGCGTCGTCTGTCGGTTCGGTGAACGCCGACTCGTTCGAGAGGCTCTTTGGCTGTCCGACAGGCTCGACTTCCCGATCGTCGTGTCCCCGTGCGTGGTCGTGAATCTCACGTCCCCGCTCTCCGAACTGATCGACGAGTCGTCCCCGGTCGGCGCTCGCCAGATCACCGATCGTCTCGATTCCCATCGATCGCAGCGCACGCGCAGTGACGGGACCGATGCCGTGGAGTTCTTCGAGTGAAAGCGGTGCCAAAAACGAGCGCACGTCGTCGGGAGGAACGACGACAACGCCGTCGGGTTTGTCGTAATCGCTCGCTACCTTTGCGGTGCTCATATTCGGAGCGACACCGATGCTCGCCGGAACGCCCGCCTCTTCTCGAATCTGCGCTTTCAGATTTCTGGCGAACACCGCTGCGCCCGTCCACCCAAGTCGATCAGTCACGTCGAGATACGCTTCGTCGATGCTGACCGCACGAACGGTGTCTGCAACCTCGCAGAGCACCGCTTTCACCTCCTGACTCACAGTCTCGTAATGTGCCATATCCACTTGCCGGTAGTGGCCGACAGGACCGTCGTCGTCTCTTGTGCGAGGGAGGAGATCGAGTGCTTGTGAGATTGCTTGTGCGCTTTCGACGCCGTATTCACGCGCCTCGTAGCTCGCAGTTGCAACTGCGCCGTGAGATTCCCCCGACTCATAGCCCATTCCGACGACGACAGGCTCGCCTTCGAGATCTGGGTCACGGCGGCGTTCGCAGGCGGCATAAAAACAATCCATGTCGACGTGAAGGACGATCCGATCCTCGCGCGTCGGCGCTCCTGGAAGGCGCGCGCCACTCATGCTATACGCCGATAGCATCGGGGTCGGTTTGTACTTGTCCAGTCCGCAGTGAAAGTGAACACTCGGGGATAAACGATTTCGATAAGAATGGGGACGGAGGGATTTGAACCCCCGATCGACTGATATCTCCGATCTCGCCTCGGTACTCCAGAGGGTCGTCATCGCGAGCGGTGATCAGCCACCCGCTCGGCATATCAGCTCTGTCTGGAGTTTCGTCACCGGGCGCGTGACCTCTGGAGTCAGTCGCCATGCCTGGCTTGGCCACGTCCCCGCATCACTGGAAACGGTAATCTTCCGTAAATCGGTTTCGGTTCACCCGAACCCAAGAGTCACTCCCGATCTGTCGTTTTCCAATCGCAATCTTGACATTTATAGCCAGTAACGAACTCCATAACGGACGGCATATACCCGACAGAGAGAACAGAGCCACCACAGTCCGGACACTCGCGGTTGGCATCCTCGATCGGTTCGGCGTCCATTACCGAGTCGCCCTCAATGAGTTCAGCGAGTGATCCTGGCGTGACCATTCGACCCTGAACGACACGGTTTCCCTTTTCGGCCATACGTAAGCCAGCGTGTGAATCGCCTAAACGTTGCCCCTTAGAGCCACGGAACGCGTTCGGATTCGGTAGCTGGTTCAGCTGCGGATTCAAGTTCGGATGGCCGACCACCATCAGTAATCGCGCCGGAACCAGATTCGGTCTCAGGTTCATCTGGCACACGATCAGTGTCTGTGTCGGTGCTACCAGTATGAGTGTGGCCACAGTCACAGTCATTGGGTGACGTGTCCGGGCCGTCGTCACGCTCGGTTTCGTTTTCGTGGGTTCCACTGAGATCGATCGAGAGCAGCGCAGTCACTGCGAGCACCGCGAGCGCAAGGGGGATCTGGTCGGAGATGAATCCGAGAATCGATAGTGAGAGGACACCGAGGGCAACCGCACTTCCGAACCGGAAGTAGTCGAGTCCGACCAGTTTTCGGAGGGTCGGTCCCGCAAGTGCAGCCCCGAGCGCGAACGCAACGCCCACACCGGCTGCCGCCGTACTACGGATGATCAGAGACAGATCAGTCGTGAACACGAGTTCCATGTTCGACGGATCGATGCTTGCGAGCAACCCGAATCCAATGATGACGCCGGGACTCGGAAGATACTCGCCGACGGTCGCACTCACGGTTTTCGCGGCAATCGCAAGAATGACCAGTGCAGCGAAACGCTCGAACGTCTCGAGGACGAGCAGCGACTCGATCGTCGGCGCAAGCGCAGCTTCAACGGCCGCAAGGCTGACGATGATCGAACCGACGGCAAGTATCGAGACAACCTGCTCACGACGGGAGCCACTCATTTCGGCGAGCACGACCGAGAGGGTCGCGCTACCACCGAATACGAGCAGCCCAACTTCGAGAATCCCGAGCACGGAGTCAACCGCTCCGGCGATAATAAGCGCAGGAAAGATACCGTCCACGAGCGGCAACGCCATGACGGTCGTAAGCAATCTCGTCCCAGGACCGACGTGACGTTCCAAGCGAAGCGCAACTGGGTGGTGTGACGTACTCATCGATCAGGATCGATGACCGTGACCATCGGCCGGGGAGTGTCCGTTACGATACCGTGGGCGCAAGCGAGCCGTCGCGTTCCCGAACGTATCGAACGTCGAGCCTCGCTGTGTAACGGGTTTCCCCACAAACATCCCTGTCGCAAATCGAAGCATCCCGGTGTTGATGTTGTTGCTTCCGGTGCTCGCTGCGATGGGACATCTGTAGTCCATACTCGTAATAATTGCCGTTTAAATCATAAACATTGCGTGAGACGTGGCCTCATCCGTCGTGACATCAATCGCCGAAAAGCGGTCACAGAGCAGCAACGAAATTGCTGCACTGGCCCAGAACCAGAACGGTGCATTGCACCACCACTTCGCACGACTCGCAAATCGTATAACCAGCGGACACAAGCCACAAGCATGGACGTAGCGATTTCGCGCTCTGCGGTCACGGGTCGTGTTCGTGTGCCGCCGTCGAAGAGTTACACGCATCGAGCGATCCTCGCGGCGGGATACGCCGACGGTGCGACCATCCACAACCCGCTCGTGAGTGCTGACACGCGCGCGACGATGCGAGCCGTTGAGGCGTACGGTGGCTCCGTAGACGATCGAGACGCACCACTGTCGATCACCGGCTTCGATGGCCGCCCGAACGTTCCCGACAACGTCATCGATTGTACGAACAGTGGAACGACGATGCGACTGATCACGGCGACAGCCGCATTGGCCGATGGACTGACGGTACTCACCGGTGACGACTCACTCCGTTCACGACCACAGGGACCACTACTCGACGCCATCGAACAACTCGGTGGACGGGCAGAGAGCACTCGTGAGAACGGACAGGCACCGCTCGTCCTCGGCGGACCAATCGAAAGCGGATCTGTCTCGATTCCGGGCGATGTCTCGTCCCAATACGTCACGGCGCTGTTGATGGCCGGTGGCGTTACGACCGACGGCATCACCATCGAACTCGAAACCGAGCTCAAGTCTGCACCCTATGTCGACATCACGCGTGAAGTGCTCGATGCGTTCGACGTCGAAACCGAGCGGACTGAGAGCGGATTCGCCGTCGAAGGTGGGCAGGACTACCGTCCCGAATCGGGAGAATACACGGTTCCTGGGGATTTCTCATCGGCCTCGTACCTTCTCACAGCCGGTGCACTGGCAGCCGACAGCACGCTCGTCGTCGAAGGCGTCTATCCGAGCGCACAGGGTGATATTGCCATTGTGGATATCCTCGAACGCATGGGCGCAGACATTGACTGGGACCGTGATGCGGGCGTTATCACCGTCGAGCGCTCGACCCTCACTGGCATCGAAGTGGACGTGGGTGATACGCCCGATCTCCTCCCAACGATCGCGGTGCTCGGGGCAGCCGCAGACGGGGAGACACACATCGTGAACTGCGAACACGTCCGATACAAGGAGACCGATCGCGTGGCAGCTATGGCGAACGAACTCGACAAGCTCGGTGGAGCGGTCACAGAAGCGCACGATACGCTCACAATCCACGGTGAGGAATCAACGCTTCAGGGCGCACGCGTCGCTGGATACGACGACCATCGGATTATCATGGCGCTCTCAATCGCGGGCCTCTCCGCAAAAGGAACGACGACGGTCGAGAACGCAGAACACGTGGACGTATCGTTCCCTAACTTCTTCGCCACGCTCGATGAGATCGGCGCGGATATCAGTCGATAGCTCTTTTCACTGAAACATCTATTCGTCGGCATCTGGTTGGAGGACGAGCCAGTGCGTACGCTGCATACGGATCTCGCAGCGTTGAGCTCGCTTTCAACCGAGTCGGTCGATAAGATCTCTTCCCTCGATGAAAGCGAGATCGTGGTGTTGTGCATAGGCGCGAGCACTGGTTGGCGAGCGAGCCGCTCCGGTTTCGTCATCGAGCATTTCACAGACGACGACAGCAGGTGGCTGTCCCGCAGCGTCGGCCAACGCGAGTCCGAACTCGGTGTGTCCCTGTCGGTCCGAGAGAAGATTCGGCGCGGCCCGAAGGAGGTGGACGTGTCCCGGCGCGTGAAATTCCGTAGCGAAATCGAACTCTTCACCGACTGTGGCCGCGTCCGCGAGCTTTCTGATCGTGAGCGACCGGTCGTCGTCAGTGATACCGGTGTACGTATCGCGGTGGTTGACGGTGAGCGAAAACGATGATCGGTCGTCGTACGCGAGATCGAGATTCGAACTCACGGGATGATCGATGATATCCTGTGCAAACGGAAGGTCGAACGTCTCACAGACTGAATCCGAGAGAGCGACACAAATCAGTCCGCCAGCGTCGTTGCGCATTTGTGCAACTGCGTCGGGTGTGACAGCTCCGGCCGGATAGATCAGATCTGTTTCACCCTCACGGTCGGCAGCGTCGTGAACGAGGACGGGTTCGTTACGACCGAACGCACCGATTACGTCCTCGACAGTGCTCGCGTGCTGTGGTTCACTTCTCGACATGGATTGTGAGTTCGTCGCCGTCTTCTACCGACAGTTCATCACGCAGCCGATCGGGTGCGATGAGTTCGAGTTGATCGTCAGCGTGGTGTGTCCGCTCTGGTGCGATGACGTGAGCAGAATCGTACGTCCGACCGTTGCCCTCAACATGAGCAGACCAACAGAATGCAGGTCCGTACGTTCGGTTGTCGTTCTCCCACCCATCGATTCGGATCGGATCGATCGATTCGAGACCAGCACGGGCGTGAACGCTCGCTTCGTCGAGGTCGATGTTCAGTGTGCCCGCGAACGGCTCGTAGCCCAATTTCGACGTGAACTGACGCATGTAGCCAGAGAGTGAGATGTAGTGTTTGCCCTCACCCATGCCGCCGGTCACCATCCCAGTGAGTTCGATACCCTGTTCACGCTCGAAGAGACGCTGGTAGTCGGCGTACTCGCGCCGAAGCACACGCTTTCCCGCGTCGGTCGTCGATACGAGCTGTCCGTCGGAAACGATCTGTCGGTCGATGAGTCCCGCCTCATCGAGCCGTTGGAATCGACGCGAGACCGTCTGCGTCGAGACGTCAAGACGACCTCCAAGACTGGAACACGACACCTGCGCCTGTCCTTCCAACGCGCCGTCGAGCGCAAGCACCTTCAGCACCTCGCGCTCGTCGGCACCAACTGTGACGCCAGTCGATTCTGCCATATTTCATCGTCCGTAGTCATCGCTGATAAGCGTACCGAATGTGAAACGCTTCTCAAATTTGGAACAGTGAGGGAGTTGTACCGTGTTTGTCATCGAAGCAGAGCGTCAGAATAGCATTTCCGAACCGTACAAAGCGAACCAATGTGGTGTGATGAGGCAGTAAGTGAACCACTAGTATGTAGTAGGTGGTACAGACCGATCACTAATTAGATTCAGTATCCCTATCCGCACTGGCGGAATAGCGCGTGTATGTTCCTATCGTTCCGCGAGGAGGTGGAAGCGGTCCTCGCTGATGCACTTTCGGCGGTTGGGTACGAAGTCGACGATCTTGCTATCGAGGAACCACCAGACGATGTTGCGGCGGTGCTCGCGACGAGCGTCGCCTTCCGGCTGGCAAGCGAGGCTGGCGCGGCACCGCCCAAGGTCGCCGCAGAGATCGCCGCAGAGATCGACACAACTGACTCCGAATACGTCGGTCACGTCGAGACAGCAGGACCGTACATCAACTTCCTGCCGAGCGAGAGCTACTTCGATGGAACCCTGACTGCAGCACAGAACGAGTCCTACGGGCGTCTCGATCGGACCGGAACGAATGTCGTTGTCGAGCACACGAGTGCCAATCCGACGGGACCTGTTCACGTCGGTCGCGCTCGTAATCCAATCATCGGTGATGCACTCGCAAACGTGCTCGATTTTGCAGGGTCTGATGTCGAACGTCACTACTACGTCAACGACGCTGGTCGGCAGATGGCCGTGTTCACGTGGGCTTACGAAACGTTCGATGAGAGCGATCTTCCCGAGCCAGCTCAGGATCGTGCGGACTACGAGCTCGTACGCTACTATCGAAAAGGAAACGAATTCTTGGAGACGGCAGACGAATCCGACGTCTCGGAAGCCGAAGCTGAAATCGAAGCGATCATGCAAGGTCTCGAGGCGAATGATGAGAAGACCTACGAACGGGTTCAGACAGTCGTCGAGCAAGTGCTCGGCGGGATGCGCGAGTGTCTCGCTCGGCTCCCAGTGATGTTCGATGCGTTCGTCCACGAAACGAAGTTCATGCGCGATGGGTCGACTGACGATGTAATCGATCGGCTGCAGGAGCTCGATGGGGCGGTCTACGAGAATGAGGCATGGCAGCTCGAACTCGATGCACACGGCATTGATAAGAATCTCGTCTTTCTCCGCTCCGATGGAACCAGTCTCTACCCGACGCGCGATCTCGCTCACCACGAATGGAAGTTCGAGAACTTCGATCGATCGGTGACGGTGCTCGGCGAAGACCACGAACTACAGGCCGCCCAGCTCCGAACGACGCTCTCGCTTCTCGGAAACGAGACCGACCAGCTGGAGCAAGTGCTCTACTCCTATGTGAACCTCCCGGACGGGAAAATGAGCACCCGACAGGGAACTGGAATCGATCTCGATGATCTGCTCGATGAGGCAATTGCTCGCGCTCGTGAGGAGGTCGAACAGCGACTCGACACCCGGATCCGCGACGACGAGTTGGACGACGACGATATCGATCGCATCGCCCGGCAGGTCGGAATTGGTGCTGTCCGCTACGATATCGTCTCGAAACAGCCCACGAAAGCGATTACGTTCGAGTGGGATCGTGCGTTGGACTTCGAAGCGCAATCGGCACCCTACGTCCAGTACGTTCACGCGCGGACGTGTGGCATTCTCGATGAAGCGCGCGCAAACACAGAAGAAGGCACAGACAGTGTTGTCCTCGATGGATCTGTGCTCACGACTCCGGAAGAGCGCGACCTACTGCGCGTCATTGCACGATTCCCTGCTGTCATCGAACGAGCAGCCAACGAACTCGAACCGCATCGTGTGGCGACCTACACACGGACGTTCGCCGAGACGTTCAACGTCTTCTACCGCGAATGCCCGGTGCTCACGGCCGAAGAGAGCGTTCGAGACGAACGAGTGGCGCTCGTCGAGGCGTCGCGTCACACGATCGCGAACGCGCTCTCAGTCCTCGGAATCGCTGCACCGACGTCGATGTGAAAAACGAGTCATCGACACGAGAACTCCGATTGCGACGGTGAACAGTTTCATGAAGACAAGTCACTCATCAATCACTGCCAGAAGAGCGTAGCCAACATACAACGTCCCGATCGTGAAAAGTGTCGGTGCGACCTTCACCCACAGTGATGAGTCAACGAGGTGGACACCTCCCAAGTAGCCAATCGTTACACCAACAAAACTAAACACTGGTGTCAAGGCCATTGCTCTCCACGGATGATTCCAGGCATCCCAACTGAACGAGAATAATTTTTCACGGATAGTCATGGCAGTTCTTTGTCACTCATACGTAAAAAATGGTGTACTCACGCAACCGCTTTCAGCGTGAACTCGACGTCAAAGGAGAGTTCTGTTCTTTGCGAGCCGGCTCCCGTACTGTAAGAGAGCGTATCAGAGATGCGGTAGCGACCGGCTCCGGGGGGAACCGTTTTCTTGGGATGAATTTCAGTTGTTGGAGGGAGGATCTCGTACCGCCGAGAGAGCCGCTCACCGGGGGAAAGTTCGGTGATACTACCGATACTACAGACGGCACCGTCAGTGATATTGACGCATCCTTCATCCTCGTAGTTGCGCCAGAGCAGGAACTGACCGCTATCATCCACGCGTGTGGCAGTCACTACGCCGAACGGTGGAACCGTTCCAGCAACCACTTCCTGTGTCTCTCGACTATTGTTCGTGAGCGAGAGTGAGAGTGCGCCTCGACTGTCTGGAGACACTCGCTGGTTACTCACAGACGCCGTGAACGCGATTGCCGAGGAACGGCCGGGAGTCGACGTCACCGAAAGATCAGCGATGTGGTACTCTCGGTCAGCGGACGAGGCAAGACAGCCAGTCACCAGACTCCCGAGAGAAACGAGAAGAACGCGACGACGCATACCCACAATGGTAACTAATCAGATAAATATCTTCTGTGACCGCGAGCACTTAGTCGCAGAATAAGCACTCAGAGCGTCCCACCACTGAGGGAGAGTACGACTGCTGCCCCAACACCGAGTGCTAGGAGGAGGAACAACACAACCCACCACAGTGGAACCCGACTACTCTCGTTAACCATAGTAGTGTATTTTGATTATCTGAAGATCAGTCGAAGATGCGTCGAAGCCGACCGAGCGCACTGGCTCGCTTTTCTTCTTCTCGCTCCTCTGTGAAGAACGAATCACTGCCAGCTCGCGCTTCGTCGTAAGCGGCTGTCGTTACTGGACCGCTTCCTGCTGCGTCAGTCGTATCCTCATCAGCGTCTTCAGCTTCAATGACAGCGTCATCGACGTCTTCACCGCCCTCGCTACTTTCGCTTGAGGCAGTGGCTGAAGCGTACTCGCTTTCGGTCTCTTGGAGCTCATCGACGCCAACGATGGTCGCTGCGAGATCAGAAAACGCCTTCGCTGCCGGGCTGCCGGTGCGTGCAACGACGTGTTTCATGGTGATCGCGGAATCTTCCGGGATCGAAGCGAGGACCTCATCTCCGAGTTCGTCAATGAGTTGCTGTGTTTCCTCATCTTCACGCGCCCGGTTGACCATGACGCCCTCGACAGTTCCGCCAACACGAGTCGTGAGTTCGCCGGTTTTTGCCGCATCCCTAATCGCCACGACGTCCGGTGTGGTGACGAGCACGGTCTTATCAGCGAGACCAAGCGGTACCATCACCTCGTGAGAGAGACCAGCACTCGTATCAAGCAAGACAACGTCGTACTCCTCTTTCAGCGGTCCGACAGCGTATTTCAACCGTGATGGATCAGCTTCTGCATACTTATCGAGACCTTGGGTCCCAGGAATAACCGAGAATCCGCGATCGGTTTCGTACGTTGCTGCACTGATACCGGTCTCACCAGAGAGCACATCATGAATTGTTTCGGCGTCATCAGGTTCGACGCCAACGACCGGTCCGAGATTTGCCATGCCGAGATCGACATCAACACCAACTACCTCATATCCGGCGGCCGAGAGCGCGGTTGCGAGGTTAGCAACGGTGGTCGTCTTCCCGACACCTCCTTTTCCACCTGCAATGGCGTAGGCCCACCCACTCATATGTATCCTATCTCAACGTGAGAGACACTAAACCCTTCCCTCGGTGCAAAGGGTACTTACGGCTCATCCATCTACTCCCATCAATGAATGAAGACGACCAGTCGGACCGTCGAAAATATGAATTCAAGAAAGTAATCGAGGAACTAACCGAATATACGGGCTCGGGAACGCAGCTCGTCTCGATCTATGTTCCCCCAGACCGTCAGATTAGCGACATCGTCGCTCACGTCACCCAAGAGCACAGCGAAGCGTCGAACATCAAATCGAAACAGACCAGAACAGCCGTTCAGGACGCTCTCACAAGCATCAAAGACAGGCTGCGCTACTACGATAACCCACCGGAAAACGGGATGGTGCTCTTCTCGGGCGCGATTAACACCGGCG
This sequence comes from Halocatena marina, assembly GCF_025913575.1. NCBI lineage: Archaea > Methanobacteriati > Methanobacteriota > Halobacteria > Halobacteriales > Natronomonadaceae > Halocatena > Halocatena marina. The sequence goes on along the minus strand of NZ_CP109785.1, from coordinate 3,554,396 downwards.
GTGGCCAGACCGACATGGTCACACGAGTGCTTGAGAAACCACCCGAACCGATCCAGTCGTTCATCTACCACTGTGATTCTGCGTTCCTCACCGAACCGCTTGCAGAGATGTTGGGTGAGAAAGGACTCTACGGGCTCATCGTTCTCGACCGGCGCGAGGCGAACGTCGGATGGCTGAAAGGAAAGCGAGTCGAACCCGTCAAAAGCGCCTCTTCACTCGTGCCGGGCAAGCAGCGAAAAGGTGGACAGTCAGCCCAACGATTCCACCGACTCCGTCTAGAGGCCATCGACAACTTCTATCAAGAGGTCGCAGAGATGGCAAACGACCTGTTCGTTCCCGATCGCCACGATATGGACGGCGTACTCGTCGGAGGTCCATCGCCTACCAAAGACGAGTTCCTCGATGGTGAATATCTCCACCACGAGCTTCAGGACTTAGTTCTCGGGAAGTTCGATGTCTCCTACACCGACGAGTCAGGTCTGTCCGACCTCGTCGATGCGGCAGGCGAGGCACTCGCAGAAACGGAGGTAATGAAGGACAAATCCCAAATGAACGAGTTCTTCAAGGAACTCCATCAGGGAGATCTCGCCACCTACGGCTTCGAGCCGACCCGTCAGAATCTCGTGATGGGTGCCGTCGACCGTCTACTGGTGAGTGAAGATCTCCGCGAGGACGTGGTGACCTACATCTGTCCGAACGAACACGAAGAGCGTGAGATCATCGACCAGCGCAAGAACACACCTGATCACGACTGTTCGGAGTGCGATGCGGTCGTCTCCTCCGAAGACGGGGAGCGTGAGGACATCATCGAGCACCTGATCTCCATCGCAGAGCAACGAGGAACCGAAACGAAGTTCATCTCTACGGACTTCGAGGAAGGCGAACAACTGATGAACGCGTTCGGGGGCGTTGGTGGAATCCTTCGTTACTCCACGGGAATCTAAACACGGTGTCTGTCGTATTTTCAAACTGTGGGACACACAGTACCCGTACAATAACTCACTGACCTATTCGCTGTACGATGAATTGGTCGTACACTTCGCCGCGAGTCACAGCTCTTCACTCCATTCTATAGCTCTTCGCCCCATTCTTTTTTGAACTGTTCTTCGAACAGTTCCAAGAATTCGTGGCGTTTCTCGGCGACCGACCGGGCAGTGTTCGTGCTCATCTCATCTTTGAGGTGATACAGCTTATCGTGAAAGTGTCCGAGCCCGGAATACTCCTGCCCATCGGGAGCCCACAGCGGGTTCCCGACGACGCCCGTAAACGCGAAGTTTCGTGCAATACCGACTGCACCGATGGCGTCGAGGTTGTCAGCATCACGGAGGATTTCCGCCTCAATCGTTTCAGCAGGACGCTCAATCCCTCGGAAATCGTACTCGTCGTGAACCTCGACACAGTGAAGCACATCCGCAATGTGCTCTGCAGGAAATTCTGTCGTCGCTAAGATAGCACGCACTTCAGAAAGGGTGTCTTCGGGATGAACGTACTCATCATCCGCACCTAGTGAACGATGGACGTCGTGGGTCAACGCAGCAGCACCGACCACGTCACAGTTGGCGTTCTCGATATCAGCCAGTCGTACGCCAACATCAAAGACACGCCACGCGTGAGCCATGTCGTGCCCTGACGAATCGCTGCCGAGCCATCGTTCCATTTCGTCCGCAATCGTCTGAAAGAGCTGTAGATCGGTCACGATCTCTGCAACATCATCAGTCAGAATCGACGATTGATTCGGCATGATATTGTTTAAAAATCAGATGTCGGTGATAGAATATCACTCTTCGGTCAACACAAACACGGTCACCGTCAGCGAGATCACGAGGAGGAAACAGAAACGACGGTCGATGCGTCTGACCAAAGCAGGAAAATCGCGTTGCGCAAAGTGCTTGTTCGACAGTGTCGTTTATATGACTCGATTCTGGAGGTAATCGAGGTGTTTTGCGTTGTAGACGATCTTGACGTCGTCATCGCCCGGCGACCCGATGCAGGTCAGGCGGACGTTGCGGTCTTCGACTTCCTCATCGGAGAGGATCTGCTGCATGTCCATCTCGATCTCACCCTCTTTGAGGATGGCAGCGCAGTTCGCACACGCGCCTGCTCGGCACGAAAACGGCCAATCGTATCCCTGTGCCTCAGCGGCCTCAAGGATGTACTCGCCTGGGTTTACCTCGATGGTACCGTAGTCCTCTTCGTTGAAATCCTCATCCGCGGCTTTACCGAAGAGATCGTCGTCGTCCATCGCCCAGCCGTGGTCATCGAGCACTTCATAGTTTAGGTATTCGACAGTGGGCATCATCCGGCGATTTGACGGCCACAATGTTAGGCCTTGCTGTTGAGCAGCGTCAGCATAGCTAACGGACAAATATGAAGAAAGTGTATGGCCAGCGCAATGAGGGACCACGCAGACGTGGGGATTACTCAATCGTGATCTGTCACGTACTGATGGATTAAACACGCCCATCACGATCGACCCGTTTAACCTGTGGCCCACTGACAGAGAGGTATGTTCTCGGAGTTCGAAGTTATTCCCGCAGTTGACGTACAGGACGGACAGGTCGTCCAACTCGTTGGTGGCGAGCGCGGCACCGAGCGCACGTACGGTGATCCAACTGTAGCAGCCGAGCGCTGGGTCGACGCAGGTGCATCCACACTCCATCTCGTCGATCTCGACGGGGCGTTCGAGGGGAACCGACAGAATGCGGACGCGATCGAGTCGATCGTTTCGAGTGTCGGCGTCGATGTCCAGCTCGGTGGCGGGATTCGCACCGCTGAGGACGCGATCGAACTGCTCGACCGTGGGATCGACCGCGTGATCCTCGGAACAGCAGCGGTCGAAAACCCCGACATTGTCGCCACGATTAGCAATGAACACCCAGAGACGGTGATGGTGAGTCTCGATGCGAAAGCAGGCGAAGTCGTCGTCTCGGGCTGGACCGAAGGCACGGGACTCGATCCCGCGACAGCAGCCGCACGCTTTGAAGCGCTGGGTGCGGGAGCAATCCTTTTTACCGACGTGGATGTCGAGGGACGACTCGAAGGAATCCGTGCCGGTCCCGTCGAACAGATCGTCGACAGCGTCGATATTCCTGTCGTCGCCAGCGGCGGTGTCGCCTCAATCGATGACGTTCGCGCACTCAAAAAAGCAGGCGTCGCAGCTGTTGTTGTCGGTACAGCGCTCTACGAAGGAGCCTTTACGCTCGAAAATGCGATGAACGCTGTCCGTGAGTGAACGCACGCGTTCGACGCATTCGACACTCGATAGCTAACCGTTGCACTGTCGAGCGCCGCCGCAAAAGAGAACTTACTCCTCATCACGCTCCATCCGAAGACGAATCGGGCGTCGATTCATCAGCAGCCGAGTGCGAGGTCGAGCGATCCCCCGTCGTGTCAGTCACAGCGTCTGATTCGGAAGTATCCTCACTCTCAGCGGGAGCAGTGCCTGTCCCGGTGTCAATATTGGTGTTGGAGCCTGAGTTGGAATCAGAATCAGAATCGGTGTCTGTGTCATCGGATTTCGCCGGTGGTGGTCCGTCGGCGTCTGGGATCGGATCGGCTCCGATGGCGTCTGGGTTGAGTGGTTCCCCGTGGATGAGTTCTGGGAGCACGATCCGAGCAAGGTGGATGGTCAACACGAGGAGGAGTGGTCCGAGGAAGAGGCCGTACCAGCCGAAGATGAGCGGCCCGAGGATGTAAGCGAACAGCACGAGACCGACGTGGAGATTTCGACCTGAAATGTACGGCCGAAGGATCAACTCGGTCAGTCCATCGATGACGACAGCGGAGACAATTAGAAACGCGAGCGGAAACAGCAATAGACTCGGGTTGTTCAGACCCGCGACCGCACCGAGATACACCGTTACAGGGACGTAAACAACCTTCATTCCGACGACAGGTATGAGACTTGCCGCACCGGTCAACAGTCCGAGCAGCGTCGGTGCGGGGATCGAAACACTCTGAGGGGCCCACAGGTTGAGTGCATGATACATCGTTAAGGACGTGACTGCAACCACAAAGGCGTTCAAAATGTTTCCAAAGAACACCGTTTTCAGATCCTGATCAACAGCGTATCCATAGGCGATCAGCGTTTCGTCGTCTCGTGCGAGCGCTGTCCGCGCCCAGCCGGCTAGTTTGTGATCATCTCGGAGGAGATAGAACGCGACAGCGAGAGCAATGAACGCCTGAAGTAAGCCAGAAGCAACTACACCGAGATACGTGCCAGCCGATTCAAGAAAACGCTGGACTGTTTGTTCAGAAACCAAACCTTCGAGCTGCTGCGGATCGTTCGCGATGGAGCTAATGAATTCCTGAAACGAGTGAATTCCAGTCAAATCAAAATACGGGTCCAACAGAGGGCGGTACGTACTGAAACCGGGATCGGTCACAAAACCGAGTTGTCCAACAGCAATGGAAATGGTATACGCTACCAGAAGGAGGACTGGAAGTGAGATCGTCAATAACGCAACCATAACACCAACACTTGGTGGCTGAATCCGACAGGCAAATTGCTCGTAGATCGGACGAGTTGCGTAGTAGATGAATACGCCAAGCACGAACGCTCCGAGATACGAGAGGATAACGTAGGCGAGAATCGCGCCCAATAGGACGGTGATGAGCCACCACGCGATTCGCGAACGCCCCCCGAAGAGCGGAATGCGATCCATATGTCCTATTGGATCAGAATCATACATACCTTTTCTGTGAGTTCCGACAACTAGTTTCAGATACTATGATCAATAAGAGAACGATCCATACTACGCACATGTGGTAATGTGAACACAGGAATAACTCCACAGTTCAATTATCAACACATCTTAACAGTCAGTGATGAGGGATGATTCACTGAGATTACATCGCTTGACCGATGTTTATTCGTCGAACAACGTTTCCCCAGCGACAAGGTGATCACTGACGACATCGAGATCGAGAGTCAGACCGAGTCCAGGTTGCTCGGGGATTTCGATATACCCGTCTTCGATTACGGGTTCTTCGACCATATCAGACCACCATGGGAGTTCATATGAGTGGTACTCGACAGCGAGCGCATTCGGGATAGCCGCTCCGACGTGTGCGCTGGCCATCGTTGCGATGGGTGAGGAGACGTTGTGCATTGCGACAGGGATGTAGTACGTATCAGCCAAATCGGCGATCTTCCGCGTCTCGCGCATTCCACCCACTTTGGGAAGATCAGGCGCGAGAATATCGACCGCCTGTTCGTCGATGAGACGGCGCTGACCGTGCTTTCGGTAGACGTTTTCACCGGCGGTGATGGGCGTCGTCGTGCTGTGTGTGACTTCTCGCTGCACGTCGATGTTTTCTGGTGGAACGGGATCTTCGAGCCACCAGATCCCACAATCCTCAACAGCGCGAGCAAGTTGCTTTGCGCTCCCAGGAGAGAACGACCAGTGGCAGTCGAACGCGACATCGGCCTGCTCACCGACGCGTTCGGTGACAGTACGGATGATATCGGCCTTGTGCTCAATTTCGGCCTTACGGAGATGGCGGTTCGCGCGGTCTTTCTCGTGGCCGCTTGGCACGTCCAAATCGAACTTCAACGCGTCGTACCCAAGTTCGTTGACCACGCGTTCGGCTTCCCGAGCACAGGACTCCGGCTCTGACTCGTCGCCAGCATGACAATCACAGTAGACACGAACCTCATCGCGGTATTTCCCGCCGAGGAGTTGGTATGCGGGCACATCGAGTATCTTTCCCGCGAGGTCGTGCAATGCGATTTCGATACCAGCGATTGCGGTAACAGTCACACCCGCAACCGATCCCTCACCGGACATCTTCTGGATGAGGTGCTCGAACAGTCGGTCGATATCGAGCGGATTCTCCCCGATGAGAAACGGCTTCATTCGAGCGATGAGTTCTGGAACACCAGCACCCCAGTACGCCTCACCAGTACCGACAATCCCAGCGTCTGTGTACACACGCACGAGGGTCCACGGGAAGTTCCCATCGACCATTGCAGTCTGAACGTCGGTTATCACAGCGTCTCGCGGTCCACCTCGCTCGCGCGTAACGCCCATCGTCTCTGCTGAAAGATCCCGCATCGTATACTCCGCGTTTGGATCGTGGAGTGTGGAGTAGTCCCGTGCCATGGTTTTACATTTACTCACGTCGTAGTAAATACTTAGCGTTTCAAGACACCAAGCCGTTCGAGCTCGTCTGCGAGGGCGGCTTCATCGGATTCGTTCATCCGCCGGAGCGGGCGACGGAGCTCTCCAGCCTCGAATCCACGCAACGAGAGTGCGCTTTTCACACCGGCAAGATACGACCCTTGCTTGAATGCGCGCCGGACTGCATAGAGCGTCTGCTGGAGTGACTGTGCGCGTTCTCTGTCTCCTTCGTCGTACGCCTCGTATAGTTCAACGACGATTTCGGGAAACGCGTTCGCAATGGCGCTGACAAGACCGGTACAACCGAGGTCGAGACCGGGGACGAGCAGCGAATCCGATCCGGCAAAGAAGCTCACATCAGGGGAAGCAGCGATGACTTGTCCGAGCCACGGAATGTCTTTGCTCGAGTCTTTGACACCAGCGATCCCATCGAGAGCAGCAATTTCGGACATCGTTTCGCGTGCGAGGGAGTTGCCGGTCCGGCTCGGGATGTGATAGACGTACACCGGAAGTGAGATATTGTTGACAATCTGTTGGTAGTGCTCAACTGCGCCTGTCCGATCGATCGGGAAATAGTAGGGGGTGACGACGACGAGACCGTCCGCTCCGGCAGCAGCGGCCTGCTCGGCGTTCTCGATGGTTTCACGAGTACCCGGCGCGCCCACTCCCGCGATAACTGGCACTTCGCCGTTGATCTCTGTGGCGACCGCCTCGATCACTTGTGTGCGCTCATCGGGAGTCAGTAGGGCGAACTCGCCGTTTGTTCCGAGCGGGAAAACGCCGTGTGCGCCACGATCAACGACGAACCGAGCGTGTGCTGCAGTCGTCGCCGCGTCGATCGATTCATCTTCGTTGAACGCTGTTATCGTCGGTGGGACGACGCCATGGAGATCAAGTGGGTCGTCAGCTCCTGGCGCTGGTGCGTATTCTGTCATTGTATGCTCTTTCTTCAGGAGGCACGTAAACCCCCCTTCTAACACTGGATGAGTTAATTCAGAATGGAATAAATGTTTTCAGATGCAGAGAATGTCATCTGATCTGGCCGTGGACGGAGGGTGAGTCAACCGGCGACACAAATTGCTGAGTTCCGACTTCCTTCACCAGCGCCGAGCAATTTTACCGGCGAGCGTCATCGGGAGGAACACGGCGAGCAGGACGAACAGCGTCGTCTCAGTTGATAGGCTGTCAGTTGTCGTGCTGTAGAGACAGATCGCACCGGCGGCGAGCACACCAACGACGGTGGTGACGTAGTCGGGATCACTCCACGAATCGGGGACCGAATCAGATCTCATCGATGGCTGTGAGATCGCTCTTTGTTAGCCTCTTTCGATTTATTCTTGGGGTGCCATACATACATCATAATAATTAGAATGAAACAATTTTTGTTGATCCCAGATACAATCATACTATGGGATCATACAGTCGTTTAGCGGATCTGCCAGTGACGATCGAGGAGTACGATCTCGAACTCAAAGAGCGTGAGACGTCGAGTGATTTCACGCGAACGTCGACGGTCATCGTGTTGCGTGGAAAAGGAGAAATCGGATACGGCGAGGATGTCACGTACGAGGGTGATGACCAGCACGCATTCTTCGAGAATCCGACGTTCCCGCAAACTGGGGAGTTCACCCATCGTGAGTTCTCTGAAATGGTCGGTGAGCCGGGATTCGGTGAAGGTTGGTCGAACCGAGCGTACCGTCGGTGGGGCTTCGAGAGTGCCGCCCTCGATCTCGCACTGAAACAAGCGGGGACGAACCTCGCAGCAGTGTTAGAGCGTGAGTACGAGCCGGTTCGGTTCGTCGCCAGCACTCGGCTCGGTGATCCCCCGACGTTCGATCGGATCGAAACACTCCTCGAACGCAACCCAGACGTGGAGTTCAAACTCGATCCGACCTCCGACTGGACCGCAGAGCTCATCGAACGACTCGCCGAAACTGGACGGGTACGCATCCTCGATCTGAAGAGCCAATACGAGGGCACGAGCGTCGATCAGCCCGTCGATTTCGATCTGTATCAGACGATCGTCGAGCAGTTTCCGGACGCGATTATCGAAGATCCAGCACTCACCGACGAAACACAACCCCTGTTCGACGGCCACGAAGAGCATCTCTCGTGGGACGCACCGATCCACGGCATCGATGACATCAAACAGCTACCGTTCGAGCCGTCCGTGCTGAACATCAAGCCGTCACGATTCGGCTCTGTCGAGTCGCTGCTCGACAGCATCGATTACTGCCTCGAACGAGACGTCACACTGTACGGTGGGGGTCAGTTTGAACTCGATGTTGGTCGAGAGCATATTCACGCGATTGCGTCGCTGTTCTATCCGTATGGACCCAACGACGTCGCTCCGAAGGACTACAACAATCCAGACTTACCCGAGAATCTCGAACGGAGTCCGCTCGACCCACCGAACGATCCGAACGGATTCCAGTGGTAACATAGATCTTATTTTCTGAACTTTGACGGATTATCGGGTCGACTGTGACCGTCAGCCAACAGCGCACTCGCGAGCGCACCGTGGACAACAACATCGCCCGAAAGGGTTGTCAGCTGTACATCGGGAACGTTCGTGAGGACGAGTTCGGGAAGCAGTTCGTTGATCGGATCGATGATGAGCTCCGGATTGTTGAGCGCGACTGCCCCACCGACGTTGATCACAATGGGAGCGTACGCGTGGGCGAGGTTAGCCATGCCAACCGCGTTCCACTGGGCGATGCGCTCAATGACGTAGTCAGCAAAGTCATCGCTCCCGGCGTGTTCGAACACTACTGGTGCATCAAACGGAGGATTTGAATCAGCATCAGCGTCAGTAGCACTACTAGAAGAAGAGAATGCGTCTGGTGACTGTGCATCAGAGTCACGACTGGAATCCGCAGGGAGCGGGAGATCGGTCTCGACTGGATCTTGTTTGTGGAGCTGTTGTGCGTATTTCGGAATATTGTTCCCTGAACAGTACGCCTCCCAGTGGCCGTCACGGCCACAGCCACAGGTCATCGTCCCGCTTGGATCGACAATCATATGCCCAATCTCGCCAGCATTCCCGTCCCAACCCGAGAGGAGACTGCCGTCGACAGCCACACCAGCACCGATACCACTGGAAATGGTCACGTAGATCATGTCGTCGGGCGAGTACTCGCCGTAAAATCGCTCGCCAACTAATCCCGCGTCCGCGTCGTTGTGGAGGACCACCTCACTACCACCGATGAGTGATTTGAGCGGACCGGTCAATGGGATGCGATCGATGGTATCGGGAAGGTTTGCGGGACCTTCGATCACACCCTCCGCGAGATCAAGTGGGCCAATAGACCCAATTCCCGCAACCTGAATCGACTGCGGTTCGATCCCTGCATCGTCACAGGAGTCGCGCACCGCTGACAGAACGGCCTCTGTGACTGCGATTCCGGTCGGACCACGAGGGGTCGCACAGGTCGCGCTGCCGATGACCTTTGCATCTGCGCCTGCCACCGCAGCCCTGATATTTGTCGCCCCTAGATCGACGCCCGCGTAGTAGTCCATTGGTCTATTAGGCGAACTGGCGTCACTTAATTGCATAGATTTACTCGAATGTGAGTCCCTGTGACGCATCGAACGAAATGCTGATTACCTAGTAATACGATTTCAGTGCGTTTTTCCACCCATAGTTATTGTAAAACATTAACTCGGACTATAGTTAATTAGAAGAAAGGATTAAGTATTACCTCACAAAGATACATTACAGTATCCGTTGGTAAAGTGGTATATCATGGCACGTAACACTCGAATTACTCGAAGAAGTGTATTGAAGGGAGTCGGAACTGCCAGTGTCGTTAGCCTCTCAGGTTGTCTCGGCATGGGTGGGAACGGGTCCAGCGAGAAAGCAGAAGTGCTTCACGGATGGACAGGTGGAGACGGGCAGGACGCAGTCAACAACCTCATTGACGGGTTCAAGAAGCAGTATCCAGACGTTGACGCTAACTTCAACGCTATTGGTGGTGGTGGGAACACCAACCTTGACACCACCATCTCCAAGCGCGCCCAGAATCGGAACTTGCCGAGTTCGTGGGCCGACTGGCCGGGTGCGAATCTCGTTCAGTTTTCCGAATCCGATCTTCTCGGTGATATTGGGGACGTTTGGAAGAAGAATGGGATGGAGTCAGCCTATTCGAAGGAGGCAAAACGGCTCTCACGGCTCAAAGGATCGACCGTTGGGGAGGGCTCTTATGCGGCGGTGCCGATCGGCTCACACCGTCTCAACGACCTCTTCTACAACGTCAAGGTGTTAGAGAAGGCTGGCGTCGATCCCACATCACTCTCGAAGCCCGCAGACCTGCTGAACGCGATGAAGCAAGTCGAGAACAAGACGGACGCGGTCGGCATGGCACAGGGCCAGAAAGCACCGTGGACGACCCTCCAACTGTGGGCCGTCGTTCTGCTCGGCCAGTCGGGATACGACGCGTACATGAACTTCATCGACGGGAAGGGCAAAGCCAAAGACGTTCGGTCGGCGTTCGAGACGGTCAAGCAGTACTCCAATCATTTCAACAAGAATGCCTCGACCGCTGACTTCACGACCGCGAACCAGAAAATTATGAACGGTGAGGCGGCGTTCATCCATCAAGGGAACTGGGTCGCTGGTGCGTACCGCAATCAGGAGAACTTCGAGTACGACAAAGACTGGGGAGCAGTCAGCTTCCCCGGTACCGAAGGCATCTATACGCTGCATTTCGACTCGTTCCCCTTCCCGGCCGACGGACCGGCTCCAGATGCGGCCAAGAAGTTCCTCGAATACGTCGGGACGAAAGACGCACAGGTGCGCTTTAACAAGTTCAAGGGATCGATCCCACCGCGCACTGACGTGCCAACGAAGGAGTTTGGCCCGTACCTCACGAAAACGATCGAGGACTACACGAATGCCAAACAAAAGCCACCGACGATCGCTCACGGACTCGCCGTCACCTCGAACGTGCTGAGTGACTTAGAGACGGTCATCAACGATGAATTCCTCGGCTCGGGGAACATCAAAACAGCCACTCAGGGAATGCTCGATGCGGTTTCAAAGCAAGGCTAGCCGCACTGCACTCCCTACGTAATGAAATTATCAATACAGAACGTGAAACGACGACTGTTCACCAGTAGCGAAAACGAAACACGAACAGACGGCGGAACGACCGTTCCAGCAGATGCAGAACCGAGTCCCGGTTCAGATTCAGATACTGATCCACAGGAAACGCAGTCCTCTGGCGGATTTGGCTCGTCGTTCGACAGCGAGTTCGTTCAGTCGCTGCCGTTTTGGCTTCCGCCGTTCCTGCTGATGGGGTTTTTCGTATACGGTGCCATCGGTTGGAATCTCCTCATTTCACTCACCGATCTCAGTGGCTACGCGCTTCCAGACTACTCGACGCTCGATTTCGAGCAGTACACGCGTGCGTTTAGCAGTCCAGAGTTCCTCAGTGCCGCTCAGAACACTGTGGCGTTGCTGGTTGCGTTCACACTCACGAGTGTTGCCGTCGGATTGGCGCTTGCAATCCTCATTGACCGCCAGATCCGCTTCGAAGACGGCTTTCGGACGATATACCTGCTACCGTTCAGCCTCTCGTTCGTGGTGACTGCTCAACTCTGGCTGTGGATGTACGATTACAACAACGGAATCGTGAACATGGTCTTCCGTTCGGGCGGCATCAGCCCGCCGGATTGGATCGGGAATCCGCAATTCGTCCTCGGAGCGGTGATCTTCGCGCTCGTCTGGCAGTTCAGTGGCTATGCGATGGTGGTCTTTCTCGCAGGACTGCAGACGATTCCGGACGAACACTTCGAAGCTGCGCGGATCGACGGTGCGAGCACCGTTCGAATGTACTGGCGAGTCATCATCCCACAACTCCGTGGGTCGATGATCAGCGCGCTCGTGGTGTTGATGATCGTCGCGCTGAAAACGTTCGATTTCCTGTATGCATTGTTCGGCCAGTATCAACCGAAGAAAGGATCCGATATTCTCGCTACGCTCATGGTCAGAGAAGCATTCAGCAATAATAATTTGGCCTACGGGTCGGCAATTTCGATCCTTCTTTTCGTGATGGCATTGGGCGTGATCGGCCCGTACTTGTATTCACAGTATCGACGAGGTGAGTTATGACCGACAGCGAACACGATAGCAACGAAAGCGAACGATCGGAATCGACCGTAAGCGAATCGCCGCAAACGGCTGGCGTAACAGAGAGCGAACCGGGAGAATCGACTATGCAAGATCTTCGTGGTTCGATCGGATACTGGCGCATCACGCTCTACGCGGTGCTCGCATTGTTGGTCGGATTCTTCCTCATTCCAATCGAGGCGGGGCTCGTTACCTCGTTCAAAACGACCGAAGCAGTCACACGAACCGCGCCGTATCTGCCACCGGGGCCGGGTGGATTCACGCTCCAGAACTGGGTTGCGGCGTTCGATGCGCTTTCGAACGGACTGGTCAACAGCCTGCTGCTCGCTATCCCTGGGACGATTCTGTCGGCGACATTGGGGAGTCTTGCGGCCTACGGATTGACACAGGTGAGCTGGCGCGGCCAACTGCCGGTACTTCTGTTGTTCGTCGCTGCCGTCTTCATCCCGTATCAGGCGGTGTTGGTACCTCTCTCGAAGTTCTGGACCGTGTACGTTCCGCTACAAGAACTATTTCCGATCTTGGCGCAACATCACGCGACGCTCCTCGAACTGATAATCACGGACACGGCGTACGGAATTCCGATCTGTACAGTGCTGTTTCGAGGATACTACATGGGCCTTTCCGGAGAGATGATCGAGGCGGCCAAGCTCGACGGCGCAAGCGTCGCAACGATCTACCGTCGAATCGTCCTGCCGTTGTCGGGGCCGATGTTCGCTGTGACGTTCATCTTCCAGTTCACCCAGATTTGGAACGACCTGCTGTTCCCACTGATCCTCGTTCCGGGGGCAAGTTCGCAAGCGGCACCGGTGACGCTCTCACTGGTCGGTCTTGGGGAAACACTCTCTGGGACTGACTATGGACTACGAATGGCTGGTGCGTTCATCACCGCGCTGCCAACGTTACTCGTGTTCATCCTGTTCGGAGACCAGTTCGCCCGAGGAATCGCCGGGAGATCGTGACAGAGAAACACCTAATTCAACATATCATAGCATATTAACACGACATGATCGAAGAACATGACTGAATTCAAACATTCACACAGTGGAGGACAGATAGATGGCTGAACTGACACTCGATGGCGTTACGAAACGATTCGGTGACGGTGATGGTAGTATCGTCGCTGTCGATGACACTTCGATCGACATCGACGACGGGGAGTTTTTGGTACTCGTTGGGCCATCGGGATGTGGAAAGTCGACGACGCTCCGGATGATCGCTGGGTTAGAAACGATCACCGAGGGCGAGATTGTTCTCGATGGACGCGTAATCAACACCGAGCAACCGAAAGACCGGGACATTGCAATGGTGTTCCAGTCGTACGCGCTATACCCTCACATGACAGCTCAGGAGAACATGAGCTTCGGGTTAGAGGAGTCGACAGATCTGGCCGACGCAGAGATCAAAGAGCGCGTCGAGGAAGCCGCGGCAACAATGGGAATCGGAGAGCTGCTGGATCGAAAACCTTCGGAGCTGTCCGGCGGACAACAGCAACGGATTGCGCTCGGACGAGCCATCGTCCGCGATCCGTCTGTCTTTTTACTCGACGAGCCGCTTTCGAATCTCGATGCAAAGCTGCGCTCTCAGATGCGCACAGAGCTCCAACGTCTCCAAGACGACCTCGGTGTCACGACGGTCTATGTGACACACGATCAGACAGAAGCGATGACGATGGGCGATCGAATCGCTATCCTCGACGATGGGCATCTTCAGCAGGTTGGAACACCCCTCGAATGTTATCACGAGCCCGCGAACCGCTTTGTTGCTGATTTCATCGGTGAACCGTCGATGAATTTCTTCGAAGTAGAACGACAGGATTCGACCCTTGTGAACGATCAGTTCGAGTATCCCCTCTCTGAGGAGACGATTGCTGAACTGGAATCGAGTGAGACTGATACGACGAAGCTTACGCTCGGGATCCGTCCTGAAGACATCGATCTCGTCGATGCGCCCGAAACCGCACACGATTTCGAGGCAGTCGTCGATGTCGTCGAACCAAGAGGCGACGAAAACAGCATCTATCTTACCTTCGCTGATTTCACAGAGAGAGAACCATTCGTGGCGAGTGTTCACGGATTGCGAACGATCGACAACGATCAATCGATCGTTGCGCGCATTCCCGAATCCAGTATCCACCTGTTCGACCAGGAGACTGGTCGGGCAGTGCGAAACCGTCGGTTGGAAGCATCCGAAGTGACCGAGCCACAGTTGTAGCTCGTTCTCTGATTGCTGTTGCTATTGTCGCGGCGATTCGTAGCGATTCGATAGACTAGTTCTTATCTTCGTACTCATCGGGCGTGTAGGTCTTCAGTTCGAGCGCGTGGATGTCTCGCGTCATGTGCTCTCCGAGGGCGTCGTACACGAGTTGGTGTTGTTGTACGAGCGACTCGCCCTCGAAAGCTGGCGAGACCACGACCGCAGCAAGGTGATCGTCGTCGTGCTCACCGCGCGGATGGGTGACCGTCGCCTCGGCGTCTTCGATTTCCTCCTCGATGAGACGTTTGACGTCTTCCGGAGTCACACGTCCCCCGAAGAGCCGCCACGGAATAGGTTCTTCCATCACCACAGGGTTCACCGGAATCACTGAACCGGAGAGCTCTGTGAATCCACATCGAAGCTCTCGAAGAGACACATCGATCGGCACCAGCCCGAGCTCAATCGTAGATCTGTGCTGTGTACCGTCGTAATAGCGAGCGGGGAACACTCCTGTATTAGAGCACAGCGATCAGCTGCGTGCCAGCAGTCTCTGTTGGAGTCGTTCACGGAGGAGCGTGTGAAGCCGTTGTGCATCGCTGCTGTCGATGTCGTAGGCCGTTGCTCCTCCACCGAGCAGTGTGGCCGAGCTAGCGGTGTCTGCCGTCACGGTTGCGAGACCGAGTCGTCGCTGGAAGATGTTGCTTCGGGTCAACACTGTTTGGAGTCGGTAGTAGGGAACGACCCTCGTCGTTCGCCGCCAGAACCCGTCTCGGAGCACGATGTGGTTCTCGCCAACACAGTAACCGCGGTGTTTCCACTTGTAATGAGCTGCGATGGGGGCAAGCGGGAGGAGCACCGCCGGTGCATACCAGTACGAGAATCCAACAAAGCGAAAGCCAAGATATCCGAGGCCGACGAGTGCAGCAATCAGAAGAAGATAGCGGACTGTGTAACGGCGCCGTGCCAGTTTCGGCGATCGGGTGAACGTCAGCTCTTCGAACGGTTCGATAGCGCGTGCGAGTTTGAGCATGTGTTCTCGGTGAGTGAGCGGGATCGCAGACTCAGTTTCCCCGGATTGGGATTGACCGGGCGCGTATCCTGCCGTCTCTACTGTGAGCCCAGCGTAACCAAGTGGACGAGCGAGGACTGGCTCGGAGATCGTGAGCGTCTGAATCTTTTCTACGGGTATTGTTCCGCTATAGCGGCGCAGCAATCCGCGCTCGTAGACGAGATCGTTGTCGATGCGACGCAGTTCGAAGCCAAAGTATTCGATGAACGTGAACAGCGCGCTTGCGATCCACGCACCGAGGATTGCAAGCGGCAGGCCAACAAGGAAGAGAACGACGATCGCATCGGGCGTGAGTGTTGTTGGAGAAAGTTCCGCCGGTCCACCAAACGGCCGCGAAAGCGTCAGCAAAAGAGAAATGGCGAGATCTTCCCCGAACGGAAGCCCGAGCGGCACGATCAACAGCGCTCCCGGCCGAAGGAATGCGATTGCGAGGAAAGCCAGCTCAGTAAGGCGAAGTTCGAACAGAATCGTAGAGACACTGCCAGCGTCGTCCGACTCCAAGCTTGATTCCTCCAGCGGGCGGTCGGCGCTGTCGGTGGGCTTAGTTACCGCACGCTTTCGGTCTCGAATAGTCGACTGCAGACGGGCCGCTTCTGCCCGGTCGATGAAATTTAGCTCCGCTTCGGTCTCGCCACCACCCGCTGTTTCCAGTCGAACAACAGCGAATCCGAGGAGGCGCTGGATGAATGACTGCGTGACATCAATGTTCTGAATCCTTCGAAATGGAATCTCTCGGTGCTGGCGGTTGAGTACTCCAGACGTGACATCGAACGTATCCTCCGTGAGTTCGTATTCGAACTGGAGGTAGTACGCGATTCCGTATCCGGCACCGAGGATGAATCCAACGGGAAGGAGGACAAAGAGCAGCGAGAATGAGACGAAATCAAACGACTGTCCGATCATCAAGAGGAAAAAAGGGAACAGCGCCCCTCCAATACCACGTCGGAATGCGTTCCAGACCGCGCTCAATGGATGCAGTTTCATACCGCGTCTTCCTCGCTCTCGATTGCGAGCTTCCGGAGTTGGTCTTGAATCTCGTCTGCACGTTCTGTGCGAAGCCCCGGGATGGTCACGTCCGCACCACGCGAGCCAGCGGTGTACACGACGACGCTTGCTAACCCGACGAATCGCTCCACCGGTCCACGCTGCGTATCGACGTGCTGAACGCGGACGTACGGAACAGCAGTCTCGATGCGGGTGACAACACCGCGTTTGAGATAGAGTGAGTCTGCTTGTATCTCGAATCGCCACACTCGATAGCGCAGAAAGACGAACAGGACAGAAAAAGCGGCGACAGAGACGCCCACCACAACGGCGAGCCAGATTCCCACGTCTAAGAGATACCAGTCAACGACAGCGACGACGCTGCCAACAAAAAGCGCGCTGAGGATCGCACCAACGCCCCAGACGATGCGAACGTCCGGATGGAGGGATTCCATACCGTATACTAATCAAACAGACATCATAACGCTGGTGCCTCGTGATTGTCTGTAAATATGAGCTCTGTGTGCGAGACGTGTCGTCCGCTCACTCTGCTAACGATGAGAGGCTGCTGTCAGATTAATTCGACGTAGTCAAAAGAGGACAGTCCAAGCGAGCACTACTCCCGGTCGTTGGACTGTTTGACATCGCCGCTGTAGACGACGCCTCGTTCACCGTCGAGTGTGACCGTCGTCCCGACCGGGAGATCATCGATCGATGCACCACTCACCATTGGAACACCCAGTTCGCGGGCGACAATCGCGGGATAGCCAGTCATTCCCCGTTGTTCGGCGATGATACCACCGATGTTCGAGAGGTTGCCAGTGAATTCAGTGTCGAAGTCTCCGGATGTCGCAATGATCGCACCGTCCTGAATATCGCTCAGATCGCCATCCATCGTGTGGACCACCGGTCCGACGACGGTGCCATCGACGACGCACTGACCGGTGGCGAGCACTTCGCTCGCGACGTGGAGTTTGAGGAGGTTCGTCGTATCCGTTCCGGGCAGACCAGTCATCATACCGGAGAGCACGACGACCGTATCACCACTCTCTACGACAGAGGTATCGAGTGCGGCGTCAACCGCACCTTCGATGACGGCTTGTGCACCGTTTGCCGTGTAGGTCGTTGCACGTGGGAGAATACCGTGCGAGAGAACGAGTTGACGACGGACGCGTTCATCTGGGGCAGCCGCCACGATGGGGACCTCAGGACGATATTTCGCCACTTTCCGGGCCGTGTATCCGGACTCACTCGCAACGACGATGGCACTCGCGCTGGCGTCTCGCGCAAGATACCGCGCTGAGCGTGCAAGCGCATCCGTGCTTGCCCCGTTAGCCGCCGGAATTCGTTGTTCGCGGCGGTCGGCAGCCTCCTCACTTTCCTCAGTCGTGCACACGATCTGACCCATCGTCTCGACGACTCTCACAGGATGATCGCCGACGGCCGTCTCACCCGAGAGCATGACCGCGTCGGCCCCATCGAGGACGGCGTTCGCTACGTCGGACGCCTCTGCTCGCGTCGGTCGAGATGCCGTCACCATTGAATCGAGCATCTCTGTGGCGATGATCACGGGGACGCCCTCGGCCTGACACCGGCGAGCAATGCGTTTTTGGATCATCGGCACTTCCTCGATTGGACATTCGACACCGAGATCGCCGCGAGCGACCATCACACCCGCTGAGACGTCGATAATCGCATCGATGCTCTCGACGGCCTCTGTGCGCTCTATCTTTGCGATGATCGGGATGTCTGCTCCCCGTGTCTCGATTTCTTCTGCAACGGCCATCACATCGTCTGCATTGCGGACGAAGCTCGCAGCGATGAAATCCGCATCGTGCTCGACCGCGATGTCGATCGCAGTGTGGTCGGTCTCGGTGACTACGTTCACGTCGAATCTGAGTTCCGGCGCGACCACGCTCTTGCGACCGCCAAGAACGCCGCCGCTCGTAACTTTCGCTGCGACTGTCTTGTCTTTGGTTTGGTCTCCGTCCGCAGCGGATTCAACGTGTTCGACGACGGCTTCGATGCGTCCATCGTCGAGGAAAATCTCATCACCAGGGGCAGCGTCGGTGATCGCTGTCGAAATCCCGACCGCGTCGGGTGTGGCTGTCTCGCCCGCACTGAATCGAACCGTCGAATCTTCTGTGAGCGTGATTGGTTCATCAAGCGGAGCGGTTCGTACCTCCGGGCCCTGCAGATCCACCAACACAGCGAGCGGTCGGTCGAGTGTCTCCTCGACGGCCCGAACTCGTCGTATGAGTGCTGCCTGCTCCTCGGGCGTGCCGTGGCTCGTGTTAACGCGCGCAATCGCCATTCCAGCGTCAGCGAGGTTCCGAATATCCGCCTGCGTGTTCGAGGCGGGTCCAAGCGTGCAGACGAGCGTAGTGGCGCGCATCCGTTTCACAGAATAACACTCTTTTCGCGGAGCATTGAATGAATCGATGCATCAATGCCCTCTCGACCGATCCCCGACTCCTTAATGCCGCCAAAGGGGATGTCACCGAGTCCGTGGCTCGGCGCACCGTTGATACGGACTGCACCCGCCTCTATCCGATCGGCGACCGACAGCGCGCGATCGTAATCACTGGTGAAGACGCATGCATCCAATCCGAGATCGCTCTCGTTGGCGAGCGCGAGCGCATCCTCTTCATCTGTAATAGTTGTGACTGCGGCAACCGGCCCAAACTGCTCTTCGTGGATAATACGAGCGTCGTGGGGAACATCCGCGAGGAGCGTCGGTTCGTAGTATCGGCCGTCTCGCTCGCCGCCACGGACGAGTTGTGCACCACGGTCGATCGCGTCAGTGACGAGTTCGTCGACCCACTTCGCTTGTGCTTCAGTGATGAGCGGTCCGAAATCCGTCTCTTCGTCGAAGAGATCCCCGTCGACCCACGTGTCCATTTTGGTGTCGATTCGTTCGACCAACTCATCGTGAACGGTCTCGTGAGCGAGGACACGACTGACCGCCGAGCAGCGCTGACCAGCGTACTTCAACGACCCTTTCGCGCACGCTGTTGCAGCGCTATTGAGATCGGCATCCGGGAAAACGATGGCAGGAGCGTTTCCACCGAGTTCCATATGGAGCGTGACCATACCACTCACGCTGGCAACGTGTTCGCCTGCCGGGGAGGAACCGGTCATTGCAACCGTGTTGATGCGTTTATCGCCAGCCAAGATATCGCCGATCTCACTCCCGTGTCCGGGGAGGAAATTGAACGCACCGGTTGGAAGGTCCACGTCGCAGATGACCTCTGCGAGAATTGCAGCACTGATTGGTGTTTTGCTCGATGGAGTGAGCACGACGCTGTTTCCGGCCGCAAGCGCCGGTGCCACCTGCAAAGCAGTCGTACCGAGTGGATAGTTGTACGGCGTGATACACAGCACCGTCCCGACTGGCTCGTGACGGACGATTGCCCGCCATCCTTCGTGGCCGTCGGTCGTTCCCTCGCGGAACTCCCCTTTCAGATGCCGTATTTCTTCGGCTGCCCGGTCGAAACGCTCGGCGGCACTCTCGACCTCACCCCGAGCGCTTGCGATCGGTTTTCCGGCTTCGCGGACGATAACGCGAGCGAGTTCGTCGTGGCGTTCTCGTAACCCATCGGCAATCTCCTCACACCACGTGGCACGCTCGGGAACTGTCGTCTCGCGCATCGGCCGCTTTGCCCGGTCGGCTGCACTCAAGGCCGTCCGAGCGTTATCACCGTCCGCAGCGGCGATCCGTGCAAACGTCCCGCCGTCTGCGCGGTCTGGAACATCGATGTGCTCCTCCGTGGCCTGCCACGTCCCATCGACGTAGAGGTGCTGGTCGTACAGTACTGACTGTGGGTCCATGTTGTATACTCTCATTCCCATCTACAAAAGATTTACTCACATTGTACTAAATAGCTCTATTTTCCATTACCAACACTGATTTTATCGACGAATCGGCCGACAGATCGCCTATACCTCCGATATAGCAAAAATAACAGTACGAGTAAAAGAGCACCTGATGCTAGCAGGGAAATTAATATCTTGATACTATTTATTAGATGAATCCTCAAAATTCATTGAGAAAGGTTTAGTACACCTTCCGTTTAACTGTCATCAATGGCGACTATCGTACGGGCAACCATCCCTGTAGCGGAATTCGCACTCAGCGAGACGCTGAGTGCAGCGCCCGGAGCTGTCTTCGAATGCGAGCGAATCGTCGAGAACGGCGGACAGACCGTCATGCCACTCATTTGGGCACGCGGGACCGAGCGTGAAACGCTAGAAAGCGGACTCGAACGAGATCAGAGCGTCGATCGATTCGAATGCCTCGCTGCATTCGATCACGAATTTCTCTATCGGATGGAGTGGATTGATCAGGTTCGACTTGTGCTCCAGATTCTCACGAACACGAGTGCAACCGTGCTGGACGTCTCTGGTGATAATGAGTACTGGACGCTTCGGATCATGTATCCGTACCGTGATGAGCTCTCTGAGACGAGTGAGTTCTGTGATCAGTACGAACTCTCCTTCGAAGTCGAGCGTGTCCGCGAACTATCGAGTGAGACAGCAGGACGATACGGTCTCACTGACGAACAGTTCGATGCGTTGACGGTCGCATGCGAAGAGGGCTACTTCGACGTCCCACGAAAAGCAGACCTCGGAGATCTTGCCAACGAGATTGGCATTTCTCACCAAGCACTCTCAGAACGCCTTCGGCGTGGTCACGAAGTTCTGATCAAGGAGACGCTCCTCATTGGTTCACGCTCGCAGTTCAGAATCCGATTAGAACCGTAGTTTTTCATTTCGATCGGGAGCATTGGTCGAGAGTCGACGGCTTCGTCATTCGAGTTGATCATGTAGCCCCCAGTCGTGCGCATGGCGTTTTGCCTCGGCGCGCGCTTGTTCGCGGAGTGCCTCGATTCGCTCGGTGTCTTCGAGGAACGACTCCACAGCGTTCAGCTCCTCGGACCGTGATGAACGCTGTTTCGGCTGGGCAGCCACGCGTCGTGTTCGGGCTGCGAGCACCGGATCACCAGCGAGATGGTTTGCGGGCATTTCCGGTGGCACACGCAGTTCCGG
Organism: Halocatena marina; assembly: GCF_025913575.1. Lineage (NCBI taxonomy): Archaea > Methanobacteriati > Methanobacteriota > Halobacteria > Halobacteriales > Natronomonadaceae > Halocatena > Halocatena marina. Next base: position 3,532,846 of record NZ_CP109785.1, on the reverse strand, counting down.
TGTATCGTGGATGGTTTCTAACTGATCTGACGAGAGCCCATAGAGATCAAATCGGAATGATCCACCAGTGACGAACTCTGAAAGTGCGTTCGTTCCACCCGTATCGGTGCCAGTATGATAGGCAAGAACCGGGATGCCCACTTCGAACGTAAGAATTCCTTTCTCATTGCTGTTGAATCGGGATGCGTCCTGCGGTTCGAGGACCGCGTACCCGGTCAGACTGCGATCGAGCGCCTCGGTGAGAACGGTCCGAATGTCGGGAACGATACGCGAGCGGAGAAGCTGACCTTGCGGAATAACGAGATCAGTCATGGTGTTTCCGGAATGACTGCACTCCGGAAGCGGTCAGCGACGGCATCGGAGTCACCAGCCTGTACGTCGAGCGTCTGTGCAGCGTCACGATACGCGCTTGCTGGAACCGAGTCGGGCGCGTGAGCTAGTAGTGGTTCGCTCGCTCGTCGGGCAGCCCGTGCCGAATCGCTCTCGGGAACAGTGCCGATCGTCGGTCCATCGAAGTACCGTTTGGCCTTCGATTCTATGGTGTCGATAGCATCGTCGTCTTGCACCCGGTTGAATAAGATGCCCGCAACGCCCGTTCCGTACGATGTGGCGTACTCCTGTACTTTCAGCGCATCCGAGAGCGACGGGATCGTCGGCTGGAGAATGATGACGACCCGGTCTGCAAGCACGATTGGCAAAACAGCGCTTTTGCTCCCGAGTGCGGCGGCGGAATCGAGCAAGAGGACGTCAGTTTCACTCGCAAGAGTGGCGACAGCGTTGCGCAACCGTGTCGGATCAGCGTCCCGAAATCCCGCGAGACTCGTCCCACAGGGAACGACACGCATCCCAAACCGGTCGTAGGTTGCCTCAGAAACCGGAGCGTCGTTCCGGAGCACATCGTGCAGTGTCGTATCCGCGTCCGCGAGTCCCGTATGAAAGAGAAGGTTCGCCATCCCAGTGTCTGCGTCGACAACGGTCACGTCGTACTCCTCGGTGAGCGCCATTCCGAGTGCGAGCGTGCTCGTCGTCTTTCCAGTCCCACCCTTTCCGCTCGCAACTGCGAACGCCTCAACCATTGTCGTGAATCGATTCGCCATCGTATATAAGCGCTCGTCATGGGACACTCTGCCCGCTCCTCGTCCGAGTGGGAGCCATCACACGGAGGTTTGCTGTGCCGGCCACAGGCTTATCGGAGTTCCCGGAGATGCACCATCTATGACGACGACAGCCGAACTCGCCGACTTCGCGTTGTCGGTCGCATACGACGAGCTATCAGACGACGTTCAAGAAGAGCTCAAAAAGCGTGTACTCGATTCAATCGGTATTGCTGTCGGCGCGCTCGGAGCCGACGCAGTGGAAATCGTCCACGAAACGAGCGTCGAGATGGACACAGCGGGTCCGTGTCGATTGTGGGGAAGCGACGATACGGCGGCACCACCGACCGCCGCACTGTATAACACCACTCTCACACGGTATCTCGATTATATGGACTCGTTTCTCGCGCCGGGAGAGACGCCACACCCGAGCGACAACATTGCGAGTGTGATCGCGTGCGCAGAGCAACAAGGACTCACTGGTGCCGACCTGCTCGCAGGGATCGGGGTCGCGTACGAGGTGCAGGGTGAGTTGGCGTGGAACGCACCTGTCCGTGACCGGGGCTGGGATCACGTCACTCACACCGTCCTCTCGGCCGCAACAGGAGCCGGTCTGGTCAGTGAACTCGACCGCGAGGAACTTCGGAATGCGATCGGTATCGCTGGGACAGCACACAACGCGCTCCGGGTAACGCGGACTGGTGGCATCAACGAGTGGAAGGGCATCGCAAGCGCGAACGCAGCCCGTAACGCCGTCTACTCGGTCGCGCTGGCGGATCACGGTATGGAAGGCCCAACGAACTTGTTCGAGGGGCAAAAAGGGTGGAAACAGATCGTCAGCGGCGAGTTCGAGATCGACCTCGACACTGGATGCGAACGGGTGTTTGACACCATGACGAAGCGATACGTCGCGGAGACGTACGCCCAATCCGCAGTCGAGGGGATTATTGAACTCGCCGAAGAGCACGATATCGACGCTTCGAGGGTTGAATCCATCCACCTCGACACGTTCGAGGGTGCAAAGCTCATCATCGGCGGTGGCGAGGGATCGCGCTATGAGGTCGAAACGAAAGCCCAAGCCGACCACTCGCTGCCGTACATGCTCGCCGCTGCGCTCATCGACCGCCAGATGACGAACGACGCCTACGATCCTGAGCGGATCCAGCGCGATGACGTGCAGACACTTCTCCGGAAGGTGACGGTCGAAGAAGACGAAGTGCTCACCGAACGCTTCGAAAACGGCGAGATGCCGGCGAATATCGAGATCGAACTCGACGATAGCACGTACCAGATCGAAAAAGACGACTTCAGTGGCCACCCGAACAACCCAATGTCGTGGGCACAGATCGAGGAGAAATTCACGACGATGACTGACGATCGCTACGCTCGGGAGCGTCAGAACGAAATCATCGAAACGGTGAAATCACTGGACACGTGCGACGTGGTTGATCTCGTCGAACTGTTGGAGTAACGCTTGCAGTTTCGAACGTTAAATAATTTTTTTGGAGGGACCGTCGTCGATCACACGACAGTGAACCGGGGTGTGCTCTGTGAGAACAGCCACTTGAGGACGCCAAGTACGATTATAGTAACGACGCACCAGAGCAACGGCGAGATACCAGACATACCTGCGAGTCGCAAAAGATACACTGCGGTACCTGACATCCCCGCAGTGACAATGATATTGATCCAATTATTTGTTACTATTTCATCCACTATTCTCGATGACAAATATGTAATTAATGCCCATGAAACTCCAAAGAAGACAGATATCGAAACGATGCTGGAGGGAAATGATTGTAGGACCATCTTCAATCGTATATGTATCGAAGTGATGAATATGTACCGCTCAATCAATTCTTACCACATCACTAATCGTTAGAGGAGGTCGATATCTCGAACTGTGTCGGTGCTTGCACAATCCCCGTCAATCGATAAGTGACTGACGCTCTTAGGCTAGAATCATGCCAGTAGACAACCGTGCCTTTGACTTTCTTCGGGTGAACGATCGTCCGGACAAGCCACGGGAGAAGGGCATCACCGAGATACGGGGCCCGTACTACGATCCGATGGGACCGCGAGAGCTGCGCGATCTCTTGGAGACGATGGGTCACTACGTGGATATCTACAAGTTCTCCGGTGGGTCGTTCGCGCTGATGCCCGAGGACGCGGTTCGTGAGCTGATCGACACGTGTCACGAGTTCGACGTCGCTGTTTCGACTGGTGGATTCATCGAGCACGTTCTCGTCGCGGACAATGAGCACGTTGAGGACTACGTTGTCGAGGCAGGTGAGTTAGGCTTCGACATCGTCGAAATCTCGTCGGGATTTCTCGCGATTGACGTGGATGACATCGTTTCACTCACCGAACTCGTCGTCGATCACGGTTTGAAAGCCAAACCCGAAATTAACGTTCAGTTCGGTGCTGGTGGAGCATCGAGTGAGGAGGAGCTGTTAGAGGAGACTCAGCAGGACCCGGCGCTGGCAATCGACGAAGGCCGTCGGCACCTCGATGCGGGCGCGTACAAACTCATGGTCGAGGCAGAGGGCATCACCGAGAGCGTGACCGACTGGCGAACCGACGTTGCCTATCAGATCGCCACAGAGTTGGGCATCGAAAACTGCGTCTTCGAGGCCCCCGGTCCAGAGATGTTCGAGTGGTACATCAAGAACTTCGGACCAAACGTGAATTTGTTCATCGACAACTCCCAGATCGTCGAATGTGAGTGCATGCGTTCGGGACTGTGGGGCAAAAAATCGACGTGGGGACGGATCACATCGTATGGTGAGTGAAGTGTCTCCGTCATCACCAGTTTCATCCGCTCGACGGACAAAACTACACGTATGAACGTCCGCAAAGCAACCGAGGCGGATGTCACGGCGATCCACGACATCGCACGACAATCGATACAGGCGTCGTATGCAATCAGCCCCACCGGTATTGATGTTATTGTGGAGGAGTGGTTCGACGCGCGGACGATGGCGGATCGGCTCGCTGATAGCGTTATCGGTGTCGCTGAAATCGACGATACTGTTGTTGGGTTTTCGGAGGCAAAGATCACAGACAGCGAGGGGCAATTGCTCTGGCTCCACGTTCATCCGGAAGAACGAGGCCAGAGCGCGGGAACGGAGCTGTTCAAATGGACGAGAGAGAGACTCTCCGATCGAGGCACGACCGATATCCGCGCCCGAATCCTCGCCAGCAACTCGGAGGGTTCGGCATTCATCGAACAATTCGGATACGAACGAATCGACCAACGCGACACCGAGTTCGGTGGCGAGACGTGGGATGAACACATCTACGGATCGTCTGAGAACACGGCTGATGACAACACCGAATCTCAAGACGTTCCATCGACGATCGAAGTAGAGGGTCAAGAACGGTTCGTCGGCAGCGAGGAGATACCTGGTGACGAAGCTCCGCTCCACCGACTGTACACAGACGCCGACTACGAAGAGCAGTACGGATACTACTGTTCGAGCTGCGGGTCGGCAGTCGAAACGGTCGATGAATTAGACCGAATCAAATGCACGACGTGTGGAAACGTTCACAGACCCGACGAGTGGGATGGGGCGTATTTATAGCGACAGGCCCATTCGAGTCGTCTGATCCTCCCGTCCAGTGTTTTCTCAATATATCACATCACTACTGTCTCTCACTCAGCGAGTCCAAGCGCAGAGAGATCGACGTGCTTGCGAACGAGAGCAGCTGCGCGGTCGTGTGGTGATTCTATTTCCGTCTCAGTCTCGGACTCACGCTCTGCCTCTATCGTTTGTCTCTTAGTCAGTGTCGGGGAGCGTTCGATACCCGCGTGTTCGAAGACGCTGTCGAGAAATGCATCACGTACAGTCTCATTCTCGAATAGACCATGGACGTACGTTCCAAGCACGCGGTCAGTCGCCGCACCCATTCCATCAAACGGTCGATCGACCGCCGTGAGCGCCACGGTTTCGCCCATATGAATCTCGTAGCCGTCAACGACTCCGGACGCTCCCGTGAGGGGACCACAGCCGTGAATTGGTCGGGAAACCGGTTCGACGTGCTTCTCCTCGGTAAATCGTGTCTCGACGGGAAGGAGACCGATCCCCTCGATTTCCTCGACAGAACGCGTCCCCTCAACCGCGGCGTTCGTGATCCGCCTTCCGAGCAACTGATAGCCGCCACAGAGACCGACGATCGGACCATCGAACGCCCGAAGACGGTCATCGAAATCTGCCGAGCAGAGCGCAAGACAGTCATCGACCGTATTTTTCGTACCGGGAATGACAACCGCGTCGGCATTTTGAATCTGGTTGGTAAGCGGGAGGTACGCGATGCGAACGCCCGGTTCGCGCGCCAGCGGTTCGAGGTCAGTAAAGTTCGAAATGCGCGGGAGACGCGGGACGGCGATTGTGACCGCTCGTTCGTCTGAAACCCCATCGTTCGCACCGAACGTAGCTCGTTCTCCACGTGGAGGAAGCGAGACGCTGTCTTCCTCGGGAAGACCTGGATCGTTGTACGGAAGCACGCCGAGAATGGGAACGTCAGTCCGCTCTTCGAACGCCTCGATACCGGGGGTAAGTAATGAACGATCGCCGCGGAACTTCGTGATGAGACAACCGATGACCCGTTTGCGGAGATCCGACGGCATGAGCGACAGCGTCCCAACGAGGCTTGCAAAAACACCACCGCGTTCGATATCCCCAACGAGGAGAATATCAGCGTCAGTAAAGCGGGCCGTTTCGACGTTCGCAAGATCGCGGTGGTGGAGGTTGATCTCCGCGATTGAGCCCGCGCCTTCGGCAATAATGTGGTCGTACTCGTCAGCGAGGCGTTTCCACGACTCGCGGGCAGCAAGATGAGCACGGTTCCAGTGCTCGGCGTAATACTCGCCTGCACCGTAGTGGCCGACAGCACACCCGTGAATGATGAGCTGCGATTCGCCGTTCCCGCGCGGTTTCAAAAGAACGGGATTCACGTCTGTAGTTGGACGAATACGGGCCGCGCGGGCTTGCGTGTACTGCGAAATACCGACCTCGCCAGCCTCTCCATCCGGCGTTGCAACTGCACGAGCGTTATTCGACATATTCTGCGCCTTATACGGAGCGACAGGGGAGTCACGGGTGGCAAGCAGGCGACAAAGCCCAGCAACGACGGTTGATTTGCCGACGTGGCTCGCCGTGCCCGCGACGAGGAGCGTGTGAGTCATGGGGTTGAGCGTGTGTCGCTCCGAGTCATCGGCCGGGCGCGAGAGGAACAAGGGGAGCGTGCGCCGCCCTGCGTCCTCCACCGCAATTCCCTAACGCTGCCATAATGAATGTTTCGTTTTCTTGCGGAGTTAGTTCAACCTACATATTAAATTCCAGCTATTTCTGGTATTTATTTATCAATATTTGGCTTTTTGCCGCTACGTCATTCGTCAGTCTACTGGTTTCCTTCCAATAGACTCCGTAAGATCGGTCGCATAGAAGAGTTGAGACCAAAGTATAGCGATGTTAGTGTTCAAATGTAAGTTTAGCCTCAGCAACACGGCCTGCTTCCCACCAACAATCCGATCAGACAAAAAAGATTCCCGAAACGCTTTGCTAGCGAGGGGTCAACCCAGCAGCCTCCTTCATCGAATTCCACCCGAGTTTACTCGATATTCCGTGCCCGCTGGGATGGTGTTCGTCTCGATGTTCGTTGTACGATGCGATCGTAAGATTTCCCTCAACGCGTTGACTCACTGTCTGAATTGCCCTGATCGCTGTTTCCCGTGAAATCTCAGATTGATACTCACGACGCTCGAGATCTGCTTCTTCTTTTGTCCTACTCCACCCGAATTTTTTGGCGATCCTCCCACCGCACGGGTGATTGTCATCGCGGTGTTCGTCGTATTTCGCAAGCGTCATTTCACAATCCATACGCTGAGAGACAGTTTTGACGGCTGTAATCGCGTTACGTTTCGTGACTTTGTCACGTGTCGAGCGCGGATCGATATGAAGTCCTGCTTCCTCTTTGATGTCGTTCCACCCACACTTGTATAGAATATCAGAAACAGAGGGATGGTGATCATCGCGGAGATTCTCGTACTTTGTCTGAGACAAATGGCCACGTTGTCGCTGATCCACCTCGATTAATGCTTGTTTGATAGGGTCCATATCATCATCAGATTTCATATCATAAATATTCATGCAGCCTTTTGTATTATTTTTTACTGTGTTTGGACTATTCCTACAATAGATCATCATGATTAGAGAAGACAGTTTGTCAATACTAGGTCAATCAGCGTTGAGACTGCCATTGCCATTCTGATAGGTTAGTCTCATCCTCAGTCTCGTTCGCGTCGATGGAACGCTGACCCGGACGCTGTCGTTGTTTAGTCTCGTTAGTATTGCTGTCAGTTCCGTTCCGGTTGGCTGCCCACGGCGTGCGTTGGCGTTCTGAGTGTGAGTCGCCCCGAACGTAATGAGAGAGTGCAATGGTGCTGTATAGACCGACCAAGATCACAATACAACCACTGCAAACGAAAAGAAGGACAGTGATCGGCTCCATGGCTGGGCGAGGACTAGGATATGGGATAGTAGTTGTGTTTTCTACTGATAGATCTCCCCGTTGATGCGAATCAACGAACAAATCTCACCGTATCCGTTGTCGCCTAAAACACAGATCATCTCAAAGTAACCCGAACCACGCCTGCGACCCAATCATATACTTATTTCCACATCGTCCGTAGAACTTCGTCAGACGACCACCGACAGATTATATCATTTTCTCTATATTCAACAAGAAGCAGTGTCGGTTCGAATTCATCGATTAATACCAATTGTATTATTTCGTCACCAGATCAGTTGTTGCAGAGAAGAAATTCTGAAAATTCACGACGTCAGCGGTGAGCTGATCACGATCGATCGCCAGCTGTCAACCGAGTGTCAGAGGAGAGTGCACATTGTCTCGTCTCTGAGCCGTGCTGCAGAATGTGATTTACTCAGATAATCACAAAGAGATCAAATAGATCGACCACTTACGCTTTCGTATGCAATATTGCTGTCATCCACCGGCTCACCCGAAATGCAAGCGTCGTGTAGACGGTCAGTTCGCGGGCGATAGTGGAGATACTGCTGGCGTGGTACCGGAGGAATCCTCGTGACCGAGTCGCCACCTGTCCAGCCCATGGCTGTCGAGCTCCTACAAGATCTCGGGATGAGTCAATATGAAGCCTCTATCTACGTCGCACTCCTGCGGCTCAGGGGTGGAACCGCCCGCGAAGTGAGTGAGACGACCAGTGTTCCCCGGACGCGAATTTACGATGCGGTCGAGCGCCTTCAGGACAGAGGACTGGTTGATGTCCAAAATAACTCACCGAAGCAGTTCCAACCCGTTGGGCGCGAGACAACGTTGCGTCACTTCCGACACAAGTACGACGACACCGTTACAGAGCTTGCTAGCCAGCTAGCCGACCTCGAACCTGCAGAACGCCAGCAGGAACAGCGCGGCGTCTGGACCACTACTGGGAGCGCTGCAGTCGATGATCGTGTCAGCAACTATCTGTCGTCTGCAACTGACGAGATCGTCTATCTAACGATTGACCGAGTGTTGAGTGAGGAGATCTTAACCGAGTTGCGCGCCGCAAGCGAGCGTGGAGTGGCTGTTCGGCTCGCCAACAGCACGGAGACAGGACACAAACGGCTCCAAACTGCAGTTCCAGCGGCCGAACTGATCGAGCCACCGTGGGCGTGGGACGGCCCACCGACCGGCCGCTTACTCGTCACTGATCACAAAACCGTACTCATGAGCACACTGGCGGAGAACGATGGATCGACGGAAACAGCGATTTGGGGAACTGGTACGCAGAACAGTCTTGTTGCCGTCCTTACAACTATTGTCGAGTGGTGGCTGGGTTAGACGATCAGAGAAATGCTGCAGAACAAGAGCTCATTTCCTCATAACCAGGAATTTTCTAGATCCAGATGGTATGTGAAACACAGATCAAAGGACAAATTTCATACCATATGAGAAGTCTTAGGTATCGAATGATGGCGTCATTCATCGAGATTCACGATGCATAATCAGTTCGTAACTCAGATACTCACAACACATTTTCAACGGCACAGTCAGTTGTATAGCACATGAATCGGGTGCTGAAATGTTATAGTATAGAAAGCAAGTAGATGGTAATGGACAAGACAGTAGACAGCCGGAACATGGAAACGAACGAGCACACAGCGACGGCCGGCCCCAGTATTGACGGTCGGTGTACTAGACACCATTCAAACCATCGACCGGAGGAGATTTTCAAAGTCAGATAATGCCGACAGATTCCACTGATGAAGCCGACAGAGATCACCTATTACCCAACAGTGACGATGATTTGGAGTGGCGTCCGATCGTGCGCCGCTCGTTTAAGTGTGATGGCGACATTGATCTCGTAAAGGAGATCGTTTCAGCTGTTGCAGACGCAGAAAACACCGAAATCACAACTCTCGGATCATCACTATTCGAAGCAGTCAACGTCACGGCTATCGAAGCCGTATTCTTCGAACAAACACTTCTGGGTCAGCAACGCCACTGTAGCGGAAAAGTACACTTTCGGTATCGAGGATTTTGTGTAACAGTAACGAGCGATGGTCAAGTTATCGTTTCCGAACCTGTTTTTGCTGATACTCTCAAGTGAAGAGGAAAGAGAGGGAATTTTGGACGATCGAAGAGATACGCTACAGATCCACGGGTCGGACACATAGCCTCTCAAAATGAACACACCGACCGAGCACTCACATTTTTCCCGACACCGTTCGTCGGTTGTGCATGGAAACCGTACTCGTTATCGGAGGAACACGGTTCGTCGGTCGTCACGCTGTCGAAGAATTTCGCGCACACGGGTATGAGGTTGCCATCTTCAATCGAGGAAAACACGAGAACCCGTTCACCGACGACGAAGATATCGTCCATCACAAGGGCGACCGAACGGATGATGATGCGCTCGTACGCGCGCGCGATCGCATCGACCCGGACTTCATCATCGACTGCGTGGCGTATTACCCCCGCGACGTACGCACAGCGACGGAGATTTTTGCCGATGCTGATGCGTACGTGTACGTCTCAAGCGGTGCAGCTTACGGCACTGAGGTCGTTCCCAAGCGCGAGGATGAGACGCCACTGTGTGAGTGTACGTCCGAGCAGGCAGTCGATGATTCGTGGGATACCTACGGACCCCGAAAGGCTGCTGGGGATCGGGCTGTCTTCGAGGCTGGAGAACGCGGCGTTCGCGCGATGAGTATCCGTCCACCCGTCGTCTACGGTCCATACGATTACACAGGACGCTTCGAGTACTGGGTCGATCGAGTGAGCACCTACGATCGTCTGCTCGTTCCACACACAGCACTCCGACACCTTGTGTACGTGGATGATGTGGCACGGGGCCTTCGGACGATTGCCGAACAGGGTGATCCCGGTGAAGCGTACAACGTTGGTGATCACTCGTTGCCGGTGCTCTCGGAATGGATCAATCTTCTCGCTGACAGCGTCGGAACGAGCGTAGACCTCATCGAAGTGAGTGAGCGCGAACTCGCTATTGCCGATCTCGAATCGTCCGATTTCCCGTTGTACCGTGACTATCCGCACGTCCTCGATACACACAAGCTCGAGTCGATGGGATGGAGCTCGACGCCACTCTCAGAGGCAGTCTCAGAAACAGTCGAGCACATCAACAGCGCCGACAGTTCTGAAAAACGCGGGCCCGATCGTGACTCCGAAGAACGTGTACTCGACGTGCTCGAAACGATCTAGTCACCCGAACGGGACATTCGTCTCGCACATCGAAGTACCTAGAATAACACATGCAAAACAGCAAACATCTATTTCACGATTAGCAATATTTCAAGGAAGTCATTTGTCGTGAGAATTGCCACCACGCACGTAATGAATCGTTTTTTAACCCGTCGAAGAGAACCGCCATCCATGTTCAAGGCTATCGTGAGTTCGGGGACGCTTTTGTCGGCGCTCGACTCGGTCAGCGTGTTAGTAGACGAGTGCAAAATCCGGCTCGATGATGAAGGCTTTACGATCCGCGCTGTTGATCCGGCCAACGCAGGGATGGTTGACCTTCGACTCGATGCAGGCGCGTTCGAGTCCTACGAGACCGACGATGAGACGATCGGTGTCAACCTCGCTCGCCTCGAAGATATTGCCGGAATGGCCAACGCAGATGACCTGATTCATCTCGAACTCGATGAAGAGACACGGAAGCTCAACATCCAGATTGATGGTCTCGAATACACGCTCGCGCTCATCGATCCAGATTCCATCAGGCAGGAACCGGACCTACCCGACATCGATCTCCCCGCGACAGCCGTCATCGAAGGGAGAGATATCGACCGTGCTGTGAAGGCCGCAGACATGGTATCCGATCACATCGCTCTCGGCGTCGATGCCAGTTCGGAGTACTTTTACGTCGATGCAGAGGGCGACACTGACGATGTCCATTTCGAACTCGACCGCGACGAGCTCATTACTCTCACCGCCGGTGATGCTCACTCGCTGTTTAGCCTCGACTACCTCAAGGAAATGAACAAGGCCATTCCAAATGATGCTGAGGTGAGCGTCGAACTTGGTGAGGAATTCCCCGTCAATATCCAATTCGACATCGCAGAAGGACAGGGGACAGTGACGTTCGTGCTCGCCCCACGCATCCAGGGCGAGTAGGCTACACAGTCTGCTCGATCCAAACTGCATAGCAGAGCGCGTTTGTGACCTCCCGAATAGTTTCCGATGGTTGGTTGCCGGAGGTACTCGTGCCGTAGTTCAGAGATTGTGCCGGATACACGGCTCTACGCGAGTATTTCCACCTCTCACTCATGAACTCACAGAGAGTCGGCCACGAGCCACACTGAAACAGCCACAGTCTACTCACAAGACGAGCGTCAAGAGAACTCAGAGCCGGCAGTGAAATATCGGCTCATCCTACCACTGACCCCGGATATTCGTACTCCCACACTCAGGACACCGCGTAAGATCACCAAGCGGCGGGACTTCGGCAGAGTTCCATTCGCCTCCGTCGAGCGGTGCTTCGAACCCACAGTTCAGACATCGGGGCAAACCTGTTACTGTGATCTTATCTGCCATGGGTATATGTACCAGAGCAAACGTCATAATCGTTTCCACGGGACACACGACGAGGAGAAAGGGAAAGTGTATAGAACAAGCACTGAGCCGTTCAAGCAATCATTCAGACTCAGAGCCGATGATTTCTGACCAATCGACGCGTTCAATTGCGTAGCCACCACACTTGGGACAGACCTGGTGTTGGAGTGAAAACCGACAGCCACAGTGCTGGCACGCATATGGTTCAGACTGTTGCTCCTCCTGGAAGAAAGCATCGCTGAGCTTCTCGATTACACTCATTGTATCTCGCCCAATTTGATCATCCAATAGTATATCAAATGATAATGCTATCTCAATGATCTTACTATGAAGTAGGTAAGGAAGCGGTATAAGCTTTCTGTAGGGATATCAGTTAGGTCATATATCCGTTAACTACCTCTCTTCGTGAGGATCCATACATTTACTCATACATATGTTTGCTATGAAAACCGATTGATTGATACGATAGATACGATACAAGTCACGTACGAGGACCGACCAACCAGCGATGAAAGCGCCATCGACTGAATCAAGCGTGACACTCACAGATCGCGGACGAGCGCTCTGTGACCAACTCACGGAAGAACTGTATGAAGAGTACGATACCGACCCATACAGCGGATGGAAGCAGCTCACAGCGATCCATGACTTTGGCTGGAGCGTTGGCTCTGGCAATCGAGTTGCCGGAAGGCTTCCACACCGAATGGACGGTGAGCCAATCGTTCAAGGATCCCACAACTACGTTCTCAAGATCGAGTTCGACGTATCAGACGAAGCCAGTCACACAGAACTCAGTAACTGGATTGAGACGGTGATTTGGAAACAAGCAGCCGAACGGGGCGTTACGGACCTCTTCGCACCAGTCATCGACCACGCCTCGAATTATCGGTGGCTCGTAATGGAAGAAGTCGAAACCATCGGATACGACTACCCGAACAGAATAGCGACGCCACAGAACGAGGAGACAGCCCAACAACAACAAGAGTACGAACGGCGCGTGGCGTCGTTCGAAAACCGACTCGCTGATGCGGGCCTGGGATTGGGTCTCGACGGAGAAGGACAAATTGGCGTCTCACGGACAGGGAACGTCGTTGCACTCGATTACGAGCATGTCACTGACGAGAGTGTCCCCGATGAACCCGCGTGGGTCGGCAGCTACAATCAGCATCGTGGACGGCGGCTCACACCGAACGACATCAATATATCTGATAGACGAAGGGATCGATTGCGTCGGATCGCAAACGGTACTGACGGCTCGGTCACGGGATACGAGATCCGTTCGCGTATCAGTCAGTGGCGCACGTGACCATCTTCCACAGTTGATACACACGAAATTAATATATTATCCGACTGTTTTGGGATTCAGCGCCAAAAGAGATTACTGCGATTCGGGTGTTTTTCGGGGATGGCCACAGAACCCCGGAGCGATACGTTCGACATCGGCGGCGAGGTAACCGTCCACCGACTCGGGTTCGGCGCGATGCGGCTTACCGGTGAAAACATCATCGGACGTCCAGATGATCCGGACGCTGCGACAGACGTGCTCAGTCGTGCAGTCGATCTCGGTATCAACTTTTTCGATACTGCTGACTCGTACGGGCCGGGAGTGAGTGAGCGGTTGCTCCGCGAGAGTTTGCATCCGTACCCAGATGAACTGGTGATTGCCACGAAAGGCGGGCTCCTCCGCAATCGAAGCGGCGACTGGATACCGCGAGGAGATCCCGACTACCTCCGTAACGCGCTCTTGTGCAGCCTCGATCGTCTTGGTGTCGATAAGATCGATCTCTATCAGTACCATCGTCCAGACCCAGACGTCCCGTTTGCGGACTCGATTACGGCGCTTGCCGAGCTCAAAGACGACGGCGTGATCAATCATATCGGATTGAGCAACGTCGACGTGACACAACTCGATCAAGCGCGAGAGATCGTCGAGATCGCAACAGTCCAAAACGAGTACAACGTTGCCGTGCGGGATTCTGAAAGTGTCCTCGAAGCCTGTGAGAACGCAAACATCGGATTCATGCCGTGGTCACCGATCGGCGCAGGCTCCATCGAAAAGCGAGTGCCAGCACTCGAATCGGTTGCCGAGGCACACGAGGCGACACACCACCAGATTGCGCTCGCGTGGTTGCTCCAGCACTCGCCAGTGATGCTCCCGATTCCGGGAACGTCGAGCATCGAGCATCTGGAAGAGAACGCTGCCGCCGCGGATATCGAACTGTCCGAAGACGAATACCGACAGCTACGGGATTGAACGCTCTATTCGAGCTTTTCTCCGAACTGTTTGCGCATCTTCTCAAGCTTGGGGTCGATGTTGACAGTACAGTAGGGGTTGTTCGGATTCTTTTCGTAGTAATCTTGATGGTGCGCTTCGGCTTCGTAGAACGTTTCGAGTGGTGCCACCTCGGTAACGATTTCGTCGTACTCGCCTGACGATTCGAGCTCCTCGATGAACGCCTCTGTCGTCTCTCGTTGGTCCTCGTCGTGATAGAAGATAGCAGATCGGTACTGGGTCCCAACGTCAGGTCCTTGTCGATTGAGAGTCGTGGGGTCGTGAATGGTGAAAAATACAGCGAGAAGCTCTCCAAACACGATTGTATCTGGATTGTATTCGACGTGAACAACTTCCGCGTGACCCGTTGTACCAGAACATACTTCTTCGTACGTGGGATTTTCGGTCGTTCCACCCGCGTACCCAGACGTCACAGAACGCACACCACCGAGTTCTTCCAATGGGGCTTCGATACACCAAAAACAACCGCCCGCAAGCGTTGCGTACGCGCTCCGTTCGCTGTCTTCACTGTCGGACATGGTTCTACGTAGAGATACGTGCACACGCTCTTGCGACTGTCGATAGGGGACTCGACAGGAGCGTAGGCGCTGATACGGACATTATCGCCAGTGGAGCGAGTGTGTTTTCCACCTCCGAAGAGTACGGGCTGATAATGTCCCAGTTCTCTCGGGCGGACGCTGTCGACCGCCTCGCGCGTCTCATCGAGACAGTCGAACAGGACTCGATGCCCGTTCCCGTGCGGGAGGTGTGGGTCTACGGCGATCTCGCGCTCGGAATCGACCCCATCGACCGCCTCGATGTCTACCTCACCAAAGATCTGTTATTCCACGGAGACGCATCGAAGGAAGAAGCATTCATTGAGTCACACGGAATCGAAGGAGTCGGCAAGACCGTCAGCGCTGAATGGGCCGACGCACACCCAGAGGCGCTCTGTGCGAACACGAACGGCCATGCGGCCCCTGAGAAGTGCCTCGCTGCCCACCTCATCGACGATGAGCCGATCCACCTCGAAGTGTGTAACACTGGGTTCGAGAACAACGTTACACAGCGCCTGAAAGGAGCGATGGCTCGACAGGACTACGAACAGATCCTTGATCCACGCGGCGTCTGTCTCTGGGTTGACGGCACCCAAAGTGAGGATGCGTTCGAGAAGCTTCGTTCGGGAGAGCTCGTCTTTCCGACGCTCCCCGACGCGCTGGAGATGCTCGGGATGGACGCAGACGAAACAACCGAAGCCGCCAACGCAATCAAACACTACCGCGAGCGTCAAACCGGTGCGACAGTCCGCGGCGATGTCGTGTAGTATCTCTAGTTCTCGAATTCGTCCTCGAAGACGAACGTTCCGTCGCGCTGAACGACCTCACCATCGACCGCGATGAACGATTCCTCACTCATATCGACGATCATGTCCGTGTGGACTGCGCTTTCGTTGAGTGGTTGTCCATCGGGAACGCATTCCTCTATTGCCCGTCCGATCGCCATGTGGACAGTGTCGCCCATCTTCTCGTCAAAGAGCATGTTGTGGGTGAACTGATCGATATCGCGGTTCATTCCGATGCCCAACTCCCCGAGCCGTCGAGCACCATCGTCGGTGTCGAGCAGGGATGTCAACACGTCTTCGTTCGTTTCGGCGCTGTGTTCGCTCACGTCACCGTCCTCGAAGACGAGGCGGGCGTTTCGAATCTCGCGGCCTTGCACGTTGAGTGGCATATCGAATAGAACCTCTCCTTCGACGGAATCGGGAATCGGAGCGGTGAACACTTCGCCACCCGGGAGGTTCTTCTCAGCGTAGTCGTTCACCGTTTTCATTCCGTCGATGGACATCGTGAGATCGGTCGTGTCGCCGCTTTTGATGTGAACCTCACTTGCTGGATCGAGAATCTCGACCAACTGCGCTTGATGTTCGCGTTGGGCGTCCCAGTCCTTGTTGATCGCGTCCCACACGAAATCCTCGTAGGCTTCGGTGCTCATCTCGGCCTTCTGGGCGTTCCCCGGAGTTGGGAATTGGGTTGCAACCCAGCGTTTTCCTATCCGCTCGTCTGCAATCGGTTTTGTTGCTTGCTTGTACGCGCTCGTCGTCTGTGGATCGACGTCACTTCGTTCGCTCGCGTTCGCCGTACCGATGATACCGATGAAGACGTCTGTCGCTTCCGTCGCTGCCATCGCGTGATCCGGAAGATCGAACGATTCGGGATCAGCAGCGTTGAGATATGCCCGCATGGCACGATCACCGGCACCCATCCGCATCGGATTCGCGCCGCGCTCGCCACACAACTCATACAGTGCAACGACAAGATCATCCGCGAGTTGAGAGCCAGAAATGATGACGTTATCTCCCGACTCGATCTTTGTGGAGTGCTCGATGACGACCTCTGCGTGTTCTCGGATGCGAGGATCCATATCCGTCGGTGCAGACGCGGTCTCATAAGCTTTTCAGGAGAAAAACGAAGAACGAAAATGGAGATCAGAATACGAATGATAGTTCGAATCGACGCGCAGGTAATTCCTATACAGTCGGTTTACTGCTATCAAAGACACGCGCTATCCGCTCAAGATCGTAGAGGTGCCATCGGTCGTCGAGCGTTTCGTCGAGCGTTTTGTCGAATCCCGATTTCGAGAAGAGGATGTACTCCTCATCGCGGTCATTGCGCTTCCACCGGACTTCGTCAGATTTCTCTCGGAGTTTCTCGACGAGGCTCATTCCGACGGGTGTGTTCGTCCATTTGCACTCACCGAAGACGGCTGCTGGCGTTCGGTCGTCGAGTCCAACGATGTCGATCTCGTGTTCACCGTGCCACCACCGCCCGATCGCGTCGCACGAGCACTTCAATTGGTCTGTAGTCACAAGACGCCAGAGCAGTTCCTGACAGATATCCTCGAACGTCTTCGAAACGAATCGATTGAGCTCTGGAACGATCCGTTCTTCGAGAACGAACTGGGGTGCCTGTTCGATTCCGGACCGATTCGGTTCGACAAACCGAAACCAGAATCGGAGGAAATCATCAGCAATACGATAGACAGAACGTTTCGATTTCTTCTCTCGTGCTGTTACTGGGACCTCGCGCTCGATCAGACGGAGCCGACGGAGACGTGTTAGATAGCCAGAAAGCGGGCCAGAATCGATCGCTGTCTGACCGGAGATCTCATTCGGAGTCGTGTAGCCGTTCGCGATTGCTTCGAGTATGCTCATGTACCGAGATGGTGAACGAAGTTCAGTTCTGAGAAGAAACTCAGGCTCGTTATAAAGAATGGAGGTCTTCGAGAGATGGTTGTTCAATACGTTCGTTTCGAGGGGCTGATCGTAGTCGAACAACATGAGATACATCGGCATTCCACCGGTAACTGCGAACGAACGAACGCTCTCCTCGAATGGATAGTCAATAACATCGAGTGTATCAGCGAAGCTGAACGGTTGTAGATCAATCTGTGCTGTACGTCGTCCGTAGAGAGGACTCTCGTGCCCGAGTACCTCCGATTCCATGACACTGATGCTCGATCCACAAAGAACGAGTGTTGAAGTCACATCGTCGCTCATCGTGTCGATGAAGTGTTGGAGTGCGGAGAGGATGGTATCGCTTGACTCAACGAGATACGGAAACTCGTCGATAGCGACGAACTCTTTCCCATCGGATAGTACCTCACCGAGATAATCGATTGCGTCGTGCCAATCCTCAATGCGGGGAACGCGATCCCCGCTGTGAGCTGCCAACTCCTCGATAAACTTCTCTTACTGAGTCATGGCTGACTCCTGCGAGACGAGGTGATACATGTGAGAGGTTCTTTTACAGAACTCCTTGATGAGTTCCGTCTTTCCGACCCGCCTTCGGCCATAAATAATAATCAGGCTGAAATTATCTCGATAATTATTATTACGATAATGGCTTAGCCGTTTCCCATCTTTTGATACTTTTTACACCAACAAAACACATTGATTCTTCTGTCGAAATACGGCCTCGATTCAGAACGCTGTCGTTCGATGCTATACGATTCGACCAACGGTCACGAAAAAGGGAATCACTTCCTTCCGGTGGTACGTGCCCGCGTGCATCGCCTCGACGATTGCTCGACCCATTTCTCGCCACTCGCTGCGGAACGACTCGTACGCTTTGTCGCTCATGCCGCCAGCGAGGAGCGTATCTCGTTGCTGTGCGATCCGTGATCCGGTCACTTTCCGTTTGGCTGCCTCGACTGCCCGTTCGCCGTAGGGCGATTCGATCGTCCGCACGTGGTCGTATCGTCGCGTTTTCACATCAGTGAGTCCGTGCTCGCGCAGTCGATCGGGAATCGCTCCGAGGGTAACGTCTGTTCCGACGCCACTGATGTAGTGTTCCCGTGCACGAGCTGCGAGGTCACTCTCCTCGGAAACGGTTGACTCGACGTTGACAGCGCTGTTGTCCGGTTCGATGACGGCCACGAGATCGGACGAGCAGCGAACGAACTCCGCGAGCGCACGGTCGATGTCGGCGTCGGAAAGATTGACGAGCAGCGCCTGACACACCACCAAGTCGGCCGCATCGTCTCGAACAGGGAGTTCGACCGCGTCGGCTTGGATCGTCGGAACGGACACCTCTCGGAGCAGAGACCGATCACGGTCGAGACCGACGACGCTTCCAGAAGATTCCTCGCACAGCACCGACGATAGCTCACCCGTCCCACAGCCGACATCCAGAACGAGATCCCGATCCGCGAGCGAAAGTGGAGACAGCGCCGCTCGTGACTCCCACATCCCGCGTCTCGTCTCGTCGAGATAGGAGGTGGAAAAACGCCGCACGATGTTACTCTCTGAGTTCTCTGACGCGGTCGATGTTCCACTCGAAACTCTTGCCGTTCTCCGTCGGCGTTTCGAGAACGAGAGGGACGTCTTCGAGAGCCGGGTGGTTGATGATCGCGTCCATACCCTCATCACCGATGTATCCCTTCCCGATGTGAGCGTGTTCGTCCTTGTTCGTCCCACACTCGTGTTTCGAATCGTTGAGATGGATACACTGCAGCGTGTCTACTCCGACGACGGCATCGAACTCCTCTATCGTCTCGTGAACAGCATCCTCCGTAGAGAGATCGTAGCCCGCAGCGAACATGTGGGCCGTATCGAGACAGACGCCGAGGTCGTGGGCTGAGTCTTCGAGAACGGTTGCAAGGTGCTCGAACTCGCCACCGAGTTTCGTCCCGCTCCCCGCGTCGCTCTCGACGAGGACGGTCACGTCCGATGGAATATCGATCTCATCGAGGGCGCTCGCTGCATTGTCGAGTCCTTGTTCGACGCCAGCCCCAGTATGCGCGCCGAGATGGACGTTCACGTACCCGATATCGAGCGCGTGGGCCGCATCAACCTCCGATTGCATGCTCTCGATAGATTTCGCACGGAGATCGTCCTTCGGCGTACAAAGATTGACCAGATACGAGGAATGAATGACCCACGGACCGTCGAGATTCGCAGCGGTACCCTCACGAAATGCCTCGGCCTGTCCGTTATCGATGTTCGGCTCCTGCCACACTTGTGGAGAATGGGTGAAGATCTGTCCGCAGTTGCCACCGACATCGAGTTGATTCCCTATCGCGTTTTCGACGCCGCCAGCAACGGAGACGTGCGCTCCAACTCGTAACATACCCGCGCTACTGGACCGGAAAGGATAGTGGCTTCGGAGTACAGTGCGTCTGTAACCTTTCTAGACATATCACCACTAGTTAATGAATAATGAAAGACGAGAGTGAAGGTTGTCTCGATGCTCCGACACGCTCTCACAGCGTCTGGAACGAACGACTGTCGTTTACGTCATCGGATCGTCACCGTCTCGATTCCACGCGCTGCGCTCGAATTTTTCATCGGCAATCTCTCGTGCACGCGCTCGTTCCTCGTCTGTCCATCCGTCCTCAGTGGCGTTGGCCCACGTTTTCAGGGTGCTTTCGAGCGTTTGGACTGCATCAGTGCGCGAAACGTCGCTGTGTTCGTCGATTCCAGTAATGCGCTCGTGAACCCGTTCGGTGGAGACGCCCGGATCGACGAAACAGTTGAGAGTCCGTTCGGGGGTAGCGTGGTAGGTGAGCGAGCCGTGCTGGATGATGCTGTCTCGTCGTCGGTACTGGGCGTTGCCGCTCAGTTTATCCCCATTACAGATCACGTCGTGCGCCGGGTGGATATCTCGGAGATAGCACGCAGGTTCGTGGAGCGCAGGAGCCGTCTCGCTGGCGAAGTCGGCGGGAACGCCCATGACCGAACAAGCATCAAGGAGCGGTTGACAGAGTAGCTCGTAGGTTTCCATCAGGTCGGAGGGAAGTTCATCCGCAGGCGCGATGATCGAATACGAGATATCACCATACGTATCGTGGTAGATGGCTCCACCGCCGGTCGGACGCCGGGTAACGGTGATACCCTCACGTTCGCAAAAGTCCCAATCAATATCTTCAGGGTTCTGATGGTAACCAAGTGAAAGCGTTGCGGGCTCCCACTGGTAGACGCGAACAGTACGAGGGCCGCCCGCGACAGCGGTTTCTGCCGCCACCGCATCAAGTGCCATGCACATCGGCCCTGTCAGCGATTCCTCGCGCACCAATCGCCAATCGTTCTCGCTGAGAGCAGTCACGCCTGTGTGTGGTCGCTACCGGGTAAAAGCGATTGTGTACGGGCGTGACTAAAAGATATTTTAGCGAGAATTTATTCGATACCGGAGCGGAAGCATAGATATGGAAACGGAAGATATGACCGTTCATAAGACGGGAACGACGACGGTCGGTCTCGTCACGACAGGAGGTGTTGTGCTCGCCGCCGACCGCAGGGCGAGCTTGGGTGGACGCTTCGTCTCGAACAAACAGTCTCAGAAAATCGAACACGTTCACCCATCGGCAGCAGTGACGATGTCTGGCTCCGTCGGTGGCGGGCAGGCGTTCATCCGGCGGCTTCGTTCAGAGGCGGATCTGTACGAAGTTCGGCGTGGCGAACCGATGAGCATGGAAGCGCTCGCTCGGACTGCTGGACATCTCATCCGAGGGACAGCGTCCATGCCACTGCTCGGGGGAGTCGACGAAGAAGGCCCGCGCGTGTTCGAAATTGACGGCGCAGGAGGCGTCCTCGAAGACACGTACGCGGCAAGTGGGAGCGGTACTTCGTTGGCGACCGGTGCGCTCGAACGGCTCTATCACGAGGATCTCACGCTTTCGGAGGGTGTTTCGGTTGCGGCGAGTGCAGTCGACAGCGCGATGGAGCGCGACACCGCAAGCGGTAATGGTATCACCGTCGCGCGCATTACTGCCGAGGACGTGACCATGGAATCATACGATAGTCTTACGGAGGTACACTGATGCGAGGACAAGACGATCGACAGGCGTACGACCGGGGAACGAGCCTCTTCTCGCCCGATGGGCGTCTGTATCAAGTCGAATACGCACGAGAAGCAGTCAAGCGCGGCGGAGCGAGCGTTGGGGTCAGAGCGGTCGATGGCGTCGTGCTCGCGGCCGAACGACGAATTCGCTCGTCGCTGCTCGAACCACGGAGTATCGAGAAGCTCCACAAGATCGACGATCACAACGGTGTTGCAAGCGCGGGACACGTCGCCGACGCGCGCCAGCTCGTCGAGGAAGCCCGCCAAACGGCCCAAGTTGAGCAACTACGCTACGAAGAGCCGATCACACCCGAGCAGCTCACGGTCGAAGTGAGCGAACACATCCAAGAGTACACGCAGGCAGGTCACACGCGCCCGTTCGGAGCGGCGCTCCTCGTGGGCGGCTACGTCGACGGCAAACCACAGCTGTTCGAGACAGATCCGTCCGGAACACCATACGAGTGGCAGGCGACCGCCATCGGCGGCAGCAGTGACGAGATGGAAACGACGCTTGAGGCCGAATACGATCCGGAGATGGGCATCGATGCAGCCTACTCGCTCGCTGTTTCGGTCCTCACCGATGAGGAAGACCCAGACCCCGAAAACGTCGCTGTCGCCATCATCGACGAAGACGGCTACCGAACGCTCGAACAGGACGAAATCGAGAGCGTACTATAAAAATCGAGAAGCTACCAGCACGAGCACGAAGCGTTCGTGAACTGTCTTCATCAACTCCCGTTATTGGAAACGGCAGTCGTACTGCCCGTGAATGTCTCGGTAGCCTCCTGACGTAATAGAACGGTTCAGTGGAACATTATACTTTTTCCAGTATTGCCCTCCACTGGACATCCCCGTACGTGACTGCTGTGACTTCCCACGGTGACCCGATTGTCGCTTCTCGAAGCCGATCGACGCTAAACAAGCGGAACAACAGCGTTTTCCCGACACCTCCTTTGTACGCCTCGTGGTAGACGCGGTACGCGAGTCCGGGCGCGGGATCCTCACGGAAGGCGAACACGTCCTTCGTGGCGTCCTTCTCCGGGGCATAGTTATCCAAAACGACGGCCGCATCGGGCGTCGTCACGAATGCGAGATCCGCGAGAAACTGGCGAACGCCAGCCATCGATCCGGCCAGCCCAACCTGCGTCCCAACCGCGTGAGCCGACCGGAACCGGTCACGGTTGAACTGACCGCGGAGTTCGAACATATTCGCCAGTCGAGCGTCGCGGACGCCCCGATCGCGCAGTATCTCGATGAGTTGTTCGCTCACTTCGATGGCGACCGTCTCGAACTGTTCTTGATAGTAGAGGGCGTCTCTCCCTGCACCAGCACCCATATCGAGTAACGGCCCTTCCATCCACGAGTCGCGCCACGCGTCTTCGTCGTGTTCTCCGAAATACCACTGTTCGATGGAGTGTTCACGCGTCTCGTCACCGTCTCGGTCGATGAGTGGTTCATCCCGGTTACCGAGGTAGTGATCGCGTATGGCACGACCAAACGGATCGGTGGTCATTGTGGTGTGCTATACAAGATCAATTGTAATAAATCAGTAATGAGCGTCGGTACCGATTGCCATTTCAGAACCGAGAGACAGAAACCACCGTTGCGTCCTGTCCGACAAGCAGTTCCAATCCCTCATCTACCATTTCCGTCGAGACGCGAACACACCACGGATCGTCCGAGAGGATCGTCTCGCGCCATTCTCGACCCACGTTCCAGAT
The DNA here is from genome assembly GCF_025913575.1 of Halocatena marina. Lineage (NCBI taxonomy): Archaea > Methanobacteriati > Methanobacteriota > Halobacteria > Halobacteriales > Natronomonadaceae > Halocatena > Halocatena marina. The sequence goes on along the minus strand of NZ_CP109785.1, from coordinate 3,509,325 downwards.
CGGGCGTTCGCGGATGTCAACGTCTTGCTCGTGGTAAAAGGAGATAACAGCCGGATGATCGAGCACAGCAAGCGTTACTGGACAGTTAAGCGTATACCCACACCCGAGACAGTCGAGCTGTAACTGCGCTGGCTTGTCCGTGGAGTCAGAACGAGAGTCGGAGTGAGAAACAGCGTCACCGGAGTCAGAGCTCGAATCTGCGCGTGCGTATCCGACAGTCGCGGTCGATGCGCCACCGCACTCAGGACAGCTCCCGTCGGTCATGAGCGCGACACGGTGGCGGTAGAGACGGTCGAGCGCAGCAGGAAACATCTCATCAGTGTGCGTTCGGTGGCCTCCCGGTGGAAACGGTAATCGGAGGAGCGTCCGTTCGCACAGCTGGCAGTCGATCGTGACGGTGTTGTCCGTCGCGGCGGCGACGAGCGCATCCTCATCGCAGAACGGACAGGGATCGTCGATCGAGACTGGATCGCGGTCGACGCTGTCGGTGTACGCACCGGACACGATGGCCCGTGCGATCCGTACACCTGCATCAGTGAGAGTGTAGCCGTCGTTCGTCTCGCGAAGGTAGTGATCGGTGAGCTGTCGGAGGTGATAAGCGAATCCCGCCGTGGTGTCCGCTCCGCTCGTTTCGGCGAGTTCAGAGAACGTTCGACTGCGCGGACCGCGTTCGTCATCGAGGAGCGCCGTGAGAATCCGCGTCCGGATTTCGTTGCCGAGCGGTTGGAACGCCTCACTCGGTGCGGCCGTGTCGGCATCGGTCATACCACCGATACGCCGTCATGGCCGATAAGCCGCCCGGCGCTCGTACTCCATCTCTGCTGCAACCCGGTCTGCTGTTGTCTTATCGGCGATCTGTTCGACGAGGTGGAGCGAGAGATCGAGTCCCGAGGTCACACCGCCTGCTGTGAGCACCCGCCCGCTGTCGACGACGCGTTCGTTTCGAACGTCGGTTGTAAACTCACGAAGATCATCGATCGCACTGGCGTGTGTGGTCGCGGGCCGATCATCGAGCACCCCTGCGTGTGCGAGGATCATACCACCGGTGCAAACGGAGGCAATCATCCCTCCCTCACTGTACAGATTGGCAACTGCGTCCGGGAGATCGCCGCGCTCAGCTTCAGTGCGCGCGCCCTTTTCAGAGGAATCGTTCCACCCTCCACCGGGGACGATCAGCACGTCCGGTTCCGAGAGCGTACCGTCTGGTTCGACCCGCAGCCCGTGGCTCGCGGTCACAACAGACGTCGAATCGAGCGTGACGAGCCGAACGTCGATGTCAGCACCGAACGTGGCCGCGTTATCGAGTACCTCGTATGGACCGATGGCGTCGAGTTCGTCGAATCCCTCGTAGAGGGCTATTTGTACGTCAGTCACTGTCATAGCCACAGTTCTCAGAGAGTGAACTACTACATTCCGGTCGGAAGAGGTGCTGTGTCACACCCGCGACAATCCCTCACCCGAGAAACGGCACAACGCAGCTATCGGACGATGGACCGCCCGATCAACGAGCCGTCTCTGTCTACACTTCATCAACGCACAGCACAGGTTTGATGGCACGACCGTTTTCTGAGTCTGCGAATGCTTGGTTGATTTCGTCCAACTCGTAGAACGTGATGAGTTCATCGAAGGGAAAGCGGTCCTGCCGATAGAGATCGATGAGCTGTGGGATGAAAATCTCAGGAACCGAATCACCCTGTGAAACGCCACGAACTATGCGACCGTTGAGGATGTCGTTCATATCGAGAGTCGGATCTGGCTCTGATGATGCGCCTCCGAGAAGTCCACAGATTCCCGGAATTCGTGTCGAAGCAACTGCCTGACGAGCCACGCGTGGAACAGCGGTTGTCTCTACGGAATAATCGACGCCACCGTTGGTGATATCCCGAATCGTCTCGGTGATATCGTCCTCCTCACGCGAGTCAAGAGCGTGAGTTGCACCGAAATCCGCAGCCACGTCCAATCGATCTTCGAGCAGATCGACGGCAATAATGGTCGTACACCCCGCTATGACTGCCCCCAGCACGGCGCTCAATCCGACGGCCCCAACGCCGAAAACGGCGATCGACGACCCAGCATTGGCATCGAACGTGTTGATAACCGTCCCACTTCCTGTCTGAATCGAACAGCCCAACGGACCGAGAATCTCCAAGGGGACGTCCGCTGGAACCGGGATAACCTGACGCTCGCTCGCAATTGAATGTGTGGCAAACGATGACTGGCCGAAGAAGAGACTGACTTGTTCACCGTCTCTGTGCAGCGGAGAAGACATGTCGGTTCCCCGAACACCACTGAAATTGTACGCACCGATGTTCGAACAGTACGCGGCGTTTCCCTCCCTGCAGTTTCGACAAGTCTGATCGTGGTCGAAGCTCAGTACGACGTGATCACCTGGTTCGACGTTCGTCACGGTGTCGCCGACCGCTTCGACGACGCCCGCCCCCTCATGTCCGAGCACCGCAGGAAGCGGTATCGGAAAGTGCTGATCACGTGCGGCAGTATCAGCAGGGCAGACGCCGGTTGCAACGATTCGAACGAGCACTTCGTCCGCCCGGGGCTCATCGAGCGTGAGTTCTTCGATGTGAAAATCCCCGGACGCTTTCGCTACGACAGCTGCCTCGATATCCATGATGGCGTATGGATTTCTTGCCAGCAGTCATAAGCGACATCTTCGCCGTTCTTTCGTCAGTTCTACCCTGTGCGACCGGGGGTAACACCACTCGAATCGCACGAATAGCATCGCTAGTTTCGAGACAATGGTCGTTGACGATCCAACACCACATATCTGGGATAAGCAGTTGCGCGGGCTTGCGACACTCCCGGAGGCCGCACTCACCCGGTTGACCGTTGACAAACTGATGACTGATGCTGGACTCAAATGGCTCATGAAACGACTCATCGACGAAGCGTGAGCCGTCGCTGCGGCCCACAATATCTATCTGCTGACCGATGACGTATTGGCATCGTTTCGGGAGATGATTGGCACGTATCCGTCGCACAAGATCAGTATGCACCACAATGTCGAACGGAACACCGAGATCGACGAACTCAATGGGGCAATCGTCGATCTCGCTGCCGAGGTTGATTGTCGACGTTTCAATGAACCGTGCGGTGACCGAACTCGTTCGAGGGCTAGAACAGAGCTATCTGGATCCAGAAAACAAACGTGGGTGAGTGGATCGTAACAGCGGAGGGCTGTCGTGGTGTGTGATGTGATTACGCGTAGAGTCGCTGGTCGGGATCTTCAAACTGGAATCGGACGGTGTCACCGGGATCAACCGAGCTAGTGCTCGACAGTCGCTGGGACGATCCGGACGATTCACGAACAGCGATAGTGTCCGAGCGGAGCCGATTGCCCTTCAGCAAGGCCGGGCGTACCTGTGATCCACACTCCCGAGAGAGTTCATCAACCACGTCAGTGATGGTTGCCTGTTCGGGAACGAAGACGCTCGATTCTTCGACGCCCGCTCGCAGCGTCAATACACCAGTTAGCTTGACCCTCACACACATGTGTACCACCTCAGTGCTCCTAGGTGAAATAATTTACTCAGTGCCGAAATAGTACTTCGATTCAGTGTTGGTTCCGGAAGAATTGAACCGGAGGAAATCGCTCGATCTAATTGTAGCCGTTCGATCCGTGTAGCATCCATTGACACCTCTATTGTGTACTTTGACACCATATAGAATGTACTTAGAAATTTGATGTAATAAAATGTTACGGTAAATGGTATCATAGAACAGATTGTGGTGAATTTGCGTTGGAAAGATTAGAATTATTCGGCGGAAAGCGGATGGCGTCCGGTGGATTTACCGTCAAAGTGGTGATCATGTGTCGTGATCGGATACGACATTCCGGCAGGAAGAAGGGTATACGACCGATTTTTATGATGAGACACGTAACGCGGACATATGCCTGCGGAAACCTATGATGTACTCGTCGTCGGTGGCGGGACATCCGGGGCGTTTGCTGCTGCGTCGGTTGCCAGCGAGGGGCTTGACGTTGCTCTTCTGGAACGAAAGAGTGCCGACGAAGCGGGGCACATCGCCTGTGGCGACGCCATCAAAGGAAAGAGTACGTTCCCCGATACGATTGATCTCGACTACCTCCGACAAGAATCATTCACTAACAATAACATTACGCACGCACGCTTTGAGAATCCTCAGAGTGGCGAATCGATGGACATTCCGTTCGGTGGTGTGACTGGGGCTGTCGTCGATCGCAAGCGCTACGGTGAGGTCCTTCTCGAAGAAGCAGAGCGCATCGGTACAGAGATTCACTACAATACGGTCGTCCACGACGTTATACAGAATGGAGCCGTTGAGGGTGTAAAGGCGACACAAAAGGGATCGGTGACCAACTACGAGGCTGAGATCGTCATCGATGCCGCGGGAGCACTCTCACTGTTACAAGATAAAGCCGATCTCTCGGATGCAACGTTCGATACGAACGTCAATTACTCGCAGTTCTGTTCGGCCTACCGTGAAGTCCTTGAAGTCGACAACCCCGTCGATTGGGACGACGCACTTGTGTTCAAACCGACTGAAGAGCTGGGATATCTGTGGTATTTCCCACGGACGGCGACCGAGATCAACGTCGGTCTCGGCTTCCAGATGAACAAACCACCGATGAAGCTCGTCGAGGTACTCAAAGAGGATCTTCGAGATCGGGCTGAGTTCGCTGGTGCACGGGTCAAAGACAAACTCGGGGCGGCATTACCCACCCGACGACCGTACGATTCGGCGGTCGCACCCGGTTTCCTCGCTGTCGGTGACGCCGCCGGTCACGTCAATCCAATCACAGGGGGCGGCATTCCGGGCGCAGCGAAAGCCGGTCATTGGGCCGCTCAGGTCGCCGTCGATGCGATCGAGGACGGTCGGACGGACGATGAAGACGCGCTATGGAGGTACAATCATCAAGTGATGACCGACTTTGGCAAGACGTTCGCCACGATGGACCTCTACAACATCTGGGGTAGTGCAACCGGTCTCGATGAAATTCTCGATGTCATCACGAAACTCCCCGCTCAGCACATCGCTGAAACCGTCGCGAAAAGCGGGTCGACCTCGATGGGAATGCTCACAAAAGTGAAAACCGCTGCGAAGACGATCGGTCACTGGGATATGCTGTATGATCTCTGGCGGATCAACAGGAAAGGAAGTGAGCTCAAACGTATTTACGATGAGTACCCCACGAGCAGTGACGGATTCGAACACTGGAAAGAAATGCGCGACGACGTCCTCGATGACGTATACGAGATCGCCGACGCCGATTCCAAGTACTGAGAGAACCAAATACAATACAATACAGCACTGTACGACACGACACGGTACAGCCCTACTGTACATTCTTACTACCATTTCACCATTCGGTAGCTGCAGCATCCTCTGGTGTTGGTCCGATCTGATACGATGGGGTATGGCACAACATATTCGTTCACAACCCCTTTTGCGCTCTCGAACGAACGCTGTGTATGGACCAGAAACAACTCGCAGAGCGTGTGCCGACTGCACGTGGGATGCCGATGCTCGGATTGGGAACGTGGCAGAACTCCGATCCCGAGCAGTGTGCAGAGAGCGTCCGTACGGCGCTTTCGATGGGGTATCGTCACATCGACACAGCGCAAGTGTACGGCAACGAAGCGAGTGTCGGGGAGGGAATTCGAACGGCCAATGTCGACCGCGAGCAGGTCTTTCTTGCGACGAAAGTGTGGTACGAGCAACTCGGCTACGACGATGTCATCGAGACTACCCGCGAGAGTCTCGACAGGCTCGGTGTCGATTCCGTTGATCTGTTGTACGCCCACTGGCCAGCCGATCCGTACGATGCTGAAGAGACACTCAGTGCGTTTGATGAGCTGGCCGATGCTGGTCTCATCGAGCACGTCGGTATGAGTAACTTCACACCAGAGCTTCTCGAGACGGCACAGTCAGTCTCTGAGGCACCAATCTTTGCCAATCAGGTCGAGTGTCACCCACTGCTCCAGCAGAAAAGGCTGCGTGACTACTGCGCCAGCAACGACATCCGGCTCGTCGCGTACTCGCCGCTGGCACGAGGGGCGGTGTTCGATGTTCCAGAACTACAGGAAATCGCCGAGGAGCATGGAGTCAGCGAGGCACAGGTGAGCCTCGCGTGGCTGCGAGAAAAGGGAATCACCGCGATTCCGAAAGCAACCGGCGAAGATCACCTCCGCGATAACGCGGAGTCAGTCACTCTCTCGCTCGACGATGGAGACATCTCGACCATCGACAACATCGACCGAGAAGACCGACAGATCAATCCGTCATTCGCACCGGACAGCTGGTAACCACTGTTCACATCGGTGACCTGAAGCCTTATTCCGTCGTCATTCGAACCGTCGATATGGACTTCGATCAAACAACATCGATCGGCCTGTTCGTCGTATTGCTCGTCATTATTCTCGGCGGCACACTGAGTAGCCCAATGTCGGCCACGACCAAGTCAATGGTCAGCGGCGGATTGCTCGTGTTTGGAATCGTCACGTTCTACATTGGTATCAAGCACGGCGAATTCCGCGCAACACACTGAGCATTGGTGATGGATATCAGAGCTGGTCACTTCTCGCAAAGAGACGACATTTTTACGAACGTCTGAAGGCGTCGAGTGAGAACCCGATTGTCTCAGAAGGGTGTCTTGAACGTTCGATAGAACTTCGATCGCCAACCTGTAATAAATCATCAGATCGATGTCCACAGCAGACGATTCGGAGCTATTCGAAAGTACAGAGGAATGGTATGCTCACTACCGACCTAGCTATCCCGATGCGGCCATAACGTCTCTTCGAGAGCAGTTCGCGTTGGATGGGTCTGCCCGTGTTCTCGATCTGGGATGTGGAGCTGGGCAAATCGCCATTCCGCTCGCAGAGCATGTGAACGAAGTCATCGGGATGGACCCGAATGAACGGATGCTTCGTGAGGCTCGCCGCAAGGCAGATGCGAGCGAGCACGAGGCAGAAAATACCGAATGGGTGATCGGGTCAGATTCGGATTTGAGCAACGAGTTGGGAACGTTTCAGTTGGTAACGATGGGACGGTCGTTTCACTGGATGGATCAGCGGAGAACACTCGATCAACTGTGCTCTATGATCGAACCGGGCGGCGGTATTGCAATCATCACAGACGAAGAATGGTTGGTTCGGGGCGGACAGCCATGGCACGAAGCTGTGTACACACTCGCGGATGAGTATCTCGAAGCGCTGCCAGAGCGAACTGGTCCGACTGACGGAGAGTACGACGATCCGTGGGATGAGATGGTCGATGAATTCGAATTCACCGACATCGAAGTCACGTCCATCGAAAGCGAGCGCGAGTGGGAGATCGGCAGCATCGTTGGCTACGTCTTTTCATTGTCATACTGCTCTCCAGACATATTCGGAGACGATAAAGACGCATTCGAGGCTGACCTGCGCACCCACCTGAATGAACGGGAAGAAGAGACATTCACGCAAGACGTGACGGTAGAGATGATCACCGCCCGAAAGACGACCGTGTGATCATTGTCCGTGCGTGATGTGGCGGTTGCCACACAGTTCACCGGTCGTGGGGCACTCACTATTGAGAGAGTACGTCATCGAGTGCCGACATCGTTCGTTCGACGTTGTCCTGATCTGCGTTCGTGCCCATGTGACCGACGCGGAGAATGTTGTCTTCAAGATCGCCGAGACTCGTTGCAAGAATAATGTCGTGCTCGTTTTGGAGTTTGCGCTGCACTGTGCGGGCGTTTCCATCCTCAATCTCGAATGCCGTCACAGTCGGTGAGCACCGTTCAGTTGGTGCGTACGTAGACAGTCCTAGCTCCCTGCCCAGCTCTCGACAGAGTTCGCCAGCGTTGTCGTGGCGCTCGTATACGTGTTCGAGCCCCTCCTCGCGCACCAGTGCGACGCTCTCATCGAGCGCATAGAGATTCGAGACGAGGTGAGTGTACGGGAACTGCTCTCCGAAATCGTTCCACGGCGCGAGACTCGTGTAGAACGAGGTCTGTTCGGTCTCACCGATCGCATCCCACGCATTGTCGCTCACCGATAGCATCGTGAGTCCCGGGGGGCTGCTCAGACACTTCTGGGAAGCACCGATACAGATGTCGATGTCTTCGGTCGGAACTGGCGTCCCGCCAAGCGATGAGACGGCATCGACGATCGTGGTGACGCCCTCCTCGGCACAGAGTGATAAAATAGTAGAAAGGTCGTTGAGCGTTCCGGTGGGCGTCTCGCAGTGGACCATCGTGGCAACCTCGATGTCGTGGGAGGCGAGCAGCGATTTGGCAGTCTCGACGTCGAGTGGTTCTGTCCCAGTGGTCGAACAGGATATCGGCACACCGCCATGCAACTCGACGAACTCCTCGAACCACTCCCCGAACAGCCCGTTAGCGAGACACAACACGTCTTCGCCCCCATCGAGAATCGACGCCAGACTCGCCTCAAGTCCGAGAATTCCCTCGCCACCGAGAATCACGATGTCATCATCGGTTCCGAACACTTCGCCGAGCTCCTCCGTCAGTGAACGGTAGAACGTGGCAAACTCCGACTGAACGTCCGGATTGTGAATTGGCTGGCTCATCGCCGCACGAACCCGCTCTGGAACCGCTGTCGGTCCGGGCGTCATCAACATAGCATCACCCGAGCGTGATCGATGCTCATCGTCGCACGGCTCGCAATTCTAGAGTCAGTCGGTTGTTCTCTGTGAGCGTGCATGCGCACTCCATTGTAGCAACAGTGATAAAAATAGGTATCCGAGTCGCAAAGACCGTTTTACCTCGCTTAAACGCCTGTCCCGTCGTACAGACCGACGATGAGCGCACCAGCAGCCATTGTGAGCGTGGCAGCCCCGCCCAGAGCGGCAGGAACAGCGCTTCCGGTGTCGGCGATAGCGATGATAACGACGGTGCTAACGGCCAAAAGGAAAACGCCGATTCCGAGGTTTTGTTTCTCTGTTGCCATTGTATAAATAGTGGTTACACAGCCGTATAAATGTCACCAAATCGATCTAAACTACAGTATCGTTCGTTATGAATAGTTGCACGGGGGCAACATGTGCGAGGTATTGTTGGAGCGAAATATACATCAAAGTTAATTCATATTAATATTGGATAGTATTTGAAGTTATAGTCTCGCGGCTCGCTTCTGATGTGGAATCGAGAAAAAAGGAAAATTGAGCAGCTCACAGATCGTATCGAGGGACTTTTCTTTGCCGACTCGCAGCGGAGTGTATGGATCCGGCCGAGCGGGAGACGCTGTGTACGATCGCGGACTACCAGTTCGGAAACGGTGCTGGTCGGGCGCTGTTCCCAGCTGAGGAGGTACAGACGGTGATGCACACCTCATCAGGACGGCCCCAGCAGGTGACGTGTGGGGGTGGGCCACACGAGGGTCAACGGATCGTCTCCTACGGGATCGATGGACGATTCACACTAGGCGTCGAAGGAGGAAAGCGCCTCTACGACGCCATCGGTGGACCGGCTGTCGAGGTCGGCAGTGAGAGTGTTCCGTTCGTCAGAGATGAGAAAAACGCCTTTGCGAAATTCGTACACGCCGTAGACGCGGAAGTCAGACCAGGGGATGAGGTTCTCGTGACACACGACGGAACAGTGCTTGCTGTCGGACGGGCCGAACTACCGTCTCACGCAATGGACGATTTCGAAACCGGGGTAGCGGTGACAGTCCGCGAAGGAGCCGAGGCCGACTGAGCCAATCGCTGTTGGCTCGAACAATGAGGGAGTTCGCTTAGCGTCATCATGGAACAGTATGTTTTTGCCGACGCCGCGTTTCTAAGTAGGTATGTTTGGTGGAGGCGGTCTTGACCCACGTAAGATGCAGCAGATGATGGAGCAGATGGGCATCGAAACCGACGATATCGATGCCGAGGAAGTTATTATCCGGACAGCAGACGAGGAGCTGGTATTCACGTCCCCAGAGGTACAGCGGATCTCCGCACAGGGCCAGGAGACCTACCAGATCGTTGGCGAGCCGGATACACAGGCCACAAGCGATTCCAGCACAGACGACAGTGCTGACGAGCAGGCGATTCCCGACGAAGACGTAGAAATCGTCGCACAGCGGGCAGGTGTGAACACAGAGGAGGCACGCGAAGCCCTCGAAGCCGAGGACGGCGACCTCGCGGCTGCCATATCCCGCCTCGAGTGATTCTCCTCGTTCGCGAGAATCGGGAGTATCTCCTCGCACCGGGTGAAACGCTCGAAACCGATCTCGGTGTCATTGAAGTTCCCGAGACTGTTGCGCCCGGCGACATCGTCGAGACGCATCTCGGTGAAGAATTCACCGCACGAGCGCTTCGCGGTCCCGACCTCTTTGCTCACTTCGAGCGAACCGGCGCACCGATGATGCCCAGAGATATCGGACTCGTGATGGGCCACACCGGCTGTAGTGGGGGTGATCAGGTACTCGACGCCGGAACTGGAACGGGAGTGTTGAGTGCGTACCTCGCGCGCGCCGGAGCGACGGTTACCACCTACGAGCACGACCCGGAGTTCGCCGACGTAGCGCGAAAGAACATGGAGCTTGCGGGAGTAGACGATGCCGTCACCGTTCGAACAGGCGATGTAACCGACGACCTGGACGAACTGTCCGAGCAGGAATCCAGATTCGATCTCATAACGCTCGACACCAAAGACGCCCCACGCGTCGTCGAACGCGCATCAGAGTTGCTCGTCCCCGGTGGATTCCTCTCGGCGTACGTTCCTTTCGTCGAAGGAACACGCGCTGTCGTCGAAACTGCCCGATCGACCGATCTACAGGATATCAAAACCTACGAAACGATTCAACGAGGGATGGATATCGACGAGCGCGGAACACGCCCCTCGACGGCCGGGGTCGGACACACTGGATATCTCATTTTCGCGCGGGCGTAAACTCACTCCAAGCCCAAGATAAACCGCTTTCAGTTTTTAGCGAAAATGACGATCAGTTTGCTGAGTTCATCAGTCGTGTTGTGGACCGTCTCGGTACATCAATAGACTCGACTAACCAACTCAGGTGAAAGACAGGAGATGTTCGGAAGCGCCTCAGTGGTCGTCTTCTCGCCACCGATGTTCGCACTCAGTGCAGATGAAAAATCGTGTCTCGGACTCATCAGCCGATCGGATCTGCTGCATGTACCAGTACGCTCGATCGTTATCACAGTTCGGGCAGACAACAGACGTGGAGGGGAGTCCCCTGTCTTCAGCCTCACTTATATCGACGATTCCGCCGTCTTCTTGTGCCTGTGTGGTGACCATTTTCTGCTCGGCGGCAGTATCACGTGATGCTTCATAACCACAAGAGCGACACACCCACGTGTTATCCTCCTTGTGCATGATCGAGCCGCACTCGTCGCAGAACTTCATGACCGCTTGAAACAGGTCAGGATGTATAAGGACGAGGATTGATCGCAGAACGAAAGCAACAACCGGTATCAGCGGAGGATATCACCATCACAATCGCCTTCACTTTCCCTTCGCCTTCACCTTCGCCTTCGCCTTCGTCTTCACCTTCGCCTTCGTCTTCACCTTCGCCTTCGTCTTCACCTTCGCCTTTACCATCATCGTCTCTGAGCAGGCATCTCTCGTAGCAGTCTGCAGATTGTAAAGAATATATAGGCGATCTATCCTGAAATATCGGCTCTAGAGGGTTTGTAGATAGTTTTCAACGGAACAGTCAATCAGAGCCCAATATCAGCACACATATTTGCGCCAGTGAGACGAATCAGATGCTGTGTTCTCACTCTCTAAGCTCCGCCAGTTACCTCGCGCTCGTCCACTCCTTGCGCTCGCAATTGCAATCCTGACTGTTGAGATCATCGGCGCTTCCGGGAGCATCTTCACTGCCCAAGGTCTCGATAGGTGGTACGGCACGCTCCAACGGCCGGCGCTTGCGCCACCGGACTGGGTATTCGGCCCCATCTGGACCATCTTGTTCGCACTCATCGGAGTCGCGCTGTGGCTCGTCTGGCGACAAGCCACGTCGTCACCCCGAGAGGTTCGGACTGGTATCGCCGTATTTGTGGTTCATTTCGTCTTCAATGTGGGCTGGTCAGCGGTCTTCTTCGGAATGCGAGAAATCGGCTGGGCGCTGGTCGTGATTGGACTCCTCTGGCTGCTTATCGTTGCAACGATGTGGGTCTTCAACCGCGTTGATCGACGAGCAGCGCTCTTACTCGTGCCATATCTCCTGTGGGTCTCGTTCGCTGCCTACCTCAATTACCAGTTCTGGGTACTGAATTAAATTAGGTGAAGGAGGCCAATACTCTCAGCATACTTTCCGACCCAAATCCCAAATCCGACTCCAAGAACTGTTTTCACAGTGGTCTGCCAAGTCTGCTCAGTGACACCATAGAGGAGAAACCCGACAGGCAGTAAAGAAAGAGGGACGGTAAGATTCTCGGGGAATTGCGGACCGAAGACAACCAAACAGACAGCGAGACCGACACCAACAAAGAATGCAGTGATCCGATCCCACTGGTACTCGGGTAAATCCATCGTTCAATCTATTACAGATTAAATGTGAACATAACTGTGTTGACTGAATGACGGGGACTCCGTCTGCAACGCGACTGCTGGTATTTGACACTGATTGATGATTTCGACAGATTCAGACGAGCGAATATTTATCAATAGAAGCCGTAGGTAGTGTGGTGGTACCAATGACCGACACGACCAGCTTTCAATCAGAGATGAGTCGCACGGAGGTCGCCGAGTACCTCCGGAAACTTGCAGTGGAGGTTGCCGACGATGAGGATTCAAAAATGGCGGTACCGGTAGGCAACAAGGAGGTCGTTCTCCACCCCACGCAGACGGTCTCGTGCTCGACAGAGGTAAACGAGCGTTCGAGCATGCTCGGAAGCAGCAAAGAAGAGGTGTCGGTTACACTCACGTGGTCACCACAGAGTGAATGACGAAGGCAACGTGGCCATACGGTTTCGTGCTCATATCGCATCCCATTTTATTGTTCTCTCCCTAATGGTGACGTATGGCACACCCAGACAGTACGAGAGCGAGCGCCAGTCGGTTCGTTGTCGGTTTCGTTGGAGTCGTTATTGCAACCCTCGTTGGTGCGTTTCTGTTTCTCTGGCTCCCCGGAGAAATCGAGGTTTTCGGCGTGTTGCTCACCGTTGTGACCGTCGTGATCGGTGCCCGCATCGCCAGCCGTCTCGCCATGAAAGTCGTCCCACCTTACAACGTCGCAGAGGTAGCCGTCGAGGGGCCGATAACCCGCGATGGAGACCTTGGTCCCGTACCAGGGCGAGGCAACGCGATTCCCGCTGACGACACGGTCGAACAGATAGAACAAGCAGACGCGGATACGAATGTGGAAGCGCTCGTTGTGAAACTCAATACACCCGGCGGACAGATCGTTCCGAGCGACGACATTCGGAACGCGGTAATGGCGTTCGACGGACCAACCATCGCCTACGCGACGGACACGTGCGCCAGCGGAGGCTACTGGATCGCAAGCGGATGCGACGAGCTATGGGCGCGTGATACGAGTATTGTCGGGAGCATCGGTGTGATTGGTTCCCGCCTCAATGCTAGTGAATTGGCCGAAGAGCTCGGACTCTCCTACGAACGATTCGCCGCTGGCCGGTACAAAGACGCGGGAATGGCGCTGAAAGATATCGATGACGACGAACGGGCGTATCTCCAAGGTCTCATCGACAACTTTTACGATCACTTCGTCGAGCGCGTTGCCGAAGGGCGAGATCTCGACCCAGATGACATCCGCGACACGGAAGCTCGTATCTACGTCGGTGAGAACGCCCACGACCTCGGTCTCGTTGATAAGCTCGGAACGCACGAGGATGTGCTCGATCATGTTAGTAATCTGATCGGAACTGAAGCATCCCAGACGGAGTTCGAACCGAAACGGGGGATGGCACAACGAATTAAAGGTGGAACACAGTCGCTTGCGTTCGCGTTCGGTGCCGGAATATCAAGTCAGTTTGACGACACATTTGAATTCCGCCTATAGGATTTTTATTCCGTTAGGTCATCCGGAATACTGTGACCACGCTGGTGCTGTGCGTCGACCGCGGAGGAAGCTTTGACTGCGAGACGCCCGTCGTCGGCGAAAAAGCCGTCGTGGACCTCGTCACAACGGCGGGAATTGACGAACCAGAGGACAGTCGTGTCAACTGTCTTCTTGAGATGCTTCGTGTCGCGCGAGAGCTTCGAGCAGACTGTGACAATGCGGTTACAGCAGTCGTCTCGGGGACGGGTGACTCCGTCGATATCGACCGTTCAATTGCCCATCAAGTCGATGATCTCGTGGACGAGTACGAACCACAGTCGGCGATCGTTGTCGTTGACAGTGCCGAAGACGAACTTGCCGTGCCGATCATCGAGAGTCGTCTCCGCGTTGACGCGGTCGACCGCGTCATCGTCCGGCAAGCCCGCGACATCGAGTCGACGTATTATCTCCTGAAACAGCTGCTTTCCGACGAAGAGCTCCGTAGCACCGTTCTCATCCCGCTTGGAGCCGCTTTGCTTACAGTCCCGGTGATCGTGACACTCACCAACAGTGTTACTGCCGTGGTAGCGGTGGTTACAGCTGTTATCGGCGCATTTTTCTTGTACAAGGGGTTGGGAATCGACGATCTTCTCGCTCGCGTTCCGGGTATTGTTCGTGAGGCGTTCTACTCCGGACAGGTGTCGTTCGTCACGTACGCTGTTGGAACCGGACTCGCGCTCATCGGACTGTTCGCGGGGGGTATTACCGCATCAGCAATGAAGCCAGGGCCACTCATGGCGGTCAAATTCATTTTCGCCAGCGTTCCATGGCTCGCGCTCGCGGCACTCGCCGCCAGTACTGGGCAACTGTTCGATAAACTCCTCAACAACAATACCATTCGAAGCACATTCCTCAATGCCCCCTTCGGTATCGTCGCAGTCGGGCTCGTCATCCGTGGTTTCTCCGCGTTCTTTCTCGAAAATGCAGGCCAAATCGAACCACTCAGAATTTCATCAACCACGGTCGGGCCGATCTCCGTTCAGGGATTCACATTCCTCGATAGCACGCGACTCCTCATCTTCGTCATCGCAGGGATCCTCGTCAGTCTTCTTGGCGTCATGTTTGCATCGCACGTCAACAGAGTGACTGTCGATGAGGAACTTCCCGAACGGCAGTGAGTCTGATCACATTTTCCTCGAAGATCACAACAGACCCACGTTTTTGTTTGCGGTGACGAACAGTTGTGCAGATCCAGCTGGGATCGTAGTCCGTTTATTGTCTCGTCGGCTATCTCGTACAATGACAGAGACGCCGTGGGTGAGTCTCTTTTCGGGAGGCAAGGACTCTTCGTGGGCGCTCTATCGGGCGCTTGAGGCAGGGCATCCGATCGAGCGACTCGTGACGGTTCACCCGGATGGTGATTCGTACATGTACCACGTTCCGGCGACAGATCTCGCAACACTCGCCGCCGAAAGCATCGGTATTCCCCTTGTGGATGTGTATCCAGAGCGGTTCGAAACCGATTCGGTGACCGACGCGGGTGCGCAGGGAGACGCCGAACTCGAACCGCTCGAACAAACGCTGGAAGCGCTCTGCGAAGATCTCGGTGGAATTGGGGGAATCACGGTCGGCGCGGTCGAAAGCGACTATCAGAATTCGCGTGTCCAGTCGATGTGCGACCGCCTCGGTGCGACACTGTTTGCGCCACTGTGGCAGCAATCACCGACAGCTCTCGCCCACGCAATGCTCGACGCTGGCTTTGAGATCCGGATCGTACAGGTCGCGGCGGCTGGATTCGACGAATCGTGGCTCGGACGGACGCTCGACAGAGACACGCTGAGTGAACTACAGGACCTCAACGAACGATACGGCGTCCACATTCTCGGCGAAGGCGGCGAGTTCGAAACGATCGTGACCGATGGACCGCACATGCGCGCGCCGATCAAACTTGCGTACGAGACCGAATGGGACGAGGGTGGGATGCGCGGACGACTCTCCATCACGGACGCGTGGCTCGGCTGCGATAGCGCAGCTGCGAGTGACTCACAGTAAAAAACGCCCGACGGTCGGTCGTTCTTACGACAGCCGCGAGTACGGCCCAACGAGCGATTCGTCGAGGGAGACGCCGTCGATATCGACGCATTCGTCGATGACGGAATCTGTGATGGTCGCGTCTGAAAGTTTCGTCTCGGAGAAGACGACGGTGTCCGAGAGGGTGACATCTGAGAGTTCCGCTTCGGCCATTATCTGAACGTTCTCTCCAATGTCGCTGTTGATGACGGTCGCGTCTTCGTGGACGATAGAATCGCCGTCGAGCGCCCAGGCGACAGCTTCGAGGTAGCTTTCCGGCGTACCGATGTCGAACCATGGCTCGTCGAAACAGTACGCGTACACGCTCTCGCGCGTCTGAAGCCATTCGACAAACCACCCTGGTTCGTCGGGATTGTTGTCGCCATCGAGATACTCACGGAACCGCAGCGAGTCAGCGGTGAACGCATAACACGCGATGGAGACAAGCGTACTCTTTGGGTCATCTGGTTTCTCTTGGAAGTCGACCACCTGCTCGTCTTCGAGCGCGAGCAGCCCATAGGAGGTCGCTTTCTCACGAGAGCCAACATCGTACGCTGCAAGCGTCGGTTTCTCGCGCGCTTCGAAATAATCGATGAAATCGGCGATATCGAAGCCCATGAGGTTGTCACCAGCGATTACGAGGAGATCATCGTCGACATCTTCGCGTTCTACCAGCTGTGAAAGTGCTCCGATAACACCGAATTTCTCGCTTTCTGCGGTCGTATCCTCGACCGAGAGCGAAGCCTTCTCGTAGCCTCGGTCATCGATGTGTGCTTCGAAATCGTCAGCGAAGCTCTCATTCGTGCTCAGATAGACGTGTTCGATGCGGTCATCCCCCTCAAGCTCCTTGAGAATTCGGTCAATAACGGTCGTCTCACCGATCGGAAGAAGCATCTTGGGACGGTGACGGGTGATCGGCCACAATCGTGTGGCGTAGCCACCAGCCAGGACGACTGCGTGCATAGTCGGCGTCACTCAGCGCGTAAGTATAGCAATTGCGACTTCCGTTTTCCGATAACAGTTTGGGGGATGAGTACCAACCACTGAGTATGCAGGGCGAGCGCGAAACGACGCGCCAACAGATTGCTACGCATCTTCGGAGCAGCCCAACACGCCCCGGAGTGCTCGCGAACGAATTCGGTATCCGGAGCGGCGAAGTGCTCTCGCACGTCGAACACCTCTCGAAATCACTCGATCCGACTGACGAGACCCTGCTCGTCGCTCCGCCCACATGTCAAAAATGTGGCTTCTCAAACTTCGATGACCTCATCAATCGACCGTCGCGCTGTCCAGAGTGTAAAAACGAAAGCATCGACGAACCGGTGTTCACGATCGAAACGGAGTGACAATTAAAACTCGATATTCGAGGTTGAAGTAAGATCGGTGCTGGTTTCGTTCGGTCCGACGGAAACGAATTCGTAGTCGGAGTCAGTGAGATAGACGCTCCCATCGTCGATCGTAATCTCGATATCTTCGAGGTACGCACCGTCACAGGGACCGAACGTACATCGTCCAGTGTCAGCTTCGAACATCGCGCCGTGGTTGGTGCAGACGATCTCGTCGTCGCGCATCTCTGCACCCGATCCTTTATCAAGTCGGATATGCGTGAAGTGTTGGCAGTAGTTCAACCAGCCGGTGATTTCACCGTTCGACCGGACGAGAATGCTCTCTCGCTCTTCGTCGGTCGATATCTCACGGACAGTAAACAGAAACGTCGTCTCACGAGGAACCTCATCGACCGACACAATTCGATCATCCGTGTCCACGTCCATTATCCGACGAATACACTCGATCGATTTTAATCAATCGGTAACACAAAGCGCGACGAGCAGCCGTCCCACGAGAATGTCGTGAGAACACGTACGAACGCTCGGTGTTTGAAGCCGTGTTCTGTACCGACGAAACGATGAATCAGACGCGATAAAAGCGAGCTGGCTTCCTCACGCTACGTCACCGGTGAGTCACGGCGCGGCCGCTCACACCGTCACTTGTGCCTGCCACTCACGGATCCGATCGGCGCTCACACCCGTCACTTCGCTCGCCACATCGTCGGCATCGGCATCACGAAGATCTGTGAGTGAATCGATGCCTGCTGATTCGAGTTTCTCTGCAGTTTTCTGTCCGATCCCATCGATGTCTTCGATAGCAGAGACAGCGTGTTTCTCCTGGTACTCCTCGTAGTTACAGATCGGGCAGCCAAGCTCCCACGGTTCACTGTCTCCGTCGTGGACTTCGAGATACGGAAGGTCGTGTTCATCACACACCGAATCAGTGATCACGATGTCACCACGGCGAGGGAGCGGAAGCGAGTACGTACATTCCGGATAGCGCGTGCAGCCAACGAGACGCGAACCGGAACGGAGTTGCTTGATAGCGAGTTCACCACCGTGGTCTGCACCACAGTCGGGGCAGACACCGATACTCCGATCTTCGGTTGCATCGGCCTCATCAGCCGAACATTGGGGGCATCCGTGAACGAACGTATCCCGACCTGCGAGCATCTTTACGTGATGAAGATCGTGTTCCTCACACGCGTCATCGAGGACGAGGGGCTCACCCTTACTCGGCAGCGGAAGCGTGTACGTACAGTCGGGATAGCCATCACAGCCGACGAAGTACGATCCGTGACGAGACCGACGAACGAGAAGCGTCTCACCACAGATTGGACACGGACCCAGCGCCTTGTCTGCTTTCAGTGCTGCTCGAAGGTGCCGACCAATCGCCTCGTGCGAGCCGTGTAATTCCTCGAACACACGCTGTAACACGTCACGAGATTCGTCAGTCACCTCATTGAGCGTTGCATCACCATTTGCAATGGCAGTCATGTCCCGCTCTAGCGCTGCGGTCATCTCCTCACTCACGATGAGATCTGCAAACTCCTCGCCAGCCTTCACGACACCCTTGGCAAGCGTCGTTGGCCGCGGCGGATCACCCTCGATGTACCCTCTATTGTACAGTTTTTGAAGTGTATTGTGTCTGGTGCTTTTTGTTCCGAGACCTCGCTTTTCCATCTCTTCGATGAGCCTCGACTGCCCGCGTCTGCGGGGGGGTTGGGTCTGTTTTGCTTCCAGTTGAGCATCGCTTAAATCGAGGTCGTCTCCTTTCGCTACTTCGGGAACGTAGTTTTCACTGGTCGAAACGTAGGGATAAACATCGTGATACCCTGGCTCGACAAGCCGTTTTCCGTTCGCTTTCAGGAGAGACTCATTCGCTTCGGCCACGACCTTGAGATGTGCCCACGTTGCCGGTTCGGCCACCGTTGCGAAAAAGCGCCGGACGACGAGTTCGTACACCTTCCATTCGTCGTCGTCCAGTTCAGACGGGAACTCGCCTGTTGGATGAATCGGTGGGTGGTCGGTTGTCTCATTCTCGCCCGCGGTGGGTTCGAGATCGTCCAGTTCGAGCAGTGACTGTGCGTCATCGCCGTAACTCGGATGCTCGGCGAACGTTTCGAGTAACGCCCGTTGGTCGAGATCGTCGGGATAGACGGTGTTGTCAGTCCTCGGATAGGTGATGTAGCCAGCTGTATAGAGATCTTCAGCGATGCTCATCGCCCGTTGAGCAGAGAATCCGATCGAACCGGCCGCGCGAATGTACTGTGTGGTGTTGAACGGTGTCGGTGGGTCGTCGGTACGGGTGCGTCGCTGAACGGATTCGACACGCGCCCGTCCAGCATCCGACAGTCGCTCGTACACCTGCGCTGCGGTGTCTTCGTCCCAAACACGCTCTTGTTCGTTGTTGTCTTCGTGGTAGAAATACTGCGCTTCGAAGCGCTCGTCTTCCTGTGCGAGAACGGCGAACAGCTCCCAGTAATCTTCGGGGTCAAATGCTTCGATCTCTCGCTCGCGGTCAACGATGAGTTTGAGCGTCGGGGACTGCACTCGCCCGACACTGATGAAGTCATTGCCGAGCTGCTTCGCAGACAGCGAAAGGAATCGGGTGAGCGATGCACCCCACAGCAGATCGATGATTTGCCGGGCTTCGCCCGCGGCTGCAAGATCGAAATCGATCTCTTCGGGGGTCGAAAACGCCGTGTTGACCTCGCGGTCGGTAATCGAGGAGAATCGAACCCGACGGATTGGGCCGTCGATTTCCTCATTAATGAGTTCGTACGCTTCCTTCCCGATGAGCTCACCCTCTCGGTCGTAATCAGTGGCGATAATCGCACGCTCTGCTTTCCGTGCAAGCGAACGAAGCGCCGCAACGATATTCTCTCGTGTCTCGGTCTTTACGACCTCCGCACCGACGAGTTCGGCCGGCCGAACATCTCGCCAGTCAGAATATTCAGATGGAAAGTCGATGCCTACGACGTGTCCAGAAAGACCGATACAGCGGCGACCGCCCCACGAATAGACGTTCACACCGTTGCGGCGGTCAGCTGTCGCGCTGCCGTCGCTCAGTATGTCTGCAATACGTCGAGCAGCGTTATCCTTCTCGGTGATAATCAGCTCCACTACAGTAGTTCCCTCGTTGTGTTCAAGCTAGGCCGACTCTCAACCTAACGCTTTCGGCAACAGATATACAGGAGAATGCAGGACGGAAGCCGGATTGTGCATGAGAATGTCTTTCATTTAGAGAATGTGAAGTGCCACAGCTCCATCTCGGGAGCTGAGCAGATCTAGTCGATTGGCGGATTCAGGACCGTTGCTGTTACAAATCGCCGGGAAGAGCTCGTCTGCTAGCGACAACAGGAGAACGTCCCACTTGTGGGCCGTGCAGTTCATCGAGCGACGGAGACGTAAACTGCCCGCCACTCGTTTTGTTCATCAGTTCGGCGGCTCTGCTGGCGTTCACTCGTCCAAATCCGGAACGGGAATCGGTTCCCTTCACTCCAATATCGTCGGCGCTCAACAAGAGCAACATTCGAACCTTTTCGGCAGTCATGTCAGGATTCTCAGAGAGAAGTAGGGCTGCAGTACCGGCGACATACGGCGTCGAAAAGGAGGTCCCACCCTCTACCGTAGCGCCTTCAACGAGTACCGAATCAGGAGCAACGATATCGGGACCACGTGCGCTGAAGGATTCGACAGCGCCGTCGTCACTCGCTCCAACAGCGAGCACGTTCGGGGCATTCGCCGGCGGGGCCTTCCCGCCGATGGATTGATACCGCAGATCGTGGTTGGAAAACAGTTCGATAGTCGGATGATCGGAAGTTGCAGTTGCGTTTGTATTCGTGTTTATCTCATTCGGATCGGTTTCACTCCGAATCGAGACGTAGTATTGGCCCCGTTGAACAGTCGTCGTGAGGTGTTCGATTGGTTCTTCCTCATTACCAGTGGTCCGTGCCACAACGGCATCCTCGCCCGGTTGCACTCGGAAGAGATAGAGGTCGTACTCGGCCGATGCGTTCGACCAGCTCCCCCATCGGAGCGTCAACTGCACCTTGCCGCTCAACGGATCACCGTTGTTCAGTGGATTGGCCTGTGATCCGTTGTGAAAGGCGATCCATTCGTCTGAGGAGTGATTCCCTGCCCAGTAGCGCTGAGCGTGGTTTCCAACAGAGGTGACAAACACGGTCTCAGAAGAGACGTTTGTCGCAACGTGAGCGATTTCCCCGGTTCCGTCGCCGGGCTGTGTGTAGTAGCTCCCTGCGTCGACGATGACATCAGCACCAGACTGTTCGAGCCACTCGACGGCGGACGCGTACTCCTCTGGCGTCGTCGTTGGCCCAACAGAAGCGAGATGCAGGTTTGCGTCTGGAGCGGTGTCAGTTACACCACTTGCCACCGCCGTACCGTGCTGCCAATCACTAGCAGGGCCGAACGAATAATACGCACTGACTTGTCGGGCGATAGACGGGTGACTGATCCAGAAATCGCTGTCGATAATTCCAACAGTGACGTTCTCGCCGGTAATACCTCTCTTCTGAAGAGTATCTGCGTTGATCTGGTTGACGCCGCTTGCAACGCGATCGTCAGACACCGAATAATTACTCGTGATACGAACCCGTTTCATGCGTTGATCTTGGAGGAGAGAACGAACATCCGACATCTGGATCGACCCACGCACGAACCGTTGGCCTTCGTCGGTGTAGATGCGTTCGACGTTGAACCCGTTCGAATCTCTGGGAATATCTGTGTCGTTCTGAACCGGGACGACGATCTCGACCTCCCGGTTTACTGACGGTGGAGGTTCGTACGGCTGACGATCGATGTGGCGTTTCAAAGCCTCAATCGCCTCAGCTGACGAATCGTCATTGGTGCTGTCGTCGGCGTTCATGAACGAATCCGAAGAGAAAGAGAGCGAGAGTGAGGAGAAGATGAGTACCGCGACCAAACATACAGTGATTGCACCGTTTCTGTTCATCAGTTCCGGAAATTACTCATTTTAACCTCAGACTCAATCTCAATCTCAATCGCTCGCTCACCGTCCACCGTCCGTTGCTTGTTTGTCACTCACTCGATATCTAGTAGATGTTGATGTTGCAATACTAGTATGAAGAGGAGTACAAGGAGTCCTCCAGCGAAGAAAATCATTCCGGGGGGAGCTCCAAGCGGTGTGGCACCACTATTCCCCAACGCGTCGCCAACACGTGGCAGCTGTCCTGACACGTTTTGGTTGACAGTCGGCGTGACGAGCCACTGGACAAGCAGACTCACGAGACCGAGAGCACCGATGACGGACACCAGTCCACGGAGCGAATCGAGAAAGGTGTGCTTTCGCTCTTTACGGCCAACGAACACCACGAGCGGCTCTTCACTCGGTGCGTAGACACTCATCTCACGACCTTTCTCCGAGTACCGCGTATCGGCGATACGGATGACTCCCGCCTGTTCGAGATTCGAGAGATGATGACGGGCGTTTTGCAGCGACGTATCGACGCGAGAAGCGATCTCAGAGGCGGTTCCGGGTTCGTCATGAAGTTCCGTAAGAACGGCACGGGCGGTCTCGGACGAGAGCGACGACAGCAGTTCACCGGTATCATCACTGTCTAGCCACAATGCTTTAGGTTCACCGTCCTGCTCCGAACTAGCTCTGGTGCCAGTCGGCAACAGCCCAGACATTATCGTCCGATAATATCTGCAAATACAAATACTTGCGGTAAGTATTTCCGCTCATTACACATCAAACTCAGTCGTTTAATTCGGTTCTGAGCAGTTCGTTCACCGTCTGTGGGTCTGCGCTCCCGCCTGTTCCGGCCATTACCTGTCCAACGAGATAGTTGAGTGCTCCGTCTTCACCATTGTAATAGTCATCGACTGCCTCTGGATTATCTTCGATTGCGTCTCGAACAGCACTTGCCACTTCATCCCCAGCGGTTTTTCCGAGCCCTTCGCTTTCGACGACTGCATCCGGCGGTCGTCCGTCATCGAGCATCGTCCGTAGAACGACTTCCGTCGCGTTTTTCATGGTGATTTCGTCGTTCTCGACGAGCGTAATAAGGCGAGAAAACTCATCACGGTCGATCGCATCGAGGCGCATGTCGCGGTAGTTCAGCTCTCCAAGGAGGATGTCTGCGACCCACGTTGCGGCGGTGTTAGGATCGAACTCGTCGGTGAGTGATTCGTAGAAGTCCGCGATCTGTTTTGTGGAGGTCAGTTTCGATGCGGCCTCACTGCCCAGATTGTACTCGTTCCGGAAGCGCTCACGACGAGCATCGGGAAGTTCGGGGATCTCGATGTTCTCTTTCCACGACGAAACGCGAAGCGGCGGGAGATCGGCCTCTCGGAAATACCGGTAGTCCTTCTCGGCCTCCTTCGAGCGCATCGAGACCGTTACGCCACGGCTCTCGTCCCAGTGGCGAGTCTCTTGTTCGATCGCTCGTCCGCGCTGAATCGCGTTTCGTTGGCGAGTGATCTCGTAGGCAAGCGCCTTCTGTGCGCCCTTGTGACTAGAAATGTTTTTCACCTCAGTCCGGTTGGCAGCTTGCAGGGTTTCCTCGTCGATCGTGCCGTCGTCGTCGACCTCGTTCGCAGAAACCATCGAGATATTGGCATCGACGCGCAGCGAGCCATCGCGTTCTGCATCGAACACGTCGAGATATTCAAGAACTTCTTCCAGCTTTGCGAGGAACGCTCTGGCTTCCTTTGGCCCGCGGAAGTCCGGTCGGGTGACGATCTCCATCAGCGGCATCCCGGCACGGTTGTAATCGATCATCGTATACTCCGCGCGGTCGATGCTTCCTCCTTCGTGTTTCAGACTGCCGGGATCTTCTTCGAGGTGAGCGCGCTCGATTCCAATTACTCGGCGGTTTCCCTCGACAGAGAGCTCGAGGCTTCCCTCCTGACAGATGGGTTCATCGTACTGAGTGATCTGGAAGTTCTTCGGGAGATCCGGATAGTAGTAGTTCTTCCGGTGAAAGCGCGTTTCTTCGGGAATAGTGGCATCGATGGCTTTACCGACCTTGACGGCGGTCTCGACCGCCTGCTCGTTCACAACCGGCAACGCGCCGGGAAGTCCAAGACAGACGGGACAGGTGTGTGTATTCGGCTCGTCGTCAGCGACGTCGGTCGAACAGCCACAGAAAATCTTCGTCTCGGTTTCTAGCTGCACGTGCACCTCGAGCCCGATGACAGCCGCGAGGTCGTGCGTCCGAGTCGCCTGTGCAGTCATTAACTGGTGCAACCGGCCGCGTGCGCTAAAGACTATCGGGAGGCTGTTCGGAGCTACCGAGCGCAATCGCATTCGTATTGAACCGATGTCAAACGCACACGCAAGAACTCACGGTCCGACCTCGCACAGTCCGACAGTCGTCCGTTGTCAGCTCAGCAGACAGAACGTAGCGCACTGCAATCCAGTTAAGTAACGACGCTGTCTGGATTCGAGTATGAGCGAATCACAAGCGCCGGGGCGAGAGGTCTGGATCGAAAAATATCGCCCACAGTCGCTCGATGAAGTCCTCGGCCACGAGCAGATCACCAGCCGGATCGAAAGCTACATCGAGAAAAACGACCTCCCACACCTGCTGTTTGCTGGTCCACCCGGGGTTGGAAAGACGGCCACGAGCGTCAGTATCGCCAAAGAGATCTACGGTGAGGAATGGCGTGAGAACTTCCTCGAACTGAACGCGTCCGACGAGCGGGGAATCGACGTAGTGCGCGATCGCATCAAGAGCTTTGCCCGATCGAGTTTTGGAGGCTACAACTATCGAATCATCTTTCTCGACGAAGCAGACGCGTTGACGTCTGATGCACAAAGTGCGCTCCGCCGGACGATGGAGCAGTTTTCGCACAACACTCGCTTCATCCTTTCGTGCAACTACTCGAGTAAAATCATCGACCCGATTCAGTCCCGGTGTACCGTGTTTCGCTTTTCACCACTGTCCGACGAGGCCGTTGCCGAACAGATCGATCGAATCGCCACGAATGAGGGAATCGACATCGTCGAGGATGGAATGGACGCCCTCGTCTACTCTGCAGCAGGAGACATGCGAAAAGCCATCAACGATCTCCAAGCAGCAGGCACACTTGATGGAACCGTTGACGAAGAGACCGTCTACGCAGTTACGAGCACCGCTCGCCCCGAGGAGATCAAGAAGATGGTGCAGCTCGCGCTCGACGGCGACTTCACGGCCGCGCGCTCGATACTCGATACGCTGCTCACCGAAGAAGGTATCGCGGGCGGAGACATCATCGATCAGCTCCACCGATCGGTGTGGGAGTACGATCTTTCGGACCGCGAAGCTGTGTACGTGATGGACCGTATCGGAGAGACAGACTACCGCCTCACGGTGGGTGCAAACGAACAAGTACAGTTGGAGGCGCTCCTCGCAGGGCTTGCACTCGAAGAGTGATCAGCACACCGCGGATGAGCGACCGAAGACTCTGCATGGGAGTGTGAAAGGCAGTGGTTGAAAATTTTCAAAACATGAGACCTATCTCTGGAAAGACTATCACCAATAGTAACTAATAATATGGTTCTTTTCCGCCCACAAGATCGATATCAGGATTGATGATAGTCACTAAGTCCGGTAGTCGGGATTGCTCTGTAGTGAAAACGGCCAATGAGTGGTGAACACCCGTCAGATACCGGTGTTCGGAAGGGTTTTACCCGGCGGTCAGCCAAGTGGTACGCGATGAGTGAACTCGACGAGGAGGAATATCGGCTCGATTATTTCGAGCAGGAGGGGTTCACCCGAAAGGAGTGTGACTCTTGTGGCACACACTTCTGGACCCGCGACGAGACACGCGAAACCTGTGGCGAACCGCCGTGCGGGCAGTACGATTTCATCGGCAACCCCGGATTCGATGAGTCCTACACGCTCAAATCGATGCGCGAGGCATTTCTTTCGTTCTTCGAAGAGCACGGCCACGATCGAATCGATCCGTACCCTGTCGCAGCCAGCCGCTGGCGGGACGATGTACTACTCACGCAAGCGTCTATCTACGATTTTCAGCCGCTCGTGACGAGCGGGCAGGCTCCCCCACCCGCGAATCCGTTGTGTATTAGCCAACCATCCATCCGGATGAACGACATCCAGAACGTCGGTAAAACGGGCCGCCACACGATGGCGTTCGAGATGATGGCCCATCACGCGTTCAACACCCGGGAAGACGCCGAAGGCTATGCCTACCACGGCGAAGTCTACTGGAAAGACCAGACCGTCCAGTACTGCGATGAGTTCTTCGAATCGATGGGTGCCAATCTGGAGGAGATCACCTACATCGAAGATCCGTGGGTCGGCGGCGGCAACGCCGGTCCGGCTATCGAAGTCGTCTATCGTGGCGTCGAGCTTGCGACGCTCGTCTTCATGTCGATGGAACAGGACCCGGACGGCGAGTACGAGATGAAAGACGGAAACCGGTACTCGAAGATGGACACCTACATCGTCGATACCGGATACGGACTGGAGCGCTGGGTATGGGTCAGCCAAGGGACACCCACTGTCTACGAGGCCGTCTACCCCGAGATGATAGCGTTCTTGAAGGAGAACGCTGCGATCGAGCTGACTGACGAAGAAGAAGCCCTCGTCCACCGCGCGGCGACGCTCGCTGGGAACCTCGATATCGACGAGGCAGAGGATATGGAAAGCGCCCGCGCAAACATTGCTGATGAACTCGGTGTCGACGTCGAACGGCTCCGTTCGCTGATGGAGCCACTCGAAGAGATGTACGCTATCGCGGATCACTCGCGGACGCTGGCGTACATGCTTGGTGACGGCATTGTTCCGAGCAACGTCGATTCGGGCTATCTCGTTCGCATGGTCCTCCGGCGGACGAAGCGACTCGCTGACACCGTCGGTGTCGACGCGCCGCTCGCTGAACTCGTCGATATGCAAGCAAAGCGGCTCGGATACACGAACCGCGACACGATCCGGGATATCATCCAAACGGAACTCGAAAAATACCGCGACACTCTCGATCGAGGTGGGCGGCGAGTGAGACAACTCGCTGATGAGTACGCAGAACGGGACGAACCACTCTCAACCGAGGAACTGATCGAGTTGTACGATTCGCACGGAATCCAGCCGGATATGGTCGCTGAGATTGCAGAAGAACACGGTGCAACGGTCGAGATTCCAGATGACTTCTTCTCGCTCGTTGCTGCACGCCACAGCGAAGACAGCGCCACAGAACCGACCGCTGAAAGCGACGAGAGCACAGCAGAAACGGGAGACGCAGAAGATGGGCAGGTCGAAAAACAAAGCGATGACGGCCACATCGCTGAACTCCCCGCGACCGATCAGCTGTACTACGATGATCAGGATCGGATGGAGTTCGAAGCGATCGTTCTCGATGTCATAGAGCGCGAAGGGGACGATGGGTACGACGTGGTGCTCGATCAGACGATGTTCTATCCCGAAGGGGGTGGACAACCTGCCGACAGAGGCACCCTCAGCACAGATGACGTAACCGTCGACGTTCAGGACGTGCAACGACAGGACGGCGTCATTCTCCATCATACCACCGAAGACCCAGGGAAAGGCGAGTTCATCCGAGGACAGATCGACACGATACGCCGACAACGGCTGATGGCCCACCACACGGCAACGCACATCATCGGTCACGCCACGCGAAAAGCACTCGGCGATCACATCCGGCAAGCCGGTGCACAGAAAGGCACTGACAGCTCTCGGCTCGATGTGACGCACTACGAACGGATCTCTCGGGACGAGAGACACCGCATCGAGCGCATCGCGAACCAAATCGTTCGAGACAACACACCCGTCGTTCAGGAGTGGCCCGACCGTCACGTGGCCGAAGAGCAGTACGGCTTCGACATCTATCAAGGCGGTATCCCACCCGGCACCGACATTCGCTTGATTCACGTCGCTGACGACGTGCAAGCCTGTGCAGGGACGCACGTCGGACGGACTGGTGATATCGGCTGTATCAAGATCATCTCGACCGAGCGCGTCCAAGACGGTGTCGAACGAATCGTTTTCGCTGCAGGCGATGCGGCTGTCGAAACGACACAACGCACGGAAAGCGCGCTGTTTTCCACCGCGGAGGTGCTCGACGTATCGCCGCGTGATGTCCCCGAGACCGCAGAGCGGTTTTTCGAGGAGTGGAAAGAGCGGGGAAAACAGATCGATTCATTGAAAGAGCAACTCGCCGAGATTCGCGCACAAGCTGGTTCGGATGAGACGATCGACGTCGACAGCGATGGGACAACTGCGGTGGTGCAACGTCTCGATGGCGATGAGGAAGAGCTCCGGGCAACGGCGACCGCAATCGTCGAAGACGACACGCTCGCGGTGCTTGCGAGTGGTCAAGAAAGTGCTCAGTTCGTCGTCGCAGTTCCCGAGAGCGTCGCTATCAACGCTGGCGAAGTGGTGAGTGAACTCGCGTCCCGCGTCGGTGGCGGTGGGGGCGGACCACCGGACTTCGCTCAGGGGGGTGGTCCCGACGTGTCGGCGCTCGATGATGCGCTGGCAGCGGCTCCCGAGATTCTCAAAGAGAAACTAAACGACTAAGCTGACGCGTCCCAGTACGCGTCGAAACCGTTGTCAATCGGTATCTGTACGTGTTACTCATGCCATTCACTTCTGTCGAAGACGATTCGATTTACTACGAAACCGACGGCACTGGCCCGACAGTGGCGTTTGTGAACGATATAGGGTACGGTGCGTGGCTGTGGGGGTGGCAGTATGCATCCCTCTGTGGTCCATTCGAAACGGTGGTGTTCGATCCACGCGGAACGGGGCGCTCGGATACGCAGTCGGCGTCGGACAGCGTCGAGACATGTGCAGCGGCTGTCGAAGCTGTCCTCTCCGATCACGGCGCACGGCGCGTGCATCTCGTCGGTGCAGGGTTCGGCGGAATGGTCGCGCTCGCGTACGCCAGTGAGTACAACCGCGCCCGGAGTCTGACGCTCATGGGGACAGCGTTGAACGGCGATCGGGTTGCTGGCAGTATTCTCGAACAGATGGGGGAGATGAGACCGGAGTCACTCGAACCCTGTTTCAGCGATGCGTTCCTCGAAGAGCGAGAGATTATCGAGGGAATACTCGACTGGCGACGGGATGAAGACGCCAGCGCGAACGCACGAGAGGCACAGGCCAGCGCGATGCGTGCGTTCGAATGCGAGAAACCGTACGAGATCACGATTCCAGCACTGGTCCTCCACGGGAGCGACGATCCGCTGATACCGATGCAAGCGGGCAACGAGCTGGCGGATTCACTCCCGAGCGGACGGTTCGAAACGCTCACCGGACGACATCTCGCGTTCATCGAAGCCTCAAAACACGCGAACGACATGATTTTGGGATTTCTCGAATCGATCGAGAGTACGAACGAGTGACGACACGATTCAACTGTGTCGCTCGGCCGCTCTACTGACTCGATCTGGATCGGGTAGATTACACACAATTATGCGACAGTAAACAGCTCCATCTTTCCTCGAACGAAAATTCCAAACGCTTCGAAACGTTCGTATGAGTAATGACACGATTGCGACTCGCTCTGCTGAACGCCTCACAGAGTGAGGAGGGGATCCATACCACCAACCGGAACTTCCGGCGCGAACTCGACGCCGATCTTGCCGAGTTCGTCCTGAGTCGGGACCAACTCCCACCCGATTTCGATTTCGATGGCGTGGTTGTCACGGGCTCTGCGGCGTCTGCGTACTGGGACGAACCGTGGATCAGAGCGGCGACCGAGTGGGTGCGAGAGGCCGACGATCGTGGGCTTCCGATCCTCGGCGTCTGTTTCGGTCATCAGTTGCTCGCAGCGGCGCTCGGTGGGAGCGTCGAAGCGATGGACGGATACGAGATCGGTTATCGCGAGATCGAACGAAGCGACTCGCCGCTGTTCGAGGGAATTGACGACCGATTCACGGCGTTTACGACACACGGCGATGCCGTCACTGAACTGCCAGAGGACGCAACCATCATTGCAGAGAACGACTACGGCATCCACGGCTTTCGCGCTGGACATGCCTTCGGGGTCCAGTTCCATCCGGAGTACGACATGGCAACCGCCACGGCGGTCACCCAACGCAAGGATTTCCTTGAGGACGAGCGCATCGAGAGCGTTCTGGAGGGAATCACCGACGAAAATTATGCCGCCGCCTGTAAATCGAAGCAGTTGTTCCAGAACTTCACCGACTACACGCGCGCTGTTCGCGCTGACGCCACCGCGTGAAAAAAGGTAGACGGCTCGTTCTGTGTGCAGAGGGAGGATTCGAGGACGAGCTGTTCGGGTGTGAGTGTGTTGCTGTTCGGTCTGGTGACGGTGATTATCGTGCGATCTGCCACCCAAGGACGAAGACGAGAAGGGCGACAAGCAGTGCGCCGGCAATCGATTCGCCCGCGACGAGCACCCGTGCCCCCGGTCCGGCGGGTGCGAGGTCGACATCCATAATCGTCGAAAACGTGGTGACGCTGAAATACACATTCAGTAGCATTTTCTGCCACCCTTCTATCGTAGCCAAGTCAGCGAATGACGCGAGTGCGTGTATGGTTCCGGTGGATCACGAACCCCGCCAACAAAGAGGAAGAGCGCGCCCGCCGTGAGGATGACGACACCCCACCACGTGAGTACGCGTCTGACGCTTTCGCCGTGCTTCGTGAGATATCACATGAGGGTTCTAACGCCCCATGGGCCGTATTTTCCGTCCTCCCAGTAGACGATATCCTCTGGACGCAGTTCAATCCACAGCGATTCTCGGGAATGTCTGCATCTCCTTCAGTCACAAAGCTGCCAAGGGTCTCAGTTCTGAAAAGTATACAGGAGTGATAAAGACACGGACCTGCCGAACGACCGATTCACCCTGTTTCAGAGGAATCGACGGCCACAGCAACCTTTTATGATATTCTCTGTGAATGGCGTGGTGTTGAGCGTACAACCCATTCTGCATCCGAGATTTCACAAGCAGTAGCTCTGAGCTCAGAGAGCATACAATAATACAGCATACGAAGATACGTTTATAAACGATGGTGTGTTAAAGATATACACGAGTGTAACAATGCCGATTAGTAGTGCGGAATTCGACCAGTACGAACCACCAACGCATCCCGAAACGAATGCCGAGCGAGTTATTCGATTTCTCGTTCAGAATCGGGATCAGGCGTACAAGGCGTCCGAAATCGTTGCGGAGACGGATATAAACCCTAACTCGATTCATCCTGTCCTCACTCGGTTAGAAGATCGAAGTCTCGTGCGACACAAGGAACCGTACTGGACGATCGGTGATTATTCTGCAGTTAAAGATGCATTCGTCTTTCACTCGACAGCGCAGTTCCTCGATGATGAACTCGGGCCGGAAAGTCGTGAAGAGTGGCTTTCGGCAGTGGATAATGCAGACGAGGATGATGCGTGAGCGAATCGATCCCCGCTTTTGACGCGCTTGAGCGCGGTCACGTCGTGCTCGCGCCCGATCCATTCAAAGACCGCATCGACGCAACCCGCCCATGGGTTATCGTGAATAACCAGCATCATCCATTCGATACGGACCAGTACGTCGTAATGGGTCTCACAACGAAAACATGGTACACAGAGCGTGTTTCTCTCGATACTGACGATTACCGACATCGACAAGCTCCACGGGATAGTTCGATCGTTCCCCATGCGGTTGCTTCACTCCAACCCGCGTTCTTGACCGACTACGTTTGCCGGATTCACGATGGTCCCATCGACCGTGCCGTAGAGATGCTTTCAACCTATCTCGTCCCATCAACGACAGAGTGATAGACGCCAAAATCAATCGGGGGCTCGTCTGTCACAATCGCTGACTGAGTGAGATACTAGGGACTGGGTCGAATTGCCGAGCGTTTTTACTGAGCCGCCACCGAGGTATATCATGCTCGATTACGTGGATTTGGAGGCTGACCTCTCTGCAGAAGAGCGAATGATTCGTGAGACAGCTCGTGAGTTCGTCGAGGACCGCGTTGCGCCGGATATCGCGGAACACTGGCTCGAGGGGACATTTCCGACGGATCTCATTCCAGAGATGGGGGAGATCGGATTTTACGCGCCCAATCTAGATGGCTACGGACTTCCGGGCGTGAGCGAGACGGCGTATGGGGTTCTGATGCAGGAGTTAGAGGCTTGTGACTCGGGGCTTCGGTCGATGGCGAGCGTTCAGGGCGCACTCGTGATGTACCCGATCTTCGCCTACGGGTCAGAGGCACAGAAAGACGAGTGGCTGCCGAAACTGGGAACCGGCGAAGCGGTCGGCTGTTTCGGACTGACCGAACCCCAACATGGATCGAATCCAACAGGGATGGAAACCTACGCCGAGCGTGCAGGGCACGCAAGTGATGATTATGTTCTCAACGGCTCGAAGACGTGGATTACCAATTCACCGATCGCTGACGTGGCTGTCGTCTGGGCACGAGATCGATCGACCGCAGAACAGTCGGTGCGTGGATTTCTCGTCGAGACCAACCGCGATGGCGTCTCGACCAACAAGATCGGAGAAAAGCTCTCACTTCGGGCGTCGATCACCGGCGAAATCGGATTGAATGACGTCCACGTTCCCGCAGAGAACGTGCTGCCGGACGTCGAAGGGATGAAAGGCCCCCTGTCGTGTCTCACACAGGCGCGCTACGGGATCGCGTGGGGAGCCGTGGGAGCCGCTCGGAACTGCTTCGAAACGGCCTGCCAGTACGCACGCGACCGAGAGCAGTTCGGTGGCCCGATCGCACGGTTCCAACTCCAACAAGAGAAGCTCGCTGAAATGGCGACCCAGATCACGCTGGCGCAACTACTCGCCCATCGGCTTGCCAGCCTCAAAGAACGCGGTGACCTCCGCCCACAACACGTCTCAATGGCAAAGCGGAACAACGTCCGGATGGCCCGCGAGCAATCGCGCATTGCTCGTGAAATCCTCGGCGGCAACGGGATTACTGCCGATTATTCACCGATGCGTCATCTCGCAAACATGGAGACGGTCTACACTTACGAAGGAACGCACGACATCCATTCGCTCATTCTCGGACAGGATCTGACGGGAATCGCAGCGTTCGATTAATACTACAACTGGTCGCGCTCACCGACCGGCGACTCCGCGCTGAGGATCTTTCCGAGCCACGAGCGACGGTTTGCGAGAAATCTGTACAGTCGCTCCCGAACACTCGAATAGCCTGGAAGAAGCCGGAACGCACAAAAGAGCGGTTGTAGCTCCGGATACGTTCGAGCAATAGCCCATTCAGCGGCTGCACCACAAGAATAGACGCTATCGGTGGTGATCAGATGCGCACACGCTTCGTAATCGTCTGGAAGACGGGAACGATCGTCGGCTGTCAGATTAGCGAATCCAACGGCATCAAGTGATCCGTGGCGGACGACCCACGCCGCACACCACGTGCAAAACCCACAATCATCGTCGTAGACGAGTACGGGGAGAGCGTGCTTGTGGTTCATCAGTTCATCGCCTATCAGGTGAATCGACCAGTTTCGGTTTCGCACGATTCACAGATCGTTACGAGGACATCGTCCGCGGATTCGATGCGTTGTGGCGTCTGCTTTCCACACGCAGAACACTCGCGCTGGACCTCTGTTTCGCCTGCATCAAAGGGGGCACCGATCGCCAAAGCAACAACTCGTTCGTCGCCTCGATTGAACCCTTGCTGCCATTCACCGGCCTCAAAGCGGATCGTTTCGTTGGTTCCAACAACCACGTCACCGTTTTCCGTCTCGAACGTGACCGATCCCGACTGAATGTAAAATACCTCTTCTTGGTCAGCATGGCGGTGGTAGCCGAACGCAAAGCTCTCATCTGGTGCGAGTTCGAAGTAATTGATCGCCATGTCGGTCGTTCCGAGTTTCTTCCCGACTGGCCGTCTCACGTCCGCAGGACTCATCAAGTCGCCAATATTGTCAATTTGAACATGCTCCATGTCATTTTACTCAGTGAGCAAAGCGATAAAACCCGTGTTTGATTCATGGGTTAATCTGCGTCTCATCCCTACCAAATTGTGCTCGTTATACTCATCTCGCACCTCAGACAGCGGATACCCCATCCCGGATACCCAACGCAATCAAACCATGTAAGAATCTCCGACTACTCGATCCGATCCGTGTTTAGCTCGTCTCGAAGATCGTCGAGCCATCCTTCCGACTTCAACTCCTCGAGACGTTCACGGAAGTGCTGCTTGCAAAGCCCAACCTTGACACCACCCTTCTCGACGGCCATGGTCGCCTCCTCCTCGCAGTAATGGCACCACATACAATCCCTTTGGTACCGAGGGTACTGAACGCTACGGCTCATCCGCAACCGAAACCTATGTAACGAAGCCGAATGGCAAATATGACATTAACCAGCATGGTTATAGTTACCGATGAGAATGGTTGAGTGAAGGGGCCAACCATACAAATCCGCCGATCGGTATGGGATGCCATTCCTCTCGCAATTCAACGTCCGTTTGGCTCCTTCGGGCGTTTTCTTTCAATCAAAATACAAGTCTGGAGCGTGCATCTGACCGTATTGATAAAAATTACAGCGGTCGTGATCGGGGACGACGCTTATCTAAACCGGAACGTTTCGAGGTTTTTCGGAGCGAATGTTCTTATATCGAATTTATGATATATTGCAGAAGAGAGATCTTGAACGGAGGACTCGTCTCCATGAACACAAAGGACTTTTTCGGGTCGCGGATTCATCGTTCGGACGAAGTTCATGAGACCTTGTCTGCCAGAGTGACCGGAGAATCCGTCTACGGTTTCGACACCGAATTCGAGCGAGAGTGTATCAGAGCGTCCACCGCGACCGTTCATCGGGATCTCGTCCCATCCACTCTGGATGCGTCGACCGAGCGTGCCTTGGGCCTGGTATCCGACAAATACCATTGTCGAATCTGGATCCGGGCCGAGGTGTTCGAGCCACGACATGATCGGTCCACCAGTAACCATTCCTGATGTCGAAAGAATGATGCAGGGACCACCGTCGGTCACTTCTCTGCGTTCGTCCTCACCGCCGTCGATGTGGTTGAACTGAGAAGAGAGGAAGGGATTCTCATCATCGTGGAAGATGCGATCGCGCAGTTCATCGCGCAGATACTCGGGATAGGTGGTGTGAATCGCTGTTGCTTCCCAGATCATTCCGTCGAGATGAACTGGCATCTCTGGGAGACGCCCCTCGCGCATCGCCTCTTCGAGAACGAGCATGATCTCTTGTGACCGACCGACTGCGAAGGCAGGGATAACGACTTTTCCACCCTGATCGTGCGTCTCCTGAATGACTTCCATCAACTTCGCTTCGGAGTCTGCTTGATCGGTCTGGTAGTCGTTGCGGCCGCCGTAGGTCGATTCCATGACGAGCGTTTCGACGCGTGGGAACTCGTTGGTCGCACCGTTGAACAGTCTGGTGTCCTCGTAGTGAATATCTCCCGAGAACGCCACATTGTAGAGTCCATCGCCAATGTGAAAGTGCGATACTGCGCTGCCGAGGATGTGTCCCGCGTTGTGCAGCGTGAGTTTTACATCCGGTGCAATATCGGTTACATCGCCGTATTCGATCGGAATCGTGTGTTTCAACGCTTCACGGACCATTTCGCTCTCGTAGGGCGGCGTCCGACCCTCTTTTCCTGCGACGTCCAGATAATCGAGCGTCAACAGCCCCATCAAGTCTCGGGTCGGTTCCGTGCAGTAAATCGGCCCGTCGTAGCCGTATTTGAAGAGTAATGGAATAAGCGCGGAGTGATCGAGGTGTGCGTGGGTAAGCACGACGGCGTCGATGGAGTTGAGTGGATTCGCCTCGGGGGCTTGTAGATAGGGAACTTCGTCCTCAGCCCCTGGCTTGTCACCACAATCGATGAGGATCCGCGTCTCAGCCGTCGAAAGAATGAAGCTTGCACGGCCGACTTCACGGCAGCATCCAAGCGTGCTAATCCGAACCCACTGCTCTTTCGAGAGTTCCTCGCGGTGAATCTGTCGTCCAACGCGCTCTAAGATATCACGGCGATCCTCACGCTCTTGTTTCAGGAAATTCCGGACGTTCGAGACCGTTGCGGACTCAATCGGTGGAGTCCGAACGACTTCGGGCGTCCAGCCGATCTTCTGAGTGATCTCACGCAACGTCGATCCGTGGCGGCCGATAACCATTCCCGGCTTTTGGGCCTCGATGACGACCTCGCCAGTATCGGCGTGGAAATCGAGGTCGGTCACACCCGCTTCTTCGGGTATGATGGCTCGAATTTGCGCTTCAGCGTCCTGGGGTCGCGCGAGTACGTCGGGATCGGGGCGGACGGTAATTCGTTTCCGGAGCTTTCCAGCCAGCGTCCGAATCAGATCGCCGTTCTGGGCGAACTTCTTTGGGTCCCGTGTATAGATGACAAGTTCGGGGCCCTCGTAGGTCACGTCGGAGACGGAGATGTCGTTCGGTATCTCGGCTGCGATCTCTGCTTTTAAATCGTCAAGTTGCTTCTCTACCGTGCTCATAGGTCACGTAGATATAGGCGGGGTTCCGAAGCACACAACTCGTGGGCACGCCGATCGTATCGGCGACCTGGAACCAACACTGGGATCAAACAACAGGTCATACTGTGAAATCATGACCGTCAAGACGGCCCGGAAAACCCGCGTTAGTCCTTTCTAAAGCATGGTCATTATAAAACCCTTCGCAACCACACAGGATATATATCGCCCGTTGTAAATCGTTTCACGGATTCGCCCAGTCAGTGGGCAAATGCTGGGTAATCAGTTTCGATCGTACTATGCATCTTACAGCCACGCGCGTTCGTGAAGAATACGTCTATGTCCGTGAGCGTCCGATCGCTTCGCTCATTACGACCGTCCGAGACGCGCTCGGTAAGGAGTTCGATACCGACGTTTCTCCCGTCAGTGACGAGCAGTACCGTGAAGAAGTGGATATCGTGTTCGCGGATGGTGACCGCGCTGTGAACATTGCTGCTCTCGTCGCTATCCTCCGTGAACTTGATGTAGCGGGTGATTATCCGGGCTTTGTCGTTGACGAACTACTCGGCCGTGAACTCGCAGCCACGATTGCTGGTGAACAGCCACGATCGCTGCTTGCTGAGGCGACGTTCCACTACGCCGACATCCATCACCATCCAGAGGGTCCGGCCGGCGAAGACGACCTCGATGCGGCACTCGCCGCTGGATTTCAGACGCGACTCCCTGGCTGGAAGTGGACGGAGTCAGACTCCCCGTTCGCAGTCGATCGCAGTGAGACACAGGATTAATCACAGCCACCGCAGCACGACACGGATAGTCGGTTTCGATCGAAGGACCACACAAAAGAACGTTCGGATGGCGCTCCTCCTCGTGGATACATGCGGCGAATGGCCCAGCGACCAGTCATAACTCGTTTATCAGTCCCCCGTGTGGTTTGCCGTGTTCACAATGACGAAAACCCTCATCGAACTGTTAAAACAAAACAAGAGCCACGCTCAGTCGTTCGAGAACGAGCAATTTGAATCGGTACAGGACGGACAATCACCCGAGTCCGTCACGGTCTGTTGTTCTGACTCCCGTGTGTTACAAGACGAAATGATTGAAAATCGCACACCTGGACACGTTTTTACGTGTAGCAATATCGGCAACAGAGTGTTTGAGGAGACTGCCGACGGACTGGCTGTGTCTGGTGATGTGTCGTATCCGTTGGTACACACTGGTACCGAAAATGTCGTCGTGATCGGTCACACCGGCTGTGGAGCCGTCACAGCAACCTATAAGGATATCGTTGATGGAATCGCCGAACCGGCCGGAATCCGCCACTGTATTGACCTTTTGAAACTGCGACTGACGGACGGCGTCGAGGCGCTCCCAGATGACATCGAGGAAAGCGAGGCGATCAACCGATTAGTGGAGTACAACGTCGATAAGCAGATCGAGTTCCTCCTCGACAGTGCTATTGTCTCGGACGAGATGAACGTCCTCGGCGTCGTCTACGACTTTCAGGACGTGTACTCAGACGAGAGGGGAATGCTTCACGTTGTCAACGTGAATGGCATGCGAGATCCAGAGCGAATTGCCGAGGACTGGCCGGAATTGGCCGCGCAAATGAACCGACGCTGGACGTACTGAGTACCTCAACGCCCGCTCTTGGCATCTTCCGGTAGACGATCCATCGACCACACAGAACGGATGGCGACAGGACCGACGAACTGTGGCTTTCATTTTGAGGGCACTGTGGCGGACTCCGTATCAGACCAGTGAAACCACCGTGACGTGATCGAACAGATGACCCGGACACGTCGAACTTAATAGGAGTGTCCGTTAGGTTCCAACATGAGCAGCGAGCAGGATCTCGGTATCACTGCGAGTAAGGAACATGAGACTGGCGAATGGTATTCACAGGTCGTTCAGAAGGCTGGTCTCGCAGATTACGCCCCCATGGGTGGATTCATCATCACGCGCCCCCGTGGGTACGCGCTCTGGGAAAGCATTCAGGACCACCTCGATGGCTGGTTCAAGCAAACCGGTGTCAAGAACGCCTATTTTCCTGTGTTCATCCCTGAGTCGTATCTCCAGCAGGAGAAAGACATCGTCGAAGGATTCGATCCCGAGGTGGCGTGGGTCACACACGGTGGATACGACGAACTCGAAGAGCGCCTCGCCGTTCGACCAACGAGTGAATCGATCATCACGCCATACATTGCCCAGTGGGTGCGCAGCCACCGCGATCTCCCTCTCCGAGTGAATCAGTGGTGCTCTGTGGTGCGCTGGGAGGCAACCGAGACGAAACCGTTCTTCCGAACGAAAGAGTTCCTCTGGCAGGAAGGACACACAGCCCATCACGACCGCGAGGACGCGTGGGACGAAACGATCCTCCGGCTCGATCAGTACGAGCGCCTCTACACGGATGTGCTCGCACTACCCACGCTTCGTGGACGGAAGCCCGCCCACGATAAGTTCCCTGGTGCGGACACGACGACGACGCTCGAAGCGTTGATGCCCGACGGAAAAAGCGTTCAAGGCTGTACGAGCCACCACCTCGGAACGAGTTTCGCAGAAGCGTTCGACATCACCTACGTCGACGAAAACGAGGACGAACAGACCGCACACACCACTTCGTGGGGGCTGTCGTGGCGCGCTCTAGGAGCGACAATCATGACCCACTCGGACGATCAAGGACTCGTTCTTCCGCCCACCATCGCACCCAAACAATGCGTGATCGTCCCCATCTGGCAAGAAGAAACCAGACAGGAAGTGCTTGGATACGCCGAGGAGCTTCAGGCAGAGCTCGAAGCAGCGGGAATTCGTGTCCACCTCGACGACCGTGACGAACGCAACCCTGGATTCAAATTCAACGAATGGGAGCTAAAAGGCGTCCCCGTCCGATTCGAGATCGGACCGAACGAAGTCGAAAACGAGGAAGTGACGGTCGTCCACCGTCCTGACGGCGAAACAACTGTCGAAACACTCGACAACGTCGCCGAGACAGCACGCGAGCACCTCGATGAGGTGTACGCAAAACTCTACGTCACCGCAGAACAGCACCTCGAAGAGAACGTCCGTGCGGCTGAGAGCCGTGAGGAAATCCTCGGGACGATCGGCCAACACGGCGGATACGTCACAACCGGCTGGTGTGGGGACCAAGCCTGTGAAACAGAGATCAAAGACCAAATCGCCGCCAAAATCGTGATGGTCCCGATGGATGAGGAACCAATCCACGACACCTGCGGTATCTGTGGTGAGGACGCAGAGACGACCGCCTACTTCGCGAAATCGTACTGATTTCGTACGAAAGAAGTTATCAATTGTAGCTACTCATCAACATAACGTCCTATTAATCATAGAGAGATGTATATATGACCTTATTTGACTACAACATGCCCTTACCCCTTGAGGAGAAGCGACTTAAGAAGGAATCGGTCAGATAACGGTATGACTCGGAGACAGACATCAATGTTCGCGAGCGGTGCCGGACTCGCGGACCCCATGGATACCCGTGCCAGCTGTGGTGTAGGCGTCGTCATGGACCTCGATGGAGGTGCCTCACACCAAACAGTATCGGACGGGATCGATCTGCTCGCAAATCTCGAACACCGAGGGACGACGGGTGCAGAAGAAAACACCGGTGACGGAGCGGGCATTATGTTGCAGATCCCAGATGATTTCTTCTCTGAGGAGTTCGATTTCTCTCTGCCCGACCTGTACGCTATCGGCTCGCTCTTTTTTCCACAGGATG
Organism: Halocatena marina; assembly: GCF_025913575.1. Lineage (NCBI taxonomy): Archaea > Methanobacteriati > Methanobacteriota > Halobacteria > Halobacteriales > Natronomonadaceae > Halocatena > Halocatena marina. Next base: position 3,468,826 of record NZ_CP109785.1, on the reverse strand, counting down.
AGTCCGCAAAGACCGCGTTGAAGGATCTACTGACCGAGGTGCTTGCTCGCCACGGTGTGTCAGTGCTCGGTTGGCGAGACGTTCCCACGGACAACACTCGCCTCGGTAAAACCGCGCTCGAAGGAGAACCCGACGTTGTGCAAGTCGTCGTTGCACCGGCGGATGATTGTGATGAAAAAGCGTTCGATCGACGGCTCTACGTTGGTCGCCGTGCTGTCGAAAACGAAAGTATCGCACGAGGAATCGACGGCACTGGTCGCTTCTATATCTGTTCACTCGACCGTAAGACGATCGTTTACAAAGGTCTGCTCACTGCCGAACAGCTTTCTGAGTACTATCCAGATCTCCAAGACGAACGATTCCGATCGACGTTCGTCATGGTTCATGCGCGTTTCTCGACGAATACACTCGGAGCGTGGCATCTCGCCCACCCGTACCGGACGATTATTCACAACGGTGAGTTCAACACCATCCAAGGAAACATTAATTGGATGCGTGCGCGTGAAAACGATCTCGCGCACGAGGCGTTCAGTGGGGATGGTGTCAGCTCCACGGAGTATGATGACAGCGAGGGATCGGATCTTGATACACTGAAGCCAATCATCAACGACGACGAACAGTCCGACACTGCGAGCGTCGATAACGCGCTCGAGCTTCTCATGAAAACCGGGCGGGATCTCCCACACGCGCTCAGAATGCTCATTCCCGAGGCGTGGCGCGGAGAGGCGACCGGTGTTGACGAGGATCGACGCGATTGGTATGATTTTCACGCCTCGCTCATCGAACCGTGGGACGGTCCGGCACTCGTCGCCGCGACCGATGGCGATCGAGTCGGTGCAGTGCTCGACCGCAACGGGTTGCGGCCATGCCGATACGATGTACTCGAAGACAACACGCTCGTCGTGGCGAGCGAAGTCGGTGCACTCGATGTTCAACACGACGCGAGCCGAATCCAAAAGCGGGGGCGACTCCAACCGGGACAGCTGTTCCTCGCTGATCCAAAAGAGGGTCGAATTGTCCCTGACGAGGAGGTATTCGATGACCTCGTCGACGAGAAATACGGCGAGTGGGTCTCACAAGAACAGACTCAACTCTCGGACATCGTTGACGAAAAAGAAAAATCCAACGCTAATTCCGAATCTGTCGACAATCTCCGGTCGTATCAAGCACTCTATGGGTATACGCATGACGAACTCGACCATCTCATCGAGCCGATGGCCCGCGACGGGAAAGATCCCGTCGGCTCGATGGGTGATGATACGCCGCTGTCGGTTCTGAGTGACTTCAACCGCCCACTGTCTTCGTATTTCAAACAGCTTTTTGCGCAGGTCACGAATCCGCCGCTGGATTACATTCGTGAAGATCTCGTGACATCAATGGAGTGTCGGCTGGGGAATCAGCGCAATCTGCTCCACGAATCACCAGAACACGCGCGTCAGCTCGTGCTCGATTCGCCGTTTCTCTCTAACGGAGAAGTAGCGACGATCAAGGAACTGGATGGGCCGCTCTCCACGGCGGTCGTCGATATCACCTACGCTGTCGATGATGATCTCGAAGCCGGTATCGAGGACGTTCGGACGATGGCTGGACAGCTCGCAGACGAATGCGACATACTCGTACTGTCCGATCGGAACGCTAGCGAAGAGCGACTGCCGATTCCGAGTTTGCTAGCGACGGGGGCTGTCCACCATCATCTCGTGCGAACTGGCCAACGCAACCGCGTCGGTATCGTCGTCGAATCTGGTGATCCAAGAACGGTTCATCAGATGGCGACGCTGGTTGGATACGGAGCAGGTGCAGTCAACCCGTATCTCGCTCTCCAAAGTATCGAAGACATCGTCAAGGGACCTGATGGTGCTGATGCCGAAGAAGCGGTCGATGCGTATCTCCACGCACTCGAAGATGGTCTGTTGAAAACGATGGCAAAGATGGGCATCTCGACCGTCGAGAGTTACCGTGGTGCGCAAATCTTCGAGGCGATTGGTCTCGATTCGACGTTCGTCGCGGAGTACTTCGAGGGGACGACGGCCAGAACCGGCGGGATCGCGCTTCCCGAACTCGAAGACGATCTTCGACGTCGGTACGAAAGCGCCTTCTCAAGCGAGGAATCGGACATCGAACGACAGGGTGAGTTCGAAAACCGGTCGAATGGAATTTTCCATCAGTGGAATCCGCAAACGGTTGGAACGCTCCAAAAAGCCGTTCGAGAGGGTGATTACGAACAGTATCAGGAATTTGCACAGCTGATCAACAATCAGAACGAGCAGCTCCAGACACTCCGTGGCCTATTGTCGTTCGACCCTGAGCGTGAGCCGGTACCGATCGAAGACGTCGAGCCGATCCATGAGATCGTAACGCGGTTTTCGACGGCTGCGATGAGCCTCGGTTCGCTCTCACCGGAGGCTCACGAAAACAACTCTATTGCGATGAACCGTCTCGGCGGGAAGTCGAACACTGGCGAAGGGGGCGAACCACCGGAGCGGTTCGGCACCGAAAAGGAGTGTAACGTAAAGCAGGTTGCCTCCGGACGATTCGGCGTCACGAGCCACTATCTCTCTTCGGCAGATGAGCTCCAGATCAAGATGGCGCAGGGGTCAAAGCCCGGTGAGGGTGGTCAGCTCCCGGGTGAGAAGGTGAATGAGATGATTGCGCACGTGCGCTATTCGACGCCCGGTGTTGGGCTCATCTCACCCCCACCGCTCCACGACATTTACTCGATCGAGGATCTCAAACAGCTCATCCACGACCTCAAAACGGCCAATCCAGAGGCAGACATCAACGTCAAGCTCGTCTCCGAGGCGGGGATTGGCACGATCGCAGCCGGTGTTGCAAAAGCCAATGCCGATGTCGTCCACATCTCGGGGCATTCTGGTGGGACCGGCGCATCACCAAAAACCTCGATCAAAAACGCAGGGCTGCCGTGGGAACTCGGACTGGCAGAGGCGAATCAGATGCTTCGACACACCGGTCTCCGCTCTCGCATCAAGGTCACCGTCGACGGCGGACTGAAGACCGGCCGCGACGTTGCAATCGCCGCGCTGCTCGGTGGCGAGGAGTACGTCTTCGGGACAGCGAGCCTCGTTACCGCTGGCTGCGTGATGGCACGTCAATGTCACGAGAACACCTGTCCGGTCGGCGTCGCCACACAAGACGAGAACCTTCGAAACCGATTCCCGGGCCAACCACAGCACGTCATCAACTACATGACGTTCATCGCACAGGAACTGCGAGAGATCATGGCCGAACTCGGCTTCCGAACGATCGAAGAGATGGTCGGTCGGGTCGAAGCGCTCGCACAACGGCAGGACGTGACCCACGAGAAGGCGAAACATCTCGATCTATCAGCAATCCTCGCAGAGACATCTGGTGACCGAACGAAGTCGATTGAGCAAACACACGAGACCGATGAAGCGTTGGATCACGATCTTATTCAGGAAGCTGCCCCGGCGTTCGACCATGGTGAACCAGTCTACATCGATACAGCGATCGACAACACCCATCGAGCGGTCGGCGCAATGCTCTCGAATCGCATCTCGAACGAGTACGGCGGTGACGGGCTACCCGACGACACTATTGCGATCGATTTCGATGGCGTCGCCGGGCAAAGTTTTGGTGCGTTTCTCGCAAGCGGCGTGACGATGTCTCTGACAGGCACTGCAAACGACTACGTTGGCAAGGGACTGTCTGGTGGAAAGCTCATCGTCACGACACCACCCGACGCACCCTACGAACCCGAAGACAACACCCTCATCGGCAACGTCGCACTGTATGGTGCAACCCAAGGCGAGCTGTACGTCAACGGCATGGCTGGAGAACGATTCGCTGTCCGCAACTCCGGCGTGAAAGCCGTCGTAGAAAGCGTTGGTGATCACGGCTGTGAGTATATGACCGGTGGTGTCGTTGCTGTACTCGGAAAAACAGGACGGAACTTCGCTGCTGGCATGTCCGGCGGCGTCGCCTACGTGCTCGACCGCGACAATGATTTCAAAGAGCGCGCTAACCACGGCATGATCTCGACGACGCGAGAGCTCGAATCGAAAGACAGAGAGATGCTTCGTCGTCTGATTGAAAACCACGTCGCACACACGGGCAGTGACCGTGGCGAGTACATTCTCGAACATTGGGAAGAGGAACTGGAAAAATTCGTTAAAGTGATGCCCGACGCCTACGCTGACATCATCGCCGAGAAAGAAAGCGAAGATGTCCGACGAGACCTTCCTGCAAGCTCAACTCCGGCAACCGGCGAAGACTCTGCTGCTATCCGAGGAGGAGCGGACTGAAATTCCTCGCTTTCGTATACACGACCACTACTGTTTCGTCTCCTACGCTGCTCAATTTCTTGTAACAAACACATCATCCTTGTCGGACATCGAACTGACCCAGTACTCGAACGCATAGGAGTATATTCACACTACACCTACCGTCTACGTACTATTTTGTCCCAATTACGTATTGAATATATCCCGCTAAATATTTATTTTTGCTTTGATGAATACAGTAATGTTTTTATTTCTTGAGTTAGTGAATAAGTAATGCGGCGTGTCCGCGCTCCGGGAGGAGAGACTCCAGATCATAATCGCCGACACACGCTAGTGGGCAAAGGGGTTCTTTAGACGCCTTCCCCCGCGTTGTCTACACTTCGTGCATTCATGCGATTTCATGGTCAGTGGTTCGGGGAGGTTGGTGCCCCTCCCCAACCGTTGTTCCGTCGGTATGAGATATGTTTCTAAAATAAGAGCTTCAGAACCTACCGAGAGACGGTTGTTCGAATGTGTTCAGGACTAAGCGCCGAGTAACTACATCGGATGTAGGATCCAAGGAGTATTTCGACACGGTCGTTTGGGAGGCTTTTTGCCGTCGCGGTTGCAAGCGTGGATATGGCAATGGAGACAACGGAAGAACACGATGAACACCACCACTTGCCAGCCGTTGAGGATTGGCCGCGCGGCTTCGGCGAGGCGAGTTGGTGGCCATTCATCGCAGCTTTCGGAGGGGCCGGCCTCTATATTGGTGCCGGACTGTTCATTCTGGGTAACGGTGACGAACCGCTCGTAGATCCACTCGCCGGTCCGATCGTATTCATCGCAAGCACACTCGTCTTCCTCGCTGGTCTCTACGGCTGGCTGTACCACGCGTTCGTCGTCGACTTCTGGAGCGGTGAAGCGTCTGAGTCGAGTGGTCGTGGGCTCCGCCTCGGAATGTTGCTCTTTCTCGGGAGTGAAATCGCAACGTTCGGTGCCGGGTTCGTCTACTACTTCTTCATTCGTGCCGGTGGAAGTTGGGCAGGTACCCATATTCCAGAGGGACTGCTCGGCGCGATCGTATTGGTCAATACGTTGATTCTGGTCGTGAGCAGTGTTACGCTTCACCTCGCCCACCTCGCACTCCTGAAGGGGAATCATTCACGATTCGTTCGATGGCTCGGTCTAACACTCTTTCTCGGCATCGTCTTCATCGGTGGACAGGTGTATGAGTACTACGAGTTCATTATCCACGAAGGATTCACGCTCACCGAAGGCATCTTCGCAAGCGCCTTCTTCGGTCTAACGGGACTCCACGGTCTGCACGTCTCACTCGGTGGGGCCCTTCTCGGCATCGTCTTTATCCGCTCGTTGTACGGCCAGTACTCCGCTGAACGCCACATTTCGGTCAGTACTGTCTCGATGTATTGGCACTTTGTCGATGCTGTCTGGATTTTCCTCGTCGTCGTAATCTACGTTGGTTCAGTCGTTAGCCTCTAAAAAAGTCGAAGATCGTTCTCATCGACTCCTGCTACTCGTTGTGTACAAAACCCAAATGAGACACCGGTGAGTGAGCCTGTTATCATCAGCCACCTATCTCAAGCCACGAGTCAACAGTGTCACAGTATATCGATTAGAGTTGCGCCGTGACGTTCGCGGCGGTCATCTAGTGGCGCTCGATTGAATTTTGTACCAAATTTACTGAATGTCAATATAAGAACCAATCAAATCAGGCCAGTAGTTAATTGTCACCTAACGTATGTTATTCTGATCGACTTGGCTTACAAACAGAATTCGTCAGATTGCCCAACAAGCCATACATTGCTAATACTTCCATAGCTCTAACCAATTAGTCAATTCTACCCGTAATAATAAATTATTTCTATAGGTATATTCTATAGACAATAATAATCACCATATTTAATTAGTGCCAAGCCTCAATTACAAATGTGGTAGCACACATTAAATTTAGCAAACAAAATATGTGCTATCAACCGACGATCAACAATGATATCTAGTATAAAAGACATGAACCGAATCGTACTTCAACTGGGAGGAGAGCAAATTCTCGGGGATATTGCCTCGGATGTGGCGTCATTCCTCCCTCGACTCGTCGCGGCGATCATCGTGCTGATCGTCGGATGGGTTCTCGGTCGGTTGTTGGGAAGGGTGGTTACAACGGTCCTTCAGGAGGCTAATTTCGGACGATTCGTCCGGGGGACACCGCTAGGAGACAAAGACAGCGACGGTGAAGGGCTCTCCCGCGGACTGGGGAAACTGTTGAAGTACTTCATCTACTACCTCGCGGTATTGGCTGCTGCCGATATTCTCGGAATTCAGATACTCACTCAGTTACTCTCGGATATCGGGGCGTACCTGCCAGTCATCCTCGGAGCCGCGATCATTCTCGTTATCGGGTTCATCATCGGGCGTGTTCTCGAAGACATCATCGCTGACCTCATCGGAGGGTTCGGGTTCGACGTACATCTCAAAGGGACACCTCTCGAAGGACTCACCGCAAGGCGTGGACTCGGTGGACTCATCGGGCAGATCGTCGCGCTGTACGTCTACTTCCTTACACTCATCGCTGCCGCTGATACGCTCAACATTCCGATTCTCTCAGGGCTGCTTACCACAATCACCGCGTACATTCCCCAGTTCATCGGTGGTTTCATCGTGCTGTTGGTCGGAATCTGGCTGGGTGATTGGATCGGCACTCAGATTGCCGATACGGATACCCGTCGACTGACCGACCTCATCGGAACCGGCATTAAAATATTCATCTACTATCTCACGATTACGATGGCACTCCAAACGGCTGGGTTCGAAGCCTCCATTCTCAACACGCTCTTTACGATCGTGATGACCGCACTCTTTGGCGCGCTTGCTATCGCGTTCATTATCGCTGTCGGTGTTGGCGGGGCACTCGGCTCGAAAGAGTATATTGCAGACAACATTTCCAACTGGGTCGAAGGCGCACAGGAATCGGTCTCTCTCGAAGACAGTGGGTCGGATCGTGCTGGTGACACTGGCGGGTTCGAATCACCAGACGAAGGCTGACTGAACTGTCGTGCCTTCGTTACAGCATAGTTGAGTGCTATCGCAGCTGGAGACCTGCGATACCCAGCCATCGATCCGGTAGTATCGAAGATGACAGAACGACCGTAAGAGGAGTGACAGTTGGGGAGATCACAAGCGTGGGATGTCGCAACTTCGATGTATCCCACGCTCGTAACCGACGGTAGTGACACTTTCCGACGAAGCGAAAGAGCGACTTGCGGACGTAGTAGCCCTCCAGCCGACCAAGAACAAAGAATTACAAGATCGGTGGGGGATCGACAGTGGAAGTGAGATTCACCAGTACCTCGAGTCGGAGCTAAAGGAGTATTACTACCGCGATGAGAACAGTCTGATCCGCGCAACGCCGGAAGCCGCCAAACTAGTAGGGATGGAATCAGACGAGGATGTTCTCAGCGTTCCCGAACTGCAGGCGTGTATTATCGATGTGATTGCAGAGCCAGACGCGGAACCAGAGAGCGTCGTCTCGGTGCTTCATGGGGTACGTGACACCGGGCTCGATCCAACGACAGACGAGGTGCGCTCTGCGCTCCGGAAGCTCCAAGACCGGGGACTCGTCGAGGTCGTTCAAAAGACAGTCCCGACGTTCCGACTCGCCATCGAGCGAAGCGAGATAACCGTCGAAGTACTCGAATAACGCGTGTGAGCTGAATCTGTACGTTATCAGTACCGACGTTGGCGCTCCCGTTGACGGTCGAGGAGATGCTTGAGGCCGTTTCCGGGACCGCCTTCGATGGGCCAGCCGTGTGTGCGCCACGTGGGAGGTTCCGGTTCGAACGACGGACACGACCCCGAACACTCGCTGGACGTTTGCGATCGATTCTTCGCTTGACACCACGGGAGCGAGTCACCAGCAGAACAGCAGAGGGTGAAGTGACGACAGTCCGGGCGCATCGTTTCGACGTACGAACGCCAGCCTCGTTCGTACGCTCGTTCGGCTATTTCGAGTCGTTTTGTGGCTTTCCAGTCGGTGTCAGCGTACTCGAATTGGGCTGCAGAGTGGTCGTACGCGCCACCGTCGGGACGATCAAGAATACGCGTACCGACACCGCCACTATCGAGCGAACGAGGATGCCACGCTACCGTCACATCGAGCGACTTGCGCTCGGTCGCGCGATCCACAGTGAGAATACCGACGTCAATCGGGAGACGTTCGAGAAGCGCTGGTTCGACCGTCGCGCCGGTCGTTCGTGTTGCTACCCAGACCTCATCCGCAAGCGAGAGTGCGACATCACGTTGTAGCTGATCCGAGAGAGAATCAGCTGCACTCGCATCGAGGTCGGGTTTGTTCTCGATCGCTACGATACGGCGAACCCAGTCGGGGTACGGCCACTTGCGACGGATCTCGATGCGATTTCCCTGCCGGCGAGTTTCGATGATTCCTCGATCATCGGCCACGTGAATTGCATCGCGGACGTATCGCCATGGATAGCCAGGATCGGGGAGCACATCCCGGTAGTAGACCCACTCTGAGGGCGCGTTCTGAACGACGTGCAGGAGATCAGAATTGAGCCGTTCGGAACCAAATCGTGCCCGTTCAGCGAGTCGTTGCCGATCGCTTTCGATAACAATAGTGTCCCAGCGCCGGTGTTTCGTGCCGAGCTGACGAGCAATCAGCACTCGTTCAGGATTGGTGTTGGTCGGAGCTGCCCCGTCGCTCTCACCGTTGCTGGCAGTGGCTGATCGGCTGGGTGGCCAGTGTTGCTCGGCCCACTGGCAAACACGGAGTTCGAACGTGAACTCGGGCGATGTCACGGTCCTCTCATTCGTGATTTACAGGTATTCATCACAGTAGCGCGTCCCATCAACCACACATCGATCACGGTTTCTATGTTATTGTATCAATTTCCGTTGTCTCAAAGCGGTGGTTTGATAGCGGTATCAGTTGTTCAACCCACCATTTTCGAGAAACACATGCGCGTTCTCGAGGACGGATCGCGGTCCGTTTTGGGTGAGTGTGTTGATCGCTTGTTCGTAATCGCGCCACTGCAAATCATTGTGTTCCGACGACAGTTCTGCGCTCGCTTCGAACGATTTCGCAATGAACAGATGGACTGTTTTGTGGATTGTGCTGCTACCAGCCTGGAAGACGTAGTCGTAATCCTCTCGAAATCCATCGATGAGCCGGATGTTGTCGATACCAGCCTCTTCTGCGACTTCGCGGATGGCCGTCTGCTGTAGCTCTTCGGTCCCCTCAACGCCGCCTTTCGGGAATTCCCAATCACCCGTTCGGCTTTTGAGGAGCAAGTACTCACGACGGCCACGCGTATCACGGAACAGGATTGCCCCGGCGCTCGTGGCCTCAATCATGTATAACAGTAATCTACCCTCAGTTAAGAGAATATCGACCTGGCCATCTTTTCTCACAACACCTACGAAAGTTTCGATCGACACGCACCAGTCGCACGGAGGATCGCAGTAGCTCCGCCTCAGACGTCTGTTACACGGAGTAGAATCATTCACCACAGAGATGGGGGACGCATAACTGATGAACGAGTTTTTATTGTTAGCCGTGGGAAAGTTGCTATGACCTTCGTTACGACACTCCGGTTCACGAGCGGCGACCGTCGCGTTCTCGATGACGTCGTCAACGACATCAAACAGACAGCCAAGCGAAAGGGTGCTGAGTTGAAAGGCCCACACTCGAAATCACCGAACGCGGTTCGTGTTCCACTCTCGAACTGTCCTGGAAGAGACGGCGGACTGATCGATTCGTGGCGGTATACCATCTACACTCGAACAATACACATCATCGGCCATAGCGAATTTGCTCGTGCGACTGCTGGCCGTGATTTTCCCGACGATATCCACGTTGAGGTCGATGTCGAGCGCAGAACGGGAGCAGGTCGGACCTAATTCGATGGCACTCAAAGAGAGTCGTATTTTATATTCCCGCTCCTCCACGGGAGAGTATGAGTCACGGACAGTACGATCGACTCGTTTCCCTTCGCCGCGATCTTCACCGCCATCCAGAGCCAGCGTGGCGTGAGTTCCGTACCACGAGTCGTATCGTCGACGAACTCGAATCAATCGGTGTCGACACATTGCTCGTTGGATCCGATCTTATTGATGCCGATTCGCGTATGGGAGTTCCTGACGATGAGGAGATCGACCGCTGGTACGAGGCGGCCCGCGATGCGGGTGCGCGCGAAGACGTTCTCGACCAGACGGCGGGCGGTGTCACCGGTGTGCTTGCCGTCATTCAACAGGGAGAAGGACCAACGATCGGTCTCCGGGTCGACATCGACGGGCTTCCGCGTTCTGAGAGCACTGATGAGAACCACACCCCTGTAGCCGAAGGATTTCGCTCCGAAACGGATGCGATGCACGCCTGCGGTCACGATGCACACACCACCTACGGACTCGGCGTCATCGAATCCATCGTCGAGAGCGATTTCGAGGGAACATTGAAAGTCGTCTTCCAGCCTGCTGAGGAAGTCATTGGCGGCGGGAAGGCGATCGCAGAGAGTGGACAGTTGGACGACTGTGATCATTTGCTCGCTGCCCACGTCGGTCTCGATCATCCAACGGGCGAAATCGTCGCCGGAATCGACGGCTTTCTTGCGGTACATCACTTCGAGGCGACGTTCACCGGCGAACCCGCTCACGCAGGTGCACAGCCGAGCAAAGGAGACAACGCAGTGCAGGCGCTCGCTGCTGCAGTGCAAAATCTCTATGCCATTCCTCGACACGAAGACGGTGCGACACGCGTCAACCCGGGCGTCATCGAGGGAGGCAGCGCGACGAACATCATCCCAGAAACAGCTCGGCTCGAAGGCGAAGTCCGCGGAGAGACGACCGAACTCAAAGCATACATGCAAGAGCGGGCGATGCGCGTTATCGAAAGCGCTGCCGAAATGCACGGTTGTACGGTCGATATCGAATCAGTAGGAGACGCTCCGAGTGCAAGAAGCGACGACGAGATCGTCAAGATTGTCTCTGATGTGGCGAGCGACACGGATGGCGTAGAAACTGTTCTCGATCGGGACAGCCTCGGTGGAAGTGAGGACGCCACCTATCTCATGCAACGCGTCCAAGACAACGGCGGCACGGCAGCCTACATCGGCGTTGGAACTGACCATCCCGGTGGACATCACACCGCGACCTTCGACGTGGACGAAACGTCGCTCCCGATCGGCGTCGATGTGCTGAGCGAAACGATCCAACGGCTCGCAAACGAGTAGGCAGATACTAAGACAGCAAGCGCGATTGGCACTGTGAACGATGACTATCGTGGAAGGGTAGTGCGTAATACCTCCGTGCTCGTCGTTCCGAAGCCGTTTTGTCTGGGGGTCGGGTGGAGAGAAACATGAATCCGTGGGACGACTGGGATCACATCGTCAAGATCGATCCCGATAAGACACTCATCGATGGGGAGACGTTCGAGGACGTGTGTGCGACGGGCACCGACGCTATTGCTGTCGGTGGAACCACAGGGATGACCGAAGAGAAAATGAGCCGCGTCATCGAGGCGTGTGGAAAATACCAGCTCCCGGTGTACATCGAACCGAGTCACGACGGTGCAGTCGTTCACTCAGATGCACTGGACGGATATCTTATTCCCGTCGTTTTTAACGCGGGGGACGTCGCTTGGACGACCGGCGTTCACAAGGAGTGGGTGCGGCTCGATGGTGACATCAATTGGGAAAAGACGTTCACAGAAGCCTACATCGTCCTCAATCCAGACTCGTCGGTCGCCACAGTGACGGAATCCAACTGTGATCTCGAAGCGGACGAAGTCGCTTCCTACGCCGAAGTTGCCGAGAAAATGTTCGGACAGCAGATCGTTTACATTGAGTACTCCGGCACGCTGGGCGATCCCGAAATAGTTCAGGCAGCCCACGAGACACTCGATACGGCGAGTCTCTTCTACGGTGGCGGCATTCACGATTACGACTCTGCTCACGAAATGGCCCAGCACGCAGACACTGTCATCGTTGGCGATCTCGTTCACGACGAAGGTGTCGACGCTGTCCGTGAAACCGTCAAAGGCGCAAACGATATGAAACGGGAAATCCGGCCGTCCTAACGCCGCACAATCCCGACTATTCGGGATACGATCGCACGGAGAGACGTGTTTACCAGTCGTCGTCCGTCGTGTATGGATAACTCCATATTGACACCTGCAGTGTCACAGATTTGAACCACGCGTGATACATTTTGTCGACATCCGCATCGCTGTAGCCACTGTTTTCGAGGAACGTGCGGATTGTCGCCGTAATAGGGTAAATAAACCCGATGACGTATCGGAGATCGATATTTGGTACAGCGTCGACCTCGTCCGTCTGATTTTTTTCGGTCCGGTGGTGACGACGAGCGATCTCGAACTGGTAATCGAGCCAGTCGCGGCCGTACGGAGTATCACACGTATCGCGAATCCACTGACCAAACCGATCTCTGACACGTTCGAGATACTCCTCGTTCGGGGTTCCGTGCCCATCCGTGAAGTAGTATAGTAAGAAATCGTGGTCGGCGACAAACCCGTACCACAGATCGAGGATCTCATCGGTCTGTCCGTCCAGTACCTCGCCGGCCATCCGTAGGTATCGATCGTCTTCGTCCGAGAACATCACAGACTGTTTCAGGCGTTCGAACTCATCCATCTCGATCGGAGCGTCCGGGACTGACCGCTCACCGAAGGTGTAACCGGGAATCTCTGGTTTGCTCATGGTTCATCCCACTAGTGACGTTCGCCGGCGATCGGAGTAAGTGTGGTTGCGACTATCATGGCGCTTCCGTCGAGATAAGTAACGTGATGAAAACACGCCACGTCCACTGCGAAAGAATTGGCCGGGCTTAAGACGCCCGACCGTGAGGTCAGGATATGGAAGATCGAACGTATACTGCGGACGCCGAACCGGGCGAGCGGGTCACGGTCGCCGGATGGGCGCACGAGATCCGCGATCTCGGAGGAATCGCCTTCCTCATTGTTCGGGATCAAACGGGGAAGATTCAAGTCAAGTTCGCTACTGACGAGATGGACGAATCACTCGTCGAGACTGGGACCAACGTCACACGCGAGAGCGTCGTCAGCGTCACTGGTGAAGTCGAGGAGGAACCACGCGCTCCGACTGGCGTCGAAATCGTTCCCGAGTCAGTCGAGGTGCTGGCCCCTGCCGAACCCGAACTCCCGCTCGACCCATCCGGAAAAGTTGACGCCGAACTACCAACGCGTCTCGACAACCGGACGCTCGATCTCCGCAGCGAGGAAAGCAAGGCGATCTTCGAGATTCGTGCCGAAGTGCTCCGAGCTGTCCGCGAGTACTTCCGGTCGGTCGGGTCCACGGAGATCAACACGCCGAAAATCGTCGCAACGGGAACTGAGGGTGGAACGGAGCTGTTCCCCATCACCTACTTCGGTCAGGAAGCGTTCATGAACCAGTCCCCACAGCTGTTCAAGCAGTTGATGGTTGGTTCTGGCTTAGAGCGCGTCTTCGAAATCGGACCCATCTTCCGCGCTGAAGAGCACAACACGCCTCGCCACCTCAACGAGGCGACGATGATCGACTTCGAAAGCGCGTTCATCGATCACCACGAGGCAATGGATGTCTGTGAAGGGACGCTTCGCGCTGCCTACGAGGCTGTCGAGGCCAACTGCCAGCCACAGCTCGAAGTGCTCGATCTCGCGGACGAATTCGACGTTCCGACTGAGCCGTTTGCTCGACTCACCTACGAGGAAGCAATCGAACGCATCAACGCAACTGGTGAGCTCGATGAACAACTGGTCTGGGGTGACGATCTCTCGACCGAAGCGGAAACGGCCTTGGGTGCAGACGTGGGGGGCCACTACTTCATCACCGGCTGGCCGAGCGAGATCAAACCGTTCTACATTCAGGACGACGACGACGATCCCGATCTCTCGAAAGGCTTTGATCTCATGCATCCACGGATGGAACTCGTCTCCGGTGGACAGCGCGAGCACCGATACGACGAGCTAGTTGCAGGGTTCGAACAGCAGGGACTCGAACCCGAAGCGTTCGAGTACTACACGAAGATGTTCAAATACGGAATGCCACCACACGCGGGCTGGGCCTACGGCGTCGAGCGTCTCGTCACGACGATGCTCGGCCTTCCCAACATCCGCGAGGCTGTCCTCTTCCCGCGCGACCGCCAACGGCTCTCGCCGTAACCACAGGCCGGAAAGGCAATCGATCCACTATTCGTTATTTCGATCGGTTAGCTGCCTCGTCGATGAGCGTATCTGCTTTCTCGCGGAGTTCGCCGGTCATGTGGAGACCGTTGCTGTCGATCCGCCGGACGAGTGCTCTCGCATCATCTCTCGCGTATCCCTCCTCAACGGCACGAACGATGACGCCGACCGTTCCGGTCACTGTCGCCCCGAATCCACGAGCGACAGTGCGGACGCGTCGCTCGTCAGAGACGATACCGACCGGTTCATTCGTGTCAGTGTGGGCGAGAACACTCGCAACGAGATGGACATTGCCGTTCAGTTCGGCCGCATCCAAGACAGACTGTGCCTGTTCGAGATTAGCATCAGTCGTCCGCGAACGCTTACAGATGTCGTCTGTTTCAAGAAATCGCTCTAGATTCGTCGCGGCGGGTTCGCTTGTTACTTCGTCAACGACGGTCGGAAGAGCGACTATCCCGCCATCGAAACTGAAAAGAAGATTGAGGGAACCGACAGCACCGAGAGCGATGAACGTGCTTGCATCAACATAGATCCTCATAGATCGCGGGCGGCCTCAGCATCTGCTTCGAGATCATCCGGCGTTAGTTGTGATGTCAAATTCCGCTCTCGGGCAATTTCGAGCCATTCTGCAAGGCTAACACCTGCAATGCGAGCCGCTCGATTCACCGATACGTCACCAGATTGGTACTGCTCGACAGCGACGCGTACCCGCAGGTCAGACAATCCCTCCGCGAGCGCGCGCCGAATCGTCGTGCTTCGGTCTTCTCCTAACAGCGCAGCAACCTCATCTAGCGTCTCGGCTTCCTGATCGGGGATTCGGGCACTGATCGATGGCATGTATACATTGTACTACAACGTAATCGTATTTGAATCTGTGGACGACTCATCGAACGCTACTGCACAGGAGAGTAGCTGGAGGTAGTAAACGGGTGTTCACGAGCTCTCGCCTGACGGACTATGATCGACTGAGAATCGACACGAGCATCTCCGTGGATCACGACGGTTGAACATGACCGACGCCCTGCTGGGGAGCGCAGGCAAGCACGAACAGGAACCACTCGAAACGACAGCACGTGCAGCGGCGATGCGCCCATCATTCAGTCTGGCGTCGTCGACCTCCCACCAACAAACGAGAAGAGACGAAGAGATCGACCGACACTACTGCGTCTCCCGCAGTGGTCGACCAGACAGCTCGACCGGTGGGGAACAGACACACTCAACGCGAAACGAGCTAGGAGTTTCACAAGGGCTGAGCGGCGCATCAGCAACAGTAAAAGAGAGGAGTAAACAATGAGAGAAGACAGCCCAATCATCACGAATTGTAACATTCAAGGGAACGACTCCCTCATTCGCGTTCGATGAGTCTGCGAGCGTTTGTTCCCGGCCACGTGACTGGCTTTTTCAGTGCGCATCCGCACGAGGACCCGACGATAGCAGGCTCACGCGGCGCGGGGCTTGCACTTTCGGATGGTGTTCGCGTCACCGTCGACCTCGCGGACGAGACTACGATCCTGTTGAACGACCAACGGGGGTCGATGGCTGCCGTCAAGGGAGTGCTCGATCGTCTCGGCGTGACGGCACGGGTCGAAGCCGAGACGCCGCTCCCTGTGAGCGCAGGATTCGGAGTATCAGGAGCGAGTGCGCTCGGGACGGCACTGGCGACGAACGCAGCCATGGACGGAGGATACACTGAAAATGAACTCGTCACAGTCGCTCACGCGGCCGAAGTCAAGGCCGGCACCGGTCTCGGAGACGTGGTCGGACAAGCGCGTGGAGGGATCCCAATCCGGCTCGAACCGGGTGCGCCACCGCGTGGACAGTTCGACGGTCTTCCTGCCCGCTCACGCGTCGAATACGTCACCTTCGGTGGACTGGATACGGCCGCAATTATTGGTGGAGACACTGATCAGCTCTCACGGGCGGGAGAGAAAGCACTTGCTTCCCTGCTCGAACGACCGACCCTCGATCGATTCATGACCGTGTCGTGGACGTTCGCCCGCGAAGCCGGACTCGTGACCGAACGCGTCAGATCAACTGTCGAAGACGTTCACCAGAACGGTGGCAAAGCGTCGATGGCAATGCTCGGTGAAACGGTGTTCGCACTCGATGATGGGCTTTCGTCGGCGGGCTACGACCCCGCAACCTGTCACATTGCTAACGGCGCACGGATCGAATAGCGCTACTTTTCAGGCCTGCCCGATGAATCAAATTCATGAGCGAGATCGAGGTACCCGAAAGTCATCCTCGCTATCAATCACTTCTCACCCGACACCGAATCGAGGACGGTGTGAAGAAGGGTATCACCAGTACACAGGGCCTTATCGCCCAAGGACGCGGCGAAGCCTTCGATTACCTCCTTGGGGAGCGAACGATTCCGAGCGCCGACAGGGCAGAGCGCGTTGCAGCTGCACATCTCCTCCTTGCAGAGCAACCCGTCCTCTCGGTAAACGGTAACGTCGCTGCACTCGTGCCCGAAGAACTCGTCGAGCTCGCTGAGGTGACCGACGCCGATCTCGAAGTGAACTTGTTTAACCGCACCGAGGAGCGCATTCATGCCATCGTGGATCACCTCCACGAACACGGAGCAAGCGAGGTTAAGGGAACAACTGCTGATGAACGTATTCCTGGACTGGACCACGAGCGCGCAAAAGTCGATTCTGACGGCATCTACGCTGCCGATGTGGTTCTCGTCCCGCTCGAAGACGGTGACCGTGCCGAAGCACTTGCTGCGATGGGAAAGACAGAGCTCGTTATCGATCTCAACCCGCTTTCGCGCTCACAACAGGCGTCCACTGTCCCCATTATCGACAACGCAATCCGTGCGATTCCAGCGATCACCACTCACGCGCGCGTGCTTCAAAGAGCAAGTTCGACACTCGAAGAGATGAGAACTATCATTGATGAGTTCGACCGGGAAGCGATCTTAGCAGACGCAGAACGCGTGATCCGAAATGGGAGCGACTGAGACGGACGTATCGAGACTGTTTTTCTAACCAACGAGACGGGAAATACTGACCGTCACGCATAGCGAGACTGGAATCGCCAGTAGATCGTGCTTCCGTCTGTGAACTAACTTATTATTAATTTTTAAATATTATAATTCAATTACTTTGTTATAGTTTAAAATCCTGTAAGACCGAAACATCCATCACCACCGAGGTATACCACTGAGTTGTATGTCTGGATCAGAATCACAATCGGAATCAGAAGCGGAATTCGAGAAATTCAGTGAGGTTGGCGAGGCTGACGTTACGCGTGCGATCGGTCAAGAGTGGACCGAGGAGTTCATGGATTTCTCAGACAGCGACGTCATCATTGTCGGCGGTGGGCCGTCGGGACTGATGGCTGCGACAGAGCTTGCTTCACGGGGTGTGAAGACGATGATCGTCGAGAAGAACAACTATCTCGGCGGTGGATTCTGGCTCGGTGGCTTTTTGATGAACAAGGTAACTGTCCGATCGCCCGCCGAATCGGTGCTCGATGATCTCGATGTCGATCATCGGCGTGCCAAAGACAGCGAGGGGCTGTACGTCGCAAACGGTCCGCACGCGTGCTCTGCACTCATTAAAGCGGCCTGTGATGCTGGTGCGAAAGTTCAGAATATGACTGAATTCACGGATATCGTGATCCGCGAGGATCATCGCATTGGTGGGATCGTCATGAACTGGACGCCAGTTCACGCGCTGCCGCGTGAACTCACGTGCGTCGACCCGATCGCGGTCGAGGCAGACTTAGTCATCGATGCGACGGGTCACGACGCGATGGCGATCACGAAACTCGATCAACGTGGTGTACTGAACGCACCTGGTATCGAGGATGCGAAAACGAACGCCGGAATGGACAAGACTGGGGACGGCCAGTACGGTGCGCCCGGTCACGACTCGCCCGGTCACGACTCGATGTGGGTTGGAAAAAGCGAAGACGCAGTCGTTGAGCACACCGGACTGGTTCACGACGGTCTCATCGTTACCGGGATGGCTGTTGCCACCACCTACGGACTGCCTCGCATGGGACCGACGTTCGGTGCCATGTTGCTCTCTGGCAAGCGAGCGGCCCAAGTTGCTATCGACGAACTCGGCGTCGATGCCGAGCCAGTAACGATGACGCGGGCGGCGCCTGCTGACGATTAAGACGCGAATGATCGAGCAACTCTCGCTCTATCGCGCTCCCACCACGATCACAGACTGCGGGGCAATCGCGGACTGGCTCCGCGAACGCATCGCAGCAGAGGTTTCTCTCGAAGATCGGCTACTCGACGGTGCAGACGAGGAACTTCCACGGGAGTTCGCTCGGGCGCGGGTGCTCTCCCCGTACGAGAAGGATACAGGGAGCGAACTGCTCGGGATCGTTCGGTACGAAGAGCGTGTGCTCTCTGAACCCGAGCGCGGTGGCGGCGTGATCTACGACGGACAAGCCGTACAGGATGCACTCCGGAAGCGACTTCCGACAGATTCGCTCGATCACGCCCACATCATCCTGCTCGATCGCGTACTCGGCACATGGGGAGATCACGACGGACGCTGGCACAAGCGGGTGAGTGTGCTTGGACAGCCCGCGCTCGTGTCCGTGCCAGGGCTGTATGAGGCTCCCGCGAAGCCAAAGGCCTACTACGAAGCACAACAGCGCCACGCACTCGTGACGGGAGATCCACCGCCCCGAGAGGTGCTCGAAAACGAGGTCGACGGCGAGTTCCTCATTGAAGACGACCCACGAACGACGGACGCGCTGAAAGGGTACGTGCTGAGCGCAGTTCATTATCTCGCCACCGGAGAAGCATTCTGCGAGAACGAACGCTGTCGGCTCTCGAATCCGCACCGACAGCCAGATGTCGTTACCGCACAGCTCCGCGAACCGGCGTTCTGTCCCGAACACGCGGCGATGTACCAGCAGAATTGTCGGTGATCATCATAAGGTCGCTTGGACGGACTCGCAAACCCGGTCGGTGTTGTCGATTAGCTCGTCCATCGCTTCGAGAAATGTTCTACGCGTTCGGAGGTTTCATAGAGATGCTTTTCGACACCTTAACGAAAAACACACGACGAAATTGAGAGATACAGATCATTTTCCGAAACAGAAGTATAACTCGTTACAGACACTCTAAGATCATATTTGAGTAAGAAATAGAGTTACACATCATGATCTAGGGTAATATATATAGAAAGATTAATAGAGGTATACTATTGCTATTACGTATGACATCGACGCCAGACTGGGGGATGGAGTTGGTCACGGTTACCGGATGTCTGTTTGCGATAATGACGGGAGGAATACTGTTGATGAAAGAGCCGACCGGTTGGCATCTCGCTCCGCTGTTCGTCGGGGCGCTCATCGTCGTCCTTCACGCGGATACCACGGACAAAATTCCGGAGCTAGGATACTCCATTGTTGGGTTTTATGGGGCGTTGATTGTGCTGTTAGCGGTTGCAGTGATCAACACACTTGTCGGCCCCGGGACCGTACTCGATGTACTCACTTCGAATGATGCAATCTTGACCGGCATTTTAACGATCGTTCTGGTGGCGTTCTACACGCTTTCGATTACATTGAACTTTTCAGAACGCATCCGATTCGGGTGAGAGACTGTGCTGTTTGTTTGGGTAGCTACCGACCGAGTTGTTCGTGTGCGGATGCGAGATTGCTCGAAGCAAGCGCACCCAGCAGCGAGAGTTCACCCGCGAGCGCGCCAGTAGCGATGAGTTCTGCGAGCGCGTCTGCATTCGTTCCGGGAGGGTCACCACCACCACGCACGCCGAGGATATCGAGTGCCTCAGACTGTGTCGGGAGTTTTGTTCCGCCACCAACCGTACCGACATCGAGACTAGCGATGGTCACGCTCGCGTAGAGATCACCATCGCGTACGTCGATGGTCGTGATGGCATTTGCACCCTCGACAACCTGTGCGGCGTCCTGCCCGGTTGCGAGAAACGCAGCAGCGACGACGTTCGCTGCCTGCGCGTTGAAGCCGAGACTGCCTGCTTTTGCGCTCCCGATGAGGTTCTTTCGTGTGTTTACCTCTTCGATCGCCTCGGGCGTCGTTTTGAGTCGATCTTTGACCTGTTCGCGTGTGAGGACGACATCGCTGGCGACAGTGCGGCCGCGTCCTTCGATGGCGTTGATTGCGGCAGGCTTTTTGTCCGTACAGAGATTCCCCGAAAGCGCGATGAGATCAGCGGCGGTCTCGCTCTCGAGGACCTCGCAGGCGGCCTGTGTGGCGATGGTGGCCATGTTCATTCCCATCGCATCTTTCGTGTCGTACCCGAATCGGAGAAACACTGAGTCACCAACGACGTAGGGTGTCAGCTCAGTGAGTTCGCCGTGGTTGGTCGTCTCCATCGCTGCCGCAGCGAGTCTGTCTTCATTGTCACGCACCCACGAGACGACTGCACTTGCTTCGTGGACGTCCCGGACGCGGAACACTGGCGCACGAGTCATCATCGATTGCAGAACGCGCGCGTTTGCACCACCACCGGCTTGAATAGCCGAACAGCCACGGTTCACCGAAGCAACGAGCGCCCCTTCAGTGGTGGCGAGCGGCAGATAGTGTGTTTTGCCGTCCGGTAGCGCTCCACCGTCGATGGTGAGTGGACCAGCAATACCGACTGGGATCTGAACCGCTCCAACCATGTTCTCGATGGCAGATTCGGCCGTTGCTGCATCGAACGAGAAATCACCAATCGTCGAGAAGTCTACATCGACATCCGCATCTGCATCTGCATCCGCGTTCTGCGCCAGTAGGATGCGTCGAGCTTTGGTGGCGGTGTCGGCGTCTGTGTGTGCTTCGAGTTCGTGCAAAGCGAGATCACCAGACAGAACTCGATCCGCGAGATCCGCTGCAGTAGTCATATCGTAGGATCGATACCGGAGTGACTAAGACGCATCGTTGTCGTCTTGCTGGAGCAACGATTGGACTCGTGAGAACGACAGACTGGTGACCAGATCGATAACGGTTTCAGATCGTCGATACAGCCGCTGAAGTTGCCGTACTCGTTCGAGATCGCGCTCGGCACGATCTTCGTCACTCGCTTCGAGAATCGTTTCGGCCTGTTCGAGCGCGCGTGTCATAATGTCGATCTCGCGTTGTATCTCTTGCTGGAGAAACTGCTGAAAGACGTACCAGAAATCCGTTTCTGCCTCGAAGTACGCGCGTTTTCCCTCCCCGGGGATGCTCCGACGATGAACGATGTGGAACCGTTCGAGCGCACCCATCGCGTTGCTCACTGTCGATTTTGCGTAGCCACTCTGTTCGACGAGCGTATCGAGTGACAGCGGCTCCGATTCGAAAAACAAAATACCGTAGAGACGGCCGTAACTGCGCTTTAACCCGTACACTTCCGCAGAGCGCTCTATCGCCGCGATCACGGTCTCGCGTGCATCCGAAGCGTCGCCGTCTGTCTGATCCATGATGGATATTGACGGACGAAAAAGATAAGTTGTTTTGTTCGGAACATCCGTTACATGCTAAATATAGTACGGGATCATCTCCCCGTGCTTTGGCGTTCTGTTACATCGCACACAGTCGAGTAGCACTACTGGTGCGAGCAGCCCACAGAGTTACATTTCGACGGAGCCAGCGTCGAACGGCGAAACGTGCGTGATTCGAGAGATAGCTGGAACGAAGAGCGCACACCGTGTCGTCAATAGAAAATCTCTCACGTGGAATCGTAGACGGTTGCCGCCACACACAGACCGCAGTCTTTTGCCCTCTCGCTTCTCTCTCCCGGTATGACCGACGCCGCAGACTGCATCATTATCAACGCGGAGATACACACGCTCACCACACCTGATGAAACACACGAGGCACTCGCCATCCGTGATGGCGAGATCATTCGGATCGACAGGAACTACGAGATCGAATTCCTCGAAGGAGTCGACACGACAGTCATTGACCTCGATGGTGACATCCTATTGCCGGGCTTCATCGACGCGCACACCCATATGGAAATGGTCGGACGATATCTCGTTTACACCGATCTCTCGGGAGCGACATCCGCCGAAGAAGCCGTTTCACTGCTGCGTGAGGACCAGTCCAACGACGACCACGATCAGAAGTATGATAACGAGAGTGAATGGATTCTCGGCTACCGCTACGACGAGAGTGATTGGGACGAGCGGCGATACTTGACGCGCGAGGATCTCGATCAGGTGAGTGAGACGCGTCCGATTGCTGCCTTTCGCGAAGACATGCACACTGCGAGCCTTAACTCGGTTGCAGTCGATCGCTACGCTTCGGAGATGCCTGCGGACGATGTCCGCACGTCAGAGGGCGAACCGACGGGCGTCGTTAGCGAGGATGCGCTTTCGGTCATCTACCAAGAGACGAACCCGGATCACGACGAAATGCGTGCGCTCATCACGGCAGCCTGCGACCGCGCCAACGAACTCGGTATTACGGGCGTCCACGATATGGTGCGACAGTCGAATGCACCGCGAGTCTACCGCGAACTCGATAGTAAGGGAAAGCTTGATCTCCGGGTGCGAATCAACTACTGGAGCGATCATCTCAATGCGCTCTGCGACGTCGGATCGACGACAAACCATGGAAGCGAATTCGTCCGCGTTGGTGGAATAAAGAGCTTCACCGACGGGAGCATCGGCGCTCGAACCGCTAAATTATCCGAACCGTACGAGAATGGTGGAACCGGCCAATGGGTCGTCGATCCCGAGGAACTGCACGAACTCGTTCAGCAGGCGGATGAAGCAGGATTCCAGTTCACCGCTCACGCTATCGGTGATGCAGCGATTGAAGCGGTGCTCGACGCGTACGATGCGGCCGCGACACGCGAACATCGAGCACGTATCGAGCACGCTGAGCTTTCAACTGACGAACTCATCGAACGATTCGCCGATAGTGACATTGTCGCGTCTGTTCAACCGAATTTCCTCAAGTGGGCACGCGAAGGCGGCCTCTACGAAGAACGACTCGGACGAGAGCGAGCAGACGAGACGAATCGCTATCGTGCGCTGCTCGATGCGGGCGTTCCCCTCGCGTTCGGGAGTGACTGTATGCCATTGGACCCGCTGTTTGGGATCCAGCAAGCCGTCACTGCCCCCGCAGAAGAACAGCGACTCACCGTTACTGAAGCACTGCGGGCGTACACAAACGGAGCGGCCTACGCTGGATTCGACGAGAACCGATTGGGAACCATCGAAGTCGGTGCACGCGCTGACTTCGTCGCACTCGACCAATCTCCATGGGCAATCGATCCCGATCAAATCGCCGACATCAACGTTACCACCACCATCGTCGACGGAACGGTCGTCTACCGGAATCGAGGCAATTGAGGACGGTATCACATGGGACTTATGTTACCATATCAGAAAGAATTCATGCGACGGTGACAGACCGCAGAGATAGTATCCCATACAAGCACAAATTATTACTACGGACTCAACAATCCGTACGTATCGTCCTTGCGTCTGTCCAGTTACACAGATAGTCGAAAATATTGCCAATGAAGGCTGCTTTTGAAGAAAAAAGTTTATCAATCGTAGCCTTCTTTGATAGAGTAACTTCGGTGCCGATCAATGGCTGAAATGGAAACTACAGAGTTCGAAACTGAACTCAGTCTCTTCAAATACGACAACCTGGAGCAGCTTCCGCCCACGTACCGGGGGTTGTCAGAGACTGAGCGAACCGAGCGCATCGCTGCGGCTCGGGAGGAGTTGGGTGAGGATGTCATCGTGCTCGGGCACAACTACCAGCGCCGCGAGATCGTCGAGCACGCTGATTTCATCGGTGATTCCTACGAGTTGAGCAAGCGCGCTGCGGAGGCCGACGCACCCTATGTGGTGTTTTGTGGAGTGACGTTCATGGCTGAAAGCGCCGATATCATCACGGATGACGATCAGACGGTGATTCTGCCATCGATGGAAGCCTCCTGTCCGATGGCCGGAATGGCCGAGGCGTTACAAGTCGATGCGGCGTGGGCCGAGATAACCAGCAGTGCGCCCGACGCGAACATTATTCCGATCACGTACATGAACTCCTACGCCGATCTGAAGGCGTTCTGCGCGCAGCAGGGCGGGTTGGTGTGCACCTCCTCGAACGCTCACCACGCGTTCGAGTGGGCACTTGAGCGCGGGGATAAGGTGCTGTTCCTCCCAGACAAGCATCTCGGAGAGAACACCGCCTACCGACTCGGGATGGAAGATGCGATCGCCGAGTGGGATCCATGGGATCCAGAGGGCAAGGACACTGATGAGGTCGCACAATCAGATATCATCCTCTGGGACGGCTACTGTCAGGTTCACGAACGGTTCCGCGTCGAACACATCGAACAGGTTCGCGCGGAGTATTCAGACGCGAACGTTATCGTTCATCCCGAATGTCGACGTGAGGTCGTCGAGGCGGCTGATGTGGCGGGAAGTACATCGACGATCTGTGACACCGTGGCGAACGCCGAGCCGGGGGAAACGTGGGCGATCGGCACCGAGATCCACCTCACAAACCATCTCCAACGGTGGCACCCGGACGTGAACGTCGTGCCGTTGTGCGGCGATGCTTGCATGGACTGCAACGCGATGCGCCAAGTCGATCCAAACTACCTGACATGGGTGTTTGAGGAGTTGGCGGCTGGCCGCGAGCGCAACGTCATTTCAGTCGCACCCGAAGAGAAAGAACTCGCACAGATCGCACTTGATCGGATGCTCGAGGTGTGATCAGTATGAAAACGGACGTGCTCGTCGTCGGAAGTGGGATCGCGGGCTGTGCGGCGGCGCTCGCAGCTGCACGCGAGGGCGCACGGGTCACACTTGCAACGAAGGCCACCGAGCCAGAACACGCATCCTCGTGGTGGGCACAGGGTGGCATCGCCGTCACTCGCGATGATCCCGACTCGTTCAAGCAGGATATTCTTTCAGCCAGCGACGACACCGCCGATCCCGATGCAGTGGACGTACTCGTCGAAAACGCGCGCACAGCAGTCGAGAGCGTACTGTTCGAGACGCTCGACGTGTCGTTCGATGCGGACGATGCCGGATACGACTACGGACGCGAAGCCGCACATTCGACCCGGCGCATCCTCCACGTCGATGCGAGCACTGGACGACACATTCTCGGCCCGTTCCTCTCGCATCTCGCGGAGCTCCCGTCGGTCGAAATTCGACAGGACACGGCCGCGCTCGAACTCATTACGCATGAGGGGCGCGTTCACGGAGCGTACCTCGAATCCGATGGCGAAATCGAACCAACATTCGCTGGTTCGACCGTTCTTGCGACGGGTGGAGTTGGTGCGCTCTATCCGCAGTCGACGAATCCAGACGGCTCGACCGGCGACGGCATTGCGATGGCGGCGCTCGCAGGAGCCGAGCTGCAAGATATGGAGTACGTACAGTTTCATCCAACCGTGTGTGTTGGTGAGGATCCGTTCCTCGTCAGCGAGGCCGTTCGCGGGGACGGGGCCGTTCTGCGTAACAACGATGGTGAGCGATTCATGCCCGACTGTCACCCGGACGCAGAACTCGCCCCGCGGGATGTGGTCGCTCGGGCCGTCGCCCGAGAGCGCGACCGGACGGGAAAGGTGACGTTAGACGTTTCTCCGTTCGATTTCGCAACTGTGTTTCCCGATCTCGCACAGATGTGCGAATCGCGCGGTGTGGACTGGGACGCAGGAATTCCGGTCGCACCAGCCGAGCACTTCCTCTGTGGCGGCATTGCCGTCGATAGCGAGGGACGAGCGTCGCTGGATCGACTGTTCGCCGTCGGGGAGTGTTCGCACACCGGCGTTCACGGCGCAAATCGTCTCGCCAGTACGAGTTTGCTCGAAGGCTTAGTCTGGGGCCTGCGGGCAGGCGGTGCTGCCGCTGGATTCGATCCACAGCCGATCGAAGCACCTGAACTACTCGACCGTGATCCGGCGCTTCCAGCGCGCTTTGCCGAGGAGAAGTCCGTTCGTCTGCGACGGGTGATGGACGAACACGTCGGACTCGAACGAACACCAGAAGAACTCAAGCGGGCAACAGGGGTTCTACGGCGGTTGAAAGGGGAAGTTGATGCCTACATCCGTACCCGAACGTCGCGCGAACTCTACGAACTCCGCGGACAAAGCGTGACGGCACTCCTCATTGCCCGTGCTGCTGCTGAGAATCCCACGTCGAGTGGCTGTCACTACCTCAGCGAGGAGCAGACGCCACATGCTGATTGATCGAAGCCAGATCGAAGCGTGGCTGAGGGAGGACCTCGGCCATCACGATGTCACCAATCAGGTGCCAGGGGAGACGACCGGTCGTCTCGTTGCGAAGGAGGCGGGGGTTAGTGCTGGACTCGAAGCCGCGAGTGCCGTGTTTGCGTATCTCGATCCAGACATCGAAATCGAATTCCGAGTGGCGGAGGGCGATCGTATCGAGAGCGGGACAGTCGTGCTAACGGTGGATGGGGCGGCCCGCGAGGTACTTCGGGGCGAGCGCTGCGCTGTCAATATCGTCGCCCACGCATCGGGGATCGCAACGCGCACTCGAGCGGCAGTCGATGCCGCCCGCGAAGTGAGCGACACAGTCGAAATAGCCTGCACCCGGAAGACGACGCCTGGGCTGCGTGGCCTCGAAAAGCGCGCTGTCGTCGCCGGCGGCGGCGACACCCATCGACTCGATCTCTCGCACATGGTGATGGTAAAGGACAATCACATCGCCGAACTGGGGATGGAACGAGCCATCGAACGCCTGAGCGAACGAGCGTCGTTTGCGACAAAGATCGAGGTGGAAGTCGAAACGCCCGAGGACGGCGCGCGAGCGGCCGATTCAGGAGCAGACATCGTACTGTTCGACAATATGTCACCACGAGACGTAGAACACGGCGTCACGATGCTTCCTGATGCCGTTCTCAGCGAAACGAGTGGTGGTATCACCATTGCGGACGTTCCCGACTACGCGACAACCGGTGTCGATGTTATCTCCATGGGATCGCTCACGCACAGCGCACCGGCGCTCGATTACTCGTTCCAAACGGGATAAGCGTCTGTGTGCTTGAGTTCCTGTCTCTTCAACGCCAAACGCTGACGGGTAGAAAAGCGCTCGCGTCCACTCACTGTGTGTTGCGATACCACGTCTGTCTGTTCCAGTTTGCGAGGTACTGACGCCCTCTGGATCCGTGGACGGTGTCTCGATACCCGTAGATGTCCCTGCCCGTGATCACGAAGTTGTACGGCTGCTCTTCGCTCAATGTTCCGAAAATTTCAGCGTACAGTTTTCGTCGCCGTTTCTCGTCAGTTTCGCTCCGCGCCGCATCGTAGAGCGATTTGAGATCGGCCGTCGGATAGTAGCCGGTGTAGTTCGCCCGTCCCCGTTTCGTGAAGAACATCTCCGTGCTCGACGGCGTGAGCGGATAGATGTTGAGAGTGGCCCCGAGACACAGATCCCACGGCACTTCGCTCACTGATTCGTCACGACCGCCGCCGTTGGTCGGACTAACGTTCCATTTCGGTCTTCCACTCCCCTGATAGCTGTTGTTGAGATAGTTGCTCGTGAGCGTATCGAAGGCCACGGGTTCGATTTCGATGTTGAACCCGAGCTTCCCGTACGCTCGGGCGAGATACTGAGCGAACGTTTTGATCGTCGTACTCGTCTGCGTGATGACGAGTTTCAACGTCACGGTACTGCCGTCCGGTCCCGTGAGCATCGTGTCGTCGTACGCATACTCCGTCCCCTGCAATCCCGCTTTCAGCTTCGAGCGCGCTGTCTCGATGTCGTTGCTCTTGCCGACACCCGTCTTGATGATCTTTGAACCGTCGTACCAGTCTGACCACCGTGGCTGGAACGTGTGCGTCACGTCCGAGAAGCCACGGAAGATGTCCTGAGCGACTTTGGTCTTGTCTACAGCATACGAAAGCGCATGACGGACCGACTGCTTTCGAAGTTGTGACCATCCGTTCCGTCGCATGTTATAGCAGATAGGTGTCAAATACGGCTGCTTGATGGCTTGTACCGTGACGTCATCCATTCCCTGAAATTTCCGGGCGCTCGATAGCGGGATGCTGGTGCTGGTGATGTTGCCCTTCTGGAGAGCCGAAAGCCGTGCATTCTGATCCGGAATGACCCTGTAGGTGTAGCTATCGTAGTAGGGGGACCCGCTCCACGCTTCGGGAACGTCGCTGTCGCGGAGATAATATTCCTCGTTTCGCTGTGCGACGAACGACGTGTTCTGGTTCGAGCGCTCGAACGTGTATGGGCCGAGATTCCCGGTGTAGGCGAGTTCGTTGATTTCTGGGTCCTGATTGAGTCCTTCGCTGTCTCTCGTGGGGACGTACTGTCTCAGTAACGCTTTTGGTATGCACCACGCTTCCGAAAGACCCGGCCGCAGTAGGTATTCTGGATCGGGTTCAGGGAGACTGATTTCAAAACGCAGTTCGCTGGTCACTTCGACCGGGATGGGGGAGCCGTTGTGAAACCAGTGGCGCCGATTTGTATAGCCAGTCCAGTTCTCCTCCGCTTGGAAGACGTTCTTGATTTCGTACACCCAGTCCTCGGCGGTCATCCGACCGTAGCCAGCGCCCCACTTCAGATTGTCACGAAGGGTGACGGTGTAGATCCGCTCGTCGTCAGTCGTGATTTCCTTGGCCAGGAGTGGAAAGATCTTCTTTTTCGATGTGATTGTATACAAGGTATCGAGCGTTAATCGGACGCGATCAGCTGAGGACTGATCGTTGATAGCGAGCCAGTTCAACGTCGTGGCGCCGGACTGGTCGCCGACAACGTACTCACCGCCGACCGATCGCTCGTTCGATGGTGTCTGTTCTGTCCCGCTGTCGCTGTCGTCGTTGCCACCCATACAACCAGCGACAGCGGCCATGCCGCCGAGGGCGAACGTTCTCAGCAGGGCCCGTCGAGCAGGGGAGACCAACTCATCACGGGGGGCGCTCTTTGTCCGCTCGTGATCGGGGTGCATATGAAACGAAACCGATTATTATCACATACCTCTTTCGTTAAAAAATGTCGTCGTAGGTGAATTTCGATCGATTCGACAGGGACGACCACCAACAGTCGTATGGATCGCATACAGCGTTATTCAGACGTGTTGAAATCTCTAAGCAGTGGTGTGATTCAGTAAGTGTGCTGGAGAGGTGGCGCATATCGATTCCTGAATCCGACAATTCCACTGTATCCAGGACAAACTGCTCTCTGTCGTTCGATTTTGTGGTATCTGTGGGTTGTTCGTGTGTTCCCTTCATCCGGGATACGCAAAGTGATACTATATTCTTGATAATTTGATTCGAAAGAATTGCACGAACATCATGGTACTGGGACGTAAAACGAGAGAGTACTACGATGACAGAATCCAAGCCTTCCGACGAAGAAGAACGGGAACGATGGGAGAGAATCCTTACGACCCAGACTGAAGAGGAATTTCGTGACTTTGTCATTGATCAGTTGGACCTGCGTCCTGACGAATCGGTGCTCTCTGTCGGATGTGGTCCCGGATTTGAGACGGCAGCCCTCGCACAGCACATTGGTGAAAAAGGAAGCATTACCGGCATCGATGTGAACGAAGCGGTGCTGGCTGCAGCAACCGACCTGTGTGGCGATTTGTCACAGGTATCCTTCAAACAGGGAGACATCACCGACCTCCCGATCGCAGACGAGAGCTACCATCTCGCTATCGCCAAGCAAGTGTTGTATGCTGTTTCTGACATCGATGCAGCCGTCAACGAGCTCTTTCGCGTGATTAAGCCGGGGGGACGAGTGGCTGTTACCGCAGGGGACAGGCGGACGCACGTGAAGCATACCCCAACCGATCGAATGCAGCGCGCAGACGAGATCTATCGATCTGAGATGGGAGATCGACAACGTGGGACACGTCTCGCCGCGTTACTTCCCGAGGCGGGATTCACCATCGAAGAGATCGTTCCGCGTGCAAAGATTCAAACCGAAATCAATGATCAGATTGAACAGGGAATCGAAGTCCAACGTCAGCTTTTAGCGGCAAACGATGCATTCGACGACGCAGAAATTGAAGCATGGGAACGAGACCTCAGGGACCTCAATGAGACTGGCCAGTTCCTCTCTTGTTCGACATCCTTTCTCCACATCGCCCGCAGGCCAGAATAGATCACAGTGTCGTGATTTGGTGCTGTTTATGAAAGCCGTGAAAATTCAGTCCAATATCCTGAACGTGGCGTGAAGACACGGTGTCCGCCAGCATCCTTTTCTCATCGGATACGAAAGATGGAGGTATGGACAGGGAGGTCGAGTACGAGCCGGTCAGTGTGAAGGTTATTCTAGCGGAGATGAAGGACACAGCAGAGCTCCTCATTGACCTTTCGTACTCGTCCGTATTACTCGAAAGCAGCGCCATCGCGGAGGAGGTGTTGGCGTTAGAACAGCGAATGGACGTGTTGCGGTTGAAAGCGCGAATGAGCCTCCTCATGGCCGCCCGCAGTCCGGAGGATGCCAAGGCACTCGCACCGGTTCTCGGGGTCGTCGACGCCGCAGAGAAAATCAGCGAAGCCGCAGGTGACATCGCAAAGACCGTCGTAGAGGAGATCGTTCTCCCCGACGCCATTCGTTCGGCACTTCCCGAGGCACTCGAATCGATTGTCCGCGCAGAGCTCGCTGCCGATTCGGCACTCGCCGGACAGACACTCGGTGAGCGTCACCTCGAAACCGAGACCGGTGTGCGCGTCATTGCGATCCGCCGGCAGGGCGAATGGTTGCTGAATCCGGATCAGGAGACGACGCTACGTGCAGAGGATGTGCTGCTCCTCCGGGGACCCGAAGAAGGAATTGCAGTCGTATACAGTGAGGCGACGGGAGAAGAGTATCAAACATCCGAACCGACCAAACCGGCCATCGAGGACGTTGGGCGCGCTGTCGACTCCATCATACTCATGAAGAATATGAGCGAACTCGCGGTCGACCTCGCGTACGGCGCTGTGCTCTTCAACAACGAAGAGGTCGCAAGGGAAGTGTTCGAACTCGAAGTCGAAGTCGATGCCCTCCAGTCTCGCTTTGAAGCGTGGACGCTGCGAGCAGCAAGCCGGGTCGATGACCCAGTCAGTCTCCGCGGTCTCGTCCATATCGCACAATCGACAGAAGTCATCTCCGACGCTGCCCTCGAAATCAGCGAAGGTGTCTTACACGGACTGGGAGCCCATTCGGTGGTCGCTGCAGCCGTCGAAGAGAGCGATGAGATCATCATTCGTCTCGAAATCGAAGCCAAAAGCACGCTCGACGGAGCGACGCTCGGGACAGAGATGGTGAGTACAAAAACTGGAATGCGCGTCATCGCCGTCCGCAGAGGCTCACGCGACGACGACGACGGTGATGATGATGATGATGGATGGGTTATTTCACCAGGTCCGGATACCGAATTGCGGGCTGGCGATATCATTCTCGCAAAAGGGACGCGATCGGGAGCAGAGCGGCTCGCAGAGCTTACGGAAGCGAGTTAGTGATAGTACACCTTGTTCGAGTTTAACCAGCGATACATTTAATTTGATTCTGATTAGAACATTTCAAGAGTGGCTTCTCCAGTATGTTTTAGTTGTACGCAGTGTGGATTCGATGTGGGTCAACCACGTTAGGTTCCTCGGTGACAACCACCCACCGCTACCCAGGAGTAAGCATGTTAATCTGGTCTATGGTGACCAGTATTCTTCACACACGCATAGAACGATCTTCTCCTAACCTCGTTCACAGTATCACCCTCCAATATAGATGCACAGAGGATAGGTTTATCACATCAATTAACTACTTACTTAACATGGTTTATGATATTATTCATCGAAAATCAGTCGGTGTGGACGCCATCATTTCGTTCGTTATCCTGGGGATTTTCTCTGCTGCGACGCCAGTGATTCCTCTTCCTGGTTATCTGCTCCTCATGTGGTATGATGGATTTCAGAATACATTCGCACCGGGTCTCCCTCAACCGGAATTTTTCATTGGACAAGTCCTGTACATCGTCGTACTGGCTGTGTTTACGGGCGTATTCGCTCAAATTCTCAGACAGCAGTTCAACATCGGCGATCCCGGCCAGTCTCCACTCAGTGATGTAGCTGTCCCCCTTGCCGCAGTGTTCAGTATTGTTGGTCTGCAGGCCCTTTTTCTCGGCATTCTCATGCTCATTCTAGGGGAAGTGAATTTCGTTCTCATCGGTCTGGGTATTCTGTTTCTTCTCGGGAGCGCCGGATTACTTCGATATACGGTTCACTACGGGGGCAACCATCACGCAGCTACTGTCTGAGTCAGCCATAATAGGGGAATCAACAGGACGTTCAGAGTTCGATCGTGAACATTATTAATAAAGCACGGAGCAGTTCCAAGAGGGGTTCACAGAAGCGAACGAAGGTTTATGCGTCTTGTCGAATAACTACAGCATATGAGCATCGTCCAAACCGATGCTGTCCTCGGAGGAGAACCACGTCTAGAAGGACGTCGAATCAGCGTGCTTCAGATAGCCGATCGGGTTATCGAAGCCGATCAGTCACCAGAATATATCGCCGATCAGCTCGATCTCTCGCTCGCGGATATATATCACGCGCTTGGGTATTACTACGACCACATAGAGGAAATGAACGCTATTCGAGCACGTCACCGCGAACTTGAGACCGAATTAGAAGACGTCGCTCTGTCTCCGCCGGAAACGATCGAGCAGTAGTCGTACCTCAAATGGATCATCTTACATTTCTCGCTGACGAGCATGTCGATCGGGCGTACGTCCGTGCTCTCCTATCCAACGGATATGATGTTCATGCTGTGGGTATTGACTATACGAGCGGCATAGCTGACGAGACACACCTCTCTACCTGCGTGGAAGAGGATCGGATAATTATTTCAAATGATCGTGATTTCGTCCGTCTTGGACAGATCCACGAGCACGCAGGGATCATCATGTATACGAACCATAATCTACCCGTTGGAGCGTTCGTTCGGGCAATTCGCCGAATCGATAGGCATCTGATCACCGATGAGCTTGCCAATCAAATCCTGTGGCTCGAAGAATGGCAGTGATCACACCGACACATACCAATACCCAGATAGATTATTTTCTTTAGTCCAGTCCCAGATCGAGATCGAGAGATTCGAGCACTGCTTTTGCCTCTTCACGCTTTTCCTGATGTTCCCTGAGGAACTCCTGCATCAGTTGTGCTGCCTGTTCCTTACAATCGCCACAGAGGCGCTCGCCACCCACGCATTCGTCGTACACCATTTTGGCGAATTCGTCGTCGTCCGCAGCGAGCAGGTAGGCATAGAGTTCGTACACCGGGCATTTGTCGGCCTCGCCACCGAGTTCACGCTGGCGTTCGGCGGTTTCTCGTCCACCGGTCGTCGCTGCTTTCACCTTTTCGTACCCGTCTTCGGGATCGTCGAGCAGACTAATGTGGCTCGACGGAATCGAGGAGGACATCTTTCCACCAGTCAACCCAGTCATGAACCGGTGATAGATGGATGACGGCGGATAGAATCCGTACCCCTCGTGCTCGACCTCGATTTCGCGGGCGAGTGCCGCCGCGTCTTCACGGGAAGAGTCGAATACGTCAATGTGGCCCTCATACACGCGCTTTTCACCGTCGATCGCTTCGATGAGCGCCGTGAACGCCTCCTCCGTTGCGTTCCGATCGAGAAATCGCACTCGTGGTCGGAGCGGTTCCTTTCCAGCAGCACGTAAGCTCTCCTCGACATTAGGCGCGTCGTGGTGCTCCGAGAGCCATTCCGCGGCCGCAACACAGCGGATCGGGTCCGAATCTGATGTCGATTCGCCGCCGAGTGCCTCGTATGCGTCCTCGATGAGCGCGTGTTCGGCTGCGTTTGTCTCGAAGCTCGCGTACGCCTCGGTGACTTTGAACGAACGCATTCGGGCGGCAAGATCTCGTGCGAGCCGAACGTGAGGGTCTTGGTCGGGGCCGACGGGAATGACGGTGGGTTTCGGTTCCTCGAGCTGTGGATAAAGGATATCAGCCATCTGGGTGACGACGCTTTGCATGTGCGAAACGTCGGTTTCACCGTCGAAGCCGTAGATAGACTGCAGTTCGGAGATATTCGTCTCGATACCCAGCTCGAACGCGAGATCCTGCACCGTTCGATTCGTCGATTGGCGATACAGTTCTCCCTCTTCGGGGTCGAAGCCGAGCGCGAGCAGCGAGAGGAGATAATCGCGGGCGTGCTCGTCAATTTCATCCCAGTCGAGTCCACGAGCAGAGTGCGCTTCGAGGTCAGCAATGAGTCCGTAGGCGTCCGCGCCCTGCTGTTGGTGCCAGATGATCTCATCGAAGACGAGTTTGTGGCCGATGTGGGGATCGCCCGTCGGCATGAATCCCGAGAGAACGGCTGCATCCCCTGGCTCGAATCCATCGAGGACGCGAGGATAATCTCGATGACCGAAGATGACTCCACGGCGCATCAGATAGTGGGGATTCGGAACCTCGGGGAGCACCTCATCGAATGACTCGATTCCGAACTCTTCGAACAGCTTGCGGTAATCAGCAACAGTCGAAGATCCCCACGGATCGAGCGTGACATCGTCGGCTCCTGCTGTTCCACCGTCTGTCACGGTTCTTCTCTCGACTTCACTCTCTCTCTCGGCCGATTCTGACTCCGTCTCCCGA
Source organism: Halocatena marina (assembly GCF_025913575.1). NCBI lineage: Archaea > Methanobacteriati > Methanobacteriota > Halobacteria > Halobacteriales > Natronomonadaceae > Halocatena > Halocatena marina. Next base: position 3,433,820 of record NZ_CP109785.1, on the reverse strand, counting down.
CTGTGATCGTAGTCCCGACCTGCGTCTCGTTTCAGATCTGGGTCCCGATCCTGATCCTGATCGCGTTTGTGTTCGTGTTCGTGAGTCTCTTCGCTCATGGTGTGAGTCGACTGACCGAGCGCCAGTCTATTTCGCCTGTCGCATCGGTCAGCGCAAAAACCATTCGTTTGCGCACACCATGGGCGAGACGGACATCGAGGGCGAGGTCGCGTGGGGAGAATGAGTGATCCTGTGGCAGTACTCGTACGAGTTGTTCAGAGTGGCCGAGATCATCGACGCTATCGACGTTCGCGTAGGTACGGAAGTCAGCACCGAACTTGTACCCAGTCTTCGGGACGGCGCCTCCGTCTCGGAGCGCGCTGTAGACGGCCCGACGGCGGTCGAATCGTTCGCCTTCGACGGCCCGTCCCCGCTCGATAATGCCTTCGAGACCCGCATCGACGCGGACGATTCCCCGCTCGGAGAGATGGGCGGTTTCGACGAGTGAACAATGGATCGGACTCGGACTCGAACTGCCTGCACTACTGGCTTCGAGCGGCTGGCCGTAGAACGCCTTCTCGTAGAGTGCAGCCGGTGGATCCCACAGCATGACGCGATCTGCGAGAAGCATACCGGGAACGTTCTGTGGGAGGTCGTGGTCGGTGGTACCGGTCACGTCTGGTCGTTCGACCGAGAGATACGTGATTTCGCTCTCCTCGTCGACGACCGCTAACGTTCCATCGAGCGAGGCAGCCGAAATGGTTTCACGCTCACCGAGGACGCGAATTCGATACTCGACTGCACCGTCCCATGGCCCGTTCCCGCGCGGGTAGACGACGAAATCGGCACCAGATGCCTCATCGGAGCCGATCCATCCCTCGCGTGCGGGCGACAGGTAGAAACCACGGTCGCGCAAATCCTTGTACACGAGAAACCGGACAAGTGTGTCCGTCGTCGCGAGAAAGGATCGAAATCCCATTTCATCCACCATTTCGAGGTCACCGCGGTAGAGGAGATGCGCCGCCTCGACGGGCGAGAGCGCGAGCGCATTCCCGCGCGGATGGCCGTACCCACGGTTGTCGTAAAACCGCTCACGAGATGGGGCCGGAACATGAACCGTATCGCCCTCCAGCGAACCCTGCATAGCGCTACTCGATGGCCGACGGACAAAGCGACTGTGATTATCCACAGAACAATACCAACGTGACAGTGATATGTACTAGCTATCAATATAATTCAACATATCACACGACTGCTCAGAGCAGGGAGAGACGGATCGTCCGTCCTCCGTCTCGAATACCGGCAGTCCACATGTACACGTTCCCACAACGACTCCGTTCGGAAATTCAAACTCTGTCTCACAGTGCTGTCCGTCTATCGAAACTCCGTTTGATTGTGAATCACAGCGGACGATGAGATCACCGGACTGGCGAATGCGGAGGGCATCGCCGCACTCGGGACACGACCATGTGCGATCGAACGCACTGATAACGGCGCTATCGATCGATTCACACGCTCGGTCGAGACACACCTCAAAGCGTGATCCACGTTCGACGCGTATCAACGGGAGACCGCAGTCACGACAGTGCTCGTCAAGCACGACCGCCCCGCTCGAAATGTCGTACTCCCTCCCAGTTTCGACGTTCACGACCGATCCTCGACAACGAACGAGAGCCTCACCCGTCGCTGAACACGTTCCAACTGGTACCCCAGCGACGCTTCCCGGATACGTCGACTTTTCGTACATCTCGTGAAAGCGAATCTGCAGTTGCTGCTCCCCATCGCGCGCTTCGATTGTCGTTCCGTCGCTGTGATCGATCGTGAGAGAGGCTGGACGAGTGAGCCACGCGACAGGAGAATAGCCGTTGCTATCGTGAACGAGAACTGTGTTGTCAGGTTTGACTAACGCGACGATGATGCCACGAGAAGTCCGGTCACGGGTCCCCTCAAACTCCGCCGTGCACTCGCCAGCAAACACACGAATTCGGTTGGTCATCACTGTCAGTGGGATCGATCTCCTGTATAAACATTCGTGGTTATTCTAATCTAATAATAAAGATATAAATTCATGTGTTTAGTAATGAATAAATATTTGCCGGTGGCCAAAAAGCCCTTACCGGTATGTACGAGGATATGCGTAAATGCCCGGAGAGCCGCTAAAATATAGACGACGGTCGTTGCTGGTTGGAGCGACAGTAGGGATGGGTTCGATTGCGGGCTGTTCATTGCTGCCAGATTTCGGCAAACAGGACACGGCAACAGAGACTGCCAATCGTGAGAGCAGAGCGCCAACACGGACACCGGAACAGATAGATAAACCACAGATGGTTACAGACGCACCGCGATGGGCCGGATCGCTCTCTGCCCGGCCCAAGACGGGCGAACAGCCCGGTCACGAATATTTCGTCAATCAAGGACGACAGAACGGAGCGCTGTACACGTGGTATGACGGCGGATGGCATCTCACGGATAGATACGTTCAGGACGCCTCGTTTGCGTCTATCAACGGCGTCCGTTTCGCCTCACGACATGCAACGGAGGGAAGCGGCACGCCCGACGATCGATGGGTACTCGAAAACGGCCTGTTGCCCGAAGGTGGAATGGTCTACTTCGACGCTGGAAACTACACGTCAGGAGGACTACAAACACCAACGGATACGGACTACGAGCAGACCGCAGTGTATCTCACGGGTGCGGGCGTTCGGACGACGTCGCTGATTGATGACGGCACTGAGGGTTCACTCATCACGTTCGATAGCGAGAAATCGGGGAACTTCGGCGGCGTCAGCGATATGGGGGTGTTCGGTCACCATCCGGATTCGGACAACCGCTCGAACGGACACCTCATTCACGGCACAGGAAATATCATCGATACGATATACGAGAATCTGATCGTTCGGTACTCGTGGGGGGACGGAATGCATCTCGAAGCGTCCACGTCGGGGACTCGTATCCGAAACAGTTGGGTAGAGAACAACTTCGGTTGGAACATCTACCTTGGTGGTGGAACGCGACTGAAGCTCTCGGATCTTCACCTTGTCACCGGAAAGAGCGGAGGAATCCATCTCAGGCCGAGCTACAGCCAGGTTACGGGTGTCTCGATGGTCAACTGCTCACCCGGTATCGATGTGAAAGGCGTTACCAACGCGATCTCCGACATGTATATCACGCAGTCAGGCAGTGGAGCCGCCATCCGCGAGCGGGACGTGAAAAAAAATGTGTTCACGAACATCACGATCACGGATTCGAAGACCGGCATCGTCACGCAGGGAACCCGCTCGCAGTACTCGAATATCGGCGTCTCAAACGCGACTGACGAGGCGGTCCGTCTGAGCGGGACTGGCCTGTCGATAGAAAACCTCACCGTCTCTGGCTTCGCTGAGAGCGGTTCGGGAACACCAGCGATCGACTGCTCGGGAACCGATTGTCGCCTCACTGGTGTCTCAATCGCCCAGTCGTCCAACAATGCGAGCAGGGTCGCTGCACACATCTCTGGTGAGCGAAACGTTCTCTCGAATGTCTCGTGTCACGGTTCTCAGCCGTGGCAGATCGTCGTCAATGCGAATGCTGTCGGAACGGTGCTCGATAGCGTTCGCGGAGTGACGCTGTCGAGCCTCCGAGACGACGGTCGGCGAACGCTCCTCAATCGACAAGGAACGAACGGAGGAGACCCTCGAGTGAGTGGTGAGTGGAATGGTCACGGCGAGTACGCGAATGCGATGGGAGCGACGGTCTGGGATACGAAACCCAACCCATGGACACCGTACTGCGCTGACGGTGCTGGAAACTGGATTCCGATGTCGAAATAAATCGATAGACGGGCAGTGAGAGGCAGACGATCGCTTATACGACCTTGACTGTTTTCGATTCTGAGACCGGTCGGAGTGGTAAATTGGGAAAGCAGACGGTGATTTCGTATTCGAGTTCCCTGGCATTACCGCCGAAGACCCCCACCGGAACGGTCGCCTCGCCGAGATACGTAGCAGTATCCGTCATTGGTACGTCGTTTACGGTGACATCGATGCCAGCCCGTGCGCTCCCGGCGGTCGTTCTGACGGTCACCTCTCGAAGATCGTTCTCACCTGCAGGGATCGTATCGGGAAATGCGCCCCAATCGATGGCAACAGTGGGGAGGTCACAGGCGCTCTCGAAGACGCGTTCTGCGATCCCTTCAGAGAGACCCGCTCGGACGAGACCATCGATCTCTGCCTCCACGACATCAGTAGGGGTCGACATACCTGCTCGCGCCAACGTCTTTGCTCGACCAGAACCGACGCCGTCGATTGCTGTGAGACCAACGGAAGCGGCGCTGATCGCGTTCTCGATGCGTGCCTCAACGCGGCGAGCAAGGTTTGCGGCGAACGGGCCGGAAAATCGATCGAGAAACTCCTGCAGTGCCGCCAGCAGGCGGAGAGCGTTGTGCCGGATGACCCACGCATCGCTCTGGAGATCGGCGGGCGTAGAGCCGGTCGTGCTCGCTCGGAGGATTGCGAGCACTTTGCGGTGGCTCGGGTCTTCCAACTCAGTCTGCGAGAGAACGGCAGCGATGGCTTCACGCTCGTGCTGTCGCGCGCTCACGCTGTCGAACTCCGCCGCACCAGCGACAGCTTCGAGAAGAGCGTCTTCGGACAGAGAGTCGCGCTCGTTCTCACAAAGTGCTCCAAAGCGGGTGGCAGTATCGAGTCGGAGGTAGTACCGGGATGTGAGTTGTCCAAGGGGTGTCGCCTCGATTCGAAGCTCATCATCAGTCTCGACGAAACCGTCTGTTACGAGCGTCGAAAGCGTCTCACGAAGCCGCTCACGTAACCGCGTTCCGGAGTCGTATGCTTCGGGTGCGCGCTGTGCGCGGACGAAGTAAAACGTGGTTTCGATCCAATCAACCACATCGTCGAGATCTCGAATCGTTCCAAGCGCGATTTCAGCGTTGAGATGTGCAGCGAGATCCTCTGCAAGCCGAGATTCGATCGGTTTCCCCTCACGGAGGAGCGTCCGGTACGTGTTCGCGTCCACACTGTCACAGACGACGTAGGCGTATCCGGCGTCGTCGTAGCCCGGCCGTCCCGCCCGGCCGAGCATCTGGAGCACATCAAGCGGACTCATGTCGACTTCGCCTTCGAGCGGATCGTGGAGCTTGGTATCGCGGATAACGACACAGCGGGCCGGGAGATTCACGCCCCACGCGAGCGTCGATGTCGAGAAGAGCAGCTGAACGTCGCCGCGACGAAACCACTCTTCGACGTGATTTTTGTCCTCACGGGACAGCCCCGCGTGGTGGAAGCCAACGCCGTCGAGCACGGACTTACGGAGCGTCTCGTTCGTGAGGACCTGCGTTTCAGTATGAAAGTCGAAATCGCCACGCGCACCCATCGGCACGTCCCGCGAGGAAAGTTCATCGCGTGCCTTTCCAGCTGCCTGTCTCGTATCCTGACGCGAGGCGACAAACACGAGCGCTTGACCGCCGTCGCGGATGTGTGGCTCTGCGAGATCGAGCGCGCGGTACAACCGACGGTACTTATCGGCAAACGGATTCTCTCCGTGCGTGTAGGTTCGTACCTCCGCTGAGAGCGGAATCGGACGATACTCCGAACCGAATTCGAGTGTCGTCTCTGGCACCGCATCGAGCCACGCGGCCACGTCATCGACGTTCTGCATCGTCGCCGAAAGTGCGACAATACGGGGATCACAGAGCCGTCGGAGACGCGAAACGGTGACTTCGAGAACGCTTCCACGTCGGTCAGAATCGAGGAGATGCACCTCGTCGATGACACAGCAATCGACATCGCGGACGAATTGGTACCGGGTCGATTCGTGTTTTCGTGTCGCGGAGTCGGCCTTCTCGGGCGTCATCACGAGAATATCAGCGCGCTCTGCTCGGCGTGGATTGAGGTCGCGCTCGCCTGTGACGACGTAGACAGAGTAGCCAAGCGCCTCGAATCGCTCCCATTCGCGCTCTTTCTCGTTCGTGAGCGCGCGGAGGGGAGCAAGAAAGAGCGCTGTCCCACCCTGTTCGAGCGTCTTGCAGATGGCAAGTTCGGCGAGCGCGGTCTTCCCCGACGCGGTGGGAGCACTGACGACGACGTTCTCATCGCGCTCTAAGATAGCCGGGAGCGCCGCTGACTGCATCCGATTGAACGATTCGAACGGAAAAGCGTCGGCAAACTCCGGAAGCCGCTCTGCGACGTTCACAATGAAGGGGAGAACCGATGGAGTAAATGGATTTCTGTATCGGTGTCGCGCGAGCGAGGAACTGTTAGCTCTCGTATAATAAGCTGGCTGCAAACAGCATTCTTGCTGGTGTCATCAGTCGTCACAACAGTCCGTCTCGCACGTCTGTGCGGAGCTCTCGTGGTCGTACTGTTGTTCTCGTGTTCGAGCATCGACCGAGTTTGGCTGGTGGCGCGCAGCGAACCGTGAATTCGCAACTGGAAGGCGACGAAGTTCCTCCTCGAAGGCCTGCCGTTCGAGAAGAACGAATCCGAAGAAGATGAACACAAATCCACCGAGCATCGTCACTGTAATCGATTCATCGAGTAGCGTCCATCCGATGAAAGTGGCGACAAGGGGAACGACGTAGGTGGTAAGGCTGACTTTAATCGGGCCTACACGCTCTAACAACCCGAAGTAGGTCGTGTAGGCGACGGCGGTAGCAAGCACACCGATGTACGCGAGCGCGAGCACGGTCAACGGATCCCACTGAACACGGGAGACAGACTCACCGAGTGCAGCACTCAGGACGTGGATCGTGAGCGCACCGATGAGCATCGCCCACGCTGTCATACCGACGCTCGACATGGTCGGCTCGGCCCGTCGAACCAAGACGCCACCCAGTGCGACGCTCGCTGCTGCGAGCAAGACGAGTCCCATTCCAACGGCATCGCCTGTGAGCATATTCCCCGGATCAGGCTGGGAAACGATCGTGATACCAACAAATCCAAAGAGGATTCCGAGGATCCCTGTCCACGAGAGTCGCTCGTTTCCCAAGAGAACAAGCGCGAAGATGGGCGTCAAGACGGGAGCGAAGCTGTACATGACCGATGCAATCGCGCTTGTTGTGAACTGCTGTCCGAAGAATAGTAAGACGTTGTTTGCAACCACAATCAACGCAGCACTAGCGAGAACGGCGTTCCAGTCGGCACGGCTGTGTGGACGCCAGTCGTCGATTCGGACAACAGTGTACGCGAGTAGTACTGCTGCTCCGATGTCAAAACGAAGAGCGGCGAAAAATATCGGCGGAACAACTGCTAGCCCAGTTTTGATGGCCGCGAACGTTCCACCGAAGAGAACAGCAGTGAGGAGGAACAATCCGCCATTGCGATAGCGCGGATCCATAGTTGTGGTACAGTAGTGTCCCGGATAACATTGATGAGCCACATGATAGCGTACACCTCGTCCAACAGCCGTCAGTCCGCTGTTGCTGTTTCTGCCGCCCGGTCGAACATCCCATCGGCCGTCGAATAGTGATAGTAGCCACCCAATCCGATGGCGGCCACGATGTTCGAGATCGTTATCGCCCAGAAGACAGCATGCACGCCGAACGAGAGAACAATACCACCGACAGCAGCGATGGGAAACCGAACACCCCAGTACTGGAACAGGCTCGCGACGAAGCTCGTTTTAGTGCGCCGTGCACCGTTGAAACCCGCCTGAAACAGATACGCTGCTCCGATGGCGGGATAACCGTAGGCGAGGATGACGAGGTAATCGACGGCGAGACGGGTGGCTTCGGGAGAGAGCGAAGGAACGAACAGATGAACGAGCGTCGAAGGAATCGCCCACTGGACGATCCCGAGGAGCAAAAGCACGCCAGCAGCGGCACCGACACCGATCCACGTAGCACGGTGCGCTCGGCCGCTCAATCCCGCACCAAGATTCTGCCCAACGACGCTCTGGGCGGCCTGCCTGAGGCTGTCCGACGGAACGACCGCAACACTCGATACGCGAAATCCGACGATATAGGCCGCGAGACCCGCAGCCCCGGCAGTCCCGAACACGACGACTACAAGAACGAGTTCGACGGTCTGTTTTGCGATGAGCTGACCGCCGCTCGGGGCGCCGATGTCGATCAACTCACGAATATCATCGCGGTTGATTTGAGCGGCCGATCGAGAAAGCATCCCTTCATTGCGGCCGCGAGCGACGAGCACCAGACCGAGTGCACCGCCGATACCGTACCCGATGATGTTCGCAAGCGCCGCTCCTTCGATGCCGATGCCAGCAAAGTGTGTCACAGAAAACAGCGTCGATTGAACACCCATCAGTCCGAGCGGTTCGAACAGCGGGCTCTCGCGGAAGCCGAAAATAAGAATCGGATCGAGCAGAATGTTCACGGAGAGAGCAGTGGCGTTCATATATAGTGCAGTCCGAGAATCACCCCATCCGATGAACGCAGCCTCGGTCGTATCCGAAATTCCAGAGATACACACACCGAGTGCTGTGACGCCAAAGTAGGCCGCCGCCAGTTCGATAACGTGATTTGTTGCAGCCTCAGGTCGTGTGCTCAACAAGAGGTCGATGAGTGGGCGGGCGGTAACAAACGCGAGTCCACCGAGAACGATGCCAATACACGCTGCGATGAGAAGTCCACTAAACATCGCTCGCCGGGCACCGGAGATGTTCTCGCTTCCCACGCGCTGTGAAACCAGTACCTGTGTTCCAACGAAGGGAATAACGATCGATACCGCGAACAGAATCACGATGAGAGGAACAGTGAGTCCAACCGCGGCAACCGCGTCGTTGCTCAACCGACCGACCCAGAACAGGTCGATCACTTGCTGAATCACCTGCACGACGTTCTGGGCTAAAAGAGGGACCGACAGCACGACCAACCCGCGAAACAGCGGGCCGTCCGTGATGTCTTCAGGTTCGAGATCGAACATCAAACGGACAATTGTTCGAAGTAATTAATAAATGTTTGTAAGATATAGTCTAGGAGAAATTAAGAAACGATCGAACCACAGGCTTTAATCGCAGACCCTCTTCCATCGAGACATGAGCCGTGCGCGCAAGCCCGATTGGTTAAAGATGCGTCCGCCGTCGGGTCGGCGCTTTACCGAGATCAAGCAGATCCTCCGAGACTACGATCTCCACACGGTCTGTGAGGAGGCAAACTGCCCGAATTTGGGCGAGTGTTGGAGCGGGAGTGACAACGCACCAGGTGGGGGTACCGGCACCGGTCCCGGAACGGCGACGATCATGCTCATGGGAGATCGCTGTTCGCGGGGCTGTAACTTCTGTGACGTACAAACCGGTGGAATGGATCCACTCGATGAGGACGAACCGGAGAACGTCGCGCGAGCGATCGCCGAGATCGGTCTCGATTACGTTGTCCTCACCTCCGTCGACCGTGATGACCTCCCTGATCAGGGGGCGGGGCACTTCGCTCGGACGATCCGAGCAATCAAATCGCGCCAGCCAGAGACGCTCGTCGAGGCACTCATCCCAGACTTTCAGGGCGAACCGGAGCTTGTACAGAAGATTATCGCTGCAGAGCCAGACGTTATTGCCCACAACGTCGAGACGGTCGAGCGACTCCAGTGGCCGGTACGCGATCGTCGAGCGAACTACGAGCAGTCGCTATCCGTGCTCGAACAGGTAAGCGAGAGTTCGGATAGCTACGCAAAGACCTCACTCATGCTCGGGGTAGGTGAGTACGACCACGAAATCTATCAGACACTAGGTGATCTCCGCGAGATCGGTGTCGATGTCGTGACGTTTGGGCAGTATCTCCAACCGTCACGCAGCCACCTCGAAGTGAGTAACCACGTTCATCCCGATGCGTTTTCGGTGTGGCAGCGTGTTGCAGAAGAAGAGTTCGACTTTCTGTACTGTGCGAGTGGCCCGCTTGTCCGCTCGTCGTATCGCGCTGGTGAACTATTCGTCGAAGCCATTCTCCGAGATGGAAAATCCGTCGACGCAGCCCGGAAAGCAGCACGCGCCGGAGAAGCGCAGTAACCGAGCTGTTTCTGAGAACACCCGAAGTGTCACGGAATCCCGACGGTGTTTTTCCAACATCAAACGGCACACGCTGAATTGCTGTTCTGACAGCTACCATATATTTCTCTACATCCCAATTTGTTAGAACATCGGTATCGTCAGTACCTCAGTATGTGAACTGTTGTCGATATAGCTTTATTGTGAAATATACATAGAAACGTAGTAAATACGTACAAATTTCGGAGGATTCATAATTGGTACGGAGAAACCACAGATAATGACAGTCGACGCCCCGAACAGGATGACACGGCGACAGTTCGTCGCGGGGACGGGCGCGGCGGGACTCGTGGCCATCGCTGGTTGTACGGCGAATCCAAATCTGAGCGCTAACGCAGGTGGCCAAAATTCCACTGGATGTGGTACAAAAACGCTCTCGGGAAGCGTCGATATTGCCGGGAGTTCCACCGTATTCCCTCTTGCGAAGGCTGTTTCTGTGGAGTTTCAGAAGCGCCATCAAGACGTTCGGGTTTCACTCAGTAAGACGGGTACCGGTGGTGGATTCGAGAATTTCTTTTGCACCGGTAAGACCGATTTCAACAACGCAAGCCGACCGATCACGGACGGAGAAACGAAGCAATGTCGGTCGCAGGGAGTCAATCCGCTCGAACTACGCGTCGCCACAGACGCGCTCACGGTCATCGTGAACAAGAACGCCGATTGGGTCGACTGTATGACGGTCGATGAACTACGACAGATATGGAAACCCGGCGGCGCGAAGAAATGGAGCGACATCCGTCCGGAGTGGCCCGACGTGGAATTCGACCTCTACGGGGCGGCAGATACGTCGGGGACGTTCGATTACTTCACCCATCAAATCGTTGGTGAAGAAGGGAGACAACGAAACGATTATCAGGCGACAGAGAAGGACAACATCGTCGTACAAGGGGTCTCAGGGAACAAGCACGCGATGGGCTATCTCGGGTTTGCGTACTATCGCCAGAGCAAAGAGAAAGTCAAAGCAATCGCGATCGACAACGGGAATAGCTGCGTCAAGCCTTCCATTCAAACGGCAAAGAAGGGGGAGTACCAACCGCTTTCACGCCCGTTATTCACCTACGTTTCGGAGGAAGCGCTCGCCAAGCCACAGGTCGCTGAGTTCGCTCGCTTTTTCCTCAAACAGAGCGCCAACGAGGACGTCGTCGTTGACGCTGTCGGCTACGTTCCAAACACTGACAAACGGGTGAACGAAGAGCTCGCGGCGCTCGAAAAGATCGTCGGAGCCCAAGGACAGGATCAGGGACAAGGCAAACAATGAAACACGCTATTGACAGGAGGACACGACTGACATGAGCAGCGATTCATCGTCACTCGGTTTGACGCGACAGATGGATACTGCACCGCGTGAGCGGATCGCCCGATGGTTCTTCTTCATTTGTGCGTCGCTGTCAGTGGTGGTCACGATTGGTATCGTCGTCGTGCTCGTGCTCGGGGCAGTCAAGTTCTTCCGAATCACGGGCGTTCCGCTCGGAATCGCGCGTGAACAAACAGTTCCTGTCACTGAGTTTCTGCTCGGTGGCCATTGGTCGCCCGGTGGTACTCCGAAATCGTTCGGTGTGCTTGCTCCTCTATCGGCGACGATCATGATAACACTCGGTTCTGCGCTCGTTGCGCTTCCGCTTGGCCTTGCAACTGCGATCTACCTGAGCGAGTATGCGAGCCCTCGCAAGCGCGCGTATCTCAAACCAGCCCTCGAAATTCTCGCCGGAATTCCGACGGTTGTCTACGGCTATTTTGCGCTCGTCTACATTACGCCCGCGCTTGATGCTGTTCTTCCGTTTGATCTCCAGACGTTCAACGTGCTCTCTGGGTGTATCGTCGTCGGAATCATGATCATTCCAATGGTGTCTTCGATCAGTGAGGATGCGATGAGTGCCGTTCCCGACGAGTTGCGGCAAGCAGGATACGGTCTTGGGTCGACAAAATTCGACGTTTCGACTCGTATCGTCGTTCCGTCAGCTGTTTCTGGCATCGTCTCGGCGTTCATTCTCGCCTTTTCGCGGGCGATCGGCGAGACGATGGCTGTCACAATCGCCGCTGGAAGCCGATCCGTGCTGCACAACCCGCTCGATTTGGCGGCGTACTTCGGGCCGAACTCGCCCATCACAGCACAGATGATTAATCTCGCGCTTGGGGATATCTCCGCGCGCGGACCAGCGTATCGAGCGATGTTCGCGCTCGGACTGACACTGTTCGTTGTCACGCTACTGATGAACGCCATCAGTACAGCAATCTCGCGGCGATATCGGGAGGTCTACCAGTAATGTCGACAGAATCAGCCACAGATGAAACGGTTGGTGAAACGACCAATTTCGGACAGGTAAGTCGGACCCGAGACGTTCTGTTCAGGTATCTGCTGTTGGCTGCGACCCTTTCCGGACTTGTCTCACTCGGTGCGCTCCTCGTGAACGTCATGATCGATGCACTGCGGCCGTTCAGCGCTGACACCGCGTGGTATCTCGTGCTGATAGCGTTGCTCGTTTCGGTGGCACTGGTGCTGATGTATTTCCGCGCTCGGAATCGGGAGGCGGTAGCGATCGGCGCTGGCGGTCTCTTCGTCCCGATCGCCGGGCTGTTCACGGCTGGCACACTCTTTCTCCTCTTCGATGCGATACCATTTCTCGTCCGGTTTGCGTGGGCTGCCGGAATCGCCGTCCCGGTCGCTATTTTCTTCGCTCACCGAATCGTCGTGCCAGACGCGTCGCTTCGATCTCGAACCATCGTCGTTCTCACTGTTGGATTTGTCTCTCTGTTCGGTGTTCCATCGCTGCTCCCGGGGATCCCAGAGTACATCCAGTTCCACGTGGAGACAGTTCCGAATCGGTACGCTACTGTTCTCTTCACGCTTGCGCTCCCGATCGCTGTGCTCGTTGGGCGGCGGTTTGAGAGTCTCGAGAACCGTCGAATTGGGCTACTCACCGGAGGACTCGTCATTCTCGCTTCGTTGTCCGTCGTCTTCCAGAAAGTTCTCGATCCAGACGTAGCTCTCTTGCTCGTGCTAACGGTTGCTGTTCCAATGGGATACTACGTGGTGACGACGAGCAGCTACCGACCAGAAGCGCGTAGTGGATTGGTCATTCCGGCGGTCGTCATCAGTGGTGCACTCGTTGGGTACCTCATCGTCTCGGAGTTCGGGATTCACGGACCGGAGGCGTGGCTGGATATGCAGTTCCTGACGAGTCTTCCGACCAGCGTTCCCGAAACGACGGGACTCTACCCTGCGCTCGTAGGATCACTGTTGTTGATGATCGTCGTCGTGGTCTCAGCGTTCCCGCTGGGTGTCGGTGCAGCGGTGTATCTTGAGGAATACGCGCCCGACAACCGCTACACCCGATTTATCCAGATCAACATCGCGAATCTCGCTGGTGTGCCGTCGGTCGTGTACGGATTGCTCGGTCTCGGATTGTTCATCGATCTCGGCGGATTCAGCGGACAGACGATATCAGTTGGCGGGACAACGATTCAACTTGTAGGACTTCCAACAGGATCGGTTCTTGCTGGTGGACTCGCCGTTTCTCTGCTTATTCTTCCGATCGTCATCATTTCCTCACAAGAGGCGATCCGATCGGTTCCCGACTCGCTCAAGCAGGCATCATACGGAATGGGCGCAACGCGGTGGCAAACGGTCAAAACTGTCGTGTTGCCACGTGCGATACCGGGAATCCTGACGGGAACAATTCTTTCGATCGGACGTGCAGTTGGCGAGACGGCACCACTCATTATGGTGCTGGCACCGACGTACACCTCCAGATTACCGACGAGCCTGTTCGATAAGGCGGGTGCGATGCCGTTGCAGGTCTACAACTGGGCATTCGAAATCAAACCGGGCTTTCGCCACGGTGTACTCGCAGCGGGCGTCGTGACCATGCTGGTCGTCCTGCTGGTGATCAACTCGGTTGCAATCATCGTGCGCAACAAGTACCAACGCGACTCATAACACAATACAACAATGGCTCAAGAAAACGAGAGAATGACGAGTGATGAATCGGCGGGGGCAGACGCGTCGAATGAACGCCCGAACGACAGGGCAAATCCACGGATCGAAACGGATGCGGTCGGACCCACGAGAACAGGCCCCAAATCGGACAGGAAAGCGGTCATTGAGGCGCGCAATGTTAACGTCTGGTACGATGACGTGCAGGCGCTTCACGATATTTCGATGCGCGTTCCCGAAAACAGTGTCACAGCGATGATCGGTCCATCGGGGTGTGGCAAGTCGACGTTCCTCCGTTGTATTAACCGGATGAACGATCTTATCGATGCCGCTCAGGTCGAAGGAGAGCTCACTCTCGCCGGGAAGAACGTCTACGATCCCGACGTCGATCCGGTTGCACTCCGTCGGCGGGTCGGAATCGTCTTTCAAAAGCCCAACCCGTTCCCGAAAAGCATCTACGACAACGTTGCGTTTGGTCTCAAAATTCAAGGGATTTCGGGCGACTACGACGACATCGTCGAGAGCGCGCTCCGAAGAGCAGCACTGTGGGATGAGGTCTCCGACCGGTTGGACGAAAGCGGACTCGAGCTCTCTGGCGGGCAACAGCAACGTCTGTGCATCGCACGCGCTATCGCTCCTGATCCCGAGATCCTCCTGATGGACGAGCCCGCGAGCGCGCTCGATCCTGTTGCAACATCACAGATCGAGGATCTCATCGAAGAACTCGCAACGGAGTATACAGTCGTCATCGTCACACACAACATGCAGCAGGCCGCCCGTATTTCCGATAAGACCGCCGTCTTCCTCACGGGTGGTGAACTCGTCGAATTCGATGATACACAGAAAATCTTCGAAAATCCCGAGCATCAACGCGTCGAAGACTACATTACTGGAAAATTCGGCTGAGTACGCCAGTCACCACTCACTCTACAAGTGATGAGCCTGCGCGGTCGGACCACACGAATTCTCGAATAGGTACTCGATACCCAACAATAGACGTTAATAGAAGTCTTAGCGAGGTTCATATGCCTGCGGTCAGATCGATTAATTGGCGCGTGCAACCGTGCGATGGTTCCATTGACCCGTCAGGACCCGTCGGTCATTCCACTTTCCATATTGGTCGTCAGCACGCTCCCCAGTCTATCTCGTTCTCTCACACATCCATTCCCCCCTTTTTCTAAACGCAGAATAGTGGTTCGGTGAGGCTGGCAGCAGCTCCGTTATTCAGTCACCTCAGCCCGGTTTGGACTAATTATGTAACGGCTACACAGGCACGCCCTGCGTGCTGTTTGGATTCAGTCGCTGTTTACGATGGCCGTCTCGATCTCCGTTCCAGTGGTGACGCCTACAGCACACACAGGATGTTCAAATTCGAGGTCGTACACCGTTCGAGCAGCCTCTTCTGCTGTTTCTGCATCGAGAGCGAATGCGTCCGGGCTGTCTCGTTCGTACGTTGCGACGATCGTCGGCTCGGAGACCGAGCGGACGAGGAGCGCGTCGTTGCGGACCGTTCCGATATACGTCTCAGAACCAACAACGCCAGCGATGCGTGGTGTGTCGTAGTCGTCCTTCTCGTAATCGAGCGCGAGAAGCGCCTCGGCGAGCGCATCACGAGCAGGATAACCGAGTTTGAGTTTCTCCGCGATCGGGTCGACATGCGATCCGTTTCCGATGACAGCGCTGTCCTCGACGCTTCGAAGACAGTTGTAGGAGACGTATGGATTATCTGTCTCTGGAGCATCAGCTGTCGGACCGACGGTTAGTGTCCCGCTTCGATCGGTGATCTGCCGGTTCGGAAATGATCGAGAAGAAACGCGATATGCGCCAATACCGGGAGCAACAACGATGAACCGTCCGATGTACATACTCGTCAATGTCATCGTTCGGCGCATATAGCTGGCGGTCCACTGACTGCTAGTTCGGTCTCTAAAGAGCGTCTTCGCAACACTCATATGCGTGTACGGAATACGTTTGTCCGAAGTCCCATGGGGTAGTGGCCAATCCTTTGGCCTTCTGGGGGCCAAAACCCAGGTTCGAATCCTGGTGGGACTACTTTTACCCTCTACGTTCTTTCTCACTACTGATTTTTCTTCGCGTTATCGGCTGTTCGTCTACAGTCACACGCACAGCGAGCGCATAGATGTTCAGCCAGAGAATAAAGTCCATTGCTAGAACGTATGAGACGATCCTCACGTCGCTATCCAGTGCTCACTTCCACGGATTTGACATCATTTCTGTCTGAATCCGTGCCCCGACCTCAATGTGACAGTCCGAACGAGGCTCGGCAATACAGAGGAGGACGTGTCCAGATTGCTGTTGTTGTTCTTTGAGTGCCCGCGGTGGTCGTCGGTAGGTGAGGGTCCCCTCGGTGAGTCGGCCAGTACACGTTGCACAAGCTCCAGTGAGACAGCCAAAGGGCAGTCCGAGATCCGCATTTCTGGTTGCATTCAGAATGGTCTCCGCTTCATCGACTCGAATGCGCTCGGTTCTCCCGTCCTGCCATTCGAGAATGACCTCGTGATCAGGCATTAGTCACTCACTGCCAAACGTCGCTCGTACAGTCACCGTCGGGCCAGCGGATTTCGTGTGCACGGGCCGGACCGTGCGGTGAATCGCCGAAATCAACGAGGAAGTCCTCATCCAACTCCATGGTTCCGTTTCGAGGGTCGACGTCGGCTTTGAGCATCACCGATCCTTTCTCGGCTTCCGCCGGATAGAACTGGTTGTCCCACGAGGAGAATAGAGACGTCGTCCAATAGAGACGTTCACCGTCGAGCGACAGTTGCAGCATCTGCGGACCACAAATGACCTCTCGGTCGTCCGCTCCGGTAGGATGTGAGTCGCCGAAATGGCCACCTGCCCAGATGCGGTCTGCCATCCGTGGATTGGCAGGGTCACTGATATCGTACATTCGGACGTCTCCGTGGAGCCAGTTTGAGAAGAACAGGTAGCGATCATCCATCGAGACGAGAAGGTCCGTCACGAGACCGGGCACAGGCATCTCCCAGTCATCGTGTTCGCGAGCTTCGATATCGATGACCTTCTCGGCGTGCCAGTCGCCGCCTTCCTCGAAGAAGTGGAAAATGTTCGATGAAAGTGCCGCACCGACGTATCCGTGTGTAGCCTCGGGACTGTGGAGAAATCGGACTTCGAGCGGAATGAGCCCCTCCTCACCGAGATCGAGGGTCTGCTCGACTTCACCCTCGGTCCAATCCCAGACGTGGAGTCGTCGTCCGTACTTTCCGTTCTCAACATCTTCGAGATCGAAGCCTGGATAGTAGGTCTTCGGTGCCGCCCACTCGGTTGAAATCATCACGTTGTGGCGCGGTTGATACCAGAAGTCGTAGTTCATCTCGATCTCGCCGGGCGGATCCCACCGTCCTTCGATCTCGAAATTGTCGTTGAGTTCGAGAAAGCCACCAGGGAGTTCGCCGTCCGCGTCACCGAGCATGCTGATGAGGATTTCGCCATCGGGAATACAGTGGACAGTGTGCGGGGCCGAGAGGTCGTGCTCGAAAACGTCCTCTGGTTCGATAACCGTCTCAAGTTTGGGTTCACGGCGGTCTTTCGTATCGACGACATGGATGCGCGAAGAGCGCTGACCGGGAATGATGAGATGTCGTCGCTCTAATCCGCCGACGTGACACGAGGAGGAACAAGCGTTCCATCCGAAGTGGTGGAGTTCATCGCCCCGGTTGGGCATTTCGACGCGATTGATGACCTCCGAATACGTTTCCGAATCGGGGTCAACGTCGATGACCGAGAGAAAGTCAGGCGCATCGACGTCTGTGCCGACATACAAGCTCATCACATACGCGAGTTCCTCGGGATCTGACTCTTCAATAGCGGCTTGCGGTGTCGAATAGCCCGGTCCCTCTGTCTGATCGTGGTGGTGTTCCTCGGTGTCAGCTGGAGATCTAGCATCGCTCATAGAGTATATGATTGGTGGTATCACTCAACAGAGGTTGGTATCTCGGAAAGAATGGCCGCTATGTATGACGGAGAGCTATGCACGCGCGTTCGCTGCGTTCGGCGGGATGAAACGACAGCTTGGATTTCCGAACCCAACCCCAGCGCGTGATTGCACTATCGAGAGAAGCGAAAGCCCAGCACCACAGTCGCTAAATGGCACGATTACGTAACCCAGTCAATGGATTGGCGGTGTACGAACTGCGGGACGTCTCATCCTCGGAACAATCCTCCATGTCGCGCGTGTGGTGGAATGGACTTCGAGCAGGGAGTGGTTCGGCTGGAGTGGGAGTGTACGGAGTGTAGCGAGCTAGTTGAATCACCATACGAACCGTGTCCGCAGTGCGGCGAGACGTCGTTCGATCGACTTCACGACGCTGAAGCTGATCCCGACCCAGTCGACAACGATGTCCGCCTCAGATCGTCATCAGAACCAGAAGAGCTCGTGGATGACTTTGTCTGGGAATGCGCCAACTGCGGGAAGCAGCATATGCGGAACTCACCGCCGTGTAGCCGCTGTGGAAATGCACGACTCGAAAAAGTCCCGTTCGAGGCGACCACCGAGGTCGATGCCGGCGGAAGCGGGACACTCTCGAGAGTGTCACTGGGATTGTTCGAGCACACGTCCTCACTACTAAGCCTCGCTGGACTCGGACTCGCAGCGCTTGGTGGACTGCTCGTCATATACGGTGGAATTATCGGCGCACCAATCTACCAAGCCACCCAACAGATACCACCGAGCGCGTGGATGATCATTCTCCTCGGTCTGACCGTCGGTGCCGTGGGAGCCGGCTTCGTGCTGTTCGATACCCGACGCAAAGACATCAATTTCTGAGTACTGCGTTCTTCTCTCACGGTCACTGCTCTGTGAGAAAATAGGAGTCGATCGACGCGACAAAAAGTACGTAAATGTATTCAATATCTTTTTGACTATACAAAAACACGTCTGGACATGACTCGGTTCCCGAGCTATCGATTATACATTCAAATTCTCGTAATGCTTCCCCTCCTCTTTCTCACGATACTTGCGACGGTGTTCGTGAGCGGAGTCGTACTTACCTTCATTTTCTTTTATGTTTACTTGATCACAGTTGCTCAAGTTCCGTCTGCAGAGTTGCTTCTCACAGTTCTAGGTGGATCGATGGTCAGTATGCTTGGGTTCGTTATCTGGGAAGAACGAGACGCACCTGAACATCTGGTTGCTGCAACCGGTGCGACTCGTATTGAAGAAGAGGAGTACCCACAACTACTGTCACTCGTTCGATCACTCTCTCAGCAAGTTGATACGCCAGTTCCGCGTGTCTACATCGCACCAACAGACACCCCGCTTTCATTGACGACCGGATTCAGACCTCGGAGCGCCCGATTAATCGTGAGTGAGGGGATGGTCGCAGCGCTTGAGCAGGGCGAACTTGAGGCGGTTGTCGCACACGAACTCGCGCATATCAAGAATCGTGATACGGCGGTGATGACGCTGGCCACACTTCCAATCGGCGCAGCCGACCGCGTGATCACTCTCCTCACAGGACACACAGAGGGGATCAAATACGCACAGCCGAGTCGAGCGAGTTATGCAGACGCTCTCATGACGTTTGGATTATTACTCGTTCCACCGATCTGGTTCTGTGGACACGTGCTGTGGGCGTCGTTATCCAGAACTCGAGAGTTTGCTGCCGACAGCGGTGCCGTCTCCATCACTGGCAACCCAGCATCTCTTGTAAGTGCCCTCCAACGTATCGATGAAGACATAGCGAAGCGACCAACGACCGATTTTCGGAAGGTCGAGATAGCGGCATTTGCGATCGTTGAATCGAGCCAAAACGACTCAGTTGGCACGTTTCCGTTGTTCGGACAGCTACTGACGGACGTATTTGCGACGCATCCGGAAACAGCAACACGCATCGAACGACTCCAGAGGATCAACCGAGAGCAAGGGCAGTGACGTACTAGATCTCTACAACTCATTCGTATGGGGTTTCGACGACTCATTCGACAGTTTACGTCATCTGAAGTGAACACTACCATGACCGCACAGTTGAAAAACCCTGGTGACATTGTGGAAGTATGTCCGCATCGGATCTCGCAGATCGCGTCGCCGACCTTCTGTCGGTCGACCATGATGAATTTGCTGATCGCGTTGAGAGCGAGGTCGACTGGCTGAAAAATGAGATACGAGAGGGTACGTTCGATAATCCACAGGGGATTGTCGGTCTCGAATACGAGTTCTACGGTGTCGATGGTGAAACCGACGCCCTGATGCGTGTTCCGCGCCGGTTGCTCGAATTCATCGGCTTCGAGAAGGAGCTTGGACTGCACAACGCGGAGATGCAGACCACGCCACAACCGCTCTCGAAGTACGGACTGGCGGCCCAAGAGGCAGAGGTGCAGGCCCGGCTCGATGCTGCGCTGAGGGAGACGCAGTCCTCGGATATCCGCCTCGTAAGCGACGGAATGTGGACGGTGCCCCCTGTTGGTGAGAGCGCGAGCAAGTACCTCACCGGAAGCGTCGTCGACAACGATATTCGGATTGCAACGAACATGAGCGGTTCCGAGCGCTATCACGCAATGGCGAACGTTGATTTCGGTGCGGAGCTATCGCTCAATGCACCGTACGTCAGTCTCACTGCTGATACCGTGATGGCCGAGAGTCTGATCACGTCCATTCAACCACACTATCAGGTTTCGCACGCTCCCGACCTCCCAGCGTACTTCCAGTACGCGCTCAGGATCGCCGGTCCGCTGCTCGCACTTGGTGTGAATTCGCCGTTTTTCCCACCGGAACTGTACAACGATGACGTAGACGTAGAGACGATTCTCGAAGACGGCTGGATGGAAAACCGCATCCCGATTTTCGAATCGATCCTCAATCCACCGGAGCAACCGAAAGTGTGCTTCCCAGAGGATATCGCTTCGGTCGAAGATGCGATCGATCAGATCGCAAATGATCGGACGGTCGTTCCTATGTTGCTCGACACGTCTGACCGATTTGACGATAATTTTGCACACTTCCGGCACAAACACGGCACCTACTGGCGGTGGGTCCGGCCGGTCTTCGACGGCCCAACGAAGTCACACGCGAACGCACGCATTGAGTTTCGTCCGCTCCCCGGTCAGCCGACCGTTCGAGACGTGATCTGTCTGCAAGCGACGTACGCAGGGCTACTTGAAAGTCTTACAAAACGCGAACACCCTGTCAGCAGTCTCGAATGGGACGCCGCGGAGATGAATTTCTACGAGGCTGCACACGAAGGCCTCGATGGTTCGTTCCAGTGGATCACCGCCGACGGTGCCGAGACGACGAACATCGACATCATGTACGACGAACTGTTCGATTATGCCCGCGATGGTCTTTCGCTTCGAGGATTGAATCGGACAGAGATCAATCGCTACGTCGCGCCGCTCCAGGAGCGCTTTGAGCGACGAATGACGCCTGCTAAATGGAAACACGACCGGGTTCTGGACGCCGTCGACTCCGGAACACCATTTGTTGAGGCTGTCTGGGGAATGCAAACTGATTACATCGAACGGCAAGAAGAGACGCTCATCGAAGGGAGCTTTGTCGATTGGCTATGAACGAACACCCAGCCACAGAATAGCCGTTATCTTTATCAATATCAGAATCATTCTATCGTAATACGACGCGTTCGTCATTCAACTAACAATTATCGCTCATTCATCGATTATATTAATCACATCCTGATCAAATCGATCAGCGATCGAGGTTCATATCAACCTCTGCATAGAACCCGTACTGTTTGGTAAGTAGGTACAGCCAATGAGATAATGGGGGTTTCGCTAATAGAGGTCGGTAATGGTAACACTTCCCGAAAACAGTGATGAAGAGAGTGAACGATCGTCGGCTACGTCTACCAGATCGTCTCACTACGAAACTGGTCGCGGGAGATCACACGCACTTATCGAAAGCGGTTGCATCCGCGAGTTTGCCGTTCACGTTCTGGGGGCAGCAGATGAGACGACGGATACAGAATCCATAACAGATATTGAGATTACTCAGCTGACAGCATCTGACGCCGAACAAACCATCGAAGCGGTCCAACAGCTAGAGAAGTACAAACAGACCGCTGCTCTTCTTGAAAAATACGGTGGGTGCCAACCGTCACCAGCGCAGTACACCATCGCTGCCCACGTCAATTCGGGACGTTCTGCGTGGGAAATCGTCGCATTCGAAGCCTACTATCCGAAGATCGGGAAGACATACCCGATCTTCGGACGTGCGGTCAATCGTGAGACCTCTCCAGTTGCAGCGCTCATCGATCCCTCCCCAAGTCCGGTGGACGGGACCAACGCTGCAACTGTCTTCGAGATTACTACTGAGCGAGTTTCATCAACTAAAATTCGTCTCGATCACCGGATCTCCGAACGCGAGAATACTGACGATTACTGGCCTTCGGAAGAGATCGGCTATCAGATCGCCATAGATTGGTTTGTATCTTAACAAATCCGCTAATATATATGAACTCAATCATTTGAATGGTAGGGGTCGCCGAAGCAGCAAACTCACTGACTGACAGTTATTGTATACTTTTGTTGGCTCGACGTATGAGATAGTTCAGAATGTAACGATAGAAAAGATAGTATTGATACAATTGACCTTATATGAGCAGTCATGTACCAGTAAATTTTTTGTTGCCTAACCAGAGTTCCCGTTTATGCCTTCTTCGTCCTCTGCAGACGTTGCTGAAGTGTTGCGGAAGCGTCACAAATGGCTTCCACATCTTCAGGACGTTTCCCTAACAAAGCCGGAATTGTGTTCAGAGCTAGGTATTTCCAGATCGACAGTAGATAGAGGTGTTGCTGATCTTGAGACAGTCGAGCTCATTGAACGAACGTCAGAAGGATACCGTTTGACAGCATTCGGTTCTCTCTTGTTAGAGTTCCGAACGTCGTATATGAATACGCTCGATACGATTTATCAGGCACAGGCGATGCAGACTTCGCTTCCGACGGGAGAGCACGGTGAGTATGTCATCTTCGACGGGGCCGATGTCGTTCTTCCGGAACCTCACCTTCCAGAGAAGCCAACGCGCCAAATTCTCGAGTTGCTAACTGAAGCTCGTTCTGTCCGCGGATTCACGCCGGTTATGCACGATCAGTATGTGACAACCAGTTACGAGCAAGTCGTGCGGGGCGACCTTGATTTTGAGTTTATCATCACATCCCAAATCTTGGAAGGATTGGTATCGATGTACTCAGAGTGGATTATCGAAGCGCTCAAAATCGACCTATTCACAGTCTACGAGGCTGCAACACTACCGACGTTCGGAATTGCCCTGTTCGAACGGGAAGATAGGTCACATACTGTCGTATTGGCTATCTACGCCGATAATGGGCTCAGTGGAATCGTTCAGAACGATACTGATCAAGCGGTTGGTTGGGCCAAGCAGATATACAACGAATACAAACACGCTGCATCACTGATCGATGCGGACACCATTCGTCAGTTGGAAGAGCAGACAGATACATTGTGAATCGTGGCTAAGTGAGACACCGGACGGTGATCTGCCCGTGGATAACGAAAGGACTTAACCTGAGGTCGGGCTAGAACCGAGTAAGCCGGGATGGCCGAGTGGTAAGGCGCACGCCTGGAAAGCGTGTTCCCTCTGGGATCCAGGGTTCAAATCCCTGTCCCGGCGCTTCCTGTTACTGTTGTCTCGCATCTGTGATCGTGGATTGTCAAGCGCTCTTCTCGGAGCAGTGGCTGGCGTTACGAGAGGCCAGAGAATTCACGAGTATGTATATAAATCTCGTCGTCCGATGGCTTCACTTTCGCTGCTATCGGCTCTTGTCTACCAGCTGATTACGCGTCGAGAGCCGTCTTTCTCACGTGGTTTGTCCTGCTGTTGCTGTATGGTATGTGTTATCTTCTATCTCCACGAACCACATACTTTTATATAGAATCGCAAACAACGATTGGATTGATCATGAGTCAGCAAATGGGTCAACCGATGGTTATCCTCGGTGATGATGCCCAGCGCGTCAAAGACCGCGATGCACAGTCGCACAATATCTCTGCGGCGCGGGCGGTGGCGGAGGCTGTCCGCTCGACGCTCGGACCAAAGGGAATGGACAAGATGCTCGTTTCCTCGATGGGCGACGTCACCGTCACAAACGACGGTGTTACCATCCTACAGGAGATGGACATCGACAACCCGACTGCGGAGATGATCATCGAGGTCGCGGAGACACAGGAAGACGAAGCCGGCGACGGCACAACCACTGCAGTGGCTATTGCGGGCGAGCTCCTGAAACAATCGGAGGACCTTATCGAGCAAGACATTCATCCGACCGCCGTGATCCGCGGATTCAATTTGGCCAGCGAGAAGGCACGAGCGGAAGTCGACAACATCGCAGAGGAAGTCGACGCTGACGACGAGGAACTCTTGCGAAAGGTCGCTGAAACCTCGATGACTGGCAAAGGAGCAGAGCTCAACAAAGAGCTACTCAGTCAGCTCATCGTTGATGCCATCGGGGCAGTGTCGGTCGAAGGACCCGAAGACGACACCATCGTCGATCTCGAATACGTAAATATCGAGACCCAGACCGGCCGTTCTGCTGGTGAATCTGAGCTACTCAACGGCGCTGTCATTAGCAAGGATCCGGTCCACCCCGACATGCAGACCGACATCGACGACGCAGAAATCCTGCTCATCGATGAGCCAATCGAAGTCGAGGAAGCGGAAGTTGACACCCAGCTCAGTGTCGACAGTCCCGACCAGCTTCAGCAGTTCTTGGACAAAGAGGAGGCACGTCTCAAGGAGAAAGTCGAACAGATCGTCGACAGCGGTGCGAACGTCGTCTTCTGCCAGAAGGGTATCGACGACCTCGCTCAGCACTATCTCGCAAAAGAAGGAATTCTCGCGGCTCGCCGCGTGAAGAAATCCGACATCGGCTTCCTCAAAGAGATCACTGGCGCGCGTATCGTGAGCGATCTCGATACCGCAACCGAGGACGACCTCGGTGCAGCCACGATCCGACGTGACGGAGACGACGAACTGTTCTACGTCGAGAGCGAGGGAGAGGAGTCCCACGGCGTCACACTGCTTCTGCGTGGTTCGACCGAGCACGTTGCTGATGAACTCGAACGCGGTCTCACTGACGCGCTCGATGTCGTCTCCCAGACCGTTGCCGACGGACGCGTTCTCGCCGGAGGAGGAGCCATCGAAGTCGAGCTCGCAAGCCGTCTGCGTGACTACGCTGACAGTGTCTCCGGCCGCGAGCAGCTCGCTGTTGAGGCGTTTGCCGACTCACTCGAACTCATCCCCCGTGTACTCGCCGAGAATGCAGGGATCGACTCCATCGACACGTTGGTCGATCTCCGCTCGGCCCACGAGGACGG
The DNA here is from genome assembly GCF_025913575.1 of Halocatena marina. Lineage (NCBI taxonomy): Archaea > Methanobacteriati > Methanobacteriota > Halobacteria > Halobacteriales > Natronomonadaceae > Halocatena > Halocatena marina. Next base: position 3,408,591 of record NZ_CP109785.1, on the reverse strand, counting down.
CGACGCTCGCGCAGGACTGAACGTCTTCGGTGGCAGCATCGAGGACACGTTCGAGGCGGGAATCGTCGAACCCGCTCACGCGAAAGAACAGGCACTCGCGAGTGCAACCGAAGCCGCCAATCTCGTGCTCAAGATTGACGACATCATCTCGGCCGGCGACCTCTCCACCGAAGGAGGAGAGGACGCAGGTGGCCCGGGTGGTGCACCTGGCGGCATGGGTGGCATGGGCGGCATGGGTGGCATGGGCGGCGCGATGTAACTGTCGGCGCCAGACAAGAACTCGATTCGATCCATTTATCGTAGCGGGAGTGACCAGAAATCAGACGTGCGACCTACAGTTTGCCGCTGAGAGAACGGTCATCGATCCACTCTATTGACTCAGTGCAGTCTTTGAACTAGTATTGTTTTTCATTGTCCACTGGTGCCGGTTCTCGTTCGTGGGTTCTGTCGCGTTGACTGCCGTGTCTACCCACACCGGTCGGTCGATAGTCGTGGTTCCAAGATTGGAGTAGTGGATTGTCTGTACGATCCGAATCGTACTGTTGTTTTGTTGATATCGGATTTCAGATCGATATTTGCGGACAAAACCGCGCTCGTCGATGACTGCTAATACGTCCCCCGTTGTTCTCATCGCACGCTCGTCACTTGTTTTCCGTGAGTTCGGGAACCACAGCTTACCCTGTACGGCATATCGATGGAGTCCGTTCTCTGTCGATACGTTCTCCACCTCAACAACATCCGTTTTGTTGAATATGCTTAGGATAGAATGAATTTGATGAGTTATCTGTAGCGTCGGATACGCGGGTCTGTACGTCGTCGTGTCGTTCCACTTCACCATTCGGTACTGTGTCTCGCCGTCGGACCATTCGGCGATTCGGTCGATTCCCGACGAATCGACGCTACGAGTCTCTGTAACGTTCGTCGTGAGATTGTAGCTGGTTCGATTTGGACCATACCGATCTGTCCCAGCAACTTGGGTCAAGATCGTCCCATTGGCTGCAACTGAGCGGGTCGTTTGTTCGACGGTCACCGATCTGTTCTCCAAAACCTCTCTGTGTGCATCGATAAGTGATTTTGGTCGTACAATATCGGTCTGTGTTACTCCCGGTGCGAGCGTTCCCCGATCAGAATTCGGTGGAACATCGGCAGGCGTCACCGGTATGTGACGTGGATCCTTCCCAGCGATAAGAGGACTGTTGCATCCTGCGATGACGAGAAGGATGGCAAGCGCGATCGATGGAAGAGAGCGCACATTTAAATTCCATCTCAAGCTCTGTTAAATCTTTTTTGTCTCACTAAATCATCTCGCAGTGGATTGTTGCTCAGATACGACGACAGCGCTCTGTTTGAACGACAACTGCACGGAGCTGAGCGTTTGGGTGACGGTGGTTCGGATGGGTTTAGTACCCTCGCGCAAGAATTGCCGTCATGCAGACGCTGCTGTTGAACCACGATGCTGTCGAGACGAACGCGAAAATGCCGGACGTCATTGGGGCCGTTTCGGATGCGTTTGCCGCCTACGAGCGCGGTGATGCACAGATGCCTGCGAAATCGTACATCGATTTAGAGCGGTACAACGGCGACTTCCGCTCGATGCCGGCCTATCTCGACGCCGGCGAGTGGGACGCCGCCGGGATCAAGTGGGTCAACGTTCACCTCGACAACGTCGAGCAGTACGATCTTCCCACCGTGCTGGGGACAATGATCTACTCGGATCCAAAGAACGCCTTCCCGCTTGCGATCATGGATGGGACTGCCCTGACTCGCCTTCGGACGGGCGCAGCGGCTGCCGTCGCAACTGATGCACTCGCCATCGAAGACGCGACCAGTCTCGGTATCATCGGTGCAGGCGTTCAGTCGTACACGCAACTCGAAGCCATCGCTGAAGTGAGGCCCATCGAGAAGGTCGTTGTCAGCGACCTCGACGAAGAGCGCGTTGCGCGGTTCATCGAGCGGTTTAGTGATGCGTTCGAAGTCCACCCGGGCTCAGTCGCTGACGCTGCTGCCTGTGATGTTCTTTCGACGGTCACACCCGTCGAAGATCCGATCGTCGAGCGAAAAATGGTGAGCGAGCACACCCACATCAATGCGATGGGTGCGGATGCAGAAGGGAAACATGAGCTCACGGATCAGCTTCTTCTCGATTCGACGCTCGTCATCGACGATTTCGAACAGACGACCCACTCTGGGGAGATAAACGTTCCGTGGAAAGAGGGTGTCCTGACCAGAGAGGACATTCACGCTGCCCTCGGTGAGATCGTCGTCGGAAAGACAAATGGACGCACCGCTGAGACAGGCATCTCAGTGTTCGACAGCACTGGTCTCGCAATTCAGGATGTCGCTACTGCACACGTGGTCTACGAACACGCAACAGAGAACAATAATGGATCGCCGTTCGATCTCGTCGAGTCCGACGTGCAGTAGCGTTTTCACGACGTGACGCTGGTTCAAGCTCGCATTCGGCGCTCTGTGTGACCGGTGAGCCGGGCGATGACCCAGACGATAATCATGAACGGGAGCATCGGAAGGAGTAGAACGACCAACCCGAGGAAGACACCCCACCCAATCGTGTTCATCTCTCGGTCCGGACGACCGAAATACTCCGGCGTTACTGTCCGCATTGCTTCCTGTATTGCACCCTCATCGTTCGAGCTCATATTTGTAGTAGGTAAGCAAGGAATAAAACGTTCTGCGCGGATCACGCGCTATCTCTCGTCTGAATCTCTTCAGCTGAGATGGATTGCGGGACGGAACGGGAGCGCGTCTTCGGCTCGTTCGTTATCTGTCTCGTCCTCGTTTTCGACAGCGACGTCGGCGTCGAATTCGCGTGCGTAGAACTCACGTGCGTCTTCGTACACTGCCTGTTCGTCGAGGCGTTCCATCGCCTCGAGAGTTGCTTCATCGCGCGCGCGAACGTGTTCAATAAGATCCTGTACGAGTTGATTCACTTCGTTGCCGCGCGCACGCAACTCGGGCTGTTGCATTACCGCACTCATCACCTGCCCGACGTTGGGGCCGGTTTCCCGCACCTGTTCGAACACGTCCTGCTTCCAGTCGGCTGCCGTGTAGACCGCGATTCGATCTGGGTCCGTCCCGGTAACGTCAACGATATCGTGAATGTCCTCTGTGAGCTGTTCTATCAGTGTTTCTTCGACTTCGGTTGTCTGTTCGATGAACGCTGGATCCACGTCGGGCCAGTCGGTCGTCGATTCACCGGTCAGCTGCTCGTGGAGTTCGTTCGTGAGGAACGGGATGAATGGGGAGAGTAGCTGTAGCCGTGTTTCGAGAACCTTTCGGAGCGTCCAGCGCGCGCCGGGTCGGTCGCTGTCGGTCCGCCGTCGATACCACCGTAGGTCCTCTTCAAAGCCATAAAAGGCGGCTTGGCTCGCCTTACGTGTCTCGAACTCCTCCATCGCGTCGGTCGCCGTTTCGATCGTTCGTTGGAGCTTCGAGAGCAGCCAGCGATCGATGTGTTCGAGATCTGTTTGCTCGACGGTTTCAGGCGCATCCGTTTCGATAATCTCGCGCGCACGATTGTAGAACCGTTCGAGCTGATCTCGGGTGTCTCCGACGAGATCGTCTCGCCAGTCGTAATCCTGCCACGGCTCTGCGCTGTTGAGCAGGAAGAACCGCACTGTATCCGCACCGTACTTCTCGATGGCTTCGCTCGGGAGAACGACGTGTCCCTTCGAAGAGGACATTGCCTGTCCTTCGAGCAGTCCCATGCCCATGATGGTGATTCCCTGTGGCCAGTTCGCTTGTTCAAACAGCTCCGCGTGGTGAAAGAGGTAGAACGTCAGATGATTCGAGATGAGGTCGTTCCCAGAACAACGGACATCGACCGGGTACCAGTAGTCCCATTCCTCGCGGAGCGCGAGTGCCGTCTCGTCAGGTTCTGGGACTGCTTCTGGACCGTAGAATAAGGTGTCAAAGAACTCGTGGGTGAGCTGTTCGACTGGGACATCGCGCAGGCGGTGCGCGATGGTGTAGTAGGCCATGTAGATAGTCGAATCCGAAAGCGGTTCGATGATGAAATCCTCGTCCATCGGGAGCGGTGTCCCGAGTCCGTAGTTTCGGATGCACGGCCACTCTTGTAACCAGTCGATGGTGTGAGTGTACTGCTCTCTTGTGTTTTCGGGGATCGCCGTCAAGTCCGCGACTGCCTGATGGGCTTTTTCCTTCCAATCCGCGTCGTTGTACCGGAGGAACCACGTGTCTTGTTCGGCGACGATGACTTTCCCACCCGCGCGTGAGATGACCATCTCCGCGAAGTCGTACATCGAATCGAAGTCACCCTCACGCTGGTAGTCTGCTTTGAGTTCCTCGCGCACCTCGTTGATGACTGCACCAGCGTACTCGCCGTACATTTCCTTCAGTCGTCCCGTGTGGAACTCGCGGTTGTACAGCTCTTGTGTGACCGCCTTCAGCTTTGGATCGTCCGACGATTCAATGCCATGGTCCTCGACAGCGTCTTTCGCCGGAATTTCACCGTACTCATCGACGTCGGCGATTGGACGGGCTTCGATTGCTTGCACTTCCTCGGAATCGATGCCATACTCGCGCAGACGGTCCTCGTCGGCTTTGGCTTCTCTCAGAGCAACCCAGTCGTCGGGACTGTGGGCAGGAACGCTCATCACGATACCTGTCGCGTTGTCTGAATCGACAAACCCCGCAGGCAATATGAGTACTGACTCGCCCGTGACTGGGTTCGTGACGTGCTCGCCCACGAGCTTCTCTCCCGTGAATTCCTCGACGATCTCGATCGAACGAGACTGATGATCGAGCTTTTCTGTGGCCTCCGCAGAGACAATCCACTCCTCGCCGTCGACCAGTGCCTCGACGTACGCAGCGTCGGGATCGATGTAGGCGTTCGTCACGCCACGGACGGTTTCGGGACGGAGCGTCGCCATTGGAACAACCGTCTCATCCCACTCGAACTTGATCAGCGAGTATTCCTGAAACTCCGCCTCTTCACCTTCCAAGATGTCGTGGGTTGTGACGGCGTTTTCCTGCTCCAAGCAGTACTTGACGGGATGGAGACCTTTTTCGAGTAGCTCTCGATTGTTTAGCGTTTCGTACTGCCACGTGATGAATCGCTGGTAGCGCTCGTCGTTGGTGGTGAACTCACGACGCCAGTCAATCGACAGCCCCAGCGACTTCATGTTCTTCTTGTAATGCTCCTCGATGAAGTACCGGGCAAAGCCCATCGGGGTTTCTAAGTCTTTGAGGGTCTCTCTCGGTACGTCGTAAGTGTTCTGTAGAACGTCGAGCTGTTGTTCCTCGCCCTTTTTCAGCCGCTCGACAGCTCCGACGATTGGTGTTCCAGTGACGTGCCACGCGATAGGAAAGAGGACGGAATCGCCCTGCAACCGTCGGTAACGAGCGTACACGTCGGGGACGGTGTACGTGCGGGCGTGACCGATGTGCATTCCACCACTTGGATACGGATACGGGACGGTGATGAACGTCGGTTCTTCTTCCTCGTCCGGTTCGGGTTCGTAACTCCCCGCTTCACTCCACCGATCTCGCCATTTCGACTCAATGGCGTGGGGATCGTAGTCGGTCATGGGCTACGAAGGAGGGGAGAGAGTAAAAGCAGTGTACATCTCGGTTTCGTCTGTTCCGTCCGACAATTGTGCGTGAGAGTCTCCTCGTCTGTCAACTCGGTGGCTGAGACAGCGATGGAGATGACACTTTGCAATCCATATGATTATTACTCCTTTGTCTCAAAGTCTGGTGTCATGAACCTCGATTGGCATGGGATTGACCACATCACGAAGGTTGATCCAGCGAAAGACCTCCCCGAGGATATGGGGATCATCGAACAGACAGATCTGATTATCGTTGGTGGCTCCGATGGGGTGACGAGCGAGAATACGCTGGCTGTCATAGAGCAGATTCGAGCACAATCCTCTGAAATTCCCGTATTTCAAGAGCCATATCGTGATCGTCACGTTTCGTTTGAGACAATCGAAGCAGTCGATTTCATTGCGATCCCCGCTGTATACAATGGAGATCGGGAGCATTTCGTCGAAAAGCACGTCGATCTATTTACTGGCGTTGCCAGCAAACCAACGGAGTTGCTCGGATCAGATGTGCCGCTGCTTGGCGACTTGATCGCTTCTAAGGGACGAGATCTCGTCGTCGAAATGACGGAGAAAATCATCGGAGAGGGATACGTCATTCAGAACCCGGATTCGAAAGCAGCGGGCGTTTCGGGTGTCGATACGCTGTACACCCCCGATCAAGTCGCTGGTGCTGCGCTTGCAACAGAGGCGTTCTATGGCTTCCCACTGTTCTATATCGAATACTCAGGAACCTATGGTGGACCTGAAGACGTTGAAGCAGCGGCCGAGTACCTGAACGATACGGTGTTGTTGTACGGTGGCGGTATTCGGAGCAAGCAACAGACCGAGGAAATCCTCGCAGCCGGTGCTGATGCGGTTGTCGTCGGTGATTGTTTCCACGATAATGCGGACCAGTATCGCGAAACGATCCCCTCCTGATCACCTAGTAGTGAGACCCACCGAGATACTCAATCGATTCTGAAAAGATTAGTATTGCTTTGACGTGCCGTGCACACGTGTCGAGCCGAATGAGGGTTGTATGTTCCAACGATCGACGCATCTGCCAGATGTATCTGTCTGATATTAATTATGATGTCGTAGCCGTTTAAACACCAGAGCATATTCCGTCCCGATTATGCAGGATCAACAAGAGTACGACCATCGACACATCGAACGGTATTGGCAGGCAGAATGGGCTGAAAAGGGAGTGTATCGCACGCCGAACGACACGATAGAACCGACGTACGTCCTCGGAATGTTCCCGTATCCATCTGGAGAGTTGCATATGGGTCACGTCCGTAACTACACGATTACCGACGCGTACGCCCGTTACCGACGGTTGCAGGGCGATTCCGTCCTCCATCCGATGGGGTGGGATGCGTTTGGTCTTCCGGCCGAAAATGCGGCCATCGAGCACGACACTAACCCGCGTGCGTGGACGATGGACTGCATCGAGCAGATGCGCGAGCAGCTACGTGCAGTGGGGTTCGGGTACGATTGGGACCGCGAGCTTACGACCTGTGCTCCCGAGTACTACCGCTGGAACCAGTGGCTGTTCACCCGGTTCTACGAGATGGGGTTGGTCGAGCAAGCAGCGAGTGCCGTGAACTGGTGTCCGTCTTGTGAAACAGTGCTGGCCGACGAGCAGGTCGATGGCGCAGACGACGCGTGTTGGCGGTGTGAGACACCAGTTGAAGAACGCGAGTTAGATCAGTGGTTTTTGAAGATTACTGACTACGCTGATGAGTTGGTCGAAAGTCTCTCGGAGTTGGACGAGTGGCCAACGAGTGTCCGTGCAATGCAACGTGAATGGATCGGGCGACAGACAGGCGCAGAGCTAGCGTTCGAGATCGAGGGCTACGATTCTGTGACTGTGTTCACGACGCGCATCGACACGATTCATGGCGTCTCGTTCGTCGCGCTCGCGCCGGATCACGAAATCAGTCAGTCACTCGCCGAGACCGACGAAAACGTGCGCCAGTATATTAACCGATTTGAGGAGTTGGAAGGCGACACCGGCGTCGATACCGGCTTGACTGCCGCCAATCCAGTGACGGATAGGGAGGTTCCGGTGTACGTCGCCGACTTCGCTTTCTCGGATGTGGGGACGGGAGCGCTGATGGGGGTTCCCGCTCATGACGAGCGTGATCACGAGTTTGCGAGCGAGAACGGGCTTTCGATCGTTCCAGTCGTTGCGCCTGCAGATGGATCGGAGATCCCGGACGTGACCGAGAAACCATACACTGCCGACGGTATGCTCGTCAACAGCGGTGCGTACACTGGCATGGAGAGCGCAGCAGCCCGCGAGCGATTGATCGAGGAGATTGAGAGTGCGAGTGAACAGACCGACTACCGACTACGCGACTGGGGAATCTCCCGTCAGCGCTATTGGGGAACACCGATTCCGATCGTCCACTGTCCCGAGTGTGGTCCAGTGTCCGTACCAGATAAAGAGCTGCCTGTCGAACTTCCTGAATTCGTCCCGACGCGAGGGAACCCACTCGATGCAGCCGAGGAGTTCGTCAAAACGACCTGCCCCGAGTGCGGTGTGCATGCGAAACGAGAGACAGACACGATGGACACATTCGTCGATTCTTCGTGGTATTTTCTGCGGTTCGTCTCGCCGGATCTCGGTGATGCTCCCTTCGATAACGAGCGAGCGAACGACTGGCTCCCCGTCGATCTGTACGTTGGAGGCCGCGAGCACGCCGTGATGCATCTGCTCTACACTCGGTTCTTCATGCGTGTGCTATCGGATGCGGGACTCCTCGATGACCGCGAACCGTTCGCCGATCTGATCACACAGGGGATGGTGCGACTCGACGGCGAGACGATGTCGAAAAGCAAAGGAAACGTCGTCTCCCCACAGCGTATCATCGATGAGTACGGTGCGGACACGGCACGGCTGTTCACCATGCAAGCGGCACGTCCAGAACGAGATTTCGATTGGCAGGAAACTGGCGTTCGCTCGACGCACGCCTTCGTAGAGCGACTGTACGATCTCGTGATTGGGAGTGAGGTAGAGGACAGTGAACGGGACGAGCACGAGAGTTCTCGTGATGCAGCCGACGAATACGTTGCTCGCGAAATCGACGCGACGATCGTGACAGCTCAAGAGAGCTACGAGTCACTCTCGTTCGTCGACGGACTCCGCGAATCACGAGAGCTGGTCAGTTTGTTGTACCGATACCGCGAATCGTCCCCGAACACGCAGACGATTGACCGCGGGCTGCGTGTCGTGGTGAAATTGCTCGCACCCGTTGTTCCACATCTCTGTTCGGAGCTGTGGGCTGCGCTGAATGATGGGGAACGTGCGGGGACGAGCACGGAAGACAAAGAGGCAAGCAACGAAGAGATAGATGAAAGCGAGGTGTTTGGTGTCGAATCCGACTGGCCGGAGCCAAAGCACGACATAGAGGACTACCAGCTATCTAGACGGATCGTCGAAAAAACGCGGGAAGATATCAGACAGATTATCGAGGGTGCAGGAATCGATGACCCTGCGAGCATCGAGATCGTCGTCACTCCTGACTGGAAATTCCGCGCACGAGAGATTGCAGTCGAAACCGATGAAGCGAACGTCATCCGAGAGATCGTGACCGACGAGACGGTTCGTGTCAATAAAACTGCGGCCGCCAAGTACGCAAAGGAACTGCAATCCGAACGGAGATCGCTTTCGAGGACACTCTCACCCGACCGCGAATTCGAGGCCCTGAATCGCGCTGTGTGGCTCGTCCGGCAAGAGTTTAATGCTGACGTACAGGTTGTTCGTGCAACAGATGCAGACGAAACGTTGAGCCAAACAGCACGTCCTGGCCGCCCAGCGATTCGAATCGAGTGAGCCGATAGCTACTCAACAATGGTGCTTTGTGTGATAATTGATAACAGATGGAAAGAGCGATTGTTACGCCAATGGTGAAATGATATCAGAGATCGTCAAATTGCTGTGACTGAATCGCACAAGATTATTCGATTGGGATCGATTCTCCGTCGTCGAGGCTGCCTTCCTTGGAGAGTGTCACAGTGAGGACGCCGTTCTTGTAGCTCGCGTCGGTTTCATCCTCAACGACGCGTTCGGGGAGTCGCACTGACCGGCTAACGGATTCGCGGGTGCGTTCGCGCCGGACGAATTCTGTATCGACATCTTCGGTTTTCGTGTCTCGTTCGGCGGTAATCCGCAGTGTCGACCCCGAGAGTCGTACGTCAATATCGTCTTTATCGTAGCCGGGGAGATCGGCTGTGACGACGTAGGAATCATTCTCGTCGACCAGATCGAGTGGCACTCCTTGTGTGAGACTCGAGTCGAACGACCGGAACCCTTTGTCCATCTGTTCGAACATGCGCTCGATCTCTTCGAACGGATTACGCGATGGCATACACGATGTGTACGGCCTCATACGGAATAAACCTATCACCGAATGCTCTGGATCACATGGGGGACAGTGGTTTCTGGTGCCACGGAACGCACGAGCGTTAGTACAAGACGTGTTTTGTATCGTAGGATCCGAGCCGACAGACCCAGCCAGAATCGGCGATCGATTCTATCTCGGAGAGTGCCTGTTGGGTCCGTTCTTCGTAGAGACCAGTATCGATATCGATGTGGAAGAGATAATCACCGAGTCGCTCGCCACTCGGTCGAGATTCGATGCGCGAGAGGCTGATGTCCCGCTCAGAGAACGGCTCGAGCAACTCCAGTAAGAGTCCGGGGTAATCCGTATTTGGATAGATGATGAGCGAAGTCTTCCCGCCCGAGACAGACCGCTCTTCGCGTGGTACCAGCACAACGAATCGTGTTGTATTCGAGGAACGGTCTTGGATGTCTTCGGCGAGCACCTGCAGATCGTCGCCGCTCGTATCAGGATGACCGATAGCCGCCACCGCTGAATCGTTGCGGGCTCGTTCAACACCACGAGCTGTGCTCGAAACCGTCTCGATCTCTCTGTCGGGGTACTCCGAGTCGAGATACGTACGGCACTGCGCGAGTGCTTGGGCGTGGCTCGCGACGACTTCGAAGTCGTGGTCCTGTGCGAGCAGCGCGTGCTGAATGGGCGTGACGATCTCCAAGTCGACAGAAACGTTACATTCTGCGAGTGCATCGAGCGATTCGGTCACTGACCCTTCGATACTGTTCTCGATAGGAATGACTCCGCGCTCGATATCCCCCGATGCAACGGACTTAACGATGCCCGTCACCGACTCGGTGAACACGATCTCGTCGGCGACAGCGCGCGTCGCCCGGTGGGAATACGTCCCTTCTGGTCCGAGCGTGATGGCTCTCATTATCATCGATTCCGTGGGTTGAGTGAAAAGCACGTCGGACGACAACGAGGAGCACGTTAAAACCCGAACCACGAGATAGCAAGAACACTTAGTATTCCAGCTAGTTGTCGAATCGTATTCTTCCAGCTGTCTCCCACTTCACTCATATAAAATCTGCAGAGCGAGTATGCAAAATAAAAACGATTCTCGAAAATGGATGCGTATGGATCAATGAATTATTCCGATTTCCCTGAGAGTCATCGCTGGTAACTGGAGGAACGAGTACAGAAGTATCTTAGTGTGTTTCGGCAGGATGTTCGGTCACGGAGTTTTGGCTGGTTATCTCCTGCGGATCTGACTCTGTACCGTCATTGATGGTTGCTTCGGAGGTTTCAGTGAGTGTTATGTAGAGAAATGCCTGCATTCCAGCCAACAACGTATCTATGATTAGCACCACTCCGATATTTAGTAATGGGTCTGACTGAACAAACCAGAACACAGGGAAGAGAGCAGCGATCCCACCAAGTAAAACGATCAAGAGGGCAAAGCCAGTAGCGAGTACAGATCCACGCATCAGCCGCCAACTCCCAGCGAGTGCTTCAGCTGGACCATGTCCATCGATCATTGCCGCCGGCGTAGAAAGAAAGAGCCGTGTGTATACGTATGCGCTCGGTGGAAGAAATACAAAAAATCCGGCCCATCCGTATATGCCGGGGAGAATAAGCGCCAATACGCCGACCACGAACAGCAGATACGATGCAAATACTGCGAGCAACGCCATGAATAGCCGAAGCACAAACGTTGAGGCTGTGTGTATCTGTCTCTGCCCATCGAGTGCTCGATAGGCTATCACGACCCCGATGACGATAAACAATGGTCTCACTACGTTGGCAACGAAAGTAGGAAGGACTACCCGGAGAATCCCCGACAGCAGAAACAAACCGAGAATTGCTGGGAATGCCCAGACAGCGTCGACTGCACCACGGAGGATAGTGAGCATATTCGGTCCTTCTAGCGGAGAAGATCTTTCTGACATGCAATCAGGATGTAGTAGAGGGGTAAACAGATTTATGATTCCCGATCGGATTCAGGTTGAATATGTGTTATGATGGTATAGATCCTTCCGCTCTGTGGAGCGGTTCTGCGGATGGATGAGCCGTCGCGGGGAGAACAACGCTAATTTTTCGTAACTATTATTCACTGAACCGTAAAATGATGTGGTATGCCATCATGAGTGTCGTCGCGAGTGGACTAATGTACGGCGTCCATGCCGTAGTGCCGATAGTGCTGAAGAACGGATGGAATCATAACGAACGGTTGGGAATGGCTCTCGATGATTGATTATAATTATGTCTGAAGGTTTCGGAGGGAAGATTGTAGGTATTATTGAATCAATGCTCGTTGTAATTATATCATTGGTTCTGTTCCTATATATTGTACAACCGGTATTGGTGAGCATTCACCCAATGTTTGCATTCCAAGGTCGACTGTCATCTGGGCGATATCCCGACACACCCGTGGGAATCGCAGCTGTTATAACAGCACTGACGGTTTATTTCATATTTATAATATTCAAAGAACTAGTGATATCCCATTTTTCACTTCGAGATTGATGTAAGATCCATACGACATCGAAGGGCCAAATCGAAGATCAACGAGATAGCCCCCAATTTGTATTTTATCTAACGATTTTGCTAGGGACAGATAGGGACACTTTCATTCCTTTTCTTCTTCACTGAACACCAATTATGGGCGTTCACTGCTATAGTCATCCATGGTACAACATGATCCTGAGCTCTCTTTGCTTCCTTAATTCTCCTCTTAACCTTATTCGGTGATCCTAAGAAGAATTTTCGAATCTTACCTGACGAACTTCCTTTCTCCCGAAGGAAGCCCACCAACTTGAGACTAACACCGTTATCTACATAGTACGTAATGTCGTCCTTCGGGATGCCTTGGCTCTTGAGTTTCCCGACCTGGCGGAGCGTTGCTCCACTTCCGAGCCGTGAGCCATCACGCTTGTTCGGATCAACACGCTTGAAATACGATCTATCGCCCTGTTTTACAAAGTGTGAGACCTCGTCCGATGTGAACCCCTGATACTTGAGCTGATTGACTCGGTTGAGATCTACATCCTTCTCAACATACAAATTGATATCTTGATTGGAGAATCCCTTCCGCTTAAGCCCGGTAACAGTACGGGTATCGACTCCTTTGTCCGTGAATTTCCGGATCTGCTCCGGCGAGAACTGTTGATTCCGGAGATTTGTGACTTTGTGAAGGCTGACATCATTTTTGACGTAATATCGGACATCTTCGGCAGGGATCTTTCTATTTCTAAGCGTCTTTACCCGGTCGAGATTAACACCTTTCGCAGTAAAGGAGCGGATATCGGAATCAGTAAACGAATCACTCTTCGTTAGATCATTGATTTTAGCACGATCATAACCTGCATCAATATACCGCTGCATTTCGGACTCTGATATCCCCCTCGTTACACTCAATTTACCACCATTGTCGATGAGACCATCTAATATCTTCCGCTTAGCCTTATCAGAGAGATGCGAAAGAACTCCCGACTTAACCGCATTACGTACCTTACCAGACTTTCCAGAAAACTTCACCCATCTTGAGGTGTAAACTCCAAGCTGCCCCACATCTCCATATTTTCCCACACCAGGGAGGATAGCTGCCAAACCGAGAGTGGTCCCTACCGCATCCTTGTTAGCTAGAGCCTGTGCAGTATCCCGTGCATCAGCCACGATATCAAAGATCGGCACGAACGAGCCGGCCATCCAACCGACAAAGTACGACAGCGAATCTGCCGCATCCACTGGAGTTTCTCCGCTGGGCATCCCCGCCGCCCCTAACGCACCACCTAACGAGAAATTCTGCACTTTCTCAGGATGAAGAAGCATCCAAACAAGAAGATCATCAATAGGCCCTGGTACTAACTGAGCGGCCTGTTTCAATTCATCACGATGTTTTTTTATTATTTCGTAGTTTCTATTGATCAGATTCACTAGGTCGTCTATTTTTCCCCCATTATTTTTATTGATACCATTGAACTTCTCACGTTGAGACAAAGATGAATTATCTCTATCATCAGATGTTGATGGACTCTTAGAGATGTGTTCAGTACTGTTCTTATCATCTTCCTTTCCGCCTACAGCCCCACCTGAAACATCACTATCGGCGTGAATCTCCACCTTTTTTATCAGCGTCTCATTCACCGTCTGACGAGTATCGACGGTCAGTCCGACGGACACAGACTCACCCGACTGAAGCGTCACAGCTTGCTCTTTTCCTTCGAGGGTGCGCCGTTCTTCACCCCCCTCAAACGTGACGGGTCCACTCGAATCGGTGATCCATACGCCCAGTGGTTGAGATCCCTGATTAGAGATTGTAAACACATTTTTGACGACCGTTAGCGACTGGCGGTTGACACCCGCTCCGCTTTCGGTGAGTGAGCCAGCGAGTGAGACGCGTAGCTGCCCGCTACGCTGGGTGGCATACGCACCGTTTGGCCCATCAGATGGTTGGAGCGATAGATAGCTCGCACCATCGCCCGCGACGCGTACATTCGCATCGCGCTGGGCAGTCATGTTCGTAAATGCACCGGTAGCGTAGACAGCACTAATGATCAAACTCACGGCCATCAACACGATAGCCAAACGTCGGAGACGATTCATGGCGGCATGGGGGTATGTGGGTGATAGAGGAACCGCAGCAATGGCTGCGGCACGAGATTTCCTTTTCCTTCAAGCGCATCCGGATGATGCGCCCGAACGACTCAGCTCTGGAAGAGCAGATTACGACGAAGTGGCGTTACCGTGCTCAGCGTTCGCTTGAACTTGGATGGCATCGAGGAGCTTCTCACCATTGGAGACTTTCTCGCCTCTCGTGTCGACTTTGATGCCGACAGCCACTGAATCTCCATCATTGACGGTGATACTGCCATCCTCTAAGGAATTCTCAGGATTATTCTTCCGATAGAAAGTGACTGCATTAGTAGAACTTTTCTCCGTGATAGTTACTTCCACCGGCTGAGACCCTTTGTTAGTCACGGTAAAGACCTTATCGAAGTGGGTCACCGCGTTGGGATTTACACCCTTTCCGTCGATTTCCTTTGCATCCCCATCGAGATTCACGGCGAGCTGGCCGTTTTCCATCTTCGCGTAATTCCCATTCGGACCTTGGGCTGGTTGCAAAGCGAGGTACGCGCCTTTGTCGCCGGCTACTTTCACGTCAACACTCCGTTCGGCTGTCACGCTAGTGAATGCGCCCGTTGCCGTCACCATCGACGCGGCGATAACAAACGCAATCAGTGCAAGAAGTTTTCCTCGTGGCATGTACATATTGTTGAGTTAGCGCCCGCAGGCGGGGACCGCCGGCAGGGCTCTGACTCAATCCAGACCCTCATCCCCCTTTGTATTGGGGTGCTTGAACGTCTTCAAGCCCAGCTTGAAACTATTACGTACCACATAAATTCGGTAAGCAAGAGATTGTATTTTATAGATAATTGAGTGTTATCCGTAATATCGGTAAATTTAAATGTGCACCAAAGTTATTCAGTTCATCTGGTGGGCTGCCCTCAAGACGGCTGGCTCACGCCGGTCAGTTAGTCTCCTACCAGCTATGTATGAACCAACAGTACACACAGGTGACAGCTAGTACAGCAAACGAATCAGCCGAATCGGAGCTGTCGAAGGATACGTTGTTTCATCTTCTCGGAAACAGACGGCGCCGGTGGGTGATCAAATATCTCACCTGCGAACACCGAGCAGAGTTGGGTGAACTTGCCGAGCAAGTCGCGGCTCGGGAACAGGGAATCCCCGTTGAACAAGTTACAGCTCAACAACGCAAGCGTGTGTATACGTCACTCCAACAAACTCATCTTCCAGCACTCGATGAGGCAGGTGTCATTGACTTCGAAACAGCTCGTGGCACGATCGAGATGACGAAGAAAATGCAGGAGCTCGATATTTATCTCGAAGTTGTTCCCGAGCGAACGATCCCGTGGAGCATGTACTATCTCGGTATTGGTATTGTGAGCTGTGCGGTGATTGTGACGACGGCGATCATCGATGCGTGGCCGTTCACGGCTATTCCGGCACTCGGCTGGGCACTACTGATTAGTCTCACAGTTACGATTTCGGGAGCTATTCATACCTATCGAACCCGCACGATGCGGCTCGACCGGCACAAGATTCCACAGGAGGTTCAACACAGACCATGAAACGAAAGGGACGGACCTCTCGACTCAAGTCACTCGGAATGGTGTTCGTGGCTTGTGGATTGGTTCTCACAGTGGCAGGAATCGGAGCATTTGGTACTGTCGCATCAAATCACCAAGCGTCTGTCTCCGTTTCATCCCCCTCAGATGCGTATCTTGGGGTTTCGGTCACGGAACCAGTTGTGTCCGCAAACACAAAGACGACTGTTTCGCTTGGAACGATTACGAACCATTTCACAGTAACCCTCACGTCAGTCGATCTGACGATCACGAAGGGTACATCCGGATCATCGCTTGTGAACAACGTATCCGTTGAAGCCGTTCCACTCATTCCAGAAGAGTCGAGCGCTTTGACTGCAACTGTCAACTGTAGAGCTGTCGGGAAGACCACGGAGACAGTGACCCTTCACATCAAAGCAACGGGATCTGACACTCACATTTCCATCACACGAAAGATGCAGATCAGGTGTGGGAGCCCACTCTCTGGATCAGGAGGGACAAATACGACATCATCGTCGAATCAGCCAACAGGACAGACTTCGCTGGTGGCATCATGATAAGAAAGAGAGCATCCACTATCGAATATCGGCGTACAACGCTGTCAATCAGCCCTGAGTAGAAGTAGAAAATGGTTCGACATCGAGTCTGGACGGCGTTACAGGTGATCCTCATTCTTGCGGTTGTGGCGATCACGATCGGACAATTCATTGGGCAACCTGTACTGCTGGCGTACGTAACCAGCGACAGTATGGAACCGACGCTGTCGACCGGTGATGGATACGTCGTGCTTCCGTCGGTAGTTACAGGACCAGTAGAGACGGATGACATCGTCGTATTCCACGCCAAGACGCTCCATGGTGGAGGTGGAGCACTTACAACTCATCGAGTTGTAGACAAAACAGATCGTGGAGTAATCACGAAAGGAGACAAGAATTCGATCACCGATCAATCAGGCGGCGAACCACCGGTTAAGCAGCGCCAGATCGTCGGTCAGGCCGTCCTTCTCGGCAGACAACCAGTTGTCATTCCTCACCTTGGGACGGCGTTTACCGGCATCCGGAGCAGCGTTAAGAGCGCACAACGGTCGTTATCGATCGCGCTGGGCACTCGGGCCCTGTTAGGAACACAGGGCCTTGCGTATCTGTTGTTCGGCCTTGGAGGATTGCTCTACGCCGGGAGTATGATCGCAGAGCAGGACTCGGGACCGAATGTTCGACGTACACGGAATCGTCGCCGGTCGAGGAATCGACGCATCTCAAAACGGCTCGTTGGGATCGCGCTCGGATGCCTGCTCGTTGTCTCGATTACGATTACGATGACGGTTGCTGGTGGGGTCCACAACTTCAACGTCGTCAGCGCTGAACGAGACGTGAAAGGGCCCTCCGTCATTCCGGCTGGACAGTCAGAGCAACTCAATTACAGCGTTCCGAACGGTGGTGTCATTCCAGTCGTCGCCTACATCGAGCCAGCCAATGACGGAGAAGGGATGAAAACACCAAAACACGGCATTTTCGTTCCTCCCGGAGAGCGCCAGACTGTTAGCGTCGAACTCTCTGCACCAGAACAGACGGGACATTACAGTCGCCCGATTGTCGAGCACCGATATCTTGCGATTCTTCCCCAAACGTGGATCCACCAGCTGTACCTTCTCCACCCGTGGCTTCCTGTGATAGTCATCGATGCACTCGTGCTCGGTGTCTTCTTGTCTATCGCATTACCGTTGCTCGGCCGGGGAACAATTCGACCACGCTCGACCCGAAGTTCGATCACACGCCGCATCAAACGGCGGCTGAGATTTTAGTACAACAATACATTTACTAGGATTCTGATACGATGACCTCACACCGAAGAACACGACTCGCGGTACTGATCAATAACCACTTCCTTACGATTGTCCTCGCTCTCGCCATCATCACAGCTGGAGGCGGTTGGCTAACATACACGACCGTCATTTCGCCTGGAACCCACGCAGAGCAACAAACTGTCTCTGCGTGGCAGGCTGACGGAACGTTCAACTACAGTGCAACCGCTGTCAATGATACTCCAATCTTTGATAAGGGAGATGTCCGAACCAATCGAATGTTCTATATTACGAACACGACACCGGTTCTCGACGGGGCATTTAACTTTCAACTCGATGGTGATTCAGGGAACGCAACGGTAGTAACACGAGTTCGGCTCGTCAATTACGCTCTCTACAAGAATCAAGGAGAATCTGATAAGTCACAGAAGATAGAGAGGGGAAATGAGTCAAAGAAGATGGAGAAGAGGATCTGGAGCTATTCAACGCCCCTCACAACCAACCGTCAGCAGGTTGCCGTCGGAAACAAGACAAAAACACAGTTTACCGTAAACGCGAGCTCAGTTCGCACTCTACACAAACAGCTTCTACGACGACACGGGTCGCTCTACCGGGTTGCTGACCTCCGTACATCTGTCGCTGTCTCAACGCAAGTTAACGGAACCGTCAACGGCGACCGCGTTGAGCGGAACTTCAATTATACGCTTCCGATCAATAGTACGATGGATTATTACTCCATTTCTTCCCCTAAGAAACCGGAGCAACAGGTTACCGTAACGCGCCGAGTGATGGTCCAAAGCCAACCAGAGACACCAGCCATTCTCGGCTCACTCGCCAGCCTGCTCGCTCCACTGGCTGGGTTGGCGATGCTCTTCTACGGACGCGAAAACAACTGGTTTGACGTCACACAGACGGCGCACACTGAAGCCGAACGTGCGAAGGTCCGTTCCGAATTCAACGAGTGGGTCACCGTGGGAACAGTGGATCTGGATGACGATCGACCAACGATCACAGTCGAATCACTCGAAGGACTGGTGGATGTCGCTATCGACTCCAACCGTCGTGTTATCGAAGATGCAGAGACAGGGGTGTACGTTGTCCGTGACGATGTCTGGTATCAGTTCACGCCAGAGTGGACAACGACAGACGAGAACGAAATCGAGAATGGTAATCTCAGCCGCAACGGTGAGCAGATCGAATCAGACCAACACCAAAAACAGACCTGAATGAGCGTATAAACGCTATTCACTCCGTTTCAATAGAATTTTCCCCTAATGCGCTCGACACGAGATCGACACATGATACAAAATAATACATTATATATTTTAATTTTTTATCTATACAATATATACTTAATTTTTACATTGTAGTGTGAAATGATAGTGTCTAAATGTCTAGTTCATATTCGGTGTCCACCGATTGGACCCTCTCAACTGCGCTCATGTCGCCAGCAGAGCGACGAGTCGAGTGCCTCCCTGCCGAACCATTATCCGAACAACAACTCGTCGGGCTCTTAGAGGCAGAGGCGGTCGTAGAAGTGTGGCTACCACTGTTGCAACCGCACTCAAGTAGTGACAGCGACGGCGACTCTAATCGACTAATACGTGATATCTGGATCGAGTTCGCCAATCGACTCCACGCAGTCCGGTATGAACACCCGGGTGGAATGTGTCCAGTGGCATGGTATCGAGCGCTACATCCGATCAAAACAGGTAATGGTGCCATAATGGTCGAAGATCCGCTCGCCCAGTACACTCGGCTGTCGAGGCGGCCTGCTGTGAATGGAGGTTAGTCGATCGAGAGCAAAACAGAAAATGCGGTGCTCCTTTAAGTGGTTCTAGCGATAAGGTGGAGATATAGACGAGGTGTGGTTCGGTAGTTCTCCTCGATTTTTCGATCTGAGCCGCATCATTTACTGACGAGCGTCGGCTACAATTGAGTAATGCCCAACAGTGGACGTTCTCGTTCGACACCGACCGCAGCGACCGATGGTCGTGGCTTGTCAGCCGAGCAGTCGGCTGGCGCGCCACTGAGTCGGTCTCCCGGCGACGGTGCCGTTTCCCGGGCCGCACTCCAGCGCGATGAGACGGTGCGCCAGTGGGGATTGGTCACACCGAGCGCGACTCGCATCGGTCGAGCGGACGACCCTGCCCACGATCTGAGCGAGAACGTTCGACGCCTCCACGAGGAACGACATCCGGCGATGGCGGGATACAGTGAGCGGGCGCATCGCCTCGACAAACTCCGCATAACGCACGCACTCTGTACGGATCTCGGGTTGACACCGTGGCAGCGTGATCGTGTCATAGGCATCATGCTCGAGATCGATCTCACGGCCTTTGGCAGCCAACGAGCTATCCCGACCGTGGCCCTTGTCGTGATTCGTCACGTCGTCGACCGCGAGCGCGAACGGTACCTCGGACTACACGACAAGGAGTGGATTCACCAGCAATCGCCCGAGCGTCTCGCTGATCTCTACGAGCAGTTTCACTCGATCACGGATGATGAGCATTTCAAAAATTGCTGTGAGCAACGTGATCTCGACACCACTAGCCTCAACCGTCTCCGGCGCTCTCTCGTGGATCAACTCGACGAACAGGACTTGACTGGAGCAGTGTACGGCCGAAACCCAGCCCGCGATCCGGGACTCCCGAGCTTATAGCCAATCGAGAGAGCCTCAGTCTCTGTTGTGCTCGGTTTTAGGTCCTGTTCAGACGGTATTCTCTGGTCGCTATTCCTTTAAGTGGTTCTGGCGATAAGGTAGAGATATAGACGGGGTTGACCCGGCGTTTCTCCGAGGATCTTTGGGCTACACCAGTGAGCAGCATCACCATCATCTGATACTGCCAACTCGAATCCGAATTCGGATGTGCGAAGCTTCAAGGCAGAAATCCGATCTCCGCGAATCAGCTGATATCCGATGTGCTGACCACTACTCCAGCGATGACTTCGAAAATCCGCCCTACTCTTCGCTGTTGATGAGCGATTGAAATCCCCAACACGCCAGCACGATAGCAGCCATTCCGAGAAATGAGTATCCACCGAGGAAAAATCCGTTTAAGATCGCTTCGAAGGGAGGCCGTCCATTCGTGACGAATACGACGATCGTAGCGAGAATGCTAATCGCAGCAATTCCCTGTAGGAGATGAAGCCGTTTCTGATTCACGTTTCCGTCGATGAACGATCGAAATCCCCAATACACCAGCAAAATAGCAGCTATCCCGAGAAACGCGTACCCACCGAGGAAAAATCCGATAGAGGTCGCTTCAAAGGGAGGTCGTCCGTTCGTGATGAATATACCACTCGTAGCGAGAATGCTAATCGCAGCAATTCCCTGTAGGAGACGAAGCCGTTTCTGATTCACGTTCGCTAATTCTAAGAGAAAACAGATCAGTGTGACTTTAGCTTTTCCAAGTTTGGAATGTTCGGTCCACTGTAACAAATTATGAACGGCGTGGGTGATCGTCGAAGCGGCGACTGCTGAGGCACGAGAAAACACTCCCTCGTGAATCCGTTCTGTCTACCGATTCAGCGTGTGAATCGCGCTTCCAGAGGCGTTTGCGGCAGCTTCCATCACAGCTTCCGAGAGCGTCGGATGAGTGTGAATAGTCGTGGCCACGTCTTCGAGGGTTGCGCCCATCTCGATAGCAAGCCCGAGTTCAGCGATCAGTTCAGAGGCTTCGGGACCGACGATCTGTGCACCAAGAACGAATCCGCTCGGACCGTCGGC
This sequence comes from Halocatena marina, assembly GCF_025913575.1. NCBI lineage: Archaea > Methanobacteriati > Methanobacteriota > Halobacteria > Halobacteriales > Natronomonadaceae > Halocatena > Halocatena marina. Next base: position 3,386,998 of record NZ_CP109785.1, on the reverse strand, counting down.
AACGATTCGTACGAAACCGTCGCTCTCATTGAGCGTGAGCGCGCGTCCGCTCGCGCGCATCGGCATCTGGCCAACAACTGGCTCGAATCCCTCGGCTTCGGCTTCTGATTCCGTCAGTCCGACAGTCCCAATCTCGGGGTCGGTAAACACGGCTGCCGGAACGGCCGGGTAATCGAATGCGGCGGGTTCGCCCGCGATGACTTCGCTTGCGACGTGGCCCTCTTTCATGCCTGTGTGTGCGAGCATCGGCTCGCCAGCCACGTCACCGACAGCGTAAACGTGATCGACGTTCGTCCGAGTACGATCGTCGGTTGGGATGAATCCTTTCTTGTCCGTCTCGATGCCAGCAGATTCGAGATTTAGTGTGTCGGTTACAGGCGCGCGACCAACAGCGACGAGTGCCATCTCTGCGCCGTACTCGTTGATTGTGTCCTCACTCTCTGTACGGACTGTGATTCCGTCTCCTGACGGTTCCCATTCCTGTGCCGATTCCTCGAAGTGGAACTCGACGCCTAATTCCTCGGCTCGTTGTTTGACGACGCGAGCGACATCCGACTCGTAGGTCGGAAGCGCGTCCTCGAGCATCTCGACAACAGTAACATCCGTGCCGAGTTTGGCGAACACCGTCGACAGTTCCATCCCGATATACCCCGCGCCGATGACGACGAGGCTCTCGGGCACCGATTCGAGCGCAAGCGCATCACGCGAGGACAAGATGTGTTCGCTATCGAATTCGAACCCAGGGATCTCTATCGGGTGGCTCCCGGTCGCAATGATAGCGTGCTCAAACTCGATGGACTCGCTTCCCTGACCCTCACCGTCGTGAACGATGCGAACCTTGTTTTCGTCGGCGAACGTGGCCTTCCCTTCAACGAGATTAATACCGTTGGCTTTACAGAGCTTCTCGACGCCACTCGTGAGCTGTTCGACAATGTTGTCCTTCCAACTGACCATTCCCTTGAGATCGACGTCTATCCCGGCATGGATGCCCATCTCTTCGGCAGTGGACGCGTCGTGAGCGAGGCTGGATGCAGTCACAAGCGCCTTCGATGGGATACAGCCGTGATTGAGGCAGGTCCCACCATAGGCGTCTTTCTCAACGAGTGTAACATCGAGGTCAAGTTGTGCGGCACGGATAGCAGCGGTGTAGCCAGCCGGGCCACCGCCAATAACCACGACGTCAGTTCCGGTTGCAATGTCTCCAACGACCATTTTGGTGTATTATTCGAGTAGTAGCAGCGATGGATTGTTCAGATAGCGCTTCACCGTGTTTGCGAACTGACCGGCAATCGCTCCGTCGATGACGCGGTGATCGATCGACAGTGAGAGCGTCATCACCTTCCGTGGGACAACTTCACCGTCGACGACGCGTGGTTTCTCCTTAATCTCTCCGAGACCGAGAATTGCGGTCTCTGGATAGTTGATGATCGGCGTTGCGTATTCGCCACCAACAGCACCGAAGTTGGTGATCGTAAACGTTCCACCCTGCATCTCCTCACGGGTGATCGAGCGCTCGCGCGCCTTCAGTACGCGTTCGTTCATCTCGGAGGCGATCTGAAGGAGTCCTTTCCGGTCGACGTCATCGACCACCGGAACCATCAGTCCCGCGTCGGTCGCCACGCCGACACCGATGTTGTAGTAGTTCTTGAGAATGATCTCATCGCTAGTTTCATCGAGCGAGGAGTTCAGATAAGGGAACTCCTTCAGTCCGGCGACGACAGCCTTCATCACGAACGGCATGTAGGTGAGCGAGACGCCCTGTTCCTCTGCGACCTGCTTGAGATCCGAGCGCGTTTCGACGAGCTCAGTCACATCAACTTCGTCGTGGTGGGTGACGTGGGGCGCGGTGTATTTCGAGCGCTCCATCTGCTTCCCGATGGTACGTCGGATACCGCGGTATGGAATGCGCTCTTCTCGCTCGCTGGGACCTGCGGTCTGCATAGCGCGAGCGTCGGCTTGTTGGGCAGCCTGTTGGGTTTCGGCGAACGAACGAACCTGCTCGGGCGTAACGAACGGCTGGCCATCGTGCTCCTCGTCGGTCGGAACGGTATTGATGTCGATCTCGTGCTCCTTAGCGAGCTTTCTGGTCGCGGGAGCAGCGAGCGTTTGTTCTCGATCGGCAGATGAGGAGGGAACGGATCGAGGAGTCGTAGTATCGCTTACGTCTTCTGTGACAGGTTCAACATCCGTAGCCTCGCTGGGCTCGGCAGTGTTGTTTGCTGGTTCGGGGTCGGACCCTTCTGCGTGCGCACGAACGTCACTTCCGCTGATGCGACCACCGGGACCGGAGCCATCGACCGCGCTGATATCGACGCCGAGTTCACGCGCAAGACGACGGGCGCTTGGAGCAGCGAAGACACGAGACGATGTGTCCGTATCGGTTTCAGCCGAGTCTGTTGGATCGCTGTCTTCACTTTCCGTGTCGCTTTTTTGCTGTTGTTCCTCTCCTTCGACAGTGAAGACGATGATGACGTCACCGACAGGGACGACTTCCCCTTCTTCGGCTCGGAGTTCGGCAACAGTTCCGTTTACCGGTGATGGAACATCGACGACCGCTTTGTCGGTTTCGACTTCCGCAACTGGCTGGTCTTCTTCGACAGGATCACCGGCTTCGACGAGCCAGCTGACGATTTCACCTTCTGCGACACCTTCACCGACATCCGGGAGTTTGAATTCGCGAACCATTTGATCAGAACTCAGCGACCTCTCGGATTCCGTCTGCGATACGCGCGGCTTCTGGAAGGTAGTAATCTTCGAGCGCGTACAGTGGGAACGGGGCATCGAAGCCGGTGATACGCCCGATCGGGGCCTCCTGATAGAGGAGCGCCTCCTCTTGGATCGTAGCGGTGATCTCACCCGCAAGTCCGCCCGTTTTCGGTGCCTCGTGGACCACAGCAGCGCGGCCCGTCTTCTTGAACGATTCGACGATCGTTTCGGTGTCGAGCGGGGAGACGGTCCGGAGATCGATCACTTCGACATCGATGTCTCCTGCGAGCTCCTCGGCGGCTTCGAGCGTCTGGTGGGCCATTGCACCCCACGTGAACACTGAAACATCGGAGCCTTCCCGGCGCACCGCTGCTTCTCCGATCGGGATGGTGTATGCCTCGTCGGCCACTTCCTCGCGGAACGCTCGGTAGATGAGTTTCGGTTCGAGGAACACGACTGGATCAGGATCGCGGATCGCCGACGCGAGCAGTCCTTTCGCGTCAGACGGCGTGCTTGGAACGACGACCTTCAGACCGGGTTCGTGGACGAAGAAGGCCTCCTTCGATTCCGAGTGGTGTTCCGGTGCGCGGATCCCGCCTCCGTAAGGCGCACGGACCACCAGTGGACAGGAAAAACGCCCACGAGAACGGTTACGAAGCCGCGCAGCGTGGGAGACAATCTGATCGAAGGCGGGATAAATGAATCCCATGAACTGGATTTCCGTGACGGGACGGAGACCGTAAGCTGCCATTCCGATAGCCGTTCCGACGATACCAGACTCGGCGAGCGGTGTATCGATGACGCGGTCCTCGCCGAATTCGTCGTACAGTCCTTGCGTTGCTCGGAAGACGCCGCCGTTTTTCCCGACATCCTCGCCCATCACGATGACGTCCTCATCCCGTTCCAATTCGCCGTACAGACCGTCTCTGATCGCCTGTACGAGCGTGAGATCCTGCGAACTTGATTGTTGTTCCTGTGAGTGTGTGCTCATTCCAGTAACTCCTCATCGCCGTGTCGGTCACGAAGCTGTTCGAACCATTCGCGCTGTTCACTCAACCGCTCGGGAACGTCCGCGTAGACGTACTCGAACATGTCCGATGGATCGGGCCGTTCGGTGGACTCTGCGGCATCGATCGCTTCTGCGACCTCCGCTTCGATCTCGTTCGTCATGGCGTCGATGCGCTCGTCGTCGAGAATTCCCTCCCGTCGGAGATACTTTTCGAGACGTGGGATCGGATCGCGGCGCTTCCACTGTTCGACCTCGCTGTCGTCGCGGTATACGCTCGGGTCGTCTGCCGTCGTGTGTGCACCAAAGCGATACTGGACAGCCTCGATGAGTGTCGGCCGACGTTCCTCTGTCCCTGGATCACGGGCCTTATCGACGGCTGCTTTCGTCACCTGATAGACAGCAAGTGGATCCATCCCATCGACCTGCACACCCTCGAACCCGTAGGCAGTGGCCTTCTGCGCGATGGTGTTGCTTGCCGTCTGTCGCTCTCGCGGGACGGAGATCGCCCATTGATTGTTGTTGCAGAAAAATACTGTCGGTGTGTCGAAGACGCCCGCGAAGTTCAGCCCCTCGTGGAAGTCACCTTCGCTGGTCGCACCGTCACCGAAGTAACACATGAACACCCGGTCTTCGTTTTTGAGCTTCGATGCCCACGACATGCCTGTTGCGTGGGGTATCTGAGTCGCAATCGGAACGGCGACTGAAAAGACGTTCTGATTGCTCATCTGATTACCACGCTCATCACCCATCCAGTATCGGAGGGTCTGATCGAAGTCGACGCCACGGGCGTATACGGCCGCGTGTTCACGGTACGATGGAATCATCCAATCTTCCGCGTTGAGCGCGTGAATGCTCCCAATCTGTGCTCCTTCCTGACCGGACATCGGCGGGAACGTTCCCATTCGCCCCTGCCGCTGGAGACTCACTGCCCGCTGGTCGAAGTGGCGACCGATTTTCATCTCACGGTACATCTCGACGAGTTCGTCCTCGTCGAGATCCGGTTCCGTGGCCCCATCACGAACGCGTCCGTTCTCGTCGAGAACTTGAACGCGTTCATTGGGGTCGCGTTCTAATGTACTCATAATCCCCTCTGCAGCATACAATGAAACTCCCGCGCCGTGCGTATAGGGTTTTCGTAAATATCTTTGCTTCGTTACTAATCTTGCCGCACGGTCGTTGGAAACGCCGATTTTCCGGAATAACTTTTGAAAACACAAAAATTCGACGGCAGAACGGGAAACAAATCAGTTTGTGAGTTTCCACCAGTGGAGGTAGGTTGCAGTCACTACGTTTCGGTGCTACTGGATTGATCCACCGTCCGTGATGATCTTATTAACGACAGTCGTCTCGAAATAGTTTGCCGTCACCCCACCACACTTCCATTGTGATGGGCAACTTCGTGGGCCATATAGTCCCACCCCGATAGCCTACGACCGCTGGGAGAAAGGGACGGATCTCGAAGCGTGCCATTGTGAGTATCCTGAACAGACGGCTGTGATTACTGTACGATTATTCTGAAATTATTTCTGCTTTTGTGTGTATTTCTATATTCCTATTGTGCTGAAAGCACCCACAATAAGTAGCGATGCATGCTCACGATGGATATGTAGAATACTGTGAATATCTTCATTCTGATCGCTCCGAAAGGAACGAATGAGATGGGAGCACACACGAGATCATCGATCGTTGGGGGGCGTGGTCCGCTTGTTGGACGGTTTCCCGCGCCACGTGGACGATCGACGACGATTGCGGTCATTGCTGACCCTCACGTGAGTCCAGACGCTGAAGGAACGTGGAAGTTGTATCACCGAACAGAAGCCCGGGTTATGACGGCCATTGCCGATATCAACCGACTTGCTGTCGATGCGGCGGTGTTTGTCGGTGATCTCACACGGGATGGACACTGTCGGGAGTTCGACCGACTCGATGAATTGCTGGATCAGTGTGCTGTGCCCGTGCTGGCCGTTCCTGGCAATCACGACGTTCCAAAGGAGTACGATGACCACCAGACCCCACCGCTGTTAGAGTTCATTTCACAGTACACGCCCGGTTCGCTGCCGTTCGTAGAGCGTGTCGGCAGTGTCGACATCGTTGGGATAAACACGGCGTGGATGCCTGATGGATCACTCGATGAGACACACGGTGGTGCCATCTCACGTGCGCAGTTGGACTGGCTCGAACGGACGCTCCCGGAGACAGAGACACCGATTATCGCAATGCATCACACTGCAGCACCAGGGAGCGACCACGCTTATCGCGCAAACGATGTCGAGTACCGACTAGCGAACGCCAACGAACTGACAGCTGTGCTCGAAAAACACGACGTTGGGCTGTGTTTCGCCGGGCACGTCCATTGGCCCTCCGTGGCTCCACTCGGCGGCGGATACGAAGTTGTCGCACCAGCGACCTGTTCGTTCCCGCAGGCGTATCTTCTCGTTCATGTGGAACCACGCGGCACGACCATCGAGCTCGTACCCCTCGCTGACAATCCAGGACTGGCTGAAGCCTACCGCGCGGCCCGAGCAGATCCTCGTGGCTCACGGCTTACTGACAGCACTGATGCAGGCTACTTTCAACGCTTTCCGCTCGTCGATGCTGCTCCCGACCGGTGGGCAGTTCCATAGCTCTCCGGTAGTCAATGTTGATGTCGAACAAAAATTGTGTGTGACAATCACGTGCGTTGGTACTGCTGCATCCATCGCTCCGATCTCCCAGTCTGCTCACGAACACTGTTTTCCAACGCCGAATCCGTACGGATTCCCGATCGCTCAATACTGTTCTGTCAGTCCCGTCGACTACTGTGAAAACTCCTCTTGGATGATTTCGAGCGTTTCCTCCCCATCGTCCCAGTCGACGAAGAGGGCCACGCTGGTCGCGCTCGTGATGATATCGTGAACGTTGATATGAGCGCCAGCGAGGGGATTCACAATATTACTAATCACGCCGGGTTGGTTGGGGAGTTCTCCACCGGTAACGCGAACAACGGCGATTTCGTCTTCGACGGTAACGCTTGAGAGACGTTGATCCTCGATAACGACATCGTGCAAGAGGGTTTCGACGCGCTCGGTGAGTTCCTGATCGACGTAGAATGTGATGGAATCCATACCGCTTGCGACCGCGTCGATGTTGATGTCCTGATCGGAAAGGGTCCCCGATAGCCGAGAGAGGACTCCGTGTTGATTTCGAACCGATCGACCCGCGAGCGTGATGCACGCAAGTGGCTCATCTCGGAGGTCGATGAGCTTTTCGAACTGTCCTTCGATCGTCGTGCCGCCCGAAAGAAGGTCACCGTGTTGGTAGTGGACGACACGGACAGAGAGCCCTTCAATCTTGTATCCGAGTGCGCTAGGGGCGATGACTTCTGCACCACGGAACGAGAGATTTCGCAGTTCGTCGACGGTGATTTGTCCGACATTGCGTGCCCCCTCGACCACGCGAGGATCGCCGGTCATAACGCCTTCAACGTCGGTGACGATGACGACCTCGTCGGCGTTCATATAGTTCCCGAGCAGGACCGCCGTCATATCGCTGCCACCGCGACCGAGCGTCGTTACGTTGCCAGCGTGATCCTGAGCGAGAAAGCCCGTAATGATCGGAACGATACCATCGAGGCGGTCAGTGAGCACCTTGGTGCGCTGTTTGGTTTCCTCGACATCGACTTCGCCGCGAGCGTTGGTGACGATCGGCCAGTCTTCATCGCCCGGTTCGAGGAAGACTGCATCGATGCCACGGGCAGCGAGCGCTGCTTTGAGCATACGGACGCTGGTCCGCTCTCCCATGCTGACGATTTCGGCGCGGTCGGCATCGTCCGCATCGAACGTGATTGAGTCGAGTAGGTAATCCGTCGTCGATCCCATTGCGCTTGCAACGACAGCAACCTCGTGATCCGCCTCGACGACCGCCGCGATCGAATCTGCGGCTCTGTTGACGCGGTCGCCGTTTCCGAGGCTCGTTCCGCCGAATTTCGAAACTACGCGCATGATCGTCCTCCAGCAACTATGGTACTGTAACTCATTGCCGTGTGTATCGCGTGATTAGCTATAAACTACAGGGAAAAACGAAGCCTTGCCGTTCGGGTGTCGCTACCGACGGAGGTTTATACTGATCGAGACCGGTAGACCGGATATGCAAGTTCGGGACGCCATCGAGGCGGATGCAGAAGAACTCGCTGCCCAAACGGGCGCGCCACGGGACGTCATGCGAAATCTCGTCCATGACCGAACAGTTCGGGTTGCGATAGCAGACGATGCTGTCGGTGGATTTGTCAGCTTCGATGCACGTCAAGAGACCGTCCACATCACCCAACTAGAGGGCTCAGAAGAGCTCTGTGAGGCGCTCCTCGAAGAACCCATTCGGTTCGCTCGAAAGGAAGCGATGGACGTGGAACTGCTCGTCGCAGATGACGACGAAGAAATGAGAGATGTCGTCGAGAACGCTGCATTCGAACTAGAGGGATACGGTCCGGCGTTCGAGGGGACACGGACAGTGAGGTATCGATTGGAACCGTAGACAGACTGGACTCGTCTGTGTCAGTGTATCAATTGAAATCTCTGATCGTCAGCGAGAGGGTATCGAGATCGACGATCGGAGCGTACGCGTGGTCAGGATCGATGTTTACGCTCTTCTGGAACGATGTCTGTTCCTGCCAACAGCCGCTGTTGATTGCGAGTACGTTGTGGTATTTTCCGTACCCGAGTTTGTGAACGTGCCCGGTATGGAAGATGTCGGGAACCTCATCGATAGTGAGGTGATCGCGTTTCTCTGGAGCGAGTCGCGTATGGCCGCCGTACTGTGGTGCGATGTGGCGTTTTTTGAGCAGTTGATACATCGCGTGGTGAGGGTGGTCGTAGCTCGCTTTTTCTTCGGGGAGTTCTGCGATGACTTCATCGAGGCTGACACCGTGGTACATGAGTATCGAGACGCCTTCGACAGTGACCGTCGAGGGATTCCCAGTAATGCGAGCGTCGTGAGCGTTCATGATGTCCCGAAGCTCTTCGTCGAACGCTGGCTGTGGTTCTGCTAACCTAACAGCGTCGTGGTTACCTGGAATCATGACGATCTCCATGTCACCTGGTATCTCTTTGAGGCGCTCGGAGAACGCTTCGTACTGTTCGTAGATATCAACGATTGAGAGCTCCTTGTCTTGTTCGGGGTAGACACCGACACCTTCGACCATATCACCCGCGAGGAGAAGATATTCGACTGATTCTGCCTCGTCGGTGTGAAGCCAGCGAGCAAAGCGCGACCACGCCTCGTCCATGAACTCCTGACTTCCCACGTGAACGTCGCTGATGAGTGCTGCCTGTACGTGTCGATCAGCCGTGGTTGGATGGTGAGTATGGGGGACGTCTGGGAAATGTAACGAATCGACAAACAGAATGCCAGCATCGTCGGAGAGAGTTCCGTCGACAGCGATAATCTCATCGAGAAGAAGTTCATCGACAAGATCGGCAATCGATCTGTCCTTCATGACAAGGCACGGAAAGACGCCGTTTGTGTCCTCTAGTTCGATCAGCCAGTGACCGCTCGCAGTCGAGCGAATGTCGCTCACCATTCCGATGAGTGCCGCGTCGTTTCCACCCGGCATCTGCTGGACGGCGTTCGTCGGGCGATGGTTGACCCGTCCCCTGAGCAAACGAGAGAGTCGTTCGTAGCGGTCACGAAACACGGCAACAAAATCTTTGTACTCGCCAGTTCCGGTACTTTCACCAGTTATATCGTCTGCGATCGATGCCGGCGATGGATTCCGGTCACTCTGTCGAATGAGCTGCGACTCGCTAGACCCCTTTGTTTCGACTGGAACTTGTTCATCATCTTCGCTTGTTTCGTGTCGAGAAGGATCAGATTCGGATTGATCCTTTCCAGTTGAAACGGTTGTTTGGGGGGTTTGAGGACGGCCAGTAGAGGTACCATCGAGAATCGACCGGACGTGTTCGGCAGAGAGCTTCAGCGCATTCTCGGGGAGTGATTCGATCGTGCGATCAAGCGCGGCAGCAGGATCGTGTGCGCGGGCGAGAAGGGTGACAGCCTCACGCTCGGCGTTGTATCCCCGACGCGCGAGTTCGGTCACGAGTCGACGCGGCGTCTCCAATGGCACACCAAAAGACGTGACCGAGCGTAGGCAAAAGCATAGCGACTGACGTCAACGAGGAAAATAGTGCAGACGCAATGAAAATAAAATGTCATTCAAACAGTCAATGTTAGTCTCAATACTGGTTTATATTGAGATCGAATGACTGTGATAGTACGTCACGTGAGTTGTTTGACATCATTGGTATGTTGATTCGATCAAGCAGAACCCAGAAGGTTCAAACAACATGAGCACACATTGCTGCTAATGGTAAACCGCGGTGATAGAGACGGTCCAGTCGGGGCAACTGGATGGATTAAATGGTTGTTGACAACAGATGAAGGTGCAGTCGCATATATCAGGGATATCGTCGGAAGTGCGCTTGCAGTACTCCTTATCGGAGCCATTCTCTTTGGAGTGAGCGGCGTGTGGCCCCCAATGGTCGCGATTGAAAGCCCGAGCATGGACCCCCACATTCAGACGGGCGATCTCGTGTTTGTTATGGAAGAACATCGCTTTGCGGGTGGCGAAGCGGTCACGTACAACGGAAAAAGCACGGGCGTTGTTCCGTATCAGGCTGGAAAAGAATCTGGGTATAAGACATTCAAAGCGTACGGCGACGTGATTATATATCAACCACATGGTGAAGAACGGGTAACACCAATCATTCACAGGGCGCGATTTTGGGTGAATGAGGGTGAAAACTGGTATGACAAAGCCAACCCCGCGTACGTCGGAGGTGCTGAAAACTGTGAGCAGCTCGAACACTGCCCAGCGCCACACAGTGGTTTCATTACGAAAGGTGATAACAAACAGCGGAACGACATGTACGATCAAGTCGTGGACATCAGTTCTCCAGTCAAGCCGTCCTGGATCGTCGGCACAGCCGAATTCCGCATTCCGTATCTCGGATTTATTCGATTGGGAACGGGCATCATTAGTGGACTCGGAACCACGCTCGGAGCATCACTCCTTGGAATGGCCCTGCTCGGTGGGGGCCTTGCAACTGATTGGGATTAGCGACCCAAAGCCAGTATTTGGTTTTGAAAATACGAACAGATTCTCTCTCGCCGCCTAATCGTCAAATCGAGCTTGAACGAACGGTTGTGCTTCCTCGACATCGGCAAGCCGTGAGTCGCTCAGTAGGATTGTTTCGGTGTCTTCGAGTGGGACTGAAAGACCCATTTCTTTGGTCCGTCCGTAGCGGCCTTTGCTAACGACGACGGCATTGACGATCCCGAGCATATCGAGTTCGCTGATTAGATCTGTGACGCGGCGCTGCGTCAGTACGTCGACGTCGATTTCGGCACACAGGCGCTTGTAGATGTTGAACACTTCGCCAGTGTTGATGTTTCGAACTCCCTGTCGTTCGAGAAGTATGATGGCATAAAGGACGAGTTTCGACTGTGTTGGGAGTGTTCTGACGACCTCGACGACACGGTCGAGTTCGATTTTTTCCTGTGCGCGACGGACGTGTGCTTCTTCGATAGAATCGGTGCGATCGCGTTCTGCGAGTTCACCCGCAGTCCGGAGCAGATCGAGCGCGCGTCGTGCATCGCCGTGCTCTTGGGCCGCAAAAGCAGCACACAATGGAATCACATCGTCAGAGAGTGATCCGGTTTTGAACGCGACTTCTGCCCGGTGCTGGAGGATGTCTTTGAGTTGCGTTGCGTCGTACGGTGGGAAAACGATCTCCTCTTCACCGAGGCTCGATTTGACACGGGGATCAAGAAAGTCGGTGAACTTCAAGTCGTTCGAGATGCCGATGATAGAAACGCGCGAGTTTTCGAGCTCTGAGTTCATCCGTGATAGATTGTAGAGGGTATCATCGCCACTCTTCTCGACGAGCTTATCGATCTCGTCGAGCATAATGACGACAACGCGCTCGTCGTACTCGACTGCCTCGAAGAACGTTGAGTACACTCGATCGGTCGGCCACCCTGTCATCGGAACGGATTCGAGCTCGTCGCGGTCATCTTCGAGTGATTGTATCTCCTCCTCGATCTCCGTTACTGAATCAAACGACGTTTCAGAAAGAGAGGACGGAGTTTCACTCGCACGCTCGCAAAGTTCTTCGAGATCTGTGAGGCGCTGATCGATATACTGTTCGTTTTCTTCGATGAACGTGTTGGCAAGTTGAGCGAGAACGCGATACTGAGTATCCGTTACCTCACAGTTGATGTACTGAACATCACAGGGTACCTCGTATTTCTCGGAGGTGTTTTCAAGTTCCTCGCTGACAAACTTCGCAGACGCAGTTTTCCCGGTGCCGGTCTTGCCATAAATGAGGATGTTGGAGGGAGTCTCTCCACGAAGAGCAGTCACAAGAATCGTTGCCATGTTGTTGATCTGCTCTTCGCGGTGAGGGAGTTGCCGTGGTGTATAGGATGGCCGAAGCACCTCCTTATTCTCGAAGATTGGTTCTCCACTAAGAAGGTCATCGAATAGCCCAGGAGAAGCTCCTTCGTTAGAAAACCCATCGAACATTGTATCTTGTGTGTCAACTGACTCATCATCGAATATAGCGTCCGAATTCATGTCCGTGTCCGTGTCTGGCATTCGTTTCGTGCACCCCCTCATTTCAAGTGGAAACGATCCGCGCACTCACCGCAACGGTCGATATCGGTAGTGTGATACGGGTTACGTAGGGAGGGCGGATATCTCAGTGTCCACCTGATGCAGGAGAACACGTGGATGAGGTAGTCATTAAACGTTGTGGTTCAAATTTTGCTAAGGTATATGATATATTGAAACGGGTTTCAAAAACTAGTATGGGTATTAGTTACCGTTTACCAATTGTCGTGCGTCAAATTACTATTTATGCGTACTAATCACTAATGGAAAGATACGTATTAATAGTTTTTTAGTACCGTCTAGACAATGAGATTATTATGTGTCGTTAATTAGTCTTTTCGATTGCTACTATGTTATTCATTGAGATCGATTTTTTGTCGTGATTTTGACTGTCTTTTAGAGGGCGCCTTGGAGACGTATCTGATATCCACGACCCCCCCACCCCCTCATTTCGACTGGAAACGACACGAGAGAGTGGGGGTGGGGTAGGAACCACGAGAGCTCTAGGAAAGCGGTAGTTTTAAGACGGAAGAACAACAAACACAACCATAGAACAGACAACTACAACTATAATTTAACTTCTTCTATTTCTAGGCTGTTTCCTAGTTGTTTGTCCAATAATTCGACTATCTACCGCTAGTTCTTCTTACTAGATCGTTATCACTTCGTCAACAGTTATTCTATAGACATATTCGTGTCTGTTGGGTATACTCTGTTTGACGGTTCCAGTCGAAACGAAGGGGTGGGGGGGGGTATGTCCTTAATATTATTTCATACACTAAAGGTATATCATTTTTTATTTAAACAGCAGATAAAACAGGTTTATTGGAGACCTAGTAATGTTATGAGGTAAGTGAACAGCATGCTCCTTGTAAGTGATCCACGTATAATGCATCAAAAATATGTACATTGTGTCACTGCATGTCACATGACTACACGTCACTTGCTATGATATCATGGACTCTAAAATTGAAAAACTAGAGTATGTATGGCTGTGAATCACAACTTCGATTTTGTGGGCACAGGTATGCAAATTTCGAACCAATGCATAAAAGCATAGCCCAAAAAGTCACAAATATGAAAACCGTCAAAAACAATATCAAACCAAACATATGCTTGTCTGACGCACGCTTAAGTACGTCGGATTGGGTATTTCGGGTATACACGGCCTTCGGTCGTGGGAGGAGCGCGTTAGGATGGGACTGATTACGAGCCTTAAACAAAGCATCACGAAATTGTTCTTCAGCGGCGAGCCAAAGCGAATTGGTATTTACGGGCCGCCGAACGCAGGGAAATGCCTCGCCGCCAGTGAACCGATTTTGCTTTCAGACGGCACTTACCGGCCGATAGAAGACGTATTCTTAGACGCAAGAGAACAATGTCCCACTGCTCCTGACGTGAGTGATGAGCCAGATGAAACGTGGATCGAATGCACTGAGGCGGGAATACAAGTCCCCGCTCTCACGAGGGATCTCGAAGCTGCGTCGGCAACGATCTCTCACGTGTTTCGTCAGCGCTATCGTGGTTCGATGTGCCACGTCACCACGAAATCTGGTGGGAATGTAACCGTCAGTCCCGATCATCCATTTATTGTTGTCTCCGAAGATGGAGTAGAGCAAAAACGAGCGGACGATGTCTCGACGGGAACGCTCATCGCACATTTCCCATCGGTCGCCACTCATACGGCCGATCAACCATCTTCGACTGTCGACCGATTGCTCTCTGCAGAGGCGTCTGATAGCTATCTGGCTGCCGATGGTGGTCGCATACAAACCGCCTCGGCTGCGCTGCCCATCGGTCAACGCCTCGAAAGCACGCGTGAGGCACTAGAGATGACACGGTCTGCGTTCTACGGTGGTACGGATGAGACTGAATTCAGCGCTCGAACAGATCCTACATCAGATTCTCCCGAAACAATCTCCATCGACCGTATTCGGTCGATCGCAAACGGACTTCCCAGAGTAGAAGAGACGACATACATTCATGCGCTAGCGAACGGCGACGCTGCATGGGATGAGATCGAATCAGTCGAGAGTGTCGACTACGACGGTTACATCTACGATCTCACTGTTCCCGAGCATCACACCTTCACTACTGCGGACGGACTCGTCGTGCACAACACGACGCTCGCAAATCGAGTCGCACGCGACTGGACGGGTGATGCTGTTGGACCTGAGAGCCATGTTCCACACGAAACCCGTCGTGCCCGGCGAAAAGAAAACGTCGAAATCGAGCGTAATGGATCGGCTGTTACCATTGACATCGTCGATACGCCGGGTGTGACGACGAAGGTCGATTACAACGAATTCCTCGAACACGATATGACCAAAGAGGACGCTGTGCGACGTTCGCGGGAGGCAACAGAGGGTGTTGCGGAGGCGATGCATTGGCTCCGTGAGGATGTCGATGGGGTTATCTACGTGCTTGATAGCACCGATGATCCGTTCACGCAGGTGAACACAATGCTTGTTGGTATCATTGAGAGTCGAGACCTCCCGGTGATGATATTTGCAAACAAAATCGATTTGGAGGAATCGAGCGTTCAGCGTATCGTCAACGCGTTCCCCCAACACGAGGTAGTACCGCTTTCAGCGCTTGAGGGTGACAATATGCAGGAGGTTTACGACAAGATTGCAGAGTACTTCGGGTGAATGAAATGGCTGAAATAACAACTGAGGATGGTGTCCAGATCGACCTCGTGAGTGGCGAGCGTATGAAGAAACTGCGGAGCATGGAGAAAATCAGACTCATCCTTGATGGGGTGCGCGACGGTAATATCGTCATTCTCGAAGAGGGCCTCTCGCCCGACGAGGAGTCGAAACTCATCGAAGTGACGATGACTGAGATTAGCCCCGACGAGTTCGCTGGTATCGAAATCGAGAGCTACCCGCAACAAGAGCCAAATCCTGGCTTTTTCAGCCGACTTTTCGGACACAATCCGCCGAACAAACTGACTGTTATCGGGCCAGCAAACCGTATTGAAACGCTTCACAAGGATAAGAACTTGATTCGCGCGCTCGTGACGTAGCGGTTTAATGCCACACCAGTATGCCACATCAGTGTACGACTTGCGGCTACGTGTTCGAGGATGGATCGAAAGAAATGCTCTCGGGATGTCCCGAGTGTAGTGGAACGACGTTCCAATTCCACCCAGCCGATACAGACGTTTCCGAAATTCCTCCCGATGAATCTGCCGCTCCCTCACCTCCTCAATCATCGTTAGCTCCGAATGGGGGACGCGTCGGAAAACACGTAGGCCGTGCAACGTCGACCGTTCGTGGCTGGATGTCGAGCGGATCGTCCACAACAGATGAATCCGGTGTCACAGAAGACACAACCGGTGAAGACTCCTCCGCCGAGGAACCAAATAAACTCCCTGTCAAAGCATCAGCATCAGACGCGACGGATTCAATAGACGAGACGACAGCGGATGCGATTTCTGACGATGAAGAATCGAATAAAGAGCACAGCGCGAGTCGAGCGGCTATCGACGAAAACGGACACGACGCCGACGTGCTGGCGAAGGATGGCAACCACAGCACAGACGGATCGGAAGACACCGCACAAGCGAACGCTCGGTCAGAATTCGTCTCTCGCGATAAACTCCCTCCTCATTCTTCCGCAAACTCATCTTCTTCTGCGTCTACGTCTACGTCTGCTGTCGATTCAACTCGGCAGTCTCCACCACCGAGCAACGGTCGCGTTGTCCGCGAGCCGACTGGTGACCAGCCCGATCTCGAAGAACTTCGAAAGGAGCTCAACGATCAGTTCGAGAGCATCAAGATTCTCGCACCCGGACAGTACGAACTCAATCTGATGGAACTCTACAACCGTGATGAGTATATCATTGCACTCCGTGAAAACGGTCGCTACGTGATCCAAATGCCTGAATCGTGGCGCGGCGGCAATGACGAGTGACCCCCAATTAACGCAACGTCAGTGTTAATATCAGATTCTACACATATAAACCAAATTTAATTTAAATTATAATCACTAACTATTGTTCGTTTGAGTAGTGGATTCCAGAGGTAGTACGGTCAGCCAGAAGTCATACTATGCCGGAGTCCGTGAATCGACTGATGGTCTTCCGTGTTGACATAAGGTCGTTTTTCATGTGGTTTCCGGCGATGCTTTCGCGGTTTGGAATCATCGACCGAACAATGGGAGAAGAAGCGTTCGATCTCGCAGCGCCCGCGATGGTTTCGGGTGTGTTTCGCGTGCTCATTCGAATGTCCGATTTCGTGTTCGTCGGTCTCGCACTGGGTAACGCAGGGATTGCGGCTATCGAACTCGGGTTTCAGTACTACTTCATTCCGTTTGGTCTGTCGCTTGCGCTGACCAGTGGAACAATCAGCGTCGTCTCGCGGTATACTGGAGCAGAACAGTATGACAAGGCTGACACGGCGGTCAAACAATCGCTGTGGCTCTCGCTTTGTATTGCTGTCCCGATCACCGTCGTGAGTTGGATATATGCTCCACAACTGATCGGCGTTCTGAGCAACGAACCTCGTACGATCTCCCTCGGGGCTGCGTATCTACAGGTCGTGATGCTTGGCATCATCCCTCGGTTTTGGGGGATGGTTGCCTCGCGCGCACTCGCGGGCGTTGGTGATACTCGAACGCCGATGTACGTCCGCCTCGTCTCGTTACCAACGAATATCGTGCTCAACGCCGCTCTCATCTTTGGCATTGGACCGTTCCCACGGCTCGGAATTGTCGGAGCTGCTGTCGGAACCCTCGCTGCAAACACTCTCTCGGCGTCAATTTTCTTCGTACTGCTCATCAACGGTCGCCGCTCGATCCGTCTCCGACTCGGGGGAACGATGTTCGATTGGACAATCATGCGCGAAATCGTTCGTGTTGCGCTCCCGCTCGCTGGAACACGTCTCGCACGAACGTTCGGTCGGTTTCCGTTTCTCTTTCTCCTCGGTGTCCTCGGAACAGAAGCCGTTGCGGCCTACGCGATCGGCCGTCGCGTGATTTTGCTAGCGATGATGCCCGCGTGGGGGTACGCAACCGCGGCAAGCACACTCGTCGGTCAGCATATCGGTCAGGGCGAGGACGACCGCGCGGCCGCATACGGCTGGCAAACGACTCGACTCGCCCTCGTAACGCAACTGATCGTGGCCGTCGGAATTACACTCACAGCTCGACCGATCGCGCTCGTGTTCGGAACTGAGAGTGTCGATCTCACTGTCGCGTTCATCCGTGTGTTCGGTCTCGGTGTGGCTGGTTTCTCGATTTCTCGGACAATGCGAGGCGGCCTTCGTGGTGCTGGTGATACCCGTTGGCCGTTCTATGGAACGCTCACCGGTTCGTATCTTCTCAAACTCCCAATCGCCACACTTGCTCTTCCGGCCAGTTACGGGTTCGCAGTCGGACCGCTTGCGCTCGATCCAATCCCTATCACCATCGGCCAGATCGCCATCTCACCAGGGCTGGATCTCGGATATCTCGCTTTTTTTGTGGCCATTCTCGCTGACATCTACGTCAAAGCGGTGGTGAACACAGTTCGGTTTCACACGGGTGCGTGGAAGAAGATTGCTCGGCAAACGAGCGTCCGGTCGCCGAAAATCAGTGACTGAAACCGTCCGTCACGTGTCGTAACACAACAGTGTTAAGCGTTCGCCACTGGAGACACGAGTATGAGTGACGCAACGAAAATCGTCATCGCAACTGTCGGGAGCTCTACTCTCGCTGCACTCGCTCTCATTGGTACCATCGTCGTCTGATGTTTACTCGCCGCGATCTTCCGGACGACCTCGCATCAGTCCGAGACGAGCATGTTCCAGGCACGCTTGTCTTTGACACTCCTGATTTCGAGACACTTCCACCGTCACAAGCCGAGGAACTTGGAATCATTGTTGATGCGCTCGATCCAGTCACGTACCCTGACGAGTGGCTTCCACCGAAATGTCCCAAACAGCTCCGTGAGTACGTCGGAAGCAGCTTCACTATCGGAATGCCCGGCGACGGTGGTGTAACGTGGACGGCACAAACCGAACCGCCGACGGTGTTCATCAAGGCACGAATGAAGGGATCACCCGATTCGTTCGTTGACTTCCTCATTGCCGAAGCGTTTGTACAAGCCGGATTGGGAAGACCTGAACATTTCATCGGCTTTTTCGGAGAACAGTATCGGGACCTCGACGCGGGGGCCCGACTCTCGCCGGCTGAAACCTACCAATTGGCGACTGCCCTGTACGAGGCCTACCTCGGGCTGCACACTCGATCTGTCTTCAAGTCGTGGGAAGACACCGCTCCTCGCCTCTATGATGCGTGGACTGATGCAGGAGAACGCCTTGAGCCTCGGTTATCTAATCTCACTCGCGAGATCGCAACCGATTCAGGCCTCTCGACTGCGGCAGAAATCGGCTGTAGTGCGCTGAAACACGACCTCGACGTTCCGACCCCCTTCGGTGCACTCGATACGACAGCATACCACGAAACCGGACCTGAATATGCCGTCGCGTGGACTCGGAAGATATTTGAAAACATATATGATTGATAGTTCAGGATTGTCAAGACCTATCAACATTCATTCCTTCTTCGTGAGTGCTGTACACTTCATGAAAAGTTAATAGTACGCCGACCGGGAATGATGTATGGATTATCGTCTCGCAATTGAGAACGCACCCGAAACTGTTCCGGCTGGTACCGGAATTATGCTCTTACACCCGAGTACTGGAGAAACTGACCGGCTCGATACTGACTTCTTCAAGACCGACACTGACAACTTGTTCATTCTCTCGACGCGCACAACCGCCCGAGAAGTCAAACAAAAACTCGAATACTATGAAGTTGATGAGTCGAAAGCTGTCATTCTCGATACGCTGTCTATTGAACGAGGATACTCACGGCGATCGAGCGACAACGTACGTTACGTCTCCTCGCCGGACGACTTCGATGGTATGATCGCTGCCATTCGAGAGTTCCTTGAAACCCACGACGGGAAGCTCCGCATTAGCATTGATTCGGTCACGGAGATGGCTTACTACGCTGATGAAGCGCGCGCACGAGAAGCGATCAAGCGAATCCTCACGCTCCTCGAAGAACACGATGCGGTCGGCCTCTTTCACTTCGCAGAAGAAGTCCACGCAGCTACAGAACTCGATGCGCACCGAGAGTTGTTCGACGGTGTCATCGATCTCGATGAAGACGGAACGGTGAGCTGTCAATTCTAAACCATTACTTCTTCAGCGGCCCGGTGATCCGTCGGGCCGCAGTCAGAACGAATCCGTGACGTGAGTAGCCACTGCGATCGATTGGTTCTGGACAGCAGAGCGGATGGGGAGTTAACAGACTGGCTTCGGATTTACGCCCATCCCTTCGAGTCGATCGGTGTACTCTTCGTAAGCTGTTTGAATTGCACCGGAGGCTGCTTCGAGTGCGTGTGCTCTGTCTTCATCGGTTTCACAGCACGACTCGAGGAGCGCAAGACCGCGTTCGAGCTGTGCGTCGAGATCGTCACCCATCTCACGGAAGAGCTGTGATGTCTGTGGGTCTGCTTGTCCGACAAAAAAGGCAGTCATCTGCTCTTTTGATTTCTCAGCCGCGAGCGTTCGTCCGATGAACCCACCTACTCGCGCGATCGTATCATCCAAATCGCGGAGATACGCTTGAATTGCTGGCAGTTCGCTTGCATCGGCATCGTGAGCATCGAGCTGATCACGTACGGTGTCGTAGTGTTCCTGTTCTTCGGCTGCGCTTTCGCGGAATACGTCGGCAGCTTCTCCGTCTTCAGTGTCGGCCCACTGCTCGAACGTCGCCATCGCGGCTTGTTCTGCTGTCGCACCAGCCTGAAGCACCTCTTCGGTTTCCATCTCTCCCTGCGTGTCGGCGTACAGCGCCTTCGACGAGCCGAGCCGCGAAAGAGCGGTCCTGTTCTCCTCCCTCACAGCTTCTACGAACGAATCCGATTCGACTGTCATACAATGCTGTACTTTCGCCTGTGGCTTGTACTCTCCGGCATCGGCACTGTTGGGACAATCGTCGAGTCAGAGCTGCTGAGGTCAGCACTGAGTCAGCCTTTTGATGGAGGACTACGTTGGAATGGCAAAGATGAATCGTCCGTCCAGTGCCATTGCCGGTGGTATCGCCGGCACGGCCATTTTATCGTTGCTGATGATTCTGCTCGAAGTCCAGACTCGGAGCCAAGTCCACATCTTCGATGCTATTGCGCGCTTCGTTGGACTCCCCAATAACATTCTGATTGGATTTGTGCTCTTCGTAGCAGCTGGAGTGTTCGCGTGGCCGTTACTGTTCATCGCACTCGAACCGTACATCCCCCGTGGTCCGGATCCGGCTGCCCGCGGGATCGTGTTCGCGTTCGTTCTCTGGCTAGCGTTTGTCATCGCCGGTCGCGGCTCCATTGGCTGGCCACTCATCATTGTCTATGCGGGACTGACGCTGCTTGCTCACCTCGCGTACGGATTCACGCTCGGAGCGGTCTATGCGAGCCTCCGTGAGGAAAACGTCGCTGACACAGCTTGATCGAGCCACACAACGCTGTAGCCTATCGTGCCTGTATTGGTGGCTACACTGTACCGTTATTGTAACCGTATTTTAAAGTATTACTGGCCAGCGTGACATCACAACATCTCCTACGTATTGTATAGAATCAACTTATTCTGATGAGAACGCACAGTTATTTCCATTGTGCGCCTGTAGCTTCGGCCATAATCCAGCACACACATGAATATTCCGACAGTTTCTCTTTCGGGCGCTGCGGTCGTCGGTGGTCTCCTGTTCACACTTGCTGTTGTGCTTGCCATGCGGAACGGCTGGCCTCCGACGCTGGCGGTGCCAGACGGTGGATACTTGCTTGGTGGTGAGACCGAAACAGAGAACGAGAAACCGTCTGGACTGTTTCGGTGGGTAACCAGTGTTGACCACAAGGATATCGGAATCATGTACATCGTGTTCGCAACCGCGACCGCCCTTTGGGGTGGAACTGACGCGATGATGATCCGAACCGAGTTGCTTACACCGGGAGCGGGCCCATGGGATCCAGTAACATACAACGCCCTGTTTACAACACACGGGCTTACGATGTTGCTGTTTTTCGTCACGCCTGCGTTCACCGGTATTGGTAACTACTTCCTCCCGTTGTTGCTCGGTGCAGACGATATGGCCTATCCTCGTATCAACGCCATCGCTTTTTGGATCCTCCCGCCGGCGTATCTCCTTGTGCGCGCGGGGCTGATCACAGAGATCATCGCTAAGGCACTCGCCGTGATCGGTTTCTCGATCACGTCGTTGTTCGCGCTCCAACCCCCGGGAACAGGCTGGACGATGTATACGCCTCTGACGACACAGATGGTGAATCCACAGATTGATCTGATGTTACTTGGGCTTCACCTGAGCGGGATCGCAACCCTGCTTGCTGCGATTAATTTCATCGTGACGATCTTCACCGAACGCAGCGATGACGTGTCGTGGTCGACACTCGACATATTCTCGTGGACGATGCTGACGACCAGCGGTCTCATTCTGTTCGCTTTCCCATTGCTCGGGAGTGCGTTAATCATGCTATTGCTGGACCGGAACTTTGGGACGACGTTCTTTACAGTCGACGGCGGCGGGCCGCTTCTTTGGCAGCACCTGTTCTGGTTCTTCGGCCACCCAGAGGTGTACATCCTCGTGTTGCCAGCGTTTGGGCTGGTGAGTCTCATTCTCCCGAAATTCTCGGGACGGAAGCTGTTCGGCTTCAAATTCATCGTCTACTCCACGCTGGCGATTGGTGTCCTCTCCTTTGGTGTCTGGGCGCACCACATGTTTACGACGGGGATCGATCCACGAATACGCGCTAGCTTCATGGCCGTTTCAGTCGCAATCGCCATTCCGAGTGCTGTCAAGACGTTCAACTGGATGACGACAATGTGGGAAGGACACATCCGCCTCACCGCACCGATGCTGTTCTGTATCGGTGGCATCGGGACGTTCATTATCGGTGGCGTCACGGGCGTGTTCCTCGCGGCGATCCCGATCGATCTCCTCTATCACGATACCTACTACGTCGTCGGACATTTCCACTTCATCGTGGTGGGGATCATCACCTTTGCAGCATTTGCTGCGAGTTACTACTGGTATCCTCTCCTCACCGGCCGGATGTACGATCAATTGCTGGCGAAAGTCCACGCATGGCTCAGCATTGTCGGAACCGTCATCGCGTTTGGATTGATGCTCATCAACGGAGCATTGGGACTGCCGCGGCGGTACGCGACGTATCCAGAACAGTTTGCATCCCTTCAGCAGATGATGACGATCGGTGCCTTCCTCATCTTCGCTGGTGTGATCATTTGGTTGTACAATATGATCCAATCCTACCGTATTGGTCCGGTCGTGATGGATGCGGATGTCTGGAATTTGAAGTCGATTGATCAGTTCACTCGCGAATGGCAGTGGTTCGAGGAGCGCCTCGAAGAGCGACGACGGAAAATTCGAGGAGAGTGACAACTTGTGTCTCGTTCGCATATTGACTCCAGTACGTATCACCCGACCGGCAAGGACACGAAATCGATCTCTTCTGTCAGTAAATCGGGTCGGAGGACGGACGATTCGCCCTCATCGAGTGAATCGCGAAACGATCTACTCAATCAGCGATCAGCGCGTCGTCAATTGAATCGTCTTCCCTGCTGTCGGAACTGGTTGATCTGGATCAAATAAGAAGATCGTGTCCAGCCGTTTACGAGCCCGTCTCGATGGGAGCATCGACGAGGTTGCCCCACTCGGTCCACGAACCGTCGTAGTTGACGGCGTCGTCGTATCCGAGCAGTTCGTGGAGTGCAAACCACGCGATGGACGAGCGCTCACCGATCCGACAGTAAGCAACGATTTCCTCGTCTTCGATTCCCTCACTTCCGTAGAGTTCGCGCAGCTCGTCGGCGCTCTTGAATCTGCCGTCGTCCTGAACGACTGCAGCCCACGAGACGTTGCTCGCGCCGGGGATGTGACCGCCACGCTGGGCCGTCTCCTGCAGTCCCGGAGGTGCGAGGATCTCGCCACTGAACTCCTCGGGCGAGCGCACGTCGACAAGCGGGACGCCGTCGTCGATCGCCGACTCGACCTGCGATCGGTACGCGCGAATATCCTCGTTGGGCTCGCTCGCGCTGTACTCTTGTTCGGGGAACTCCGGGACCTCCTCGGTCACCGGATAATCGTTGTCGAGCCAGTAATCGCGGCCTCCATCGAGCAGTCGCACGTCGTCGTGGCCGTAGTACTTGAACTGCCAGTACGTGTAGGCAGCAAACCAGTTCGAGTTGTCACCGTAGAGGACGACCGTCGAGTCGTTGGAGATCCCGTGGTCGCTGAGCAACGACTCGAACTCCTCCTTCGAGAGCAGATCGCGTCGCGTCTGGTCTTGCAGCTGGGTTTCCCAGTTAAAGCCAATGGCACCGGGGGCGTGGCTCTCATCGTATGCCTCGGTGTCAACGTCAACCTCTACGAGTCGGTAGTCCGGTTCATCACTCTGGAAGTCATCGAGATGCTCGTCGACCCAATCGGCCGTAACGAGCACGTCGTTCGCGTAATCACTCATGGTACATTTGTACTCACGGCCCAATTGGTATATCCGTATTACTGCCGGCCCGTTTCGCCGCTCATCACCTGTACCAGAAATTTTTTCCTATTCAGGGATGAATATATATTGGATGCATCAGCGGTTCGCTCTTCTCTGGGTATATTTGATGGTGTCACTACGTTATACCGGAGATATTACCCGCTAACTCTGATGGATCTAGTAGTAAATACTTGAAGTCGTGAGACACATAGCAACGATATGGACACAATTGTCGACAATGAGTGGGTGGGCGATCATCTCGATGGAGTGCATCTCGTCGATGTTCGTGATGCATGGGAGTATGAAGGCATCGGACACCTTCCGGGCGCAGTCAACGTTCCGTTTGATTCGTTCCGCTCAGAGGAGGATGGTGAGGGGGGGATGCTTCCGGGGGCAGCGGCGTTTGCCGAGTTAGTGGGGAGTGTTGGCATCGAAAACGGAGACGAGATCGTCGCCTACGACGACATGCACGGTGTGTTCGCTGCACGGTTTCTCGTTACGTGCGAACTCTACGGTCATTCACGCGAGTCACTCCATCTGTTAGACGGCGATTATAGCTCTTGGAGTCGTGAACAGGAGGTGAGTCGCAGCGCTCCTGAGATATCGTCTGTCGAGTATGAGGCATCGTTCGTCGAAGATGGTCCCCTCGTCGATCTGACCGCCGTCGAGAGTGCGATGGATGATCCTGAATCAATACTCGTCGATACGCGCGAAGAATGGGAGTTTGAAGAGGGACACATTCCCGGCGCGATTCAACTGGACTGGCTTGAACTCGTCAATCAAGAGGAACGCGGCTTGAAACCGGAGACAGAGATCCGGTCGCTCCTCGAAGCGCGCGACATCACACCCGATCGGCGAATCGTCCTCTACTGCAACACCGCCCGGCGGATCAGCCATACGTACACTGTTCTTCGACATCTCGGATACGAACACCTCGCATTCTACGAGGGAAGCCTCACTGAATGGGAACGCGAAGGAGGCTCGCTGACACAATAGAACGGTATGGTTCGGTACGGTACGATTGTATCACCACTGTTTGTGGTACTACGTGCTGGCGTGATCCAGTAACCTCACTGTGTCTGCGAGGACCACACTCAGCGTGAGACAGACCAGCACCCCGACTTTGGCAATCACGGTGGGAAGCACGGTGGCGACGAGAAGCGTGAACGCGAGCGCGTAGAGCGCGAACAGGAGCGCGTACATCGTGTCTCCCTCGATGGCTGCTGTGAGTCCTACTAGTAGCAGTCCAGACACGGCGTACCAATCGAGGAACTGCTCAAGTGGAAAGTCCGCGATGAGAACTGGATTCCAGATGATAATGGCGAAGACACCGGCGACGAATAGCGACAAAACGATCCAGAGCGGACGATGCTGTCGGATCCCGACATCGAACATACTGTTGGTTCACGAGCGGAGCGTATAGTAGATACTATCGACCGTATTCTTCTAGAATTTCACAATTCCGACCTCTCGACCATCGTCTAATCGCGCTCGGGTTGGGCCAGATTCACGTCGCATGCGAGAACTGTTTCGCTGCCGGTACAGCGTAATAGCAGCCAAGAACGCGAGGACCGCACCAATCACGATGAGCACACGTTTTGCGTTCATACCTCGCGTTGTACGTTCAGTAGTATGACTGTTTGGATGGTTAGCATGGGTCGTACGTCGATCGTCGATTCGATCGTTGATCGATACTGTGAACCTCCATTCGTTTTGTTCGATCAGCCGTGATACTCGATGGATTTGAATGTATCACTGGACAGTGAGCTGTCTGCGTTCTCTTGAAAGCATTTACCTCATCGCTTTGCAGTGTTCCGTATGTCTGAATGTGTCTTCTGTGATATCGCCGATGAGCAGGAATCCGCCTCTCGTCTCTACGAGGATGGTAGCACACTTGCATTTCTCGACGCTGCACCTGCCACTCCCGGCCATTCGTTGGTCGTTCCGTTGACTCACTACGAAACGCTGACAGATATGGAACCAGATCTCGTAGCGAGCGTATTCCGGACTACCCAGCGCGTCGCAAGCGCTGTCGAGTCAATCGTTGATCCAGATGGTCTGAATATCATCCAGTCGAACGGCGTGGCTGCTGGCCAAGACGTGTTTCATGCCCACGTTCATATCGTGCCACGCTACGAAGCGGACGGTATAACCCTCCGCTGGCCACACGGACAGCTGA
This sequence comes from Halocatena marina, assembly GCF_025913575.1. NCBI lineage: Archaea > Methanobacteriati > Methanobacteriota > Halobacteria > Halobacteriales > Natronomonadaceae > Halocatena > Halocatena marina. Next base: position 3,360,900 of record NZ_CP109785.1, on the reverse strand, counting down.
CCGACGAGTCGGGACGAAATCTTGCCGTTGCAATCCGCGATGAACTGTGAACTTCGTGTTCGTTTTTGTCCTCCGAGGCTACGATTGTGCTCTGTCTGTTCGATGGTTAACCGAGTAGTTCGTTCGTGTGCCGACCTATGGCCCATTTGCAGACCACAAACACCAGTCAAAAGTGATTCAGTAGATAGACACCGGAGCGGGTCGTTTACGGAGCCACACCGACCGTCAGGAGCGTTCCGTACTCCCGGTAGCGTTCAACCATCTCTTCGCGCGTATCCCACTCTTCGGTTGGAAACGCGTTTTCAGACGGGATAGCTATCTCACGATCGGGGATGGTGTCCTGTTCGGCGACGTGAAATCCTGCTGTTCGGAACGCTTTGCGATACTCTGCCCGAGACCAGCGGGTCATCTCCACGCTGATGAACTCTTGCCAGTCGTGAGAATGAATGTTCTCCTCGTAGTAGTTCACAGCGCAGAAGAACGTCCCGCCCGGTCGGAGGACACGAAGGATTTCGGAGAGCGTATTCTCCGGTTTGGCGGCGTAGTAGAATGCTTCCATCGACCAGACGTGATCGAAGCTGTCGTCCGCAAACGGGAGGTCGTCAAAATCGCCTCCGACGTAACCGATCGCTGGATCCTCCGTGTACGAACGAGCCTTGCGCGCCATCTTGGGCGAGCCATCAAATCCGTAGACACGTCCCGACTCTCTCGTCTCGCGGAGCGCACGCCCAGCGTATCCGCTCCCGCAACCGAGATCGAGAATCACATCGCCTGTCTCGACTGGCATCCGCGCTAATGCGTGCTTTGCGGTGTGCCAGTGGCGCTCTTCCATCCCTCGATCGCGGCCGTCGGCCGCCCACGCGTCGAATTCCTCTCTGACTCCCATATCGGTCTTCTCATCGCTATGATCAAAACTCGTTCGCCCGAAGTTTCTCGAACAGTGGGTCGGTGTCTTCGGTCCTGATGGGTCGAGTCCGCGGACTCGACTAACAGTCGATATCATCTCTCACCGACCCCCGCCAAAGACACCACTGTCTGCGCATGTTGATACCACACGAACCCCTTCGTTTCGACTGGAACTCCCAATCCGTTCCACACGCTTAACACGACCCCACGCTCATCCTCCGTATGGCTGACCGGGATCTCATCGAAGCGTTACAGACCGTCGATGCGGTACAATTCGGCACATTCGAGCTTTCTCATGGAGGGACGAGCGATTACTACGTGGACAAGTATCTCTTCGAGACGGATCCGCACTGTCTTGGGCTCATCGCCGACGCGTTCGCAGAGCGCATCAGCGAGTCAAAGCTCGCTGGAGTTGCGCTTGGAGCGGTTCCCCTCGTGACTGCGACGAGTGTTGGAACGGATCTTCCGTACGTCATCGTGCGCAAGAAAACGAAAGAGTACGGCTCGGGGAATCGTATCGAGGGTGTCCTCGAAGATGGCGAAGAAGTCGTTGTTCTCGAAGACGTTGCTACCACAGGTCAGAGCGCGATCGACGCTGTTGGGGCGCTTCGAGAAGCTGGTGCCACCGTGAACCGAGTGCTCGTGGTCGTCGACCGCGAGGAGGGGGCGAGTGAACGGCTCAAAGCAGAAGGTATCGAATTAGAAGCGCTCCTCACAGCCTCCGAGCTATTGGACAGTTCATAACCGTCACCGAATTTGCACTATCGTGGGAACAAGCAACGTTGTTACAACTGAATTTGCACGCTGCGGGTGATTTTGCTGACGAGTACGCTTCTCAAACTCCACACCGATGATTATCTCACTCACTTTCTCAATCGAAGTATCCATACTGGTGTGTTGACGAGTAGTCGTATGAACAGGGCGGAGAAAGCGACGCTTCAGTTGCGCGCGGTGAAAGTGCTCCGGATGCTCAAGCAGACGCGAACGTACGACGAGCTGGCCGAGACAACCGGTCTCTCGGCGGGCGATCTGAATCGGTACGTCAACGGTCACGTTCTCCCTGGTCCCGAGCGCGCACGGGTACTTCTCGCAGAGACGGGGCTCGAAACCCTCGCTGCCGAGTTGGATACCCGTCTCGTCGTCGATCGAGATGGCTACGTCGATAACTCCTCACTCGTTTTCGATCAATCCTTTCTCGATCTCGTTGCTCCCGCTGTCGCAGAAGCGTTCGCGTTCGAACAGCCGAGCGTCGTTCTGACAGCGGCGACCGACGGTATTACGCTCGGAGCAGCGATGGCACGGTATTTCGACGCTCAGATCGCCTACGCGAAGCAGTCGAAAGAAACGGCTGTCGAGGAGTTCATCGAAGCGCGTTCACGGCTCGAAAGCGGTATCGAACTCACGTACTATCTCCCTGCGAGCGCTCTTAGCTCGGGTCAGCGAGTGCTCGTCGTCGACGATCTCATCCGCTCGGGAGAAACCCAAGAACTTCTCCTCGACATCGCTGCCTTTGCGGACGCCACCGTTGTTGGCGTGTTCACGCTCATCGCTGTCGGGACCGACGGTATCGACACTGTTCGAGAACGGATCGACGCCCCTGTGAACTCCCTCACGACTATTGTGTGAATCCTTCAGAGCAATCACACACGCTTGACACACTCCAGCGGTGTTTTATATGTGATGCTAACGTACCCACGTCGATGTCATCAATCGAACTCTACGAGCTCGAAGGATGCCCGTTCTGTTCGAAGGTTAAGCAGAAACTCGACGAAATCGGGCTTGAGTACGAATCGCACTTGGTGTCACGCTCCCACGCAGACCGAGATGAGGTCAAGGAGGCTAGCGGACAAACCGGTGTCCCAGTGCTCGTCGACCACGAACACGACGTCGAAGGAATGCCTGAATCGAGTGACATTATCGCGTATCTCGAAAAAACCTACGGCGATAGCAAACGAGCAGAAACAGGCGCTTGAGACCAAAGCGTGTTGTGCGACAAAACGGAGCTGAATTTCATTGTAGAATATTATAGAACGAACTTAATGATTTGCTAGACGTATTCTCTCGTGCGATACACGCAGTCGGTGTCTCTCACCCTCGGTAGGGGAACCAGCGCAACTTCCATATAGGCTGTCTACGTCTACCGATCTGAGCCATGAAGAAGATCCTCGCAAGTATCGGTATCGGCTCAGCGACAGTCGATACTGTGTTGCCCTCTACGACAGTTACACCCGGCGAGACTATCGACGCCGAAATCAACATCAGTGGCGGCAACGCGGAACAGGATATCAGTGCTATCGATCTTGAAATTGAGACTCGATACGAGACCGAAGAGGGGTATGCAGAAGGAACGATTGACCGGCTGCGTCTCTCTGATGGATTCACGATCAGACCAGGACAAGACGAGATCCGCACGACATCGATCGAGATTCCGTACAACACGCCGGTAACGATCGATCGAGTCGACGTTTGGATCGAGACGGAACTGGAGATTGATCTCGCACTTGACCCTGAGGATAAGGATTATCTCGACGTCCGACCGACCCCCCGGATGCAGGCGTTGTTCGATGCGGCCGAGGACCTCGGATTTTCCCTGCGAAAGTCCGCGTGTCAAGCCGACCCGTATGGACGATACACAACGGGGAGACCGTTCGTTCAGGAGTTCGAATTCCGGCCCCAGAGTGGCCCATTCGCTGGCCGTGTCGACGAAATCGAACTGGTCTGTGATGCGGGCTCTGATGCGCTTGCGGTCACTGTCGAAGTGGACCGTCGCGGTGGTCTGCTCAGCGAGATGACTGACATGGACGAACGGAAAACACAGATCACCATTCGGAGCACGGACCGCAACCAGATCGCAAATCAGCTCAGCGAGATACTCGAACGCTTCTCCTGAGCCGTGTGGTCCCGCTCGAACGGAAAGTAGCGATTGCGTTGGGGAGGGAACACCAGAACGACTGCGGCTTCTTTGATTGATCGTCCAGTGAGATACGTCTCCTTGTAGGGATACTGATCGGCTCCGAAGCCTCGATTCCTGATGTATGAATGAACGTGAGCCGTGAAGTAACTCTGCGACGGTGTATGTGGCTCACCCTCCGAGTAATCAACCAACGAAATTGGTACCCGCCGTCCGTTGCTGTCGCTCAGCACAGCGGTCGAGAGATAATAGCAATCTAGTTCGCTACTCTATGCTGTTTCCTTTTCCTCTGCTCGTTCGCGGATGAGTTCTCTGAGTGAGTCGCTGTCGTCGATCTCTTCGATTTCGTCGCGCTGGATGAGCGCTGTGGCATCGACCGATTCGCGGTCCGTTTTATCGACGACGTAGACGGATGTTGTTCGCGTGACGTGGCCGACTGAGCTCATGATCTTCGCGCGCTTTTCGGCAGTCCGGTTGAACGCCGAGTGACCAGTGAGCACCTTCTCACGTTCGTCCTCGCTGACGGCTTTGAACGGCGAGCGCAGCGTTGGGTGTACGTCGAACCCAACGCGCGTGAGGACGGTAACGAGCTGTTCGTCGTCTGGATCGACTTCTGGATCGTCGGGTGTCGACTCGTCCTCGTGAACGTCCCCTGGATCGAAGACATCGACTGGATCCGTGAGAGGAGCGTTGAACAGCTCTTCTAACTGTACGGCTACTTCGACGCTTGCGTTCATTCCGCTCTCGTACTTCGAAACGGTGCGTCTCGAGACGCCGAGTTCGTTCGCCAGTTGGCCAAGGCTCCACTCGCGCTCTTCGCGTTCATCGGCGAGCACATCCCCATCGATGCTTACGTACAGCCCACCGGGGGCAGCGTAGATGAGCGGCGGGACCTCTTCGACGAAGAGATCCATTGCGGTGTCTGGGCTGAGAACTGGTACGCCGTGGCGGAAGTACACGACCCCCGGTTCGAGTTGTTCATCGCGAGTGCGAAGGCCAATGACGATCGGTGTCGCATCGAGATAGAACCCGAGCCGACGCATCTCTGTCCCTGTGGCTGTGTCGAATGAGTCGATATTACCGAGAATCTTGACAAGGATGACATCCTTGCTACGACGGGCGGCAATATCGAAACTCTTCGGACGAACAGCACACCGGTCGCTCACGAGAAAGCCCGCATCTTCGAGCATGGCTATCACGTTTCCGACCAGTGCAGACCGTGACATACATGACCATAGGCGATTCCGACCATATATGCGTTGTGTCGACGGGCAAATCTGTCCCAATAGTTTGCGAAAAGTATATATACATAGGAGCTCAGCGAAAGCCGTTTGTCTCCTGACCGAGGATGACCCATTGTGACGGTTATCGGTCTCGATGACACCGATTCCCGCGATCGCGGGATGTGTACTACCTACGTTGCCCATCTGATCGTCGAGCGACTGCGCGAGCACGACGCTGATGCGGAATCGAGTGTCGGACGCCCGCTGCTCGTTCGTCTAAACCCTGCTATCAAACACAAGACGAGGGGAAACGCTGCGCTTGCATTGCACACGACGCTCGATCTTGATGTGGCGCTTCCGATTGCTCGTGACGTTGTCGACCGACTTGCCGAGACCGAGGATCCGAATACGAATCCGGGCGTCGTCGCTGCCCCTGATCCAGCAGAGTGGAATCAGCTCGGTGCGTACGACGCTGTTCTCGCGTTCTCACGGGCTGCACTCCGCGATCGCCTCACAATCGCTGATGTCGAACGCGTCCTCGATGTTACTGGCTATCGCTCCGAAAGCTGGGGTAACGGACGCGGACGAATCGGTGCGCTTGCTGCCATTGGTGCATGGATCGGATGGAACTCGAAGGTGGACTCTGTGGATGAGATTTTCGGTGATTGGACGTACGAATGTATCTCCTATCGGGAGCCTGAGCAGTGGGGCTCCCGACGGACGGTCGATTCTGATTCGATCTTTCGAGCTGCTACTGATGGCTATCCTGCGGTCTGGGATACAGTTGATCGCGGTGAACGCGAGGCGGTCTGTGTTCCCCATACCCCCTGTCCCATTCTTCACGGTATCCGTGGAGACGACCCCAGTGAGTGCGAACGCATCGCCAAGCTGATTGAGAGCGAACCGGTTGCTGCGCGCGAAATCTTCGTGACGAATCAGGGGACCGATGTCCATCTACGCGATGGTACGATTGGTTCGGTCGCGGACGGCCGCGCGTATCAGGTGACGGGAACGATCACAGCTCCACCCGAAACGAAGCGGGGTGGACACGTTTTTCTGACCATCGAAAGCGAGAATCAGGGTGGCGATACAACCCTCCAATGCGCCGCGTTCGAGCCAACAAAACGCTTTCGAGAGCATGTCCGCGCGCTCCGATCGGGCGACCGAATCACTGCTTGCGGGGAAGTTTCAAGTGGAACACTCAAGCTTGAGAAGTTCGCTGTTCGAGCGTTGACGACGACAAGACGCGTTACGCCAACCTGTCCGGACTGTGAACGACGGATGAAGAGTGCCGGTCGGAATCAGGGCTATCGCTGTCGCGACTGTGGAACGAGTGCAGAGGACAAGGTCGATCGACCGATCGAACGCACGCTTGAGTTAGGGTGGTACGAAGTGCCGCCCTGTGCCCGTCGCCACATCGCAAAACCGTTGATCCGTGGCGGGTTCGATGCACAGACCCATCCCGAGCGATAGGGAGTTGGGCCTGATATGTGGTGGTCAGGTGAATTGTTACTGTTGATGAATCGCTATGCGCTGGCGTCTTTTCACGTTTTTAGCCCGCTCCCGGTCAGCGGGACAACGACCTCATCGTCGCCGGTGATGGTTCCCTGCTCGCGGTACGGTTCGAGCGCAGCGGGTGCGATAGCGCTCGTTGGTTCGACGTAGAAGCCATGTCTGTGCAGCGATTCGAGCTCGGTTTCGACTGCGTCAGCGCCGAGTGCGATGCAGTCTCCGTTTGTCGCTTCGATGGCTGACAGAATCTGATCCTTTCGCACTGGTTCTCGTATCTGGATCCCATCGGCGACGTCATTTTCCCCCGATACATCGGCGTGCAACTCGCTCGCAATGGGTGCGTAGCCGGCGGACTGAACACCGAGGAGCCGTGGCAGCTTCTCTGTCACTCCGGCATCGTAAAGCGCACGAAATCCCCGATACGCACCGAGAAACAGCGTGCCGTGTCCCACTGGCATGACGAGTGCGTCGGGAACGTCCCAGTCGCGCTGGTAGGCGAGTTCGTACGCCAGTGTCGCTGTGCCTTCGAAAAAGGACGGGTTCCACGCGTGGCTCGCGTACCAGCCCGTATCTGCCTCTACTGCCTCGATGCATTCTTCGGTAACGGCTTCACGCGAGCCTTCGACGCGGATGACCGTTGCGCCAGCTCGCTCTATGGTTTGTACTTTGCCAGGCTTGACGCCTGCGGGAACGTAGATAGTGCAGTCTAACCCTGCGCGAGCAGCGTAGGTGGCGATCGCTGCTCCTGCGTTGCCGGACGAATCCTCGACGATATGCTCGACACCGAGACCCACTGCACGCGAGAGGACCGTTGTAGCACCCCGATCCTTGAAACTCCCTGTTGGTGAGACGTACTCCAGTTTGAACTGGCAGTTCCACGGAGGTGGAGCCGTGAGTGAAGGCGTAAATCCTTCGCCGAGACTGATCCGACTGTCTCTGTTCTCAGAGAGGAACGCATCGAATGTCCACAGCCCCTCATGGGGATCGATATCGGTTTTGAACCGATCCGTTTTCTCTGGGTCAGGCTGCCCTGCTATGTCCAGTGGAGCGCCACATTCACATCGCCAGCGGTCCCGGTAGGTTCGATCACAGGACGAACAACGAAGCTTCGTTTCAGTACTCATCGAGATCCGTTCCGACCGAGCAGACGTATTCACCAGTTGCAACCTGCGGGAGGCGGCGTGTGCGCCAGAAAACGCCGGTCGAATCGGCGGTCACCGTGGATTTCACCCGACCGAACGTGTCTGTGACGTCGAACAGTGGGTCGCCGCTGGAGACGTAATCGCCGAGATCAGGATGAAACGACGTTAATCCTCCTGCGGGGGCTCCGTACTGTTCGAAGCTGTTTGCCCGCGTCTGAGGATGGATGTCGATACTCCCATCGATGAAGCCGTAGTATTTCAGCACCCTGTTCACTCCGCGAAGGCCGATTTCGATGCTCTCTTGATCCCATCCAACGGAGCCGCCGAGTTCGGGATCAATCGTCGGAACGCCCTCATCGGGTGCTGTCCGCGCGAGTTGCCCGTCAGGGCCTTTCTGATCGAGAATGAATCCACAGTCAAACACCTTGGCGAGTTCGAGACAGTCCGAGTGAAGACGGTGCCGGGATCCACACCGGACGCGCGTCTCATCGATCATCCGACTCGTCGAACCTTGATGCAGATCGAGAATGAGATCAGCCCGCATCGCGGCTTCGAAGGTGGCGTGAGCGATGCGCTCTGAGGACATTCCGTTTGGATCGCCCGGATACGCCCGGTTCATCTTCGTATCGTCGATAGGATTACGGTGTTCTCCGACTTGAAAGCCGTAATAATTGACAATACCGACGATGAGGATCTGTCCGGAAAGTTCGCTCGGATCAATCCGTGGAACAAATTGTTGGATAACCCCAACACCGTTGAGTTCGTCACCATCGCTCACTGCCTGAATGTAGAGTGTCTTGCCTTCGTCTTGACCGTTGATCACCGCGACCGGGAGACTGATCTCACTGCCGTCTCGAGCCTCCCCGACAGACAGCCGTCCCGTAGCAATTTCTCCGGGACAGGCGGTTGCGGTGCCGAGCGTCGTCATTGTATATAATCGGTAAATCCACACTCTTAGACCGTTCGATTTCCATAACGATTTTCGCTGTCAGTCACTGGAGTCGTTCCTCACTCGAATGACCCAATTTTGTGGTGGTATAGTTCATCATGCTGGCATTACACCACTTCAATTTTCATTTCTACTTGTACTATTGATATTGTTAGTGTCTGTATTTATGTCTTTGTGTTTGTTATTTCTCAATTTCATAGTGCGGATTCGATCTTTGGGTTGCGTTTTCGAACCGACGTTATACGTTCAGAAGAGTGGCTGTGTGAGTCCGGACAGGTGAACGTGAGCTCCGAAAAGCGAGTGCGAAGGCGCTTTGTCATCGGGTCTCGTAGCTGCTTGCGTGGTGAGCAACGACGAGTCATCGACCCCGCGCGCGAATAACGGTACTGCGGCGTTTCTTGATGCGCTTAATGTAACTCGGAATATGAAAATTGGCGTCGTTGTTGGCTTCGCGTTCGCCGCGCTGGTCTATGCCGTTCGCGTGTTCGAACTCCTTGGTCCCGCCCCACAGGGCGTGGCGGGTCCTGTCCTCTTTCTCGCGCTTGCGTTCGTTCTCGCGTTCGGGGCGTTTGTGCTCGTAACCATCTCGCTCACGCTCGTTTCAGCGTATCGACGAGTGCAGGAACTTGAGTAGGTCGTCCCAGATCACGTGGTGATTGTCGCTTCCGACCCAGAACGCTTTTCGTCTCTCCCGATTCAAGAGATCGTATGGCATCCGAACCCCTGCCAGTGAGTCTCGTGCTTCGGCTACAGCCGCGCATTGGGTTCGGCTTTTGCTTTTTTCCCGCGTAGGCAACGGTGGACTGGTGCCGAGCGGAAACGTGATGCACCCTGAAACCGCTGCTCTGCGTGAACCGCGTTTGATTTCCAGTAATCGCTACACTATCAACTATGAAACTTCCACGAACACAAGCCATCGTGCTCGAAGCAGCGAGCGCGACCGAGACACGAACGATCGATACGATCGCTGATACGGTCGATGAGAATCCGACGGCCGTTACCCGAGCAGCGTTCGAACTCGAAGAGGCTGGCCTGCTCCGCGTGGACGAACACACTGCGGAGTCTGTCACGCTCACTGACGAGGGCGAACGCTACTTCGATGATGGTCTCCCTGAGAACCGGCTCTATTGGGCCGCGATCGAATCCGGAGCAGACGAAACGCCTGTTTCGATGGGTGATCTCATCGAGCAGTCCGACCTCGACGGATCTGAGATAGATATTGCTCTTTCGAACTTTGCCCGCAAGGGCTACGGGACGATCGAAAGCGGTTCGGTGTCTGTCGATGCTGAGGCAGATCCTGACTCGGATCCAGAAGCCGCTGCGCTTCCCGATATCGCAGACGGAACGGGTGGGTATCACTCCGCCGACGTACTCGATGCATTGGAACGCCGGGGACTCATGAGTCGTGAGAAAACGTCTGTCCGGTCGATCGCGCTCACCGACGACGGCGTGACTGCGCTCATGGACGGTATCGAGGTCGCCGATACCGTCGGACAGGTCACACCAGATCTTCTGACAAACGGTGAGTGGCGAGATGTTGAGTTCGCAGATTACAACGTCGAAGCCGACGCCGAAACGATCAATGGCGGGAAAAAGCACGTCCTCCGCCGAATCGGAGATCGTGTCAAAACCGTTCTCGTTGGGATGGGATTCGAGGAGATGGATGGCCCGCACGTTGATGCCGACTTCTGGATCAACGACGCGTTGTTCATGCCGCAGGATCACCCAGCGCGCACTCACTGGGATCGTTTTGCGCTTTCTGCTCCCGAACGGATCGACGATCTTCCAGAGGATCTCGTCGAACGAGTCCGTCAGGCGCACCTTGAAGGTATCGAGGACGGTGACGGATATCATTCGCCGTGGGATGAAGAGTTCGCACGCGCGCTCGCGTTGCGCGGGCATACAACGTCACTATCGATGCGGTATCTCGCTGGACATTCGGTTGGAACGCTCGACCCGCCACAACGGTACTTCAGTGTCGAAAAGGTCTACCGCAACGACACACTCGATGCGACTCACCTCCTTGAGTTCTTCCAGATCGAAGGGTGGGTTATGGCAGAAGATCTCTCTGTACGGGATCTAATGGGGACGTTCACGGAGTTCTACCGACGATTCGGGATTACCGACATCCGATTCAAGCCCCACTACAACCCGTACACGGAGCCAAGCTTCGAGCTGTTCGGTCGACATCCAACGACGGATGAACTCATTGAGATCGGTAACAGTGGGTTGTTCCGTCCTGAGGTGCTCGAACCGCTCGGTGTCGATTGTGACGTGATGGCGTGGGGTCTCGCGCTCGAACGACTTGCAATGCTGATCACCGGAGCAGAGGATATCCGTGACTTGCATGGGACGCTCACAGATCTTGACTTCCTGCGGAACGCGGAGGTGATTCACTGATGCCAGTCGTTGACATCGACACGGACGATCTTCGTCACCTTGCCTCGACGGAGAACTCTGACGACGTGCTGAAGCGCGATCTATTCGCACTCGGTCTGGAGTACGAAGGCGAAACCGAGGACGGAGAGCTGCAGTTCGAGTTCGCTCCGGATCGGCTCGATCGCCTCAGCGTCGAAGGTGTCGCGCGCTCGCTCCGATACCAATACGGCCACGACCGAGGGGTCTACGTTCCGAGCACGAACGACTCGCAGTGGGTCATCGAAGTAGACGAATCGGTTCCCGAAGAGCGTCCCTACGTTACTGGTGCGGTCGTTCGCGGGCTCGACATGAGTGAGGAGAGCTTGCAGTCGCTCATCCAACTTCAGGAGAAACTTCACGCGACGATGGGACGAAAGCGCGCGAAGGGAGCCATCGGGGTCCACGATCTCACGATGCTCAAAGGCAGTCGGGCAGAAAGCGGCGCATCAGGATCCGAGCAGACTAAGACGATCACGTATCGGGGTCTTGCTCCGGACGAGGATCGATTCGTTCCACTGGACGGCGACAGCGATTACACCCCCGAAGAAGTGCTCTCGGAGCATCCGACTGGTGAGCAGTACGCCGATCTCGTAACCGAGTACGAACGCTACCCTGCGATCTACGACGACATCGGGTTGTTTTCGTTCCCTCCCGTGATCAACGGCCGTCGGACTGAGGTCACGGAGAACTCTCGGGATCTGTTCATCGAGATGACTGGAACCGATCAGTGGACTATCGACAAGATGTGTACCATTGTCTGCTACGCGCTCGATGCGCGCGGGGGCCAAGTCGAACGGGTTACGGTCGAGTATCCTGACACAGAACTGGATCGGCCTGATCTCTCTGTTACGGAGAAAACCGTCGAACACGAGCGCATCGAATCGATTCTTGGCGTTGATCTCACGACTGAGAACGTTGTCGACTACCTCGAACGAGCTGGGTTGGACGCCAATCCGACGACCGATGAGCGTCGGTACGAGGTCGCTGTTCCTCCGTACAGGGTTGATGTGCTCCATTCGATCGATCTCATCGACGATATCGGACGGGCCTACGGTTTCAACGAGCTCGAACCGCGCTATCCGGACGTGAGCACCATCGGTGGCTGTCACGACCGGACGCTACTCGAAGACGCTGTTCGGGACGTACTTGTGGGAGTGGGCTTCGAAGACACGCTGAACTTTTATCTCGGTAGTGAACGCGAATGCTTCGATCGGATGAATATCGACCTCACGTCCCAGGCTTCGGATGAGAATCCCGTTGGAGTCGCGCCCCCTGCGACGATCGAAGAGCCATACAGCGAGGAGTACACCATTGTCAGAACGTGGGCGCTTCCGTCGCTCTTGATGGTGCTGGAGAACAACACCCACCGGTCGTATCCACAGACGCTCGCTGAAATCGGCTTAGCGGCCCACATCGACGAGCAAGAGGAGACGAAGGTTGCGGAACGCCGGACTGTCGCAGCAGTTCTCGCGCGGACAGACGCAAGCTACGAGGACGCAAAGGCAACCCTGCAAACGATCGCACGCGCGTTTGATGCAGATCTTAGCACGCCACCGACCAGCCACCCGAGCTTCATCGATGGACGCACCGCGGACGTGGTGTTCGACGGCCAATCGGCTGGCGTCATCGGTGAGATTCACCCCAGTGTGCTCGTCGAACACGATTTAGAAGTGCCAGTCGCGGCGTTCGAGTTCGATCTGGAAACGATCGAGTGAACACGCTTCGTATTGTCGCGTCTTGTGGTATTTTCCCGGCCGTATTGCTCGCGCTCAGGCTACGTCTACTCCGACGGCTTCCTCGATTGAGTTGAAGCCGTCGCGCTCTAATAATTCAACGAGGCCACGATTGATATCGCGTGCAATCGATGGTCCCTCGTAGATGAATCCTGTGTAGAGTTGAACAAGAGATGCTCCGGCTCGGATCTTCGCGTACGCGCCTCGCGCATCCGAGACACCACCGACCCCGATGACGGGGAGAGTAGTGCGCTCTGCGACAAACCGGACTGCGTCGGTCGCCCGCTCTTCAATCGGGTCACCGGACAGCCCGCCTGTCTCCGCCCGATTGGTACTTCGGAGCGAATCGGGACGGTCGGTCGTTGTATTCGTCGTGATAATCCCATCGAGCCCGAAATCGGCGGCGACGGCCAGCGCTTCCTCGATCGCATCGTCGGTGAGGTCTGGAGAGAGCTTAACGAGAAGTGGTGTGGCACCCGCATCTTGTAGTGTTCCCAGAATCTGTTCGAGGTGCTCGCGGTTTTGTAGCTCGCGCAAACCAGGGGTGTTCGGACTCGAAACGTTGACCACGAAGTAATCGCCGCTCGATGCAACGCGGTTGTACGTATAGCGATAATCGTCGGCCGCCATCGACAGCGGCGTCGATTTTGATTTTCCGATGTTGACTCCGACAGGGACATCTACACGCGTCCGCGCGAGTCGAGCACCGACCGCGTTCGCGCCGTGATTATTGAAGCCCATGCGGTTGATGAGCGCGCGGTCTTCGGAGAGGCGGAACAGACGTGGTCTGGGATTTCCCGGCTGGCGCTCTGCGGTTACACCTCCTACTTCGACGTGTCCGAATCCAAGGCTCGCAAGCCCGGATGGGATCTTGGCGTTCTTATCGAAGCCAGCGGCAACGCCGATGGGATTCGAGAATTCGTGGCCGAAGACTGTCGTTGCTAACCGTGGGTCATCGACTCGGTATCGCTGAGAAATGGCCTTCATTACAGCGGTTTCCTGTACCGCGCCAAGCACCGAATGGACAGTATTATGCGCCGTTTCTGGAGGAAGCCTGAACAAGAGTGGTTTGACAGCGTCGTAGATCTGCATCAGAACTCGTGTTCGAGATCTTCGTCGGCACTCGCTTTCTGGATGATGATCTTGTTATCACGCACCCTGACGAATACTTCGTCTCCGATTTCCATCCCCGCAACTACAAGCTCGTCTTCGTGAAGGTTTAGATGAACGTTGTGGTACTCGCCGTTCTCGTCTTTGGCACCGCTCGGACTGAGCTTTTTCTTACGCACCATCGCAGTATCGTATTTCATCCTTCGATATACGCTATACATAAGTCTGGCGTGCTCAGAGTCTGCTTAATTGACTAATCGCGCATTATCCCTCTATATAAAAGTGGGGGCCGCCGCACCCCGATTTTGGGGATACAGTTATATGATGGTATGTACTGATTTGACGTGGAGGTGTGAAAATCATGGCACGCAGTACGGATGACAAACGAAATTTTGCGCTCAGAGAATCAAGTGGACAGGAATCGAGTGTGTTTTCCGGGCGAACACCACGTCAGGCTGCACTGAAGGCGGCTCGACGATTGGAGCCGGCATCATCAGAACAGGAGGCAGAACGCACGCATATAGAACTCCGTGAGAAAGGCACGAAGAAGGTACACATCTACGAAGGGTGGGCGTGGGAAGAAGACGCCCCTGATGACAAACCTGACTGGATGCCTGATCGAATTACCGAGGCTAACGTCTCGAAGCAGGGTATAGAACATCTTGACGAGATCTGAAATTAGCGATAGACATCTATCCCTCGTTTTTTCAATGTGCTATGATGGCCAGCGTAGCGTCACCCATCTCTGTCTACAGAAGTCGGAGCGCGACCGAGCGAACGTCTCTGGCCATGAGTGACAACGCTCGCTGCAGTGACGCTACACCATCTAATCGGGATAGATCATCAGTTCACGACGATTGTCCCCTCTCGCTTCGCGTCCGCATACTATAGATAAGGGGAACACGAAGCGAGGAGTGCGCGGCTCTCACTCGACCGGACCGAGCGTACAATCGCGGGATGACGGGTCGGTCTCCAGCCGCGCGATATACCATCTTCTGTTATGATATCTTCCTCATTAGTTGCGACCATATCTGCTTGTCACGTGTTGAGGAGGAGTGGTGAGCGTTTTCTCTGTGATCTCTCCATCCTATCGACGAGCTGTGCTGCACTTCTCACTACGAACATTCGATTACCCAGAATGTGTGTACCGTGTAGTTACGTCTCATGAAACCGCATGACGTGGCGCCTTTAGTTCGACGGGCTTAAGGTGGTCGTGCTATTCTGATTGAAATGCGAAGAACGCGGGGCGCGCCCCCTTAGGGGGTGCGCGTCCCCAGTCCGAAGCCCTTATATATACAAGGGCATTCGGATAAAATACGCAGTGAGCGTGGGTCTGTCGCTTGGATTCACGCTCGATCCGAAGCCTTTATGTATATGGGGGCATTCGGATGAAATACGCAGCGGGCGTGGGTTGTTGGATCTAACCCATGCCCAGGATCGATCGACAAGGGCGGTTCGATGGGTTTAATACCCCGAATGGCCTACGATCAGGTCCGAAGGAAATGAGGATTCCACCCCTACGGTCCGCCGTCAAGATGGAATCTGATGTTAGCTCTGATAGTTCGGTGATACTCGGTCGGTCGAGTATTGCCGCACGACCGATAGTTGGTGCATGCGACATGCACTCCGTCAAACCCTCCCCATTTGGGGAGAGCATTCCGGTTGATCCTGCCGGAGGCCATTGCTATCGGAATCCGCTTTAGCCATGCGAGTCGCACGGGTTTAGACCCGTGGCGAACTGCTCAGTAACACGTGGCCAAACTACCCTATAGACACGGACAATCTCGGGAAACTGAGGGTAATCCGTGATAGCGATCCCCTGCTGGAATGTGGGGAACGCGAAATGCTCAGGCGCTATAGGATGTGGCTGCGGCCGATTAGGTAGACGGTGGGGTAACGGCCCACCGTGCCCATAATCGGTACGGGTCATGAGAGTGAGAGCCCGGAGACGGACTCTGAGACACGAGTCCGGGCCCTACGGGGCGCAGCAGGCGCGAAACCTTTACACTGCACGACAGTGCGATAAGGGGATTCCGAGTGCGAGGGCATACAGTCCTCGCTTTTGTACACCGTAGGGTGGTGTACGAATAAGGGCTGGGCAAGACCGGTGCCAGCCGCCGCGGTAACACCGGCAGCCCAAGTGATGGCCGCTATTATTGGGCCTAAAGCGTCCGTAGCTGGCCGGACAGGTCCGTTGGGAAATCCACTTGCTTAACGAGTGGGCGTCCAGCGGAAACCGTTCGGCTTGGGACCGGAAGACCCGAGGGGTACGTCTAGGGTAGGAGTGAAATCCTGTAATCCTGAACGGACCACCGGTGGCGAAAGCGCCTCGGGAGAACGGATCCGACAGTGAGGGACGAAAGCTAGGGTCTCGAACCGGATTAGATACCCGGGTAGTCCTAGCTGTAAACGATGCCCGCTAGGTGTGGCGCAGGCTACGAGCCTGCGCTGTGCCGTAGGGAAGCCGCGAAGCGGGCCGCCTGGGAAGTACGTCCGCAAGGATGAAACTTAAAGGAATTGGCGGGGGAGCACTACAACCGGAGGAGCCTGCGGTTTAATTGGACTCAACGCCGGACATCTCACCAGCTCCGACAGTAGTAATGAAGGTCAGGCTGATGGTCTCTGCCCGAGCTACTGAGAGGAGGTGCATGGCCGCCGTCAGCTCGTACCGTGAGGCGTCCTGTTAAGTCAGGCAACGAGCGAGACCCGCACCTCTAGTTGCCAGCAACATCTCGCGATGGTTGGGTACACTAGGGGGACTGCCGCTGCCAAAGCGGAGGAAGGAACGGGCAACGGTAGGTCAGTATGCCCCGAATGAGCTGGGCAACACGCGGGCTACAATGGTCTGGACAATGGGATGCTACCCCGAGAGGGGGCGCTAATCTCCTAACCCAGATCGTAGTTCGGATTGCGGGCTGAAACTCGCCCGCATGAAGCTGGATTCGGTAGTAATCGCGTCTCAGATGGGCGCGGTGAATACGTCCCTGCTCCTTGCACACACCGCCCGTCAAAGCACCCGAGTGGGGTCCGGATGAGGCCACCGTCCGGTGGTCGAATCTGGGCTCCGCAAGGGGGCTTAAGTCGTAACAAGGTAGCCGTAGGGGAATCTGCGGCTGGATCACCTCCACAGATCGGGACCAGGTCGATGACCTGGCCCACCTTTATACGGATCGGACGTGAGGCAATTGATTGACCGACCGAGCACTTTAGAACTATCAGAGCTAACAGGTAGGGCCCATAGCTCAGTGGGAGAGTGCCTCCTTTGCAAGGAGGATGCCCTGGGTTCGAATCCCAGTGGGTCCATGTTCGCGGGACGAAACCGGGTTCCTTAAGTGGTATCCGACACTCGTTCCGTTAACGACAAATGCACCATCCCGCGTTAAGCGGGGATGGGAAGGGTTGATTGCCACCTACCGCACATAGGTGAGCGTATGAGACTGTATGTACGTGCGATCCAGGCGCTCACTGGACCCGTTCATCGTGGTCCAGATTATTATCGTCGTGGCTACTGTGCCACGTGGTGAATAGCTCGGCTCAAGTGCCGATGAAGGACGTGCCAAGCTGCGATAAGCCTCGGGGACCCGCACGGAGGGGTTGAACCGAGGATTTCCGAATGGGAATCCCCTCAGCAATTGCATTACGCAATGGGGAACGTCCGGAACTGAAACATCTTAGTACGGATAGGAAAAGAAATCGAATGAGATGTCGTTAGTAACGGCGAGTGAACGCGACACAGTCCAAACCGAAGCCTTCGGGCAATGTGGTGTATGGACTGACCGTAATCAGTCAGCTGTCTGCGAGAAGTCTTCTGGAACGGAGCGCGATACAGGGTGAAAGCCCCGTATCGTAGACAGCAGACTGTGGGTCTGTTCCTGAGTAGCGGGGGTCGGAAATCCCTCGTCAATATGGCAGGCATCCACTGCCAAGACTAAATACAACTTGAGACCGATAGTGAACAAGTAGCGTGAGTGAACGCTGAAAAGCACCCTGAGAAAGGAGGTGCAATAGGGCTTGAAATCACGTGGCGATTGAGCGACGGAGCGTACAAGGCCGATTGTGAAACGACATGGAGGCGACTCCACAGTAGGAAACAATCGGAGCCGACGTTCCGTCGTACGTTTTGAAAAACGAGCCAGGGAGTGTGTCTGTATGACGAGTCTAACCCGAGTATCGGGGAAGGCGTAGGGAAACCGACATGGCCGCAGCATTGCGAGGGCCGCCGTGTTCAAGCGCGGGGAGTCATATGGATACGACCCGAATCCGAGCGATCTACGCGTGGGCAAGGTGAAGCATGGCGAAAGCTATGTGGAAGCCTGCTAGGGATGGTGTCCTACAATACCCTCCCGTGACCTGCGTGTAGGGGTGAAAGGCCCATCGAGCTCGGTAACAGCTGGTTCCAACCGAAACATGTCGAAGCATGACCTCTGCCGAGGTAGTCTGTCGGGTAGAGCGACCGATTGGAGTGTCCGCCTCCGAGAGGAGTCGGCGCTCCTGTCAAACTCCGAACCGACTGACGCTTTGGACGCAGGGAGTCCGGTGTGCGGGGTAAGCCTGTGCACCATGAGGGAGACAACCCAGAGCTGGGTTAAGGTCCCCAAATGTGGACTAAGTGCGATTGAAGGTGGTCCCGAGCCCTAGACAGCCGGGAGGTGAGCTTAGAAGCAGCTACCCTCCAAGAAAAGCGTGATAGCTTACCGGCCGAGGTTCGGGGCGCCCAAAATGATCGGGGCTCAAGTCCACTACCGAGACCTAGCGGCACGCCTTACGGCGTGATTCCGTAGGTTGGCGCTCCGGTCGGGTGGAAGTGCGGGCGAAAGCTCGTGTGGACCGACCGGTGACGAAAATCCTGGCCATAGTAGCAGCGATAGTCGGGTGACAATCCCGACGGCCGAACGGACAAGGGTTCCTCAGCAATGATCGTCAGCTGAGGGTTAGCCGGTCCTAAGTCTCGTCGCAATTCGAGCGAGACAAAAGGGGAACTGGTTAATATTCCAGTGCCGCTGTGCAGTAAACGCCGACGCTTTGGGGTCGTCCGAGCCGGGCCATCGCCCGGTCGAACCGTCAAAATTCGTGGAAGCCGTAATGGCACGAAGCGGATGAACGGCGGAATAGGGAAACTCGGATCAACCCAGAGCCCGTGAAAAGGCAAGCACAGTGTCCGTACCAAGATCCGACACAGGTGTCCGTGGCTGCAAACGCCAAGGCCTGTCGGGTACAACCGACGTTAGGGAATTCGGCAAATTAGTCCCGTAAGTTCGCGATAAGGGATGCCTGCCCCGGAAAGGGGCAGGTCGCAGTGACTCAGGCGCTCCGACTGTCTAGTAACAACATAGGTGACCGCAAATCCGAAAGGACTCGTACGGTCACTGAATCCTGCCCAGTGCGGGTATCTGAACACCCGGTACAACGGGACGAAGGACCCGTCAACGGCGGGGGTAACTATGACCCTCTTAAGGTAGCGTAGTACCTTGCCGCTTCAGTAGCGGCTTGCATGAATGGACCAACGAGAGCGTCACTGTCCCAACGTTGGGCCCGGTGAACTGTACGTTCCAGTGCGGAGTCTGGAGACCCCCAAGGGGAAGCGAAGACCCTATAGAGCTTTACTGCAGGCTGTTGCTGGGACATGGCCGCTGATGTGCAGGATAGGTAGAAGTCATTACCCAGGCGTCCGCTGCTAGCGGACCGCCGAGACACCCGTGAAATACTACCCGTCAGTGGCTGTGACCCTCACTCCGGGAGGAGGACACCGATAGCCAGGCAGTTTGACTGGGGCGGTACGCGCTCGAAATGATATCGAGCGCGCCCTAAGGCCATCTCATCCGGGTCAGGAATCCGGAGAAGAGCGCAAGAGCAAAAGATGGTCTGACAGTGTCCTACCTAACGAGGGACGCTGACGCGAAAGCGTGGTCTAGCGAACTCATTGGTCCCGCTTGATGCGGGCAATGACTGACAGAAAAGCTACCTTAGGGATAACAGAGTCGTCACCGGCAAGAGCACATATCGACCCGGTGGCTTGCTACCTCGATGTCGGTTCCCTCCATCCTGCCCGTGCAGCATCGGGCAAGGGTGAGGTTGTTCGCCTATTAAAGGAGGTCGTGAGCTGGGTTTAGACCGTCGTGAGACAGGTCGGCTGCTATCTATTGGGGGTGTTTGGTGTCTGATGTGAACGGCCGTATAGTACGAGAGGAACTACGGTTGGTCGCCACTAGTGTACCGGTTGTCCGAGAGGGCATGTGCCGGGCAGCTACGCGACACGGGGTAAGGGCTGAATGCATCTAAGCCCGAAACCCACATAGAAAAGAGACACCGTTGAGACCGCTTGTAAAAGACGAGTTCGATAGACTCGGGGTGTACGCACCGAGGCAACGAGGTGTTTAGCCCGCGAGAACTAACTGGTCAATGCCACACCATTCGTACTGGCCCGATGAACGGGTCCAGGCGTAAACTGGATCGCACGTATTTTGACCGATAGTGGTCTTCGCCTTCGGTTCGATTCCGTAGATCGGCATTAGGGCGGCCACAGCGGCGGGGTAACTCCCGTACCCATCCCGAACACGGAAGATAAGCCCGCCTGCGTTCCAGCGAGTACTGGAGTGCGAGAGCCTCTGGGAAAACTGACCCGCAAGGGTGGCCAAGTGCAGGTTGAGGTCTGCCAGCCACAGTACACGCAGGGTTCGTCCCGGTGGATCTGGCGACCAGGCTGTCGACACCTGTTACTGGTGGTTCGCCGCCTTTCCATTCATACTTCATTTCAATCATCGGATAGCGACGGTACTGACTTAAAATCGCTATCCTTATTCGTACACTCCGAGTAGAAGCATCTGCGCCAAGGTGGCAGAGTCCGGTTTACGCGGCCGCCTGCAGAGCGGCTACACGCCGGTTCAAATCCGGCCCTTGGCTTTCATTTTCGTTTCATTCATTTTTCACTATTCATAACAAGAGTGACATCTCTATCGGTTCAGGCTTGAGACGACGCATTCACGACAATCGGGTGCAGACTTCGAAATTCAACAGAAGCGCGTTATGTTCCAAAAATCACTCCCCGATTGGGGAGCAAATGGGTTCACTCATCAAAGAGACATCTGTGATCGGAGATCACTACCGACTTACCGAAGAGCTCACCAAGGAGCCCTCTGTTGTGTACGAGTACAATACCGAGAGAGTGGCTTCTCTGTTCATCCGCCAGACTGCGTCGATATCGAGGCGTCTCTAACCGAGTCTGTTCCAGTCGTGATTGGATGAGGTGTCGCCATTTGAAACAGCGATTACGCAACAATTGAATCCGGCCGGACAGTCTGCAACTCAGTATCGCGACTTCGATATCTCAACTTCGGTATCACAACACTGCATATCGAGTAACCTAGCCGCTGTGTCGATTCCACATCTGCTTTGCAAACTCGATATCCGATTGTTCCACTCCAAGAAGATACAGTACCAGTACGTAGATTAGCAAGCCAAAGACGCCACCAACCACGAGGAGCACCATTCCAGACAGCCACAGCGTCGGGAGAGAGAGTGCACCTGCAGCGCCGATACCCGCAACGATCGGTTTGTAGTACTCACGAGAAAAGGGCGTCAGTCCTTCGAGGTGTCTGATTTCGAGCCAGCGTGCGATATTCAAAGCACCAAGAATGCTCGCTGTTGCGAGTGCCGCTCCGACGAATCCGAACTGAAGGATGAAGTAGACGTTGAGCACGACGTTGAGGAGACCAAATCCCCAATGGTTGAGAAACGACACGTACTGGTGATCGGTCATCATGAGGAGGTAGTTGCTCGGGCCAACGCTTGCGTTCAGCAGCTGTCCGACGGCGAAGAGAGCGAGGACGGGTGCGCCGGGAACGTAATCTTGACCAAGGATCGCAAGCACATCACGAGCGTAGATGATCGCACCGAGCGTTGCAAAGAGTGAGACAGTGAACACCCATCGCGTAACCGTCGTATAGATCTCATTCAGCTCCGCCTGTTCACCGTCATCGTAGAGTCGAGATGCAATCGGAGCAAACAACTGGTTAACCCCTATCAGCGGAAGCGTGATCGCGCTCGACATAAGAAATGCGATATTGTAGAACCCAACCGCGCTCGATTCGATGAAGTAACCGACCATGAAGACGTCGATGCGGTTGTAGAGGATCGATCCGGCTTGCGAGAACATCAGCGGAAGCGAGTAGTTGTAATACGACGCAATCTCTCGTGTCGCCGAATTCCCCGACAGTCCTGCAAATGACGGACGGAGTGATGTTCGACGAAGCAAGAGATACACCCCAAGTGAGCACGCGAGGACACTGGCAACGACGAGTGCAGCGACCGTATCCAAGAGCGTATATCCGAGAAACAGGGCAAATGCAACCACGCAGATCCTGAGCCCTGGTCTGAGGATCTTTTGGAGCAGAATCTGTTCGGTGGGGAGTTCTAATCCACGAAATGTGCTACTGAACAGTCTGATGAGGGTGTCGAACGGTAGAATAATCGCGATAATTCGCATAACATCGACGAACAGCTCATGATTGAGTGTGTACTGGTTGATCGTCGGGGCGAGGACGAAAAGTCCGCCAGCAACGAGACAACTACCCACAACGGTGGACAGCGTCGACAAACCAAAGACCCAATTTTGCGTCGATTCGTCGTCGGAATACGCAGGGAGATACCGTAAGACGGCATTATCAGTTCCCATCCCCGCAAACGTCGTCGAAACAGTGATATATGAGTACGCGTACGAATAGACCCCATACAGCACTGGTCCAAGCGCTTTCGCTAAAAGAAAATTCAACACAAAGCCAGATGCCTTGTACAGAATCTCGCCAATAATGAAGATCGAGGCCCCGTCGACAATCGATTGTAACGACGACAGTTGACGCTCAGAGGCTGGTTGTTCGCTCACGTTCTAACACTCCTCCAGGTATCGAACTCCAAGCGTATCCGCGGATACATCACGAAGGTATCTACAGACGGCACGTGCGCCTGTCCCCTCAATGAAACAGTCTGTATACTCGGAAATTGAATGAGCGTCAGTGTGGCGGGCACCATTGAGGAGTAGTGTCAGAGCCCCACTGGGGGCGAGTTGATTGATTAGAATTAGAAAACAGAGCTTCATCTGGTCGGGCACCTCATACTGAGCGGAAAACACACTCGGACAGTAGGAAAGACTAGCGTTTTAATTCGCCATTTCTCTCCGAAGCGATATCGAATGGTTTCATGCCTCAACCGAGACAGCACAATTCAGTGTTATCCACGTACGATAGTATTTTCGGATAAATTCTTATGAATATATCTCACTCCTCGTCGTTCAGATCTTTCTCTAAGTGGTCGAGTCGATCTTCGAGATCATCGATGTGGGTCTGCTGTTCGATGAGCATCGAAACGAACGCTGCCCGTTCGATGTGCAGCGGATGTTCTATCTCACGCGCCTCCATATACGCTCTGCTCGCGGCTGCGTGTGCGTGAGCATGGTCGTGGAGTCGATCAAACACAATTCGATCGGCCTGACGAAGTTCGCTGCGATACGTATCCCACCGCGTATCCAGTACCTGTGACACCATACGGTCGTAGTTGCTCTCGTTTGTCAGTCGATGAGATTCGGACATCATCACGACTGCTACCACGGTGTCGTACATAGTGAAGACGGGGCGGTTTCCAGAAATACCGAAATACAATCCGATCCCGTTTTCGTTTCTACTGTGCCACAAAAGCAACCAAATTATCTATCTCGGGGTATCTTCCCCGCTCTCACCCTCATCGTCACCATCGTCGTCTTCTTCTTCCTCTTCGACGACGACGAGTCCACGATTGTTGACTGCGTACGGATCGAGACCGACCTCTTGTAGGAACTGCTTGTATTCGCGCTCACACCGCTCTGCGCTGATCTGCTTTTCAGACGCGCGGTCACACAGTTTGAGGAGATTCACAGGAACGTCGTTCGTATAGACGATCCAGTGGTTGATGAGATCGGAAAGTCGCCGGATAGGACTCGTGAAGTGACCGTATATCTCGAAGTTGAGGGCGTGGTGGCCGCCGAACGGGTCGTTCATATACTTCGCGCGAGGCATCACTTTCATCACCGCGCGCTGGATCTTTCGGAGCTGGCGGTCAGGCGCCTGTTCGAGCGTTGCGTTGACGGCTTTTCGTGGGTCGTCCCACGATCCACCGGGGATGGAGACACCGTCGAGTTCTTGAATTTCTCGGAGGGCCTCGTCCCACTCTTCAGGAGACGGTTGTGGGTGGACGCGATACATCGCTTCGACGCCACGGCTCCACATGAGCTCGTGCGTGACGGCCTTGTTTGCTTTTAGCATACACTCCTCGATGATAGTGTGGGCACGGTCACGGCTCGGGTTCAGCACGAGCGATCCGTCTGCCTTTCGCTGTTCGTGCATCTGCTCTGCGAGTTCATAGACGAGCGAACACTCCTCGTGCAACGGCGCGTCGGGATCGTCGAGACGATTTTCGCACTGTGTGTACGTCAGCCGTTCGTCCGAGTTGATGACAGATTTATAGATGTCGATGGATTCGTAGGTGAGCGTTTCGGGATCCAGATGCATCTCGACCGTGTGAGCGAGACGGTCTTCGTTGGGAACGAGAGAGCAAACCGTCTCTGCGAGCATTGGCGGAAGCATGTGGATGGTGTACGCAGGGAGATACACGGAGTTGCTGCGTTCGATTGCTTCTGCCCACATATTGCTATCCGGGTGGACATAGTGTGTGACATCGGCAATGTGCACCCACAGAATGTACTCTTCGTCGGTCCGTTCGATGCTGATTGCATCGTCAAAATCCTGTGCGTCGATGGGGTCGGTCGTCCACGTTGTCCGATCACGGAGATCAGCGCGGTCGTCGATTTCGGCTTGAATCTCTTCTTGGACACCGTCCGTCCGTTGTTCGGCTTCCTCTATCACTTCAGGCGGAAACGCATCACGGATCTCAAACTTCTCGAAGAGCTCCTCTCGCTTATTGTCGAGATGACGTGCAAGGTCTTCATCGATCGTGACTGGACCTTGCCCTTCGGCGGTTCCGGCGGCCGCTTGATTTTGTGAATCGGTCATAAATGGTGTACAGCAGTGGGACAGTTAGCCGTGTCGGGAGCGAGAGAGAATTGAAAGAAGGGACGACTGAGCACAGAACAGTATCTGTCGACATCACACCCGAAAAGTATTTGAATGTTATTCGACCGGTCCATATCGTTCCTTGACACGTTTGTTGTATCGGTGTACGAACTCTTCTTGGGTCATGCGAATTGGCTGTTCGATATCGATGAGGAGCGCCTCAAGTTCGTCGCGAGGCTGATGGTTAAGCTCACGGTAACAGGCCTTGCAGAGGTATTCAAATTCTTTTCCACTTCGGGACCATCGATCACCCTCCTTGTCGTACTCACGGGCGTCTGATCGGACGATCGTCAGCCCGCAGGCAATGCATGTCACATGTTCAGCCCGTCCCAGTCGCATTCCCCACATCAGTTGTAACTACACGCGCGTCGATACTTAGCTTTGCTCCACGCAATAACCGGTCCAATTCTTCCAGGATAAATGACTGATTATTGGGTTATTTTTGCCCAATTCGATCGAGGTCGGAGACGAACGCCGTGAGCATCTCACGAGTGACGTGTGGCATCATCACGATGCGAAGCTCTCCGGAACTCGTTTTCGAGATGCGCCAATCTCGATCGCGCAGCTTTCTGATCGTTTCGTGTGGGATATCGGCCGCTACGAGCGGGAGAACAGGATCGACGACTGCGTAGCCACGAGCAGAAAGCTCGTTTGCGAACCACTCTGCGTTCTCTTGTCCGGTTGTTGCCGCCTTGCGGTAGCCCTCGGGCCACAGCGCGTCCATCGCGCCAACAGCACTCGCAACACCCGCTCCACTGCGTGTTCCTGTGAGGGTTACTTGTGATGTAGATTCGAGATACGGCGTATCGATGGCGAGTGGATTGAGTAGTTCCTGCGTGCGTGCGAGCAGCCCACCGGCGGGGACGACCGCTTGGCCCATCTTGTGGGGGTCAATGGTCATCGTATCGATTGGTGCGTGCGCGAAGTTCCACTCGTGGCCCGTGAACGGGAGCACGAATCCGCCCCACGCAGCATCGACGTGACAGAGTGCATCGTACTCGTGAGCAAGTGTAGCGATGTCGGGAATGGGATCGACACGACCGTATTCGGTCGTCCCGGCAACACCAACCATCAACACCGTCTCCTCGTCGGCAAGCGCGGCCATCGCGTCTGTATCGACGCGGTAGTCTGTGAGTGGTGCGCGTCGGAGCTCGATACCAAGCACGTCAGCTGCTTTTGTGAAGCTGAAGTGAGCACTTTCGGGGACAACGACGTTCGGTGACGTGACGTCTCTGTGAGTGCGGGCGCGATTGCGAGCAATACGGACCGCCTGAATATTCGCCTCTGTGCCGCCAGATGCGATATAGCCCCCAGCAGACGGATGGCCAGCTACCGCTCCGAGCATGCCAATGGCTTTCTCTTCGAGCGCCGCGACAGTTTCATACGTACCAGGATCACCGGGATTCGTCGTCAGAAAGCGTTCTGCCGCTGTGCGGGCCTTTGGGTGGGGCACCGTACACATCGATGAGAGAACGCGAGCGAAATCCTGCGGTTCGGCCCGCTGCATGGCTTCCTTTCCCTGCTCTTGCGTTTATCCATTGCGTTATCGATAGCGGATATTTCTGAACGAAACAACTTCGATGAGCGAGGGATCGACTCACGACCGTCTTTTCGACTCGGGTGACTCGTTCGTAGATCCGACGTGTTCGATCGCATACTGTATGGTGAGAAACTGCTGTCCGAACAGCCACATTTCGTGCTGTGCAACGAGTGCCGTGTCGTCGGTACGGAGCGTTGTCGGTGCCTGTGGTGCATCCACTGACGCTGGCCAAACACGAAAATCCTCACACATTGGGAGGCGAACAGGGAGGTGTGGTGTGATGAGATAGAGTCCTTTATTGCCCTGTTCATCCCGCGTTCGTGAGGAAAGCCGGATCCCCGCACTATCGACGTCGGTTTCGATTGTGTCCATCCACAAGAGAGCCGATAAATTGCACCACGGCAAGGGGAGTCCGATGTTCATGTACGTTTCACCATCGTGTTCGTGCGTTGCGTAGGCAGCGACGAACACTGCATTTCCCGTCTCTGTGTCTGTCCGAATCCACGCCCGAACGCCTGTTCGTCCGTCAACTGAGTCGTCGATATCGACGATTTGACTGTCTGTCCGCTGGGAATTTGCTCCTACGGGGAGATCGAGCTGCTCGATTCGCATAGTCAACCGCTTTGCAAGACGCGCGCCCGTCCGAAAGCCAGGGTGCCACGTCGCTTTATAGCGCAACTCGTACTCGGCTGTGTGTTCGTAGAACGTTCGGATCGCTGGGTGGACAGCCCCGGAATCAAAATCAGGACGATCGTACGCGGCCAAATCGTCCATCTGACCGCTCGGCGACAATGGGCCGACGATCCCGTTCCGTTCGAGGTAATCCGCTCCGACGCGACCGTCAGCAGTGAGCGAACTGAATGGAGCGTGGCACACTGAGTACGATGCCGGCACAGCGACGCGCCAGCCGACCGCGCCGCACAGCGCGAATCCAAGTGCGTTCAAGTGCCCGTGAAACGCAACCATCGTTCCGATCTGCAATCCAGCGAGTGTTCGCCCGAGAAACTCCGAAAGTCCGTAGCCAAACGCGAACACCATCGATGCCGCGATAGCAAGCGAGGAAACCGTTAGTGCTGCCTGTTGGAACCGATTCGTGCGTGCGGGAACGATGGCGAGGAGTGTGACTAGCGCGAACGCAACCACGCCAACGGTGAGCGCGGTCACAGCCACGACTTCGACCAGTGGCGACAGCGTGATTCCAGCAGCGATCAACCCGGGACCGAACACGATCGTCACGACCGAGAACGTGTAGATACGACGCCAGACGCCGTTTGAAAGCGCTCGTCCGGCGATACCGGCCAGAAGCGGCAAGACGAATCCCGCGTAATGAAAGTGAATGCCTGTAAAAAAGACGATCGGATCGCCAAATCCCAGCGGATTCATTCCCAACCGACTGATTAGCAGCCAGCAGCTACCGACAGTGATGTACAACAGACCAGCGTCGATACTCAGCTCCGAAAGCGGTTCGGGCCCGCGTGGGAGGAGCCGTTCGAGTCCCCAGAGCGCCATCGAGAGCGTAACAGCCCCCCACGGGACAATCAACATTCCGGCGAGAACACCGTGGTCGAGCGCAAACGAGGCGGTGACGAGAAGCGCACCGATCGGTTGACCAAGAACGGCACACCAGTACCAGCGCGAGCTAGTCTCACGCCCACCCTCAGCTGGGATCATCCCGAGCAAAAGCGGGACGAGTACTAACGGGGCGAGCAAGAGGAGCAGTTCGAGCCGTCGGAACGGCCCACCAACCACTATCGCGAGCCACATTGCCCCTCCGATAACGGCGCTTCCGTCGCTCACTCTCTGTGGATGAAAACCGAGTCGGGAGGCGTTCATTGCCGACCACTCGGGAGGCTGCTGTGGCGAACTGGTTCATCGGTAGGGGGTTCATCGCGCCACTCGTTGTCGAAGACTCCTTGGTAGCCAAAAACGTGACCGGCCAGTGGATTCGTGATGGATGCTGCGACACGAAATCGGCCCGCATACTCGTCGTACCAGTCCTGCAGGATTGCATTGGCTGCAAGCGGTGTCGGTACGCTGATAAACCGATCACCGAACCGGATCCACTGCTCACCGATCTCGATGACGAGTCCGCCGTCCGCGACCGAGAGGTGAATGTCGGCGACGAGTCGTCCGTCACGCCCGAGGAACTCGGTAATGCACTCTCGTTCTGGGTTCCAGCGCATCGTATCGTCGAACCGGCGTGGAGGGTCGGTCTCGAAGCGCCGCTGAAGTCGTAGCGCCTCGTTTCCGTCCGTGTCGATGAACGCCTCGGATTTGATTTCGAATGGAATGTCGGTTCCGCTCTCGGGAAAAAGGACGTTTTGGGTCGTACCGAGCCACAACACGGGTAGCGCGAGCACATTGTGCGTGAGTTGGCTCATCCGCCCCGTTCCGATGGCCACGCTGTCGTCAGCACTGAGACCGTACCGCTCGCGGATCTGGGGGTGTAGTTCCGTCCAGTCGCTTCCGACTGCCCGTTCGAACAGTGATGTCACGCACAGCCTCCAGTAATGAAGCCGTTACATTCATCCATACAATATCTTTCAGCCAGATATTAATTAATCGGCTGGAATTCAATTTGACGGACACTAGTGTAGGCAGATCAATGTTCGGAAGGCGAAAGCATCATTCTGTGCTGGAGCAAATTTCTGTGTCTCCACGTCCACTCATACTTTTTCGAGCGCCGCTCGATACTGAACCGCATCGTCACGCGCACTCGGATGCCGTCTGGTTTCGCTCACCTTCCATCCGGTTCCGACCGTCGCTTCTCGAAGCCGATCAGGCGAGAACAACCGAAACAGCAACGGTTCGCTCAGAGCACCTTCGTACTCGAACTGCTGTATCCGGTAGGCAAGCCCCGCTGTGGGATCGTGGCGGTAATGGGGCGGATCGACGGCTGCGAGCCAGTCTGGGTGGTACGAATCGAGAACCGCCGTTGCTTCAGGCATCGTCACGAATGCAAGGTCACCGAGGAACTGTCGCAACCCTTGCATCGAACCTGCGAGCCCCACTTGTGTCCCGATTGCAAGCGCCGATCGAAAGCGCTCACGTTTGAACTCGTCTCTAAGCGAAAACATGCTTGCACGACGCGCGTCAGTGACGCCCCGATCACGCATCGTTTCGACGAGATGCTCGCTCGTATCGATGGCGACTGTCTCGAACTGATCTTGGAAATAGAGGGCCTGTCGCCCCGTTCCAGCACCCATATCGAGCAATGGACCATCGAGCCACGACACGACCCATTCGCTGTCTGTTCCAGTGGGAGTGAACTCGTTGAGGTAGAGCGATTCTAACTGAGTGTGCTCGGTACCGTAGTTTCCGTGACGGTCGAGCAGTGGCTCCTCTCGTTGATCGTGATACGCATCTCGAATCGCACGACCATATGGGTCGGACATACGATGTGGTATCACACCTCTATTGTAATAACGCTGCAATGAGGCTGTGTAGCATTTACACGGAACTAAAACAGAAAGCAAATTAAAAGAAGATTCAGCCGTCGAATCCCGCTACCTCAATTGTCAGAATAGATCCAGTTATTCCTGTCGAACGGCTTCGAGCAGGAGTTTCTGTTCGACGCGTTTGACTTCGTGTTGGACATCACGAACTGCGTCGATGTTTGCGCTGATTGAGCTAACGCCCTCGTTAACGAGATAGCGGACCATCTGTGGCTTCGACCCGGCTTGTCCACAGATACTCGTATCGATGTCGTTCTCGCGGCACGCTTTGATGGTGTTGCCGATGAGTTTCAATACTGCTGGGTGGAGTTCGTCGAACCTGTTGGCGACGTTCTCGTTGTTCCGGTCGACCGCCAGCGTGTACTGTGTGAGATCGTTCGTTCCAAAGGAGGCAAACGAGATCCCGGCGTCGGCCATCTCATCAACACAGAGCGCGCTCGCTGGCGTTTCGATCATCACACCCCACGTGCGTTTCTGGGGATCGATACCGACCTCCTCCATGAGCGACTTCGCCTGATACACATCCTCGACATCGTTTACAAGCGGGAACATGATCTCGACGTTGTCATACCCCATCTCGAAGAGTCGTCGGAACGCTTCGAGTTCGTGTTTGAAGACGCCGATCTGATCTAAGCTCCGGCGGATGCCGCGGTACCCGAGCATCGGGTTGTGTTCGTTTGGCTCGTCTTCACCGCCCTCCAGTTGTCGGAACTCATCTGTCGGGGCATCGAGCGAGCGAACACGTACTGGACGCGGATAGAACTCATCCGCCACGCCACGAACGCCGCTCACGATTTCCTCGATGTATTCATCAGCGCCGTGGTCTCGAATGTATCGATCTGGCGTCTTGTTCGTCGAGAGGATCATGTGCTCCAATCGGAGCAATCCGACCCCATCGGCACCGGTGACAGCCGCACGGTGAGCCGCTTCTGGGATAGAGACGTTCACCTTGACCTCTGTCGCCGTCATCGGTTTGACGGGACTCTGTGGCCTGACGTCCTCGTACGGTTCTCGTTCTTCTGCGCCTTCGGTCGATCCTTCTCGAATGGTCCCCTTATCGCCGTCGATCGTGATGACCTGTCCGTCTGACAGTTGTGTGGTTGCACCCCCAGAGCCGACGACAGCAGGGACGCCGAGTTCTCTCGAAACGATCGCCGCGTGTGATGTCATTCCGCCCTCGTCGGTCACGATGCCCGCGGCCCGCTTCATCGCCGGGACCATGTCTGGCGTCGTCATCTCGGTGATGATGATGTCGCCCTCACCGACTTTGTCGAGCTGATCGAGTTTCGTCACGATGCGAACTGGACCAGATGCAACACCGGGACTCGCTCCAAGACCCTTCAGAAGAACGTCTTCGCTGCCGCGTCGTTCCTGTTCGAGACCGCTTCCGTCCGTCGCTTCTGCTGTTCGAGCAGACGAGGCATCTGTGCTCTGCTCTTTGATAGTCGTGATCGGCCGCGATTGGAGCATGAACACTTCACCGTCAATAGTTGCCCATTCAACGTCTTGTGGTGTGCCGTAATGATCTTCGACCCGTCTTCCAAGCTCGACGAGACGGGCAATCTCGTCGTCGGTTAGAACACGAACATTTCGTTTCTCGTCGGGTACGTCTCGTTCTACGGTTTTGCCCGTCTCCGTGTCTTTGACGTGCATCACCTTCTTGTCGGCGACGGTGACGGTGGTCGCTTCGGCAGTTGCGGGATCGACGACGTAGTTGTCAGGTGAGACGGAGCCAGAAACGACAGCCTCACCGAGTCCCCACGCAGCCTCGATAATGATCTGGTCCTCACCAGTCGATGGGTGGCTCGTGAACATGACGCCACTCTTCTCTGCGTCGACCATCTGCTGGACGACGACAGCGATATCCACCCGATCGTGATCGAAGCCCTGTTCCTCGCGGTAGTAGATTGCCCGTTTGGTGAACAACGATGCCCAGCATCGTTTCACCCGATCGAGCAGATCCTCACGCGTGATGTTTAGGAACGTCTCCTGTTGTCCAGCGAAACTCGCATCCGGCAAGTCCTCCGCTGTCGCCGAAGAGCGGACGGCAACAAACGCCTCGCCGTCTCCCACCTCGTCGTACGCGTCGAGGATGCCATCTGCGATGTCATCCGGAAGCTCCGTATCGAGGATGAGGTCCTCGGCAGCTTGCTCGGCGTCGGCGAGCGCGGACGAGTCGTCCGGATCGATATCGACTGCCTCGAACAACTCGTCATCGATACCCGCCTGCTCGATGAACGACCGGTACGTACCTGCCGTTACCACGAACCCCGATGGAACTGGAAGTCCTGCTCCCGTGAGTTCGCCGAGCGACGCCCCTTTCCCGCCGACGGAATCGAGGTCGTCGGACCCGATAGTATCCAGCCAGAGTACAGCCATTGCGTATTCGAAAGGTCGACAAGGCCAATAAAGAACCTTCCGACCGACGCAAGAATAATTAACTCGAAAATGGGTTATGTATTGTACATAGCGGTGATGTACGGACAGTTTACGGATATTCGTAACAGGTGAAATTCATCGATAGAGTGGCGTAATAAGAGGCAAACCACCGCAATACAACCGTATTAGTACGAATCACTATCGACTATATTTTTTCCAGCACTCCTCATGAGCACTCGTGAGTTACTGACTGTTGGTCTGTCGTTGGTAGACAGTAATACACATCCTACTGGAAACGACCGAGCAGATAGACTGCTTCTTCAACTTTGGGGAGTGGAGTGCTTGAACTCGTGTTCGTGTTTCTGCTTATTGAGCGGGATCGAACGATCTGTGCGGTGTGTTCTGATGGTCGGACGGTTCTGATAATTCTTATCCGTTCTGCGTGGTGAGGGAGAATTAACATGAGTGATCTCCCCGACGACTTCAAATGTACACTCACTACTTGGGATTACATCTACAGTCTCTGTCGTGACGTCTCACAGCAGGTCACGACGGCGGATTTCGAGCCTGATGTCATCGTTGCGTTGGCGCGCGGTGGTTGGTTCGCCGGACGGTGTCTCTGTGATTTCCTTGGATTGGACGACCTCGCGAGTCTCAAGATGGAACACTACGTTGGGACCGCCCAGAAGACCGGCGAGCCACAAGTTCGGTATCCGATGCCCGAGGGGAGCGTCGATGGTAAGGATGTGCTCATCATCGATGATATCGCCGATACGGGCGGATCGATTCGCCGTGCCCACGAATACGTCACCGAACGCGATCCTGGCGAAGTCCGTACCGGAACGCTCCAGTTGCTCGGTACGAGCGAATTCGAACCTGATTTCGTCGGCGAACGACTCGAAGAGTGGGCGTGGGTCATCTATCCATGGAACTTCATCGAGGATATGATTGATCTCACCAGCGGTGTCATGGATGAGGCTGATCAGGAGACCTTCACTCGCCATGATATCCGCCACTACCTCAGCGAGTACCACCAGATCGACCGAATTGAGATGGAGATCGCACAGCCCAACCGGTTGGGGGAAGTGCTTCACGAGATGGAGCGTCGTGACCTCATCGAACACGATACCGGTGCGTGGCGGTTGTTGGAGTAACGGAGCGAGGCATCCGATTTCGGCCGTTCTTGTTTCGTCCTCGATCGCTTCCCGGTACCGTTATTGTCGGCCCACCTAGAGCAATGGTATGACCGTCGGATTCATCGGTGGGAGTGGTATTTACGAGTCGCTCGACATTGAGGACGTCCGCGAGGAGCGGGTAGAGACACCCTATGGCGAACCGAGCGCTCCAATCACGATCGGAACGCTGGCGGGCACGGAGATCGCGTTCCTTCCGCGTCACGGACGGAACCACCAGTACTCGCCGACTGAGGTTCCGTACCGCGCAAACATCCACGCGTTAAAGCAGATCGGCGTTGAGCGCATTCTTTCCAGTAACGCTGTTGGGAGCCTCCGCGAGGATCTTCCACCACAGACACTCGTCATTCCCGACCAAGTGTTCGATCGAACGAGCCACCGCTGCTCCTCGTTTTTCGAAGGCGGTGTCGTCGCTCACACGAGTTTTGCGGAGCCGTACTGTCCACACGTGGCATCACATCTTGCCGCGTGTGCGGACGCGACCGATGCGACCGTCGTTGATGAGGGAACTTACGTTTGTATCGAAGGACCACAGTTTTCGACTCGCGCTGAGAGCGAGTTCTATCGCGCCAACAACTGGGACGTTATTGGCATGACGGCCATCCCGGAAGCGAAGCTCGCACGCGAGGCTGAACTGTGTTATGCGACCGTTACCGGCGTCACCGACTACGATGTCTGGAAGCAAGACGCCGAAGTCACTCTCGAAGAAGTGCTTGGAAACGCCGCCGCAAACGAACAATCGATCAAACAGCTCATCGAGCGCGCGATCGAGACCCTCCCAGACGAACGCGACTGTGACTGCGGGCAGACACTTGAAGGAGCGATCAACACACCGAGTGACGCGATTCCAGACGAAACGAGAGAGCGCATCGATCTGCTCGCGGGAGAGTATCTGTAGTTTTTCTCATCTTTTTCTTGAAACTATCTCGATGCGCGAAGAAAAGCTGACACTGAACCACTGAGGAACAACACAATCTGATAACTACCGGGTGAGGTAGTTACTTTCTACCCTCACGGACGTACATGAGTGCTTTCGCCAATTCCTGTGGATCGACACGCCCCTCCGTTTCTTCCAACCGCTCTCTGATTCGGTCGGGTGTCATAATCTATCATGGGAATTAATCTCACATAAATCTTTCGGAGGTTTAGCACGAGCAATTATAATTTGTGTATCCGAATATTAGTCTGCGATAGCCTCTTCTGCTGCTCGCGTGGCTGGGTTTTGAATCCAGAGATCGGAAAACAGCTCATCCTGTTGGAGTTGGATCTGTCCACGGTGGGCAAGAAAGAGGAGTGCAAGGAACGTTTCCACTCGTGAGCCCCCCGCAGCCTCGATCTCAGCGTACAGCACCTCGTCACGACCGCGGTCGTACTGTTTCCGGAGCGCCTGATAGACGTCCTGAATCGTCGTCTCAATGTCCTCGCCATGCGTTGTGCCAGTGACATCGGTCTCTGTCGGCTCGTCATCCATCCGGAGGTCGTCGCCAGACCGGTAATCGAGTGTCTGTGTCCCGCGCGTGAACCCGCGTGGAGAATCACTGGTGTTGTATGTACGCGACTCTTTCCAACGCGATCCACGCTCGCGCTCGCGGAGTTCTCGCACGAGCTCGTCGAGGGTACGCGGCACTCCGCGGGCGCGCTTGCGGTCAAGTCGTCGCTCCATCTCCTGTTCGAGTGCGTCGAACGGACTCGAATCATCCGGCACGCCCTCAGCTGGAGCGTTCCACGCAGGATCCTCCCACTCTTCTGCTTCTTCTTCGTCTGGCTCGTCGAGAGCATCGCTTTTCATCCGCAGAAGGACACTCGCGTAGAACAGTGCCCGCCCCCCGGCACGGAGATCTGCCTCATCGAGCGCAGAAAGAAACGTGTCAGTGACCTCAACAATGTCGATATCCCACGGTTCGATCTCCCCGCGCTCTGCGAGCTGGACGAGTAGTTCGACTGGTTCGACCTCCCCTGCATCGCTGTCGGCTCGATCATCACTGTCATCTTCGTCCGTTCCAGCTTCTGTTCTATCCGTCTCCGTTGTCTTGGTGATGATACCACCGACGTGTTCAGTCATCTGCAGGTACCTCCGTGCTCAAGTCGATTCCCGTTACTGCACTGATGTTGTTCTGTTGCATGGTGACGCCGATGGCTCGTTCGGAGCGTTCGAGCAGCGCTGACCGGTGTGAGACGACGACGAACTGCGCATTGCCAGCAAGTTCATCGATGAGTTCACCGACGGCGTCAGCGTTTGCCGCATCGAGGAATGCATCGACCTCATCGAGCGCGTAGAATGGCGCGGGATTGTACCGTTGGATGGCGAAAATG
This sequence comes from Halocatena marina, assembly GCF_025913575.1. Taxonomy (NCBI): domain Archaea; kingdom Methanobacteriati; phylum Methanobacteriota; class Halobacteria; order Halobacteriales; family Natronomonadaceae; genus Halocatena; species Halocatena marina. Next base: position 3,325,020 of record NZ_CP109785.1, on the reverse strand, counting down.
AAGGCGAGTGCTGTCAACGATTTCTCACCGCCTGACATCGCCGCGAGCCGCTGTACCGGCTTATCACCCGGCTGTGCTTTCATCGTCAGACCGCCTTCGAACGGGTCTGCTTCATCTTCGAGGAACAGTGTCCCCGAGCCGTCGGACAGCCGAGCGAATATGTCTTCGAACTGTCTGTTGATACCTTCGTAGGCGTCCATGAACGTCGCCTTCTTCTTCGCCTCGAACTCCTCGATGCGTGTCTCGATACCGTTGCGCTCTTCGAGGAGCGTTTCGCGTTTCTCTTCGAGTTCAGCGAGCTCCTCCGAAACACGATCGTACTCGTCGATAGCGAGCATATTGACCGGCTCTAACGACTCCATCTCTTGTTCTAACCGTTCTATCTCGCGTTCGAGTTCGTCGTGGTCGGGTATTTCTTCGGGGTCGTACGCGCCGACCTGCGCCGATAGCTCGTCAATTTCCCAATCGAGTCGTTCTGCGGTCTGACGGAGCGACTCGAGTCGGCTTTCGGTCTCATCGACTTGCTCTTTTGTCTGCTCGTATGCCGTACGCGCTTCACCGAGCGTCTCTTTTAGCTCCGTTCGTTCCTCTTTGAGTTCGGCAAGCTCGGCTTCGAGATCGGCCACTTGCTCGCGTTTGTCCGCCAACCGAACTTCGTTCTCTTCGATTTCGCTCTTCAGCGTTTCGATGCGTTCGTTCGCCTTTGTCTTGCGCTCTTGGGCCGTTTCGATCTCCTGTTCGAGTGAATCGATGGCTTCCTCGGCGTACTGTTTTTCCAGCTGTAGTTCGTTCAGCTCATCGTCGATTTCTCTCGTTTCGTCTTCGAGGTCAGCGATCGTCTCGCGGAGAGCTTCAGCCTGCTCTGTGAGTTCTGCGACTTCCGAGGACCGAAGCTCAGCTTCGAGATCGTCGATTTCGGCTTCGATCTCCTCGACGGTTGCCTCTTTTTCAGCGATTTTCTCGTCGATCGCTTCCATACGTTCGCCAACGTCTTCGCGTTCTGCCTCGATTTCAGAGAGCGCGTTTTTCTTCTCCTCGATGCGTTCTTGGATCGTTTCAATGCGCTCGTCGATTCCTTCAATCTCGTTCTGGATATCACGCACTTGATCGGTCGCGTTCGATTGTCGCTCTCGGGCGTCGTCCAGCCGCGATTCGACCGCGCGAAGTTCTTCACGAACCGACTGTCGTTGGTCTTCGAGTTCGGTAATGCGCTCTGCGACCTGTTCAAGACGGCCCGTACTGGACGAAAACGAATAGCGCGTCCCTTTTTTCGAGCCGCCGGTCATCGCACCGCTTTTCTCGACGAGATCACCGGACAGCGTGACGAGGCGGAACTCGCCCATCAGTTCGCGTGCAGTTTCGAGGTCCTCAACAACGAGGGTATCACCGAGCACGTAGGAGAACACTCCTGCGTAGCGACGATCGAACTCGACGAGGTTGTACGCGAAATCGACCACTCCGTCGTGATCCGGACAGCTTGGAACTGAGCGCCGCTGCATCTGTGAGATGGGAAGAAACGTCGCTCGTCCCGCGTTGCGCGATTTCAGGTGATCGATACAACGCTGACCGATACCGTCGTCATCGACGACGACGTGTGCGAGCCGTCCGCCGGCGGCAGTTTCACAGGCTGTTGCATAGCGACCCGCAACACTTCCCAGCTGACCGACTGTCCCATGAATTCCATCGAGTCCGCTGTTGAGGATCGTCGAAACCGCCCGGCCATACGAGCTATCGCCACTCTCTCCTGCTTTCGCTTCGAGTTCTGCGTACTCCTGCTGTGCCGCGTTTAGCTCGTCGTCGATCTCGTCGAGTTCGTCCTGATACGCGTATTTTTCGTCCCGGAGATCGTTTACCGCCGACTGTATGGTCGATTTGTTTTCTTTGGCGGCTTCGAGTTCTGCCACGACGTCGGCGCGTTTGGCCTCAAGCTCTGGAATCTCCTCTCTTAACGCCTCGATGTCGGACTGAAGTTCGCGCTGTTCGTTCGATCGCCGACGAGCCTCATCGAGCAGCCGATCCTGCTCGCGCTGGCTATCGTTTTTCTCAGATTTCGCCGTTTCGAGCCGGTCTCTCGCGTCAGCGAGATCGTTTTTCAGTTGGTCGTATTCCGTGTCGACTGCCTCGATCTCGCGTTCGACCTCGGAGAGTTCCGATTCTTTCTGTTGAATTTCGGCTTTAAGCGAGGATTTTTCGACTTTTCCGTTCTTGATTTTCGCGGCGAGATCATCGACCGTCTCCTGCTTGCGATCGATTTTCACAAACGCTTGGCTGCGCTTTTGCTCTGCTTCCTCAATGCGCTCTTTGGCGCTTTCGATGGCGTCCTCCTGCCGGGCGATTTCACCCTTGATCTCCTCAATTTCGTGTTTGACGCGCAACTGCTCGTCCTCGCCCGTGCGTTCGATTTCGGCGTTTAGGTCTGCGAGATCTTCTTCGAGCCGGGTAACTGTCTGCTGGCGTTCTTCGAGCGCGCGTTGGCGCTCTTCGAGCGTCTCCTCTGCCTCGTCTATCCGTTGTTGTGTCGTTTCGAGACGCGCACGCTTGTCTTCGAGCTCTGCAGCTTTGAGATAGCCCTCGTACTCGCTCTTTTCGTCTTTGAGCTCTTGATACCGGAGCGCAGTCGTTCGCTCGTCTTCGAGTTGGTCCTGCCGTTCTTGTTTCTCTTCGATCCGAAGATCGGCTTCGTCGACCCGCTCTCGGACTACCGCCAGCTCTTCTAGTGCATCCTCTTTTCGAGCATCGAACTCCGCGACGCCTGCGATCTCATCGATGATCTGGCGGCGGGCGTGCGGGGTCATGTTGATAATCTCGGTTACGTCGCCCTGCATGACGACGTTGTACCCCTCAGGCGTGACGCCGACTTGCGAGAGGAGATCTTGAATGTCTGACAGGTTGACGGAGCGGCCGTTGAGGTAGTAGTAAGAGTAGTAGTTTTCCTCAGTCTGCTTGACCCGGCGCTTGACGTTGATCTCTTCGGTGTCACCGACATTGTCGGTGCCCGCAGCACTGACGACCTGCGAGCGCGAGATCTCACCATCGCTGTTGTCGAGAATGACTTCGACCTGTGCCTCACGTTCGCCCGTCACTGTCGTACCGTCGTCGTCTGGATTGTAGATGAGATCTGTGAGCTTCTCTGCACGGATTCCGGACGTGCGCGCTAGTCCAAGTGCGAATAGAACCGAATCGATGATATTCGATTTCCCCGACCCGTTAGGACCGCTAATGGTCGTGAAGTTCTCGTAGAAGGGAATTCGCGTCTTGCGTCCGAAGCTCTTGAAATTATCCAGGACGAGTTCTTTGATGTGCATCGGTGGTGTTGTGATTTCGGGGTTCCACCCGACGGTCCCGGCTTATGCGACGATGATCTCGTCGCCCGTGAGATCCGTATTCGTGTTCTCCTCCGATTCGTCCTCGTGGGTGTTATCACTGTCGTCTTCTTCCGAGAACGGCCGATACGACGGTGACGATGACGACGGAGATGACGATGAAGTTGAAGATGAAGATGATGCCGAAGATGTAGCGGCTGCTGTTTCGCCGCTGATGTTGTCATCGACGTGTTCTTCCAGTTCACCAAGACGCTGTTTGCATTCGAGTAGTTCGTCTGTCAATCCAGTGACTGTCGCTTCTAACTCTCGAACGCGTGTTTCGAGCTCTTCAACGCGATTGCCACTTCCCATATGCACTAGCGGCCGCGCAAGGCGTATAAGCTTACGTCAGACATATATATGTCTTCCATTAAATCCGGACTACCATCGGAACCCATTATTATCATCAAACAGAATAGTTGATGTTGATGGACTGATCGAAAGACGTCCGATAATTTCTATATTCCTCGAAACGAACGGCGTTAGCTCTATGTTCGCTAATCAGGATCTACGGAATCGCCAGTCGTTTTGTTCTACGAATTTCTGAGGGCTGGTCTGACTGATATCGAGCGAGGAGACGGACTCCGTACCTTCACCTTCTGTTAGCGAATACCGGTTCCGACGGTCATCCTCTGGGAAAGCGCGATTCATTGGCTCTCACACGAAAAATCAGCTGCCGTTCGGATTGATCACTCTCATTCCTCGATGAAGGCGGGACGTGAACACCCACTAAATCAGAGCACGGACATCACGACCATGATGACGGTAATGATGATCGAAGCAACGAACAGGAGTGTTCCGAGCATCAAGAGTGAGGTGTGAATGAACTGATATCGGTTCTCGGCCGATCTTCCCGCCGATCGCCGAGAGCTTCGTCGCCGTTCGTCTCTCGGTGGACGATTACCCGACGCACCCATCATATATTTAGTATTGTTCTGCATCCCTAAAATGGTCACGCTGGAATTATTTCACCAAATTTTTTAGAGAATAAACTATAGGACGTCCATTCTGTAAGAATAACGGTGTCGATCTGAATAGGTGAGAGCAGCTAATCAAACGGGCCAACCTGAACTATCACGAAGATACATTTGAATCGGCGACGAATGGCAAAGTGGTCATGAACGCCAGCAGCTCAAGCTACGCAAACGACGTGCTGGTATCGGCCGATTGGGTAGAGGAACGTCTCGATGCGTTCCAGAGCGACGATTCCGACCTTCGATTACTCGAAGTGAACAGTCCTGAGTCCCCTGAGAAAGAGTTTCCATCGCGGTACGATGATGGACACATTCCCGGTGCGATCGGATTCCAGTGGGACGAGGATCTCTCGGATGCGGTTGAGCGCGACATACTCAGCAAGGAATCATTCGAGGAAACGATCGGAAACGCTGGTATCACCGAAGATTCAACTGTCGTCTTTTACGGTGACGGGCATATCGCCAACTGGTTCGCCCTGTTCGCTTACTGGGAGTTCAAGTACTACGGTCACCACGACGCGCGCGTCCTCAATGGTGGGAAGGATTACTGGGTGCACAACAGCTATCCGCTCACCGAAGAGGTTCCTGATTTCACCGCACGAGAATACAACGCTCGGGGTCCGTTCGAAGGGATCCGTGCGTACAAAGGAGACGTAGAACAAGCCATGGAGAGCGGACTCCCGATGGTCGATGTCCGCTCTCCAGAGGAGTTCACGGGTGAAATTCTCGCTCCAGAAGGGCTACAAGAGACGGCACAGCGTGGTGGGCATATCCCTGGTGCAAGCAATATTCCAACTGCATCAGTCCTCAACGACGACGGTACCTTCAAAAGCGCCGACGAACTGCAGCAGCTGTATGCCGAGAACGGAGTTACCGAGGATCAGGCCGTCGTCACGTACTGCCGCGTCGGTGAGCGCTCGTCGATTGCGTGGTTTGTCCTCACCGAACTCCTTGGTTTCAGTGACGTCGAAAACTACGATGGTTCGTGGACCGAGTGGGGGAACACGATTCGCGCACCAATTGAACGAGAGATATGAAGCTGTAACCTGTTCGCATTTCTCGACCAAAATGTCCTTGAACGTGATGTTCTCGCCCCAGAACATCACACCGGCTAATACATTGTATATCAGACATAACTTTGGAATTATATTATTCGAGTAAGTGTGAATGTAGGTGTATGAGTACAATAGATTAGTATGTATTGCTACAGAGAAAGTCCTTAATAATGACTAACACAGCGATGAGTTCATAAAATCGACTATAGTCACATCAGAATAATGGAATAAGGTACCGAATAAAACCGCAGAACTGACCTTTGCCGCAGTAAATAACACTACTCAAACATGATTATCACAACTTCGAATTAGTAGGTTAACAACTATGTACTGGTTTGTTTTTATATTTCGTAAATTGGTGTTGAATTGTCAAATCAAAAGCCATAAAACATATCCCCCAGTCACTATTGAACTGCTAGTAGAAATGACCGCCCGGCGACGAATCTAAGGGAAGTAGATTTCTCAGTCGGGCCTCTTAACTATCATGTCCCGTGATATCATACAATCAACACGTAGGAAATTCCTTGGAAGCATGACACTTGCTGTCTTCGGGGGGCTCGCAGGCTGTTTAGGTGAGGAAAAAGGGAATTCGTCAGATACGACTCCGTCATCGACGACATCCTCGACAGCAACATCAACCGAAGCTTCACCAACAGCCACTTCGACCTCTGTTGTGAAGACAGCTGAACCCACACCGACGTCGCGTCCAACATCGAAACCAACATCGAAACCAACGCAATCGAAACCGCTCTCACCGCCGTTCGTGAAAGGAAAAGGAAAGACAAAGTACGGAATTGACCTGTCTGGAGCACCAGTGATGGGGAAGAATTCGAATGCGCCGGTTCACATCTACTACTGGTCGGACTACCAATGTTCGTACTGCAAACAGTTCGAACTCGGCAAACACGGAGCCCTGCCAAAACTCGTTCGAAACGAAATCGCCAATGGAACGGTCAATATTGCCTTTCTCCAATATCCGAATTACGGCGACCACTCATGGACTGCCGGAGTGATGGCCAAATGTATCTGGCGAAAGTTAAAGGATAAAAATCTTGACCTATTCTGGAAGTGGCACCACACTGTATTTGACCATCAAGAACTAGATGGTGGAGAGTGGTCCTCGCGGAAGAATCTCCTGAAATACGCCCGTAAGATTAAGGGGATTGACGCGCGTGCAGTTGACCAGTGCATGCGAACAAACCGCAAGCAACTTGAAAGTGATCTTAAAAAAGAGCGAAAACGCGGCAAGAAGGAGGGATTTGCCAACACCCCAGGATTCGTGCTGTATCATCCCAAAACGGATCGACAGCAAATCTTCAAAGGCGCACAGCCATACACCAGCTTCCAAAAACAAATTCAGGCATTTCTGAATCAGTAACAAAACACATCAATGAGTAGTTATTTCAGCGTATTCAAACGAACCGGCACGGATCGTCTCGAACGATTCGGCGAAGATTTACTCGCAGCACTCCTCTATCCGTTTCAGTCTGCACTGCGAGCGCTCCTTGCGGTGATATTGGGTGCACTTACGTTCGTTGTGCTCATCTTGGCCTCACAATCCATGGGCGTCCTACAGATGTTCATGAGATCGCCCGAAATCGTGGTCACCTCTGCGTACGTCGAAGACATGTTCTTGATCAACTTTGAGACCACCATCGCCCACTACGGGTGGATGCCAATCGTGATGAACGCTCTGTACGCGGTGCTGACTGGGATTGCACTGACGAATATGGTCGCACAACTCCGGATGCTACAGATGGGTAGTCTGGCAAATATTGGTGGAATTCTTCCGGGCTTGTTCGCTGCTGGCTGTGCGAGTTGTGGTCCTGGTCTCTTTGCGCTCTTTGGATTCACTGGTGCCATCGCATTTATTCCGTTTCAGGGGACTGTGCTCCGTCTTGGTGGACTTGGCATGTTTCTCTTTTTCCTTGGGCTATCCGGTGATCCCCGCGAATGCCGCATTGATTGAATTGCAGTAAATACGATCTGTTGTGATTTTGCTATTACACCATGATCGGAGGGATTTGCTGGTCTGAGTCTCGACCCGTACCGAAACTTGAGCCGATTTGATGAGTGTCGGTATCAATCCCCCCGTGAAACCGTTTGCAACGATGTATAATCGCCACATGACTGTTATTTAAGAACCACCAAATAATTCACAACCGCAAGAGAACGACAGAATATCTATGGTGGCGAGATCAGAGGACGCTATCCGCCAGCAACAATGCGAACTATATTGTTGAGGTCGGTTTCAGTTCGTATCATAATCTGACAGAATATATCAATAGTATGGTTGAGTGATATGGGCCAGCTAGCACCCGCATAATTATGAGGACCGGTGCATTTGGTTCAGATGTCTATATGCAGCCCCCATCGACTCGTCGTAAATTTATCGCAACGCTCGGAGCCGCCGGAACGATGTCGCTCGCCGGGTGCTCATCAATCATGGGCGGCGACAGCTCGTCTCCCGGCACTTCGACAGCAACGAACGGTACTGGCACCAGTGCTGGTTCCCAAACTAAATCATCAGGTACTGAAAACAATAAGAATACAGATAAAAAATCAAACGAAGACAAGAAGGCCCCCGGAACATCGGTCGACGACTTCGAAGGCGATGTCGGTTCTCGCTGGGGCATCAGCTTCGGCAGGTTCAAAGTAGCGAAACAAGACTCATTTCAAGGAAAGCAGTCACTCGCTCTGGAACCGAAGAAGAACGCAAAACAGCCTGTCGCCAAGATCTTCAAGTCGTTTTATCCGAAGGCACTCGATCTCAGCAAACACGATCTCTCGCTCGCGGTGAAGGTGAACAAACCGAAGGATATCAAGATCTCTGCAGAAGTCATCGCCCCCGCGAAAAGCTCTATGCTCACGGCGACTCGCTACATTCCGCTCGAACTGGACGGGTGGGTTCGCTTCGATCTTGGGTACACGGGTGTCAAAGGACAACCCGCTATGGACAGCGTCTCGCAGGTGAATATTCAAATCGGGCCGCTGACTGATCAGAATGACTTTCAGGTGCTGATCGACGATCTCCGCAAGATTCCCAAACCCAAAAAGGGTAAGGTGATGTTCCAGTTCGACGACGCTCACATCTCTGCTTACAATAAAGCCTATCCGATTCTGAAAGAGAATGGATGGCCCGGTGCGGTCGGAATCATCCCCGATGCCATCAATTCAGAAGATCGGATGACTGATCAAATGATGAAAGAGATGGGCAAAGCGAGCTGGGACATGATGGGCCATGCAGGTCAGCTCCTCCCGAATCTGAAAGAACAGGAGCAGCGCCGAGTTCTTCAGAACGTCAAACGATACCTTGACGTGAAGGGGTTCAAGAAAGGTGCACGCCACTTTGTCGCCCCGAATAGTCGTGTGAACTCGACGACACTCTCTCTCATCGACGAACTCTATGAGACGGGCTATCTGTTCGGCGCCTGCCCCAACAACGCACAGCACCCGAGCAACCCGAGTTTCATCTCACGTGTGCAGGGTCCATCCGTCCGAGGTGCTCGGCGAGCAGTTGATGTTGCCGAGAAGACCAACCAGCTAGTCGTTATCTCCTATCACATTATTGGTGATGGTGGCACACCAGAGAATCAGTTCAGAGAGGTCGTTGACCACGTCAAAAAGAAAGATGTGGACGTTATCACACCGTCTCAACTCATCGATAGCAAGAATTGGTAATTCGTGATGTGGATCATCTCTGAAGACCAACTACCACTGCATTGTTCGTGGTGTGTATCGTGAATCTACTATTCCGAGATCGCATACTCTCTGTGTTCTCTGAGCAGCTAAAGCAGTAGCACGAAAACGACCGTCTGTTTTTTTCCTGCCCAGTATTTGACCGGTGTCATCGAATACCATGCCTGCGGAAAGACTAATATAATTGCGATTATACGAAATGATACACCGCGTGCAGGTGAGATGAATGCTGACTACACTTTCCACCAACCGGACGCTCGCTGAAGCCATCAGCAGTACATCCGGCACTTCCGGCAATCGCTCTCTTCGAGATGGCGCTTGTCCGGCGGGATATGGAAAGCGTGGGTCGGCCTTCGCTCATCTGCATTCCCTGCCCGAATCCGTGGTCGCCGCGTAAGGCGTTCGCGTTGTCGGGTCCGCTCCTCATTCCAGTTTGGTTATATTTGTACTACATCCATTGAGGGCGGAGCCGTGACACCAACGGTCGGTGCAGGGCTTGAGTGATTTGTTCTGTCATCGACCGCCGACTACGCGGACCACGTGTTTCGATCACGCAGAGACGATTCAACCGACACTCCCGTGGTGTATGAGGAAAGCACGCGGCTTCGTGGCCGAAGACCGAGTTCGAGGCTCGGCGGGAACGTATGACAATGCATGACCCACTCACCGTGGTCAGGGCGAGCACTGAAATCACCCTCTGGGTTCCCCGTGGTGCAGCAGGTGATCTCGCTGCCGGTGCGATGGACGTACTCGCGGATGCTACCCCCATCGCTTCGGTCGAACAGCTCGACGTGGTTGGTTTCCGGCCCACTGCAACCGATATCCGCGTTGATCTCGTGGTCAACGTGTGCGTCCACACTGTCGAAACAGACGCCACGTCCGTCGAAACTGCACTTACCGACGGCTTCGGAATCATCACGGCCGACGTGGCCAACGTCGAACAATGACATGTCAGAACAATTGAGACTGTCGAATTTCGCTGTTTTATTTTATTTTGACTCCGGTTAGTACTCTCATTTGTACACGGTGGGGTGGGACGAATGTGCGTTTATCTCGCACATTCGGCACACATTCTTCAATTGATACGGAGTATCCGTTCCTGTATGAGTTCAGACATTCACACAGAAGCACAGGTTTCGAGTGATATCAGCACCCGCGGCTGGGAAGCTGGCGCTGTTGGTGGTCTCGTCGGTGGCGTTCTCATGGGTGCGATGATTTGGATGATGAAGAGCGCGATTCTCAATGGTGCAATTCCTGGTCTCTACGGATTCGAAGGTGGTACTATCGGATGGGTAGCGCACTTGTTTCATAGTGTCGTCCTCGGTCTTCTCTTCGTGGTGATCGTTCAGCTACCGATGCTATCGCAATACTCCGATACCGTGTGGACAAGTGCCGCTCTTGGCATCGTGTACGGAGCTGCACTCTGGGTCGTTGCCGCTGGATTCGTGATGCCATTCTGGTTACAGTCTGTCGGGTTCGCGCAAGCACCTCCGTTCCCGAACTTGGCGTTGCCGGGGAGTCTTGTTCCCCACATCGTATACGGTGGGCTCCTCGGGGCAGTGTACCCACTACTCGACAGTTCAGGGTAATCTCGGTCGGTGATTGAAACTCTTGAATTTCGTTGATCGATAGCCGCCGTTATATTCTCCGCAAGAGCACCTCGGATATGCACGTTATCGCCCATGGTGGAGCTGGTGGCTCTGTGGACGAACCGAACGAGCGACAAGCCGTCCTCGATACAGCTGTCTCCGCTGGTAGACGAGAAGAAACGCCAGTAGATGCCGTCATCGAGACGGTTCGGCAACTGGAGTCGTCCCCACGATTCAACGCTGGCGTCGGTGGTGCGATCCAATCCGATGGCATCGTGCGGACCGACGCCGGATTGATGACCGACGATCGGGAAGCGGGTGCGGCCTGCTCGATGCCCGGCGTCGAACACGCGTGTGAAGTCGCACGCGTTGTTATGGAGTCGACCCCGCATGTTCTCATCGCGGGCGAGCGTGCCGTCGCGCTCGCGGACGATTTCGGTATCGAGACCGGATGTGATCTCCAGAGCGAACGCACCCGGCAACGATGGGCCGATCTCGACACGCTCGAAACCGATACTCCCCGTGCCCAACTGGAGTGGATACAAGACAAGTTCGGCGGAGCGGACACCGTCGGCGCGGTTGCCTCCGACGGTGATCAGATCGCAACCTGCACTTCGACTGGAGGGCGTTGGTGTGCGCTCGCAGGCCGTGTGGGTGACGTTCCACAGATTGGTTCTGGGTTCTACTGCACACACGCGGGCGGAGCAAGCGCAACCGGTGCGGGCGAAGATATCGCTCGCGTGACGCTCTCACGACGTGCTGTCGATCATCTCGAACTCGGGCGTGATCCACAGGATGCAGCCGATCTTGCCCTTGAGGAATTCGAAGAGCTCACTGGAGGACTCGCCGGTATCATCGTCATGAACCGCGATGGCATTACTGGTAGCGCGTTCAACACAGAAGCAATGCAGACGAGCAAGACTGAGTGATATCCTCCGGAAGAGAGCACAACGCATTTCTTCCAATCGAACGGATGAAGAATATGAGCGACGCCAATCTCACGACCGAAAAATACGAGAAACACCGCGAGGCAGGCCGCATTCTCGCAGAGGTACGCGATGCAACCACAGAGCGTGTCGAAGTTGGAGCGAGCCACCTCGACGTAGCCGAGTGGGCAGAGAACAAAATACGGGAGCTGGGAGGAGAGCCGGCGTTTCCTGTCAACATCAGTATCGACCACGAGGCAGCGCACGCAACCCCATCGATCGACGACGACAGCACGTTCGGCGAAGAGATGATTAACCTCGACATTGGGGTTCACATTGATGGCTGGCTTGCTGACACCGCGATCACTGTCGATCTCTCTGGTAATCCGGAACTGAAAGAAGCACCCGAGGAAGCACTCGATGCGGCGCTCGAAACGATCGAACCTGGCGTGCACACCGGAATGATCGGTGCTGAAATCGAGGACGTAATCGATGGATACGGCTTCAACCCGGTCGTAAACCTCACTGGCCACGGACTCGGTCATTGGAAACAACACGTCCCACCGAACATCCCTAACCGGGCTGTTGACTCTGGTGTTGAACTTGAAGTCGGCGATGTTGTCGCTGTTGAGCCGTTCGCCACCGACGGCAGCGGAAAAGTCAATGAAGGAGCGTCCGAGGAGATTTTCGGACTCGACCGCGAGCGCTCGGTGCGAAACCGACAGGCGAGACAAGCACTCGATCAGATCACAGAGTCCTACAAAACGCTCCCGTTTGCCACCCGCTGGCTCGATGTAAACCGTGCAGAAATGGCGCTCCGACGACTCAAGCAGGCGAACGTCGTCCACGGATATCCTGTTCTTCAAGAGGAGGAAGGAACGCTCGTCAGCCAGAAGGAACACACGGTTATCGTTACCAGCGATGGTTGTGAAGTAACGACACAGTCAATTGATTAATATAAACAATCGGAGTTAAAATACGTAATTCAGTTTATAATTCGGGGTCGCAGTGCCACAACCGTTCAGGACGTGAGTCACACGAGAAACAGCGAGAGGAGTGACTCTGCCCCCAGAAACCAGAGAGCACCAGCGATGATTGCTGCAATGAGGACGACTTTGAACGCCATGTTCAACAGGAATCGGCCAATGAGTAGGATGATTCCAACGACGACTAGTGTGCCAAGAATGCCGGGGACGGTGAATGCCTGAGCTGCGATCAGTCCGTGCATGCGTACGGACATAACGCCATCCCAGTTAAATCATTCTGATAGAAAGTGTGGTTTCATCGGGGATAAAACGTCAATCGGCGTTTAATTCAACTATCGATTATCTGATTAAACCCCCGATAGTTTCCACTCGAATAATCTCCTCCTCGATCGATTTTACGTCGGAATATTCACTTTCACTCCGGTCTAAGTACCGTTATGGACGATTGCAAAGAGGCTAGAACACGTGCAACTGAATAGGCGTAATGCCGCATGTGAACATGATTTCATGTATCTTGCGAGCCGTAGCGTTGAAATGACCAGCAATCGGACTGGCCAGTCATCGATGACACAAAGACAAAACGACCACCCAGTCGCAGCACAATCACCTTGGAGATCAGTATGAGCCAGCCAGAGCACTCTGCGGACGAGATTACCCTTCCAATCAAACGAACCGAAGAAGAGTTGCTCGAAGACCGGATGACCGACAATGCGTATCAAAATATTCTCCCCGCCCGTTACCTGCGCAAGGACGCCACCGGGTCCCTTGTCGAATCCCAGGACGACCTGTTCGAGCGGGTTGCAAAGAACATCGCTCTCGCCGAAGCAGTGTTCGAAGCAGAGCGGCGTGATGTTGCGGTCACCGTCCGCCCTGAGCAACTGAAACCAGATCATCCACGCCGCGACGAACTTGCTAGTGAGGTGTTTGGAGCAGGGACCTCTGTGGACGATGACAGAGAGGCCACACTCTCGGTCCACACTGTCAACAAGTTCGCCTTCGAAACTGTCGTCCCCGACCTTCCCGATGAAATTCGTGACCACGTCGAACAGGTCGCCACAGAGTTTCAGGCGTTAATGGAGCACCTCTCGTTCATTCCGAACTCTCCGACAATAATGAACGCTGGCGACGAACTCCAGCAGTTGTCGGCTTGTTTCGTTATGTCTCCGGATGATGATTTGACGAATATCCACGAAACAGCGAAAAATGCTGCAGAGGTCTTCCAGAGCGGCGGTGGGTGCGGATACGCTTTCTGGCAGCTTCGGCCCTACGGCGACCCGGTCGGTTCAACTGGTGGAATCGCATCCGGCCCGATCACGTTCATGCGAACGTACGATCAGCTCTGTGAGACGATCGCCCAAGGGGGAACTCGACGCGGCGCGCAGATGGGTGTCATGCGCGTCTCTCACCCGGACGTGATCGAGTTCATTCACTCGAAAAACAAGGACGTCTCCTTGGCTCACTGTCTTCGCCTGAACGATCCGGACGACTACACATACACTTCCTTTGGCGATGCTCTCGAAGAGGCACGCGGTCTCATCGATGACGATGGCCGTGTTCCAAAGCATCTCCGCAACGCTGTCGAAGGGCACCTTTCGAACTTCAATATTTCTGTCGGCGTTACCGACGGCTTCATGGAGGCACTGTACGCGGGTGAGGAGTTCACGTTCACCAATCCACGCACAGGTGATCCACACATCGCTACCGCCGAGACGAAGGAAATGTACGGCCGGTACGATCTCGAAGATCACATTGAAATCGGAGAACCACTCACGATTCCCGCCGAGATTATCTGGGAGCGTATCATCGAAGGAGCACACGAGAACGGTGAACCGGGCGTGATCTATCTCGAACGGGTGAACAAGGAACACTCGTTCGATGTCGAGGAACACCCTGATCATGAAATTCTGGCAACAAACCCCTGCGGTGAACAACCGTTGGAGGAGTACGAGGCCTGTAACCTCGGACACATCAATCTCTCTACCCTTGCTGCGTTCGATGCGCCCGATTGGCGGGTGTGGTCCGGCGAACACGAAGACGAATACGACTCCCGAGAGGATGCAATCGAGGCCTACCTCGAAGAAGCCATCGACATGGAAGCGTTCGACCGCCGCATCGAACTCGGGACGCGTTTCCTCGAAAACGTCGTCACGATGTCTGACTTCCCGGTTCGAGAAATCGAACAGAAGGTCCGGGACATGCGAAAGATCGGTCTCGGGATCATGGGTCTGGCACAGCTGTACATCCAGCTTGGTATCCGCTACGGTTCTGACGTGGGCAACGAGGTAGCCCGCCAGATCATGGTGCATATCAACCACCAGTCGAAGTGGGCCTCACACGAACTCGCGCTCGAACGAGGAAACTTCAACGACTGGTCGGACTCGAAGTACGCCGCTCCAACTGAGTACCGCGAATGGTTCGAGCACCAAACGGGACTCTCTGCGGATGAGTGGGACGAGGGCTTCTCGGTCAGAAACCACAACACAGTGACGATTGCACCGACAGGCACCACTTCGATGCTCGGAAACACGACGGGTGGCTGTGAGCCGATCTACAACGTCGCCTACTACAAGAACGTCTCCGACGACGTGCAGGGCGATGAGATGCTCGTCGAGTTCGACGATTACTTCCTCCGGGTGCTGGAGGCGAACGATATCGACGTCAAAGTCGTCAAGGACGAAGCGAAAGAGCAGATGGCGAAAAACGAATTTGATGGAGTCGCTTCGCTCTCGACAGTTCCAGATGCCATCAGTGAACTGTTCGTCGTCACGTCCGATATAACAGCAAAAGAGCACGCTGCTGTCCAGTGTGCCTGTCAACACGGTGTTGATTCCTCCATTTCAAAGACGGTCAACGCGCCGAACGACTCCACAATGGAGGACGCAAGGGAGGTATTCGAGTACATCTACAACCATGGCGGGAAAGGAGTCACGTATTACCGCGATGGAACGCGCTCGAAGCAGGTGCTGACGACTCGCGCCGAGAACGCCGACTTCACCGACGAAAGCGAGGCGGCAACAGCCATCGTCGAACGGATACATGAGGTGTTCGGTGACGTTGAGTCGTTCCTCGGAAACGAAGCAGTCCAAGCCGACCTCGAAATGGATATCGAGAACGTGGTGAAAGGCCGGACTGGCGGTGCGTACGCACGAGAGCGACCACGTCCAGACGTGCTGTACGGCGTAACACAGCGCATTGATACTGGCTACGGGAAGATGTACGTCAATATCAACGAGGACGAGCACAACGAGCCATTCGAACTCTTTGCGACGATCGGGAACTCTGGTGGCTTCACAGCTTCGTTCACTGAAGGGTTGGCAAAAACCATCAGCTACGCGCTGCGTTCCGGCGTCGATCCATACGAAATCGCCGAAGATCTTCAGGGTATCCGGAGTCCGAAGGTCGCGTGGGATAAGGGCGAACAGATCAACTCCATCCCTGATGCGATCGGTGTCGCAATGCGACGGTATCTCGATGATGAGATCAACAGACCGTATCCACAACAACAGAACCTCACCGAGGTCGCAGAAGTCGATGTGGATGTCGAAAGGGATGACGCGCCAGAAATTGAGGACAGTGACGGCGATAATGAGGACACCGACGAGGAAGCGGATGCGCAATCACTCATCGACGCCGGAGAAAGCCCAGAATGTCCAGACTGTGGGTCAATGACGCTGTACTTCAGCGAAGGCTGCAAGACCTGCGAAAGCTGTGGCTGGTCCGAGTGTTGATTGAGAAGCGACCGAATCGGACAGAGTAAGCTGCGAGCTCGGAATGGTTGATTCGAATTGAAATCCAATCCAGCAGCAATCGAAATGCTCGATCGTCTTCGACCCGTACGACTCGTATGACCGAAGGGGGACGACCGTGTCCGCTCTGTGCAGAACCGATGATTCACCGTCACTGCAAATACGTCTGTCCACAGCACGGAGTCGTGTACGACTGCTCGGACACGTTTTGGTGACCACGGGTACTCTCAACCATCTCGCTGTGTGATGATCGAATTTTTGAGTAGACACCTCGTGGATACCAACCATTATTCGTTCGTGGGTAGTACGGGGCTGCGTGAGCGACGATCCGATCGAGCTTGGCGTGCAGTTACTCGAACGGCTCGAACACGCCGAACTATCCTTAGCAGAAACCATCGATCGGTTAGAGACCATCACGACTCACCCCGCTACGACGCGAGCTATTCTCGAAACAGCTCAAGCACGCGGTATCATCGAACGCGATGGGGCAACGGTCAAACCCGTTGGTGGAAGATTTCTTCAATTTCAGAGTGAAGTCATCACGAAGGACGGTGATTTCACGTGCCGACGGTGTGGATCGCAGCTTTCAACCGGCTACTTCATGCGATTGGAGGCTGGAGAACACGGCCCGTTCGGTTCGACCTGTATCCGGAAGGTGACCGGACGAGAATAGAGCCCACCGAACGACATGAGAAGGTTAATGAGTGGGTGTGTGATACGAGGAAATGAGCCCGGGTGGCTTAGCTGGACATAGCGCCGCACTCATAGGGTCACGAGACCGTGCGGTACCAAACGCATCCCTGAGGCTATGCCGACGCCTCGTACCTGGGATATGCGGAGATCGTGGGTTCGGAGCCCACCCCGGGCACTTATTATCATATTGTATCACATCGTAGTGATATCGTAACGCCTGTGGAGATGACTGACGACAGGAGCTCAGAACCGGTTTTATGAACTGATCCCCTCCGAAGTCTTAAAAGTAAACACGCGCTATTGCTACACCATGACAGTCATTGTCCACGATGATGATATCCGATCCGGCGATCCTCGCATTCAGGGGACCCGGATTACGGTTTTTGACGTCAAGCAGCGCGTCATTGACAATGGCGAGGACCCCCATATCGTCGCTGGTGAATATGATATATCAATGACGAATCTTTTCTACGCCCTTGCTTACTACTACGAGCACCGCGCTGCCCTCTCTGAACGTGAACGTGAGATCGATGTTGCTCGCCGAGAAGGTAAACAACAGACATGGGAGATCCTCGAACGAGCTGAGAACGGTGCTGCAGAAACCGGCAGACGGGCCGATTGACGGCCCATGAAGATTCTTGCTGATACAAACGTACCGGAAGAATATGTCTCTGCACTTCGTGGTGATGGCCACGATGTGGCAACGCTCGGTCCAGAAGCCACCGACGACGCAATCACCAACTACGCTGAATACGAAGATTACGCTATCCTCTCAACCGATGTAAAATATTTCGGAAGTCGTGAAGCTAAGGTCCCTGTGTTCGTCGCTCCACAGTCCATGTCTGGAGGCGACGTTCGTGCAGCGATCGCCCGTATCGAAGCCATCCCATTTGATCCCACACAGACCGATCCTCTCTGGCTATCTGTCGTCTAACATTTTAGAAGAAGTATATTGTCTAGTACTGCCATGACCAAAGATATTTCCCGCTACCCGCCCGCCTGCTGGCATGCAGATCACCGGTGTCAGCCAGTATCACCTCAATCACGAGATCGGAGAATCGTTTCGTCCGACGTGGATTCCGGGCTACCCACAGACCACCCACGAAGTCGAGTTGTTCGAGATCGAGACGGATGCTGGGATAACGGGAATCGCCGCCAGCCCGAGTTTTGCGGGTGGAATCGACTACGAGAATGCGCTGTCGTATTTCCTGCTCGGTGAAGATCCCCACAACGTCGATGGGATCCTTCGAAAACTCGAAAGCGTCAATCTCATCGGACCGCGGCCGTGGCACATAGAGCACGCGCTGTGGGACATCATCGGCAAAGACGCGGGTAAACCCGTTTACGAGCTTTTGGGCGCAGAGCAGCGCGAGATTCCAGTCTACGCCAGTACGGGCGCGGTGATCGACGCAGACGAACGTATCGCATCCATTGAAGAGCGCATTAGTGAGGGATTTGAAGCAGTAAAGCTGCGGGTCACATGCCCCGAACACATCGACGTTGTTCGGGAAGTGCGCGAGGCGTTTCCGGAGCTAACCCTGATGGTCGATGCGAACAAGGGGTGGGCCGTCCGCGTCATGGAACACGAAGCGCGATGGACATTTTCTGAAGCGCTAGCGTTCGCTCGGGAGTTAGAAGAGATTGGCAACGTTGCGTGGCTCGAAGAACCTCTCCCGCGTCACGATTTCGAGGGCTATGCCCGACTCCGCGAAGCGACCGATGTTCCGATCGCTGGAGGCGAGTTCAACAACGGTCACTGGCAGCTCCGAGAATTCCTCGCGCACGGATCGCTCGATATCCTCCAACCCGACGCCGCGCTCGCGACGGGCATCAAGCGAGCCACCGACACAGCCGCGATGGCCCGCCAACACGGCGTTGAGTTCGTTCCGCATACGTGGACGAACGGTCTCGGCTTCGTCGCCAATCTCCACGTAATGACCGCCGCCCAAAGTGCGTGGTGTGAGTTCTCGATCGACCCCCCGTGGACACCAGATGTGCGTGATTTTCTCCTCACAGAAACGATCGATCACGACGACGGCGTCATTACTGCACCCGACGACCCCGGACTCGGTGTCGAACTCGATCGGACATTGCTCCCAAAATAAGGCTAAATCGTCCGATATCCCCGTCTACTGATGTCGAATGTGTGTGTCTGTCATGACCCGACCGAAGAAGTGTTCTGTCTTCGGCTCGTCGTTTCGAGTAATGGAAGCGTCCGTCACAGATCCGCTGGACACAGAGCGCATACGAGAGGACTTCCCGATCCTCGAACGAGAAATCAACGGCTCACAGCTCGTGTATCTCGACAACGCCGCGACCAGCCAAACTCCAGAGCAGGTCATCGACACCATCACCGAGTACTATCGAACGTATAACTCGAACGTCGAGCGTGGCATCCATCAGCTGAGCCAAGAGGCCTCGATTGCCTACGAGGACGCCCACGATCGCGTTGCAGAGTTCATCGGCGCGTCGGATGGTGAAGAGATCATCTTCACGAAGAATACGACTGAGGCCGTGAATCTCGTGGCCTACGCGTGGGGGTTAGCCGAACTTGGTCCTGGCGATGAGATTGTCACGACCGAGATGGAACACCACGCCTCGCTGGTCACGTGGCAGCAGATCGGAAAACGAACTGGTGCCGAGGTGAAGTACATCCGTATCGACGAGAACGGCTATCTCGATATGGATCACGCGCGCGAGCTGATCACCGATGATACGAAGATGGTGAGTGCTGTTCACGTCTCGAACACGCTCGGGACCGTTACCCCGATCTCAGAACTCGCCGACATCGCACACGATCACGGTGCGTACCTGTTCGTCGATGGCGCACAGTCTGCCCCGAATCGACCAGTCGATGTCACGGAGATTGACGCCGACTTCTTTGCCTTCTCCGGACACAAGATGTGTGGTCCGACAGGTGTCGGCGTCCTCTACGGCAAGCATGCGATCCTCGAAGAGATGCAGCCATACCTCTACGGTGGGATGATGATTCGGAAGGTCACCTACGAGGACTCGACGTGGGAAGAACTACCGTTGAAATTCGAGGCTGGCACCCCGGTCATCTCGCAAGGCATCGCACTCGCTGCGGCGTGTGACTATCTCGATGAGATTGGCATGGAACGCATCCAACGCCACGAAGAAGCACTAGCCGAATACGCCTACGAGGAGCTCACCGCAGCCGATGATGTCACAGTGTACGGGCCACCGGGAGCAGATCGAAGCGGGCTGGTTTCGTTCAACCTCGATTCAGTCCACGCACACGACCTTTCGAGCATCCTCAACGACTACGCAGTTGCCATTCGTGCTGGTGACCACTGCACCCAACCACTCCACGACAAACTCGGAATTGCCGCCTCTGCGCGAGCATCGTTCTATCTCTACAACACCCGTGAAGAGATCGACAAACTCATCGAAGGAGTCGACGCTGCGCGGTCGATCTTTAGCTGAGGCGCCACGCTATCTCTGATTTTGAGTCACAATCGATCTCTGCTGCTCGTTCAGGCTTGCCGTTTCCATCATCGAGGTGTGTGAACGGGCACCATCCGAGAGGGCGCGATACGCTTTTCTGGCACAACATCCTATCGACGACAACAATGGGACTGGGCTCCGACATGTATCGCCAGCAGATTCTCGATCACTACAAGAACCCCCGTAACTACGGGAAGCTCGAGGATCCCACCTTCTCACACACTGGCGAGAATCCGACCTGTGGCGACACCATCCGGATGGACGTACAACTCGCAGACGACGAGACGATCGAGTACGTTGCCTTTTCGGGTGAAGGTTGTGCGATCAGTCAAGCCAGCGCCTCGCTGCTGACTGAAAAACTCCAAGGACTCACACTCGATGAACTTCAGGAACTGGACCGTGACGATGTGGTCGATATGCTTGGAGTCGAAATTAGTCCGATGCGGATCAAATGTGCTGTCCTCGCTGAGAAAGTCGCACAGGACGGGGCAAAAATCTACAACGACGATATCGAACTCGACACAACAAAAACTGAATAGCAGTATTGTTTTTCATATAAATTAACAAATCGTCAGTCAATAGCTGTACGTATCGATATGTCTGCGTCGTCGATAGGCCACAAAGCCTATACGACCGGCAAAGGGCGTTTTGACCAATGATAGGCAGACATCATATTGTATCAATGAGTGACATGTTATGAGTAAATCGAGTAGTTATCGGCGTAAATAGTCTCTTTATTGAAATCAAAGATAACAATTCATATGAAATCTTCATCTATGAAGCGGCGAACGTTTGCTCTCTTGCTCACGACAGGTCTTGCAGGGTGTGGTGCTCTGAGTAATGAAGGGAGCTCAGCGACGAAGCAGACGAGTGTACAAACAAACGGGAGAACAGCAACAACGACGACGCAGACAGCGACACCGACGAAACAACCGACCACGGCATCGTCTGGGAATCAGACGACGACGTCAGGCACTCAAACGCCAGACGAATCGATGGTTGAGGTTGGTGGCGTGTCGGTTCATCGCCAGCAGTTTTCGCTTCAGGAGGTTCCGTTTGAGGAGCGGCCAACGATATTTGTTAATCGTTGGATGGAGCCGTACTGCCGGATCGACGCATCGAAGGCGGACACACTTCCCAACCTTCGGATGGCGACGGTCGATGGTGAGCGGGGCCACATGCCAGTTCGAACTTCACGATCGATAATGAAACTCTTGTTCTGCTATCGGGAATTCGAACGGGAGCCCTATCTCGATAAAGCAACGGAGATCTCACAGGCATATATGGACATCGCCGACCGGAGCGATGGCGCGCTGTACTTCCCGTATACGCTGAAAAAGGGCGGCGCTGGTGTAACGCTGAAGCCGCCGTGGTACTCGGCGTTGTCGCAAGGAACGTCGCTTTCTGCCTATCTCAGACTCCACGAAGCGACCGGAAACGAGAAATACCGTCGTATTGCTGATAGCATCTACGAAAGTTTCAAACAGCTCAAGCGTTCGACAGATGGACCGTGGGTTGCGATGGTCGATGACGATAATTATCTTTGGTTCGAGGAGTATCCACACGACCCACCGACGCACGTACTCAACGGATATCTCACTGGACTTTGGGGCCTGTACGAGTACTGGCTGTTGACGAAATCTGACGAGAGTAGAGCTCTCGTGGAGGCAGCGACCACCACTGTCAAACACTATCTCGAACAGTACCGAGTTCCTGGTGAGGTGAGTTGGTACGCACTCAATCAGGGGTATCGTGGTAATGCGTTCTACCACGCGATGCACATCCTTCAGTTACGAAAGCTCCACCGAATCACGGGTGATTCGTACTTCAAGAAGATGTCACAGACGTTCGATACCGACCATCCCGAAACAGAGGGGATTCGAAAGTAAGCAACAGAGCGTGAGTATCGTTTGTTTACTCCGGTTTGAGTCCTGCTCCTTCTACGCGCATGACAGCCTCACCGTCTGGGAGATTTGGTGCGTCGACTAGTTTGACAATGCGCTTGTTTGCCTTTGACTTGCGGAGGTAGACACGGAAGGTGGATTTGTGACCGAGGATGTTCCCGCCGATCGGTTTCGTCGGATCACCGAAGAAGGCATCAGGATTCGACTGCACCTGATTCGTCACGATCACGGCGGCGTTGTAGAGGTTCCCGACCCGGTCGAGGTCGTGAAGATGTTGGTTGAGCTTCTGCTGGCGGTTAGCAAGTTCACCACGCCCGATGTACTCTGCCCTGAAGTGTGCCGTGAGCGAATCGACACACACCAACCGAACGGGGTACTCGCTATCTTCGTGCTCGCTTGCGATCTCCTTGGTCTTCTCTGCAAGCAGGATCTGATGGTTCGAATTGAACGCCTTTGCAACGTGAATGTGATCGAGGAACGACTGGACGAGTTCTTTGAGCGCGTCTTCGTCGTTCGGACCGCCTTCGATCTCTCGGTCCTCCATCGCAGCAGCGATTGCTTCATCGTCCAGCCCCCGAATCATCTCGTCGATGCGCTCGGGGCGGAACGTGTCTTCAGAGTCAACAAAGACCGCGCTGCCACCCAGTCCACCCACTTCCGGTGGAAGCTGGACGTTCACAGAAAGCTGGTGGGTGATCTGTGACTTGCCAGCTCCGAACTCGCCGTACACTTCGGAGATCGATTGTGTCTCGACACCGCCGCCGAGCATCTCGTCCACTTCCGGTACGCGTGTCTCTAGCTTCCCGATTCGCTCACGCCGTTGAAGCACTGTCGCACCCGTCTCGAACCCGCCGATATCCGCTTCCTCGCGCGCGGCTTGAATGATGTCGTGAGCAGTGCTCTCGCCAACATCAGCGGTGTTCGACAGCTCAGACGGGCTGGCGACCGCGATTCCCTGAAACGAATCGAAACCGTTGTCCTGCAATTTCTCTGCTGTAGCCGGCCCGACACCCGGGAGATTCTCTAAATCAACTGCCATGGCTATCGGTTGCACTCCATCGCATATAAAAACTCGTTAACACCTAAGTGAAAGTGAAACCGTGAGAAGGATCGTGAATGTGATCATGAGACATGATGGTTAGAATGAATATCGAGGTCTGCATTCGCGGCTCGTGAGTGGCGCCTTTGAGACGAAGGTGAAAGGAACATCGCACTCGGAAATGCCTTAGAAGAGTGTGTTCCTGACGACCGTGAGTTCAACGAGAGCGCCACACACGCTGATATGCTCGTGGGTATGAGTCAGAACTCGTCTATCGAAGTAGATGGTACTGTTGTCCAGCGAGACGGAGTGTTCCGATTCGAAGAGACGTTCGGCGAATAAAGCTTAACAGACGCACAGTTCGCGTCTGAATTACGTCTGCATCGCAGATGCGCTACTCGCTTACTCCCACGGATCACCGTTTCCATCGGGCCAGAGCGGGTACCAGTACTCCTTTTCGTCTTCGACTTCGAGTTCGCCGTCAAGAACGCTTTCGAGCTTGAATTCTGCGCTCGAATCGCGTTCGTTCCTCGGTTGCGGGGCGAACGGGTAGTACGCTCCCCGCCGGAACGAGTAGACCCAGTATGCGGTTTGGTCTGTCTTTTCGAAGGCAAACAGGGCAGCGAGCAGTCGGCTTCCGAATCCTTCCTCGATGAACGTGTCCGCAGCGAAGTGGAGGCTCGTGATGAGATCTTCGAAGTCGGGATCTTCGAGAACGACCCATTGATAGCCGTGTGAGTCCGTGTTGACCCTCGCTTCGGTTCCGGTCTCTTCTTTCCCTGCTTCGAGTATGCGTTCGACCTCCCGCTGTGCTGACTCGAAAGCCGTGCTGTCGACGTTCGAAAAGCAGAGCGCTGCTTCACCGGTTGGTCGATAGCCAAGCTCAGCTTCCATCGTCATGTAAGCCGTGCTCATTCCGAACAGATCATCGGGATCGGCAGCGCGTGTCGCGTCCGTCTCGGCACTGAGGCCAAGCGCCTGCCGAAGCGAATCCATGATGCCCATATGCCACCATGGAGACAGTGGGGCTTGCGATTTTCTATCATCTAGTGCATTTCCAGCTGTTCAAAATCCATCCCGAACCGCGGTCGGGACGAGAGATAGTACTGTCTCTCTAGAATGTACACACCGAATGTATGATTCATCGATCGATAACTGACCGATCGGGAATCTCTGATTGTCGTTTGGGTCGCTTCGAGACGAGTCGTTCGAGCAGCGACAGCTCCGACGGATTCGGTTTATCAACTTCGTCGTACTCAACGACGACCGTCCCGTTCTCGGCAGTGATTCGAAAGTAGCTCAGTCTGAACGATGGGTGAAAGACTGTCGGCAGAAGACCGAGCCGAGCGGATGTCGGGGTGAATCGCTTGAGCCACGTCCCTGTGTTGATGACTGCCCGATCGTCGACCCGACGGAACGATACCTGATGGGTGTGCCCGTAGATGAACGCAGCGACGGTGGGATGTTCTCTGAACACCGCTTGTGCGCGATCGAGATAGGGATCAGCGTGGTCTGGAGTAGCGAGAAGACCGAACCGACTGAGCGTCGTCCGGATGTCACGGACGTACACGTACAGTGGGACCGCAACGATGGCCAGCAGCGTAACGATCGCAAGGTTGACCGCGATGACTGTATCGATGAGGGATCCGACGATACCGAGCTGTCCCAATACATCGTGAACAACGAGTATTGGTGTCGACCAGATCCCCGTCATGTCGATGAGAATCAGGAACAGGTACAGTATGCTCACGTTGAACATGAGCAGAAAGGGGAGTGCAGCGTAGCGCAGCATCGGGTTCATCTCTCTGTAGAAGTAGTTCGAGATGAGCCACTCGGGAATCAGCTCCATCGGCGTCACTGACTGGATGTCCTTGAGCCAGTTGTATCGGCCACGGCCGGATAACTGGCCGGCCTTGCTCGTGAAGTGACGATTCACGAAGTATCCGAGCGGATTTGCGTATGGATTGCCGAAATCCGGACACCGGTTGTTCTTGTCCTCTTGCATCCCGTGTTCGATCCAGAGCTCCTGCTCACCAACGGATCGTCTGATGACGACGTCCTGTTCGAGCGTAACGTTCCACGCGGCGAGCCGGTCGACGTACTCGTCGTGAGCCGCCAGTTCGTAATCGTGATTGCCGGGAATGATCGTGATCGGGAGCTCAGCACCCGTTGCCCGAAGTTGCTCGAATAGCTCCGGGTAACGTTCGAGAAGCGCATCAAACTTCGCCATCCCGTCGAGTTCAGTGAACTCCCAGAGACCGAATGTATCACCGTTGATGATCAACTCGGCGTCTTCGTCGACCGTTTCGAGGTGCTGAAGAAAGTCGAGTAACTCCGCCTCGAACTGAATCTCACGGAGTTGCTCGTCGCCACCGATGTGCAGGTCGCTGATGAAGTAGTACGTCGTCATCGAACTATCGTATCCGGCGGAATCTGTATGAAAAAAGTCCGCCGTCTCAGTAATAGGTGTACTGACCGTCTTCGTGCCAACTGTTTAGGCAGGCATTCTACGAATTACGCGGATCATCTCACCCACTTGAAGGGTATGAGCCAACGAACAGTGAGCTACTCAATCGGACGCTTTCAACTCACGCGAACTGCATTTCCCGTTCCATCTCGCGGAGTCGTTCGACTCGCTGTTCCGTACTGGGATGGGTGCTGAACAGACGTCCAACGACGCCACTTTTGATCGGGATGATGTAGAATGCGCTCATCTCGGACTGCTCGCGGAGGTCCCTTTCGGGAACCTTGTCCATCCGTCCCGAGATCTTCATGAGTGCCGAGGCGAGCGCGCTCGGGTTACCCGTGATGACGGCTCCACCACGATCGGCAGCGTACTCGCGGTAGCGCGAAAGCGCCCGGAGCAAGAAAAACGAGACGATCCAGGCGATGAGTGACCCAACAATAGCGACGAGGGCACCACCACCTTGCTCGTCATCGCCACCGGCGAACAACCAGCCCCAGCGGACGACGAAGAGCGCGATCGTTGCGATGAACGAAGCGAGCGTCATCACCATCACGTCTCGATTCTTGACGTGTGCGAGTTCGTGCGCCAGCACACCCTCCAGCTCCTCTTTTGTCAATGTGTTCATGATGCCCGTCGTCACGCAGACAGTCGAGCTATCCTGCGAGCGACCAGTTGCGAACGCGTTCGGAACGCGAGAGTCCGAAACCGCGACCGTCGGCTTGGGAAGGTCAGCCTGCTGAGAGAGCCGAGCGACCGCCGCGTGAAGTTCGGGATACTCCTCCTCGCTCACTTCGTGTGCACCCATGCTGTAGAGCGCGAGCTTATCACTGAAGAAGAGCTGACCAATCAAGAACGGGATCACGATGAGGATGGTTAATGGACCAATGTACCTTAGCAGCACCCCAATGAACACGATGTAGACGGCGAACAATAGGAACATCGTGAGCAGCATCCGCCCACGCAGTCCCCAGTCCGATTTCCACTGCATACCCTGACTACGCGGTCAGAAACATATAGATTCACCGCTGTGTGTGCTGCTATCACGCGAGTGATACGAGATATCTACTCCTATCGAATCTGTCCGTCAGTACCCGACTGCGTTCCCATCTTTTCGCGGTTCGGTCGCCGCAGAGAGTGTTCCGTGGTTATTTCGGGCGATTTGTGCCCCACCGAACATGATCGGTGAGAGGATAGAGAGGTCGTGACCGCGCCGAACGAGACCGTGTTGGATGCGTTCTGGAATGCGTGTTTCGACGGCCAGCCGTCCGTTCTCGCGGTAGCGCCAGCGTGGCGCGTCAAGCGCCGCTTGTAAGGAATGGTCGTAGTCGACGAGATTGGAGACAACCTGTACGTGTCCCTGTGGCTGCATATACCCACCCATCACTCCGAATGCGGCCCAATCGTCGGGACCGAATTCGAGAAGTCCCGGAATGAGCGTGTGGAACGGACGCTTTTCGGGTTCGAGGCGATTCGGATGTTCGGGATTGAGCGAGAACGAGCTTCCTCGATTCTGGAGTGCAATGCCAGTATCACCAGCGACGAGACCACTGCCGAAGCCAGCGAAACGAGAGTTGATATAGGAAACGACGTTGCCAGCGTTGTCGGCGACACACAAGAGAACCGTGTCCGCGTCTTCTGCGTGCGCATCGGGAACACCGAATGTGAACTCTCCAGCTTTCTCACCGACTTGTTGTGCCCGCTTGCGCCCGTACGCGGTTGAGGCGAGCGGTGGGATCTCCTCGTACGCGGGATCGGTGATGTAGCGGTGTCCGTCGTGGAACGCGAGTTTCGTCGCTTCGGCGAACCGGTGAACGCGCTCAGCACTCGTATACTCACAGTCGCCTGCGCCGAGTTCTTCTGCAATGGTGAGCGCTTCGAGGGCGATCAGTCCTTGATTGTTCGGTGGGAGTTCGTACACCTCAACTCCGTTGTACGACGCACTCACCGGTGTGAGGAGCTCAGGTTCGAAGGCAGCGAGGTCATCCATCGTGAGAAATCCACCCGCATCCTGCACTTCGGTAACGATTGCGTCGGCGATCGGACCTTCGTAGACGGCGTCTGCACCCCTTTCGGCGATCGTTTGCAGCGAGGATCCCAGTTCAGGAAGTGTCACTGTCTCGCCAGCTCGCGGTGCGCGCTTCCCGCCGACGAGATACGCCGAGCGAGCGTTAGCACGCTCGAACAGCGTTTCAGCGTGCGTCCACGCGCTCGCAATGACTTCACTCACAGGATAGCCGTCGATAGCGGACTGAATGGCTGGCTGGAGGACTTCGGCAAATGACCGCCGACCGAATCGTTCGACTGTCAACTCCCATCCGCGGGCTGTTCCCGGGACTGTCACCGTGTGCGGGCCACGTTCGGGCATCGTCGCCTCCTCTGGAGCGACACCCCGCTCGTTCCCGAGCGCTTCTCGTACGCGCTCACGAGTCGCCCCAGCTGGTGCACCACCACACGATCGCATTCCACCAACCGAGCCATCGGCAGTCCGGTACAGCATGAACACATCACCCCCGAGCCCCGTACTCGTGGGCTCGACGACGTTCAACATGGCAGCTGTCGCAACGGCTGCATCGAACGCATTGCCACCTTCTCGAAGCACACGAAGTCCTGCGCTCGCTGCGAGTGGCTGACTCGTCGTGACGACCCCGTTGTGAGCGTATACTGTCGATCGGCGCGATCCAAATTGATCGATGTCAGAATCCATACTCGATCCATATCACGACCAGACATAGTTCCACCGCCCTCCACAACTGGCTCAACAGCGCCATCTGCTGTACCGGTGTGAATGAAAACACACGCTTGTACGATAGAAGATTGGACAACACTCGAAGGGAAAACGAGTGATCATTCGGTGATCCGAATACATCACTCGAATATAACGCGCCCGGCCCGGTCTCGCCCTGCCATCTCAGGCAGGCAACGAGACCATCTGTAACGAAACAGAGGGACTACATGACCGTTTCGACTGCCGTATCGAATAGACAGACGGCGCTGGGATCGAACGTTCGATCAGTATGGACAAAGCAGAGTAAGATCGATATATCGATCGTTGATCATCTCACTCTCATAGCGGTCTTCACTGGGGCTGTACGTCCCATCAACTCGGAGAACGAGTAGGTGTCAGTCAGAACTTGTTACTGATACTACACTATTCTCGAAAATCGGCGAGTGATGGGTTTAAAAACGATGGCACATTACCGTCGGCAATGAGTTCTGGCGAATTCTGTCCCCGTTGTGGCGACTCGGTTGAGCCACGTGAGGAGCCGCTCCCCGGAAATCCGAGCGGTCGTCGGTCACGGCTCTGTAATGGGTGTTTCTTCGCCGATTTTGACCTCGTGGACGCCCCTGATGAGTTTACTGTCCGCATCTGTGCTCGCTGTGGTGCTGTCAAGCGCGGTGAACAGTGGGTCGATGTGGGCGCAGAGGACTATACAGACATCGCCATCGAAGAGACCACGGAAACGCTCGGTATTCACGTCGATGCCCACGATGTGCAGTGGATGGTCGAACCGGAACAGATCGATCAAAACACCGTCGTGATGCACTGTTTTTTCTCAGGAATCGTCCGCGAGACGCCGATCGAAGCCGACCACGACGTTCGTGTTCGATTCTCACGCGAAACGTGTACCCGCTGTTCGCGCATTGCGGGTGATTACTACGCGAGCACGGTGCAGATTCGGGGCGAAGACCGCAGTCCGACAGACGAGGAAACCACTCGTGCGATCGAAATTGCTCGCGAATTCGTTGCAGAGCGTGAGGCGACTGGCGACCGTAACGCCTTCATCAGCGAGATCGACGAAGGGACCGAAGGAGCCGACATTCGCCTCTCGACGACCCGACTGGGGCGTGGTATTGCTGATCGCATCCAGCGAGAGTTCGGTGGTCGGGTAACAGACTCACGGACGCTCATCACGGAAGATGAGGACGGAAACGAGGTGTATCGAGTCACCTACGCCGTCCGACTGCCGCCGTATCCCGCTGGAACGATTATCCACCCTGAGGACGACGATCCAGTGCTCGTCCGAAGCGTTCACGGGAATCTCAAGGGAGACCGCCTCACGACTGGAGAACGATACGAGGCCGCATCTGAGGACGGTATCGCCCCCGACGCACGCCGTCTCGGCCACGTTGATGACGCAGAAGAGACGACACTCGTTGCAGTCGAAGACGACAACGCTGTTCAGGTCCTCGATCCCGAAACCTACGAATCGAAAACCATCGCTCGTCCGTCCTACCTCGACCCCGATGCAGAGACTGTAGCAGTTCTGAAACACCGAACAGGACTGCACGTGCTGCCAGACGACGCGGTCGAACGCTGATCGAAAGCGACAACACTAACAGATATACGACATAAAATACCTGTCGCTCTGAAGATGGGCGTGAGGTGTGTCTCGAATTGAGTACGCGTCGCTCAGCGCTGATCCCGGTAGACGACAACGTCTTGACCAGCTCGACGAACGGTGACGGCGACGTCTCCATCGAGGTGTCTGCTCGTCGAACGAATCGTGGTTTCGAGCTGGACGAGCTGGTCGGTATCTGGATCGCTATCTGAGAGATATCGACACCGACGAGCGAGTGCTGCTAGCTGCTCGCTGATGGCCGCATTCTCGACTGTTTCACTCGCGTCCACGAGTCGGCGACTCGCGCGCCGGAGGGGCTCACCACTCATACTATCTTCCTCGATGATATCAAATATAATATTTCGGATTCTCGGTTTATAGACGACGGCTCCTGGCTTGCTTCGGGTCACTCTGTTTCTGGCCGCGCGTCGATTCACCCATTCCAGACATCCCCCAAGGGATGATCATCGATTGATTGTGGCTGGCGTTGCGTTGATTCGGTGTCTGTGACGGCCGCTTGTGGATCGAACGCTGGAAGGGTCGGCGTTGTCATGCGGTCGATTTGTGCCTTAAACCACGGCGGCACGTCGTGGCGTGCGCGTTCGAACAGATCGAGGAGGCTGGAATCGGCGAGGTAGGTTGCGCCATAGTCCTGCGGTGATCGGACCACGCGGCCACAGGCTTGGATGACCGTTCGAAGCGCGCTCCGGTAGTACCAACCCCACAGTCCTTCTTTCAATCGTTGGGCGACCCGTGAATCGCGCGTGTTCGGGAATGGGGCTTTACAGAGCACCTGCCAGCGCGCGAGATCATCTTTCAGATCGAGTGCTTCCTCCATTTTCACGGAGAGAAACACCGTCGAATCGTCGCGTTTCCACGATGAGAGGACGGCGTCGCGGTTCTGTCGGTCGTGGGTACGGACACGGGAATCGACTCCGGATTCAGAGAGCAGATCGGCGAGCCGTTCCTGAATCGTATACGAGTGACAGTGAACGATACCTTTCTCGTCTGGATGGTGACTCATGAGACGAACGAGGAGTCGGGCGACCTTCGGAAGCGTCTCATCACGCTGTTCGTAGGTCATCTTACCCTGTGTCACGTCGTACAATGGACGATTTTCGACCGGGAACGTGTGCTCGACATCGACGAGCGCTACGCGGTCCGGATCGAGTCCCGTCCCACGACAGAAGGCATCTTTGTTCAGAATGGTCGCAGAGAGGAGCGCGAACGTCGAAGCACGATCCCAGACCGTATGCGTGAGATATCGTTCGGGATTCATCGGCTTGATCGTCACTGGTGATTTTGCACCACCGTGCTGATCTGTGACCCACGTGGTTGCGCTCTCCGCGTCGCGGGCATCGGTGACGAACCACGTGAGATCCCGAACGAGTTCGCTCAACCGATCGCGCACGGCGGTTTCCTCCGCACTGATCTCAGGCTCGCGTTGTAGTTCGTGTCGACGACGATCACAGACTGAAGCGAGCGTCTCCGCATACTCGGCAGCGTCTTCCACGTCCGCGATTTTCGGTGCTGGCGTTCGCTCCCAGACGGGAACCGTCTTGGGACCAAGTTCGATGGTGGCGTACATCTCTGCCCACTCGGTGAGTCCGTGTGCCTCGTCGATGACGACAACATCGCGCTGACCAAACACCTCCGAGCCGGCAGTTTGCATGAAGTACGCGAGTGTCATTGCAGCGATCTGACGACTCGCCGCGAGGTCCCGATCTGAGAAATACGGACAACGGTGTCTGACGGGACAATCGAACCCGGTCTCACGAGCACACGGGGCGCGATCGACGGGCGTCGTCGTCTCACCGGGAAGAATACACGAGTAGTTGCTTTTTCCATTGATCACACTCAGATCTTCGAGAAGTGGATCACTAGCGACATCGTCCAGCTGTGAAACTTGCGGTGTGGTGTAGTAGGCACCAGTCGGTTGTTCCGGACGTGCTTCACCCGGACGACGAGCGCAGCCAGCAATTGCACGAGAGAGAAGCGACTTTCCACTCCCTGTTGGAGCACGCACGAGCACGATGTCGTTACCAGCCTCGAAGGCTGCTCGAATGTCAGAGAGGGCCTGTTCCTGTGCGCCGCGATACGTGGCGGCCGGGAATTCGTTCTCGATGCGCGTTGGATTCACAGTCGATGAGCTCCGTTCGTTTTACTCCAATTTCGAAGAGACACGCTCTGGCGTGTGCGATATTGCTCCCTCGAAGAGAGGACCGACTCCGAGGTGCGTCTATGGTCGCTGATTGTTCTCCATCGGTATAAAAATCCAGTGTGATACGGCACCTCATCTCTGGATAATGAACAATGCAAATCCGCTTACAACTGTGTGATATTTCATATCATATAATTTATTTATTATCGGATAGTGGGCTACCGGATCTGTCGTACAAAATGGCAGTACACAGCACAATTCACGATGGAAAGATTCGGAGCACGCAGTGGGATTTATGCAAAGCGGAACCATGGCTCAGGCATGCGCATACTCGTCACGGGTGCGACTGGTTTTGTCGGCAGTCATCTCATTCCAGCGTTGCTTGAGGCGGGACACGACGTCGTTGCACTTGTCCGCAATCGAGACCGATACAGCGGTCCCGCAAGCGTCACAGTAAAGCAGGGTGATCTGCTCGAACCGGGAAGCTTCGAGCATGCCCTTTCCGGAGTTGATGCGGGGTATTATCTCGTTCACTCTATGCATTCGGGCCCCTCGTTCGAGGAACGTGATCGTCGAGCAGCGCGCAACTTCGCCCGTGCGGCAAGCGAGTCGGATATCGAGCGTGTCATCTATCTCGGTGGACTTGGCGCGAATGGCGATCGGCTGTCGAGACACCTCCGCTCGCGTCGAGAAGTCGAGCGTATCCTCGACTCGGGCACGTACGATCTGACGACACTCCGGGCAGCGATCATCATTGGTAGTGGGAGCATGAGCTACGAACTCATCCGGCAGCTTACAGAACGGTTTCCGATCATGGTTGTTTCGACGTGGATTCAGACGCCATGTCAGCCGATCTCCATTGATGACGCTGTCGAATATCTTACGAGAGTGCTTTCGGTGCCGGAAACCGCAGACGACACGTTCGAGATCGGTGGTCCGGACGTACTGACATACCGTGAGATTGTCATGCGGATTGCGCGCGCTACCAGTGGACGACAACCGCTCGTTGTTACGGTTCCGATTCACTCGCTGCGTCTGTCTACTTACTGGGTGGATATGGTGACGGATATCCCGTCCAGTGTTGCGAAACCACTGCTCTGTGGAGTGAGAACGCCGGTCGTGGTAACAGATACCCGCATCAGATCGCTCATCCCAACTGAACTAACGCCGTTTGAAGAGGCGGTGATACAAACACTCGATAGGAGCTATACGCGCGCGAGTAGTGAAACATGACACGAGACGAAATTGAGTTCGGTGAGACGTGGGTCTACGAAAGCATCGTTGCCGCGCTCCCCGGCATTGATGTTCCGACACCGCTTGCGCTCGTCATCCAAATCGGATTTTTCGAGGTGAGTATCGTGCTGGCAGCGTGGTATTACGATCTCTGGTCGGCGGTGACCGTTGGCACTGCAGCCGTCTTCGTCGCTGCTGTTGGTAGTATCGAAATGCTCCGGATCTCCACGCTCGTTCGCGGACAATCCATCCCTGAAACCTATCGACGACTCCTGTTCGGTTCGAGCATAGAGGTCGTGCTTGGCGTTCTCTCGTTCATCGCGGTCATAACCTACCTGTTCGTCTTCGATAACGAGCGTCTCATCGAGCAGTTCATGGGTCCCGAACCGCCCATCATCGTCGTTTATCTGATGCTCCTTATCCTCTGGGACGTTTGCTATCGAATTGGAACTGGTTGGTGGACTTCCGTAACAGCGCTGTGGCGCTCGTATCACTACCGCGGTCAGTTCGACAGACCGACGACACGGGCTCTCCGTCGGGCCGATGTCGAGAATATTTCGTTTGGTGTTCTCCAGCTCGTTTTGCTACCGTTTTTTCCGGACCAGTCGGTACTTGCAACTGTTCTCATCGCGCATGTGGCGGCAGTCGGAACGGTGACGAGCGTGTCGATTCTTCTGCTCACACGACGTTTGGCGGAACTTGAGGACGCTATTTCGACTTGATTTGTTTGAACTGATCGATCAGTGCATCGGTGGAGTCACCGGAGTCATACGTGAGTGTTCCACGGTACTTCACCCGTTCGTCGTCGAAATCCGCATCGACGGTACCGTTTTTCGCTTCACGACGTTCGTACTCGTCCTCGTCAAAGGCACCCATTGACATGGTATGAATAATCCTTACGAATTCAAGCTTATCAATGTAACGGTGATTCCGATTAAATGTGAATTCTGTTAATGTCTATCTAAAATATATCCTAATCAAACATGTTCTGTTCGTATAGTTGCCGTGATTTGTATTCATCTATATTTTGGGTGAGATGAGCGTCGAGAACGGAATTGATACAATCGTTCGGCTACAACCGAGCGTTGTGGCGGGTCCGCTGCGGTTTCGATTGTCGTTCGATTCTTGGTCTCTGAGACGTGTTCGGCGCGATCTTCTCGAACCCCTCGAATCATCTCTCGGTGCAACCCTTGGCCAGACGCGCAACGGCGTTCCAGGAGCGTTCGAGGGATGTCGATTCGATATGAACAACGGTGATTTTGCGTTGTTCGCGTGGCGAACCGACGAGGGAAAACCTCACGTAGCGTACTGGCTCGGGAACACGAAGACACCAGAAGCACTCTGGCGCACAGACAAGGTCGGATTCGAGACAGCCCCCACGGAACTCGTACAATGGGCCCACCGTGAACTCCTCGCGGACTTATACGAACAGGACCCGTGGCTCGAAGCGTATCAACATCTCAGCTGGTTTTTCCTCCCCGTCTTTCACTCGAAAGACGGACGAGACAGCACACGGGCGTTCTTCCAAGAGCACGCTGCTGGCTTTCCCGACGCTGGACACGATGAGGCGTTGCGCTTCTACAACGATTTCCTTCGAACCGGCGTGCTCGATTCAAACCGTGAGACAATGGCAGGAAAAGTTGGAACAAGTTCGCAGATTGACCTCGTTCGAATGAGCGCAGCGATGAGCGAGTTCACTGTTGCGAAGCTCCTCCACGAGTCGGGGTACGCATTCGTCCCTGAGATCGAACTCGACAGCGGCTACGCGCTTGATTTTCGAGTTGATCTCGCCAACGCAGATCCGGTCCTCGTCGAAGTTACCCGCCCTCGCCCACCGACGCGACGGGTAGTAGATACGCCTACCGCTGCACTCAAACAGACAGCAGCAGCCAAAACCGACAACCAACTCGATGCGCACCCCAACGCGCTGTTGCTCGTCGATTGTTCTTCTTTCCGTGATGATGAGTGGAACGCTATCAAAGGCGAACAACCACGCGTTGCACACAATCCCGCGATCGTCTTCCGGGCACGACCAAACGGATCAGTCGAAGGCTACGCTGTCGGTACTCCGCCGATCGATCTCGGCGGATCGATTCGGTGGGTGTGAGACGTGGTGCCTCCGATAAGTGTGAGATGCAGCAATTTCTACTCTACTGGGGCGACCCAATCGCTGCTCCTATAATTTGATCGTGTCCGGTGGTATTACTCGTGGCTCTGGTGCGGCGTTTGCGATTGCGTAGTCACCAACGCTTTCTTCGTCAGGAAGTAGGATGGTTCCACCAACCAGTAGCGGTGCAACGACACCAGCTGCGATTGTCTCTGGCTCACGGAGTGGTGTTCGGATGGCGACAACGTCGTCCTCTGTGAGTCCCCATGCGCCGACGATCGACCGAGCAGCATTGAGTATCTCAGCGTGTGTGTACGTCCTTTTGCTCTTAGTAGATCGGAGCACTGCCTGATCTGGTCCAGTACTACCTGGTGGCTTCGTCGGATTCTCGCTCCACACGCCCTGCTCGAAGTACTCAACGCTCGGATCGTTAGACGGACCACCGTAGACAATCCGTTGCCCCCCCATCGGGAGATCGTACTCGTACTCATCGTCATCGTCATTCTCATCTTCATCCTCATCCTCGCTCTCGGACACACGCTCGCCTTCGCATTTGTCCGCGTTGGTCTCTGTTATCGCTTGAGCGGGAGTTATTAGAACTCGTGCATCGGTTTTCCGTGGTGGATCGATCTGTGTAATCCCGCCAAGCAGCGCTGTTCCGAGGAATACGAGGATTGGTTGTGGCTGTGGATCCTCGGCGAGTGCGATTGTCGACCCATCGCGCACCCCGAAATGACGGAGGAAATTACCGACCTTCCACGCGGTTGTACAGAAACGCCGGTAGTCGTATTCGTGTCCCGTAGCAGACGCGAGGAGTGCTGACGCGTCGCTTCGCCGGTCGCGTGCGAGGAGATCACCGAGGACGTTCATACTACTACTCCACTGCTTTGTGAGGTGTGACCTAAGCGCCGTCGATACACTACTCAATTTTCACGTCGTGCCCACTACAATCGGCGGACACGGCTCACAGCGAATTTTTAATCTTCTCGAAGAAGCCTTCACTCACGTCGATCTCTTCGCCACCAGCCTCAGCGAACGCTTTCAGCGATTCGCGCTGCTCTTCGTTCAAGCTCTCGGGCGTGACGACCTGCACGTACACGTAGAGATCACCGGACCCGCGCCGTCGTAGGCGCGGCATTCCCTTCCCTTGGAGTCGGAACGTCTCACCGCTTTGGGTCCCTTTGGGAATGTCGAACGTCGCAGCGCCGTCGACCGTTGGCACTTCGAGTTCGTCTCCGAAGACAGCCTGTGGGAACGAGATCGGGAGTCGATAGATGAGATCGTCTCCCTCGCGCTCGAAATCAGCATGCGATTCGACGGTTATCTCGACCAGAAGGTCGCCGTTCGGGCCGCCGTTCTCGCCCGGAGCACCCTCTCGCTCCAATCGGAGCGTCTGCCCGCTACTGATACCGGCAGGGATATCGACCATGAGCGTCGCCTCGTTCATCACCTGACCGTCGCCGTGGCACGCCGAACAACTCGTACTGTAGATGGTCCCCGAACCCTCACACTCTGGGCACGCCATCGTCTGCTGCACACGACCGAGCGGAGTCTGTTGAACCCGTGTCTGTTGTCCACTGCCGTTACAGCCTGAGCACGTCTGTGCGTCGGCATCAGGTGGATGTCCCTTTCCATTGCAGTCAGAACAGCGCTCGGGACGATTGATCGTCATCTGTTTCTCGGTGCCGTGGTATGCGTCTTCTAACTCGATTGTGAGTCTGGTTTGGAGATCACGTCCCTGTCGTGTGGCGTTCCCCTGGCGTTGTCTCCCGCCGAAGAACTGCTCGAAGATGTCGTTCATATCGCCGAATGGGCCACCATTTCCTCCAAAGCCGCCGAACGGGTCGCCACCGGCACCACCGCCACCAAAGCCACCCCGCTTTTCGGCTTCTTCGAAACGATCGTGTCCCAGTTGGTCGTACGCTTGACGCGCCTCATCATCGGTGAGGACCTCCTTTGCCTTCTTAGCCTGCTTGAACTTTTCTTCGGCGTTCGGGTCGTCGCTTACGTCCGGGTGGTACTTTGATGCTTTTTCCCGATACGCCGATTTAATTTCATCCTCCGATGCATCACGAGAGACGCCAAGCACGTCATAAAAGTCCTCGCTCATTCTCTAAGAGCTATTGGCCGTTGAGCTACTTGAAAAGAACGGCTTCCGATCAGTATGGAAAATTTACAAAAACAACGTTCAGGGAATAGTTTTGTGCAATGAGTACCCATGTCACAATATGGCAACTGACAGTTCTGAGTACGTTCGTGTCGCTGACCGATCTGCTCTCGAAGAAGCAAAGAGCATGGTCGTCAATCCTGGCCACGCGATCGCGCTGTTTCACCACGAAGACGAAGTGTACGCCGTCGACAATCGGTGTCCGCACATGGGATTTCCGCTGACACAGGGCACAGTCGAGGATGGGATTCTCACGTGTCATTGGCACCACGCGCGCTTTGAGCTTTCCGAGGGCGATACGTTCGACATCTGGGCAGACGACGTACAGACATTCCCGGTCGAGTTGCGTGATGATGGCGTGTATCTCGATCCCGACCCGGAGAGTACTGTTTCCGTAGAAACGCACTGGCGTAATCGACTCGCGGACGGTCTCCAGGAGAATCTGCGCCTCGTCATGGCGAAGGCGGTTCTTGGACTCGAAGCCGCAGATGAGGGATTCTATACGCCGTTGGAAACGGGCGTGAACTTCGGGACGAAATACCGGAATATGGGTTGGGGACCGGGGCTAACGATTCTCGGTGCAATGGCGAACCTGCACGGTGATCTCGCAGTCTCCGAGAAAAAACGCGCGCTCTACACCGGCGTTCGGTACGTTGCAGACGATTGTGCGGGTGAGCCGCCGCGATTCAGTCAGTATCAGTTCGAGAATCGATCGCTCGGGAAAGAGCGTCTCAAGACGTGGTTCCGCGAAACTTGCGAGGTACGAGATGCGGATGGAGCAGAGCGGTGCCTTCTCACTGCGGTCGAGAATCTCTCACCAGCCGATGTCGCTGAGGTGATGATCGCTGCCGTCACCGATCACCTCTACATGGACACCGGTCACACGCTTGATTTCATCAACAAGGCCTTCGAGACCATCGACCATCTCGGATGGGAGCACGCTGGCCCGATCCTCGCCTCGACCGTTCCACAGATCACGAACGCAAGCCGGAGCGAAGAGCGCTCAGCGTGGCGTCAACCCATCGACGTCGCACAGCTCTGCTTCGATGCCCACGATCGTCTGCCAGATCTCGTCGCAGCAGGTGAGGGAAAAACGTGGGAGCGTCCAGACGAATTCGTTGCGGAGCTCCTCGTCGACGATCCCCACGCAGTTATGGAGACACTCACAGATGCCATCCGCGCGGGTGCGACGAGCGAACAGTTGGCGAGCGCGGTTACCGCAGCAGCAGTGCGACGGACGACCCGCTTTTCCACTAGCAACGAATTTTCCGACTGGAACACCGTCCACCACACGTTCTCGTATGCGAACGCTGTCCACGGTATGGCCCGCCGAACCGACGCTATCGAAGTCTATCGTGGCTGTCTCGATGCCGCAATGAGCGTCTACCTCGATCGCTTTCTGAACACGCCACCGGCACCGATCCCCGAACCAGACGCAGGGGATCGAGCACCTGCCGACATCCGAGACGAACTGTTGGAAGCGTTCGACGAACAGGGGTACGTGAATGAGGCTGCCGGATTGGTGAACGAACACTTCGACGCTGGTGGCGATCCTGCGGATCTAAAACAGACATTGGGAGAGGGTCTCCTCCGTGAGGATGCAAATTTCCACACGCTCCAAAACGTCGAGGCTGCGTTCCGGCAGTTCGATTGCACAGCACACGAGTCCGATCAGCGAATGGCCCTCGTTGCGACAGCACGCTATATGTCGGCCCATTTCCCGACACGGCGCGAAGCAGAACAAACCTACACGATCGCAGAACGACTCCATCGCGGCGAGACGATCCACGAAGCCTGAGGACGGGATTATCTGAGTAGTGACTCCCCTGTCATCGCATCGGGTGTCTCGATTCCCATGACCGTTAAAATCGTCGGCGCGATGTCAGCGAGCGTTCCGTTGTCGCGGACTGCGTGGTTGCTGTCGCTCTCGACTGGTGACGAGACGAATGGGACCGGGTTCAGCGTGTGTGCGGTGTGTGGATCATCGACTGTCCCCATGTCATCAGCGTTGCCGTGATCAGCGGTGAGGAACACGTGCGCGCCGGCGGTGTGGCAGGCTTCGACGAGCCGTTCTAGCTGTTCGTCCACGGCTTCGACGGCTTCGATAGCAGCCGCGTAGTCACCGGTGTGACCGACCATATCCGGATTCGCGTAGTTGAGCACGAGTAACGAGGGATCGTCGCGTTCGATGACCTCGATAGCGGCATCCGTCACCTCGAGCGCGCTCATTTCTGGCTGTTGGTCGTACGTTGGAACGTCGGGACTATCGACGATCGTTCTGATCTCTCCTTCGAACTCGACCTCACGTCCGCCATTGAGGAAGTACGTGACGTGAGCATACTTCTCTGATTCTGCGATCCGAAGCTGTGTCCGACTGCTTGCTGCGACGCGTTCACCGAGCGTATCGTGTGGCTCGTTCGGCGGAAAGGCGACCGGCAGATCGAACGTGGCGTCGTACTCGGTCATCGTCACCACGTGCGCTGTCGGTGGATTGGTCTCAAACGGCCAGTCGGGACGGATGTCGGCCAACAGTCGGATCAGTTGGCGCGCTCGATCCGCCCGAAAGTTGAAGAAGACGACCGCGTCGTCGTCTGTCAGTTGGGTGTCCTCGCGTTCGACGAGCGTCGGCTCAATATACTCGTCCGTTTCGCCGCGTTCGTATGCGCGCTCGACACTCTCGACGGCACTCGGAGCAGTGTACTCCGCCTCGCGGTGAACGATGGCGTCGTAGGCGCGTTTCGTCCGCTCCCAGTTCTCGTCCCGATCCATCGCGTAGTAGCGCCCCGACACCGTGGCGACGTGGCCTGTTCCAACGTCGTCGGTGACTGCCTGAAGCTCGCGTAGATAGGTCGACCCGCTCTTTGGAGGCGTATCGCGTCCGTCCGTGAACGCGTGTGTGACTGCTGGGACTCCATGCTCGGCAACACACTCGATCAGTGCGTGGAGATGCGACTGTGCAGAGTGGACCCCGCCGTCACTGACCAGTCCCATGAAATGAACGTGTCCATCGTGTGTCGCGGCGTACTCGATCGCGCTCAAAAGCGCCTCGTTCTCGACAACAGTTCCGTCATCGATCGCATCCGAGATGCGCGTCGAACTCTGCTGTACGATCCGACCCGCACCGATCGTGAGGTGGCCGACTTCGCTGTTCCCCATCTGTCCCTCGGGGAGCCCGACGGCCCTCCCGTGCGTTTCGAGCGTGCCGACCGCACCCTCGTCCTGAATTCGGTCGAAATTCGGCGTTCGAGCGGCTGCAACCGCGTCACGTTCGCCCGAACCGAGCCCCCACCCATCGAGAATGACGAGCGCCGCGTCCATACACGAATGCTCGCCACCACCGGGTAACTAGCCTTCGCTTTGGTAGACTCTGTCTGTTCGCTAAACGATGATCGCTCGTATCCGCGCCTGAACGGCCGGCTTTCAGATGCGGCGTCTGACTGAGTGACGTTCGCGGTGGCTTTTTGTTTCTCGCAAGTGACGACAGCGCCATGACGCTCGACCCAGTTCACTTTAAGGGAATCACGCAGCTCGCCGGTCGCATCAAGCGAAATGTCGATGCGAGCGATCATCGGGACTTCGCCGCGACCGTCTGGGACGAGTGGCTCGATCCGTTGCGAAACGATGGTGAAATTGTCGTCGAGCCGGTCGACGAGCAACATCGGCGAATGGTGACAATTGAGGACATTGCCCTCTCTGACGACCAGTTTCCGACCCGCCACGGCGTTGATTCCGGAACGATCAACCCAACGACGTTCAAGAACGGGCTCGTGCTCGAT
This sequence comes from Halocatena marina, assembly GCF_025913575.1. Classification (NCBI taxonomy): domain Archaea; kingdom Methanobacteriati; phylum Methanobacteriota; class Halobacteria; order Halobacteriales; family Natronomonadaceae; genus Halocatena; species Halocatena marina. The sequence continues at coordinate 3,283,328 of NZ_CP109785.1, read as the reverse complement.
GTGGCACAAGCAGCAATGAGCGCAGTGCCTTCGGATCTCGAACTCCATCGGTCGCGGACCGTCGTCATGACGGTCCATTCGAACGACGCGACAGTCGACTTCCACGACGATTGGCAGATGCGAGACGAGGGCTACACGCGCGAGCGCGTCCTCCATGCTCCTCGTGTGAGTCGCTATGAATCCGCTGTTGTCCACGAGCTTGCGCTGTATCTCGCCGAAAGCGAGCACGCCTGCACGCAAGCAGAGGTCGTCGAGGACCTGCTGATTCTAGATGGGCCGATCTATCCCAAGGGTCTGTTGAACTGGTCGTACCGGGAACCGGAGCTTGCGGATCTTCTCGTCGAGAACGAACGCCCACGAGACGTTGTGGAAAACTACATCGAGCTTGTCGAGAACTTCGCAAAGCGCGACGTTCCGCTCGTCGGGTTCGTCAAGACACCACTCTCACGGTCGATCACGCGAACGGTTCGTCAAGCGCGAGGAAACGCTCCATGGGTGAATGACGCCGCGTTTTTCTCACAGGTGCTCGGCCGCTCCGAACAGTCCGAGGACTCCGACGGAAGCGACCGAAATCGTGATACGCTGACATTCACGAACTGGTTCGTCTCTCGTGGTGGATCTGACCGCGCGATCTCGACGCTCGACGACGCATTCGATCTCGAACGTGAACTCAGTCCAGAGGAGTACGAGGTTACCTTCTGTGTGATGCACGATCCCCGCGATGATGTCATCTACCGGATCGAAGCCCCTGCTGTCTTTACACACGATGCCGACCGACGCGAGAAAATCATCACACAAGTACTGAAGGGCGTCGCCATCGAACGAGGGCCGCCGCTCGCAATCGAAAAAGCCGACAGCTTAGCACGGATCAGCAAACACGAAACACAGGCGCTTCAGGACTCGCTTGCAGAAACGCTCGACTCAGAGCGGGATATGAACTACGACACAAAACGAAGCGAACAGTGGGGACTGGACTAGCAACACAAAATCAGGGCGAAATCTCCGTGCTGTTTTCGACGCTCAAATCACGATTGAGGAGAATTTATCCGGCCTGCCCCGGTACCGAATCTATGCTACACGTTGTCGGTCGTGCTGGTGGGACTGCACTTACCGCGATCATCTACGAACGTGGTGAGGATGCGCCATCCTTTCGAGGCGCACCCGACGAAGACGCCCCCTATGTGCTACTCTGCGATGAATTCTACGAGGTCGAAAGCGGTGGGTCGACGTTCGAAATCAACGAAACAACGATACGCATCGCATTCGAGACACCCATCCCTCGTGGATTCGAAACAAAAGATCAAGCGCTCTCTGGCGCAAAAGATCACATCCGAACACAGTTCGCCCGGATTGGTGTTTCGGAGGTCGACGTCGAATTCGAAACGGAGAAAAGACAGGCGTAGCTGCGCGAATAATTCACGTTTTGTTTGGAGTGATTTCGTGTTCGCAACCGGAAAAACGTATTTTAAGCATTCGGATGGAACTGGGACATATGCCTGATATTGGGGATTTCACTGGATTTCAACAAGATGATACCGAGAATGGAAACACGAATAACACCACTCAAACTGGTACCGATAGTACAGACACCACTTCCGATGCGGACGATTTCGATCGGATGGACGTCTCACTCGTCGGGAGCGACCAAGGGATCGGCATTCTCTCGGCGTCGGAAGGGCTACGCATCGACGAGGAAGTCGATAATACGAGCCTCCATGCGTACATCACCGTCGAGAATCGACGGTCGGTCCGCATCGGCACGTATTTGATCGCATCGTATCCTGATGGTGAGCGATTGTTCGCGCGCATTACGGCACTCGAATACGCACAGGAGTTTCGTTCAGACGATGCGAACGAGATTCACGCGCGCCGCGCGATGCGCTCTCAAGGGATCGACGAGCACGACTACAAGTTCATTGCCACGCTCGAACCCGTCGCAGTGTTGTACGAAGAGGGTGGCGAGCTAAAGCGCCGAATGACAGACCGCGTACCAGTCCCTGAGACGATTGTTCGGTCTGCGACGGACACCGAGGAGATCAAGACGGGACTGAAAATACCTGATGACGGGATCTTTCTCGGTCATCTTGCAGTTGGCGGCCAGAGGGTGAAGACGGCTGCTCAGCCACCGACCATCGATTACCGGCTGAAAGACGACTACGATGCGGGTGATCCGCTCGTGTTCCGCCATACGCTCATCGCCGGAGGTACCGGCTCCGGGAAAACACACGGCGCAAAGAACATTCTCCGCCAGTATCTCGGTCGCCGGTACGAAATGGACGACGGTCGGTCGCCCCAGATGGCGGTCGTTCAGTTCGATCCACAAGACGAGTACGCACAGATGCATGACGACAACGCGGACCTTGATGCCGATACTGCTCGGCAGTACGAGCGTGAGGGGATCGCGCATGGAGGACACGACGACACCATCGCGTTCGTCCCGAACGTCGGAAACGCAAGCTACGCGGCGAATCACCACCGGGCCGAACAGGTCGAGTTTACCATCCCGTTCTCGATGGTCAAAGACAACAAGTGGCTCGTTGCGCGCGGCGGATTGAACGACAATCAGTACAACGCGATCACTGAGCTGCTCGATCGATTCTTCCGGCAGTACGGTGATGCTGGGACCTACAAGGATTTTCGCTCCTTCCTCAGTCCCGGGTTGCGCGAGGAACTTTCTGAAAGCGGTCAGATCCACGAGGCCACGTTCAACGCGGTTCTCCGGCGTACTGGCGGCTTTTCAGATCTCTTCGACCAAGACGCCACACCCGTCACCGACTTGATTCACGAGCTCGTCCGTCCGGGTGGACTGACGGTTGTCCCGACGTACCACCTCAACAGCTCACGAAACAAGGAGACGATCGTGCTCGCGCTGTCGAGTCTCCTCGTCGATCAGAAGCTTTCGAACGATCCGAAGTACGAGCGTATCGAAGAAACGCCGCTCATCGTGGGTATGGACGAGGCGCACAATTTCCTCACCGACGCCGAGAGCGCACAAGCGCGAAAGGTCATCGGGAAGTTCACAGAAGCCGCAAAACAGGGCCGTAAGGAACGACTCGGGCTCTTTCTCATCACGCAGGATCCACAGGATATTGCTGATCCTGTCTTCAAGCAGGTGAACACGACGGTTGTCCTCAATCTCGGCGACGAAGATGCCATCCAATCCGTCAACATTCCTTCGACGCTCGAATCGAAAGTCCCGTACATGGAAAAAGGACAGATGGTCGTCTATTCGCCTGACAATTCAGAGCCAGTCGAGATCATTGGACTGTCTAACTGCGTAACGCGGCACGGAAGAGAGTAATTGCTCGACAGATGGGCGCGATTATTTGCGTGAGCTTTGTGTTCAGATAGCAGCGACAAAGAAATGGCTGAGATAGCGTGTATTTTCTGTTAGTGAATTCATGTGTAACTAAAACAACTGATGATTCTCCCGGTTGTTTATTGCCCTAACGATCGATACGCATATTATGGCAATCGCACGCCACGGTACTGGGGCGTTGGCAACGCTCCGCGCTCTCGCTTCACAGGTGCATCCAGTATTCATGTTACCTGCAGTTGCCGCGAGCGTGTTTGGTTCGATCCTTGCTCGGGAGGTCACACTTACCCTCGCGGTGCTCCACGCCGTTGTCGTCTTCTGTGAACTCTACACCGCGCATATCAAAGACGGCTACGTCGATTTTTACGTTCGTGATGAGGATGACGATCACCCGTTAACTGCCCACGGTTGCCACATTGCTCTCATCGGTGCATCGGCGCTCGTTTTTTCGGGATTGGCGCTCATCTTCCTCGCTGTCGGCCCAGTCGCTGCGCTTCTTACACTTCCCGGGTGGCTCATCGCCTACTTCCACGCTCCACAACTCGATTCGAATCCTATGACGACCACGATGGGCTATCCACTCGGTATCGCCTTCACCCTCGTGAGCGGCTACTACGTGCAAGCAGGATCACTTTCGACGACCGTGGTCGCGTTCGGCGTGGTGTTCCTCGTGATTCTCTCAGGGATCAAAGTCATCGACGACGCGAAAGATTACCAGTACGACCGTTCCATCGACAAACGAACCGCTGCAGTCGCTCTTGGCCGTGACCGTGCACGACAGAGCGCCTTTGCGCTCATGACCGTCGGTCTCGCTGTTGTCGTCGTATTGGCTGTGCTAGGGGTCTTTCCGACCAGCAGCATCGTCGCTGTCGTCGCGTTCGCTGCTATCGCTACCGTCACCAGACGAATGGATGCAAAACACACGACAATGATTCTGATCCGCGGCTCGTACGTCTTCCTTGCACTGCTCGTCGCAGCAGTCTGGTTCCGTCCGTTGACGTAGATCGTATTGGAGAACGAGTCGGCGGTTACCGCTCGCGGACAACGACGAACTCCGCGAGATCGCGGAGGTATTCGAGCGCTTGTTGATTCTCGTTTTGACTTTGGTTTTGACTTTGGTTTTGGTTTTGGTTGCTCCCTGCGTCGGCTGTTGCGAGTGCGTCGAGGGCAGCGTCAGCCTGTTCGCGCGCGCGTTGGTTCGCCTCTTCGGGTGAGAGTTCGGCGATTTGGACGATCGAGGGGCGTTCCATCGCTGCGTCCTGTCCGGTTGGTTTTCCCAGCGCTTCCGTTTCGGCGGTGGCATCGAGTACGTCGTCGCGTATTTGGAAGGCAACTCCGACCCGTTCTGCGTATCGGCCGAACGCTTCGACGGTGTAGGGGTCAGCGGCCGCGGCTATGGCTCCGAGCTCAGCAGCGGCACGAAACAGTGCGCCGGTTTTCCGGCGGGCGAGTACCATATACTCTGCTTCTGTTTCGGGACGGGCAACGAGTTCCGTCGCCTCTCCCTCTCCGAGCTCGACCATTGCCTCTGCGACAACCTGCATGGCCCGTTCGTCGCTTGAAAAGAGGAAGAACGCCTCACCGAGCAACCCATCGCTTGCGATGATCGCTGGTCCGTAGCCGAATTCGGCCCACGCGCTTGCGACGCCTCGCCGGAGATCTGCCTCATCGATGATGTCGTCGATGACGAGCGAGGCGTTGTGGACGAGTTCGACCCCGACCGCAAAATCGAGTGCATCCTCGACCGTTCCTCCGGCGGCTTCGCAGGCGAGAACAGTTACGGTGGGTCGGACACGCTTGCCCCCCGCCAAAGAAACGTGTCGTACCTCCGAAGCGAGTTCGCTTGGAGCCACGCCGTCGAGCACCGTTTCCAACCGTTCCTCGACGCGGTCTCGGCGGGTTTGCAGATACTCCATCGTATCGATACTTGGTGTGGTGTGGTTTGTAGGTGACGAATGGAATGGCAGCCTAGTGAATCTGTGATTACGCGTGCATACGAAAACAAGGGCCATAGTGCTATCACGCCGCTGCATCACGCGTTTTATGATTCTTCGCGCTTCTCATTCGATCGATGGCAGCGCCGAGGTCGGTAGAACCAGCTGATCTTTCTCCCCTCGCGTGGCGTCTGCTCCGCGTCGCCGCAGACTACGAGCAGCGCACCGTCGAGCGCGAGATAGACGACATTCTCCAAGCACACATCTCGATGCTCGAAAACGGCTCTCGTGCGCTTTCACCGTCCCGCTGCAACACCCTTTTCGCACTGTACTCAGCTGAGCTGACGGAAGAGCAGATCAGAGCGATCGCCGAAAATTTCTGAGATTATCGATCACGTTCTATACTAATAAATGATCAATATTCCGTAACTGTTAAATATGTATACCTAAATGAGTGCGTGTATCAATGATACATAGATGGATAACGGGTGTTCGCGGTCGAGTCATGGTGTTTGGTATCGCACTCCTCGGTGCGCTGATGATTGGGGTGCTGCCAACACCAGATGGATTACCAGCACGGGGTCAATACGCGCTGGCGACCATGTTCTTCGCGGGTGTACTGTGGGTGTCTGGCGTGCTCCCACTTGCCGTAACGGCATTATCAATTCCTATTCTTCTGACTGGCTTCGGCGTGTACGCAAACATTGATGAAGCGCTCGCAGGATTTGCTGACCACATCATCTTCCTGTTCATCGCCGGTTTCATGCTGGCGAATGCGCTCCAGAAATACGATATCGACCGACGGATCGCGCTGTATATGATGGCGACGATGGGGACTTCTCCTCGACGGCTGGTTCTCGCCGTGATGCTCGCAACCGCGATCCTCTCGATGTGGGTCTCGAATACTGCGACAGCGGCGATGATGACTCCAATTGCTCTCGGTGTGCTCGCACAGATCATCGGTCGGGAAGAGATCGCGTCGGGGGCTGACAGTCCAAGCGCAGACGTAGACTCCGATGTCGCTACGGATGGTGGACTCGCAGAAGCTGGAGATGGATTCACGAACATTCAGATTTCCATGCTCCTCGGCACTGCGTACGCAGCGAGCGTCGGTGGGGTCGGTACACTCATCGGAACGCCACCGAACGCTATTCTCGCATCGCAGCTCAACGCGATCCTTAACTACGAGATCGGTTTCAGCGAGTGGCTCCTCATCGGTCTGCCAATCGTTATTGTAACACTCCCGATCGTGTGGTATCTCCTTACCTATCTTCTCTATCCACCGCAGGTGGACACCGTTGAGGACGCGCGCAAACAAGCCCGAACGTACCTGCGTGAGGAGGGCGAACTCAGCACTCGCGGTCGGCGTGTCGTCTATATCTTTACGGCAACCGCGTTACTGTGGGTGGTCGGCGGATTCGATCGATTCATCGAGCCGTATTTACCCGCGGTGTGGGCACGGACGATCTTCGGCGGCGAGGGAATGACGATCTTCGGCGTCAGTGGTCACGAAGGACTTCTCTACTACGTGATGGTTGGCTTGTACGCCATCCCCGCGCTCGTCCTCGCGGACACAATGGAGTGGGAGGAACTCGCCGATATTGACTGGGGTGTGATTCTCCTATTCGGTGGTGGGATCGCGCTTGCAGACGCGCTTGCGGACACCGGTGCGACGAAGTGGATCGCCGAGACCATCTTTGGTGGACTGACTGGTGCGCCAATCGTCCTCGTCGTGGGCGCAGTTGTGTTGCTGGTCATTTTCCTCACTGAAATGACATCGAACACAGCGACCGCGACGATCATCATACCTGTGCTCATCAGTATCGGAGGCGCATTCGCTGCCACGCTCGGTTTATCGGATGTGGCCGCTGGGATTTTCCTTGCGGTCAGTGGGGCGGTGGCTGCGAGCTTTGCGTTCGCGCTCCCCGTTGCAACGCCACCGAACGCTATCGTCTTCGGCAGCGGCTACCTCGAACAGCGACACATGATGCGAGCTGGCATCATTCTCAACGTCATCATGACGATCATCCTCACTGGACTGATCTGGGCGTTGTTCAAATTCGTCTGGCCAGTCGTCCTCTGGTGAAGAATAAAGACGGTAGCTGCGTTACTCGAACGCTTCGATGAGTTGCGGAACGACATCGAAGAGATCATCGACGATGGCGTAGTCGGCGAGATCCATGATCGGCGCGTTTGAATCGGTGTTGATTGCGACAATCGTATCAGATCCTTTCATCCCAGCGACGTGCTGGACTGCTCCTGAAATTCCGATCGCAAGATACACGTCCGGTGTCACGACTTTCCCCGACTGGCCAACCTGTCGGTTTTTCGGCAGCCAGCCGTTGTCGACGATCGGCCGTGAGGAAGAAAGCGTGGCGTCGGTCGCTTCGACAAGATCTTTGATAAGCGGAAGATTGTCTTCCTCTTCGATACCACGTCCGATCGAGACGAGGAAGTTCGCCTCGGAGATGTCGACATCGCCGCCTGCGACTTCCTCGAAGCCGGTTACAGTCGATTTGACGGCGCTTTCGTCGATGTCGGCGTCGAAGCTGCGGACCTCGGCATCGCCCTGTCCCTCTCCTTCGGTGATTTCCCATTCGGCCGGGCGGATGCTCACTGCGGCGGTATCAGCATCGACAGTAACGGTCGTCTCTACCTTCGAGCCGTACATTTCGCGTGCTACTTCCAGCGTTCCATCAGCACGCGAGAGCGAGATAGCGTCGGTGACGAGGGGAACGTCGAGACGACCGGCGATGGCGGGTGCGTAATCGAGTCCGTTGACGGAGTTCGGGAGCAACAGCGCGTCGGGTTCGACTTCGGCATAGAGCTGCTCTGTGATCTGCGTGTACGTGTCGTGGTTGAACTCCTCTCCCGCTGCGACTGTGAAGATGGTGTCGACACTCTCTCTGTTCAGCTCTGATGCGAAGGTATCGACGTCGCCACCGATAACAGCGAGATGGAGATCGCCGCCCTGATCGTCCGCGAGCTGTCGGCCAGCAGTGATAAGCTCGAAGCTCACATCACGGAGTTCTCCTTGTCGGTGCTCGGTGATGGCGAGTACATCGCCGCTCATCCTTCGACCACCCCTTTATCTCGTAGGAGATCAGCGAGTTGTGTGGCGCTCTCTTCGGGATTCCCGTCGAAAACGACGGCCTCGCCCTCGCTTTCGGGTTCGTACATCGCAGTGCGACTGACGGGTGTTTCGAGAACATCTTCGCCCAGTCCAAGATCAGAGAGCGTACTCACGTCGAGTGGCTTTCTCTGTGCCTGCCGAATGCCCCGGAGACTGGCGTACCGCGGTTCGTTGATTCCTGTCTGGATCGTCAGAACAGCTGGTATCTCAATGTCTGTCAGTTCCTCGATACCACCTTCGAGTTCACGTCGGACGTGGGCAACTCCGTCATCACGATCGAGATCGAGCGCGTTGACAACCGCACCCCATTCGAAGCCGATCGTTTCGGCGAGTGCGACACCAGTCGCACCGAAACTGTCGTCGTTGGCTTGGACGCCAGTCAGTACAAGGTCTGGGTCCTCTTCCTCGACGATTGACGCGAGAATATCGGCTTTCGTACCGATGTCGATCATCTCTGCCGACGCGAGATCGTCGTCCCAGACGCGAATAGCACGGTCGACACCCTTTGCGAGTGCCATGCGAATGGTTTCTTCGGACCGCTCAGGACCGATCGTAACAGAAACGACCTCGCAGTCCCCGCTCTCTTTGATCTGGACGGCCTCTTCAATGGCGTACTCGTCCCATTCGTTGAGGTCGTATTCCAGATAGCGTTCATCGATATCGAGACCGTCGATTTCAAATTCATCTTCGGCCTCGGCCACCTCCTTGACGGTGACGAGTATCTTCATAGACACCCAGTACTCCCTTCCGTTTCGTGTTAAACGTTTAGGAACTATTTTGATCGTTCTCGCCGTGGTTAGAGAGACTGATTAGGTTCTCGCGCCCGATGCGGAGCTTCTCGATGCGACCATCCTCATCCATTGCTGACAGTAGTTGTGAGACTTTTGCATTCGACCAATCCGTCTCTCGAACGATATTCGCCTGCTTCATCCGCCCACCGCGTTCCTCCAGCAACCGTTCGACTCGCTCCTCATCGCTCAGTAGCTCGACATCAATTCCGTTCTCACCGGACGCGGAATCGTCGTCAGTGTCGGTGTCTGTACTGGCGACATCGGTGTCTGTATCAGCTTCGGTGCTGTCGCTTTGATCGATATCACTGTCTGGAGTGGGTGATGGTTCGTACGCGTTCGTACTGCGCATCCCCACGCCTCCATCGGTCGTCACGCGCCGCAACAATCCGTCACGCCGTGAGAACGCAAAAACACCGACCGAGATGATCGCAACGAGTGCAATGATCATCGATAGTCCAATAACAGGGTTGGACAGAATATCGAATTCGAACGGTCCGTTTGGTGATGGCGTCGACTGGGGAATTCGATAATCGGCGTACGTGATGGCAAAGTCTCCTTGAGTAAACGACCGAGGGCCGGACCAGACGATATACCTATTTTCAATCTTCTGTTGAGAGTCAATAAGTTGATACCCTTCTGGCCCACGGATAGCGAGCGATTGGTTCGATCCCAGTACCGATAACCATGTTCCTTGAGCCGTCCTGAAGGAATCATTCGTTTTGAGAATAATTCCTTCTTCCGTTACGGTTCGGTTTGCGAAGTTCAACCACGTGAATTCGAGAACGTACTTTCCGGCATCTTCTTCGATGTATGCAGTTCTACTAACACTCTCGTTATCGATAACCATCGATCGATTCGTTTCGTCGTCCGATGCCGCGGCTGCTTGGCGAAACACATCGATGGTTTCTCCTTCAAAACCCCCTGCCCTAAAATCCTCCTTTGTTTGATTGAATCCCGCTGTGTCGTTTGCATCTCGAAGCGGGATGACCGTCTCGACAGAGATATTGGCGTCTCCATCCGACTGGAGTTGGATTTCGATTACTGTCTCCGACCCGTTCACGACAGAAGACGATGTAGCATCGACCGGAGCAGTGCTTCCGTGGACGGTAAAGAGGACACAGACCGCTATGAGGAGGGCAAGGATAACCCCGGTCCGCATACCATCTTGTGATTGCTCCGGTAGGAAAACACTTACTGTCGGTCTTTCCTGAGTGTGCCACACTGACAAATGCAGTGAACAGTGCTGAAACCCCACTCTGGGGGTGTCTGTGGGAAATATTCGAGACAATCGGAGACACAAACAGTGTGTTAACACTGATCAACTATGTCTCATGAGGTTTTTGTTCCAGCCTATTCTACACCTTCCTAATGCGCTCTCCGCACCTTCTCCTCGCGTGTGCGCTCGTTCTTGCCCCCATCGCGGGCGTTCCCTTATCGGCGACTGAGACAAACACCCCAACGGCGTCGGGGTCCGGGACAGTCTCGCCGGGGACGATCAAACGTCCGATCAACAATTCGGTATCACATCTGGCAATTAATTCGACCCAGATCAACGAAACTGGGATAGAGACTGTTACGCTTGATGTTAGTGGAGCGGTTGCCTTCGACGGAAGCAATTACAACCGGAGACACCGTATCAAATCGTTTGATGCTACCCTCAAAAACGCCTCTGACCGTCAAGAAGTTATCAACAGCGCATTGGATCAGGCTGAAAATCAAACTGTCGAACTGCAAACACGCCAGAAGGAAGCTATCAAGAATTACAATGACGGCACACTGTCGGCACAGGCGTTTCTTCGTGAACTCGCGGCAATCTCTGCCGAAGCATATCAAATCCGTGTGTTCGCCGAGTACATTCTTCGTACGCCACAGCAGAGTGAAAGTGCAAATCGGGCACAACAACTTAAGATGGAACTCACCCCGCTTATTGGATTTGTCCGACCCATTGCTCAGTCTACCTTAAACGGTGATCCTAGTTCCCCAAAGCAGTTTTTTGTTCGAACATCTGATCGAGGTGTCGTCCTTGCAACGATCCATGATGGGCAGTATATTCGAGAAGCATATCTCTCTGATGCCAAAGCAGGACCAAACACCACTGGCTCCATTAGCAAGGATAAGGCAAATAAAATCATCAACGAATCGTATCCATCTATTGACGCAGATGACACAGCATTATTACCGGGAATGAGTCACTATGTATTCCGTGGACGTGGTGGAGGATTCATGTCTATGGTTGATCATTCATCGGAGAATATCTTCTCTGAACATCAGAAAATATTAATCAGCGACAAACACACCGTACGCGGCCCACAGAACACAAGCGGCCCATTTACCCTTGAGACCAACACTACCTACACCGGCGGCTATATGATCGTCCGCGTGAACGATCCGGAAACGGATGCGGAACCCAACGGCACCATCACCGTCGATGGAGAGACAGTCGGTACCACCGAAGACGGCGAACTGCACATGCTCCAGCCACCCAACGGGTCCACGATCAACGCGACCGTTGACGGCGAAACGGTCTCCGTGACTGTTGGAAAGCCCATGGGACCGCCAAAATCGGGACTATCGGTTCGTGAGGAAGGACAGAATAAATGGCAACAACTGGGGAACATACTCTTCTGACCCGTCCTTAGTGATGCCGGTAACGCGGGGAAACGGGATCTTCATCGATTGACACTGAATTTTATATAGCATCGAGAGACCAGACCGTCGCGTGTCGGACCGTGCCGTCTCACCCGTCGTTGCAACCGTCTTACTCATCGTCATCACGCTCGTTGCGGCGGGGACGGTTGGTCTCACTGTCTTCGACGTCTCACTGGATGAACCAACACGAGCGACGTTCACAGCTAACGCCGACAGTACGACCCAGACGATCACGCTCACGCACCGTGGCGGTGCGGCGCTTGATCCGTCTTCACTCCGACTCCGTATCGCTGTTGACGGTGAGCCGATCGCTCATCAACCACCGGTGCCATTTTTCGCCGCCAAGGGTTTCATGAGTGGACCGACTGGCCCGTTCAACAGCGCCTACACCGGTCAATGGGTTGGTGGACAATCAGCGAGCGTCCGGCTTGCGAGTACGAACACGCAGTTTCAGGCCGGGGCGGTGCTCTCGATCCAGTTGTATACGGGCGACCAAGCACTGGCGACACTCGAAATACGAGCACATTAGATCGACCAGAACCAATCGAAACGCCGGCTCAAGGCGCTGTTTTGGGCGTTCGCTCTACGCACTCTGGGAGGTAAGCGAGCGTGGTAATCGCAATCTCGGGGCTGTGTGGTGGTCCCATGAGATGGTGTTCGAACTCAGAGAAACCAGCTTCCTTGAACATTCGGTCGGCTTCGGTCTCGTCGTAAAAGAGCATCATCGCATCGGCGAACTTCTGGAACAGCGTCCGCTTCGGATAGTTGGGACCGACGATGAGCACTTTCCCGTCTGGCTTTGCGACCCGACGACATTCACGGAGTGTATCGACCGGATTTGGCCAATACTCGATCGAGCCGGACGACCAGACCACATCGAACGTATCGTCCTCGAACGGGAGCCGTTCAGCGTCACTGCGATAGAACTGGACGGGTCCCTGCGTCCCGAACTTGTCCCACGCTTTTTCGAGCTGATGGATGCTCTGATCAATGCCGTGAAGATTCTCGGTGTGTTCGAGCAGCCCTTCGGTCGCAAATCCCGTCCCACAGCCGACATCGAGCACCCGATCGTCGGATTCGATTCCAACCAGTTCGATGGCCTCAGTGCGCATCTCTTCGGTCCAGATGAATGCGTTTACCTCGTCGTACACCTTCGAGAGATACTTGTAGAAAACACGCGCACGAGCCTTGTCTTCGAGGAATCCCATTGGATGTGATTGGCGCCACTGTGGCATAATACTGCGGATTGATGGTCTGGATGACCAATGGTCGACCTCACCACTCAAATCGAGGGAATGCAGTCCAACTCAAGCTAGTCATTCGGCTCGGATACTCTGTTTGAACAGCTCTCGTCTGCTGTATTGAGCAGCTAATCACGTTAATACCGTTCAGCTCGACAGTAGAGCGATTTCGACACCGACCGCTCCCTGCTTCGGACAGATAAAGCCCTTTCACTGATTAATGGAGTAATCGTCGCACACGTGCACCGAACGGACAGTGAGCATCTGTACTCCTTCGATGATGACTTTGACACCGTCAGAGAGCACGTGTTTCGACACCGCGGACGATCTTCCGGAGTATAGAATCGAGTTGGTCGACTCCCCGTTTCATCACAGCTAAATCCGTTACTGCTGCGGTTGTACAATCCACTTCGCAACTACCAAATAGCCGCTTGTCTAATCTCGAAACGATATAAATATGGCGAGACCCGAGGTTCTGGATCGAATCAAGGAAGCCGAGGTTGATGCCGACGAGATCGTCGCCGAAGCGGAAGACGACCGCGACGAGATCATTGCGGAGGCTCACGAACGTGCTGACGAGATTCGCTCGGAAGCCAATCAGGACGCAGATGCGTTGGCCGAGGAACGTCTCAGTGAAGCCCGCTCGGAGATCGAGGCAGAACGCCAATCGATCCTCGAACAGGGCGAAGCAGAACGTGACAATCTCGAAACGCACGCAAACGAGCGCGAGGACGAGGTGATCGAGGAGATCCTCGCGACGTTCGAGGAGACCGTCAATGCTGAGACCTGAGCGAATGAGCCGGGTGTCGGTGACCGGCTCCAGACAAGTCATGAATGAGGTGATCGAGACCATCCACGACATGAACCTGCTGCACGTCACCGACTACGACGGTGGGTGGGATGGTTTCGATCCTGGTGACCCGATCGAAGGGGCAGACGAGGCAGCGGAGAAACTCGTCACTGTCCGCTCGTTGCAGAGCATCCTCGGTATTGACGACGAGGATGCGGGTCCCAACCGTATTGTTACCGAGGACGCACTCGACAGCGAACTCGAAACAGTCAGACAAACAGTCAACGAACTCGATGACCGTCGGAACGAACTGAACGACGAACTCCGTCAGGTCAACGAACGCATCGACGCGATGGTTCCGTTCGCCACGCTCGGAATTGATCTCGACCTACTGTCGGGATACGATTCGATCTCCGTCGCGGTTGGAGATGGTGATGCGGTCGCAGTCGATAATGCGTTGGCAGGTTCAGACGCAAGCGCCTACGAAGTGTTCGAAGAGGATGAAGTCGTCGCCGCGTTCGCCCGCACCGACGACATCGAAGATGTGCTCGTTAGCGCGGACTTTGCGCTCCACGAGATTCCCGACGCGGATGGAAGTCCCGAAGACTACATCGAGGAACTGAAACACGACCGCCAACGGCTCGAATCGAAGCTCAGAACGGTCGAAGATGAGCTCGAAGAGCAACGGTTGGAATACGGTGCGTTCCTCCTCGCAGCCGAAGAGAAGCTCACGATTGAGGTCCAGCAGCAAGAAGCGCCGCTTTCGTTTGCGACGACCAAGAATGCGTTCGTCTCAGAGGGATGGATCCCAACAGAACACTTCGCTGATCTCGTTGAGGGACTCTATGACGTGGTCGGCGACCACGTCGAAGTCGACGAACTCGAACGTGCGTCTTACGACGGGGAGGGACACCTCGTCGACCGCGAGGATGTTGGTGGCACACACGGCGGACCCGACCCGGCCGCCGCCACTACCGATGGTGGCGAAGAGGTCGTCTCCGACGGTGGCGTCGACCAGTCGATGAGTCACAGCAGTCCTCCCGTTGTGCAAGACAATCCTGACCCGGTCGAACCGTTCGAATCCCTCGTCAAGATCATCAACCGGCCAAAATACTCTGAGCTTGACCCAACGTTCATTGTATTCCTGTCGTTCCCCGCGCTGTTTGGGTTCATGATCGGCGATCTCGGGTACGGTGTGCTGTATGCCGCGATTGGCTACTACATCTTCACGAAGTTTGACGGGGTCGCAAAGAGCCTTGGTGGGATTGCACTGTGGTCAGGTGGCTTCACGATGCTGTTCGGTATTCTCTACGGTGAGATCTTCGGACTGCATATCCTTGGAGAAGTCCTCTGGCATGGCCATCCGCCACTGCATAAAGGGCTGCAACCTGCAGAAGCCGAGTACGCCCAGCTATGGCTCGTCGTGAGTCTGCTGATCGGGATGGCGCACATGACCATCGGATACGTGTTCGACTTCTACGAGAATCTCTCACACGGAGTTGGTGACGCGATTTTGGAAAGCGGCTCGTGGCTGATGATGATGTTCGGCCTGTGGGCGTGGATCTTCGCCAACACGCCGCCCTTCGGTGTTGCACCTGATTTCCTCGTCGGATCGAACTCGGTGTTCAACGCTCATCCGGTGGCGATCGGCTTCACGGGACTCCCAGCGATGGTTGGCTATCTCGGCCTCATTTCATTCTTCGTTGGACTGGTCCTGATCGCCCAAGCTGATGTCGCAGAGTTCGTGGAGGCAGTCTTCCTGCAAGTGTTCGCAAACGTCCTCTCGTACACGCGGATCGCCGCAGTGTTGCTCGCTAAGGCGGGAATGGCGTTTGTGGTCAACCTCCTCGTCTTTGGAGCGTATGTACACCATGGAGAGTATCACTTCATCTTCTTCAGCAAGAAGAGCCTCGCAGACATTCCGCCAAACGAAGTGATGTTTGCCGGACTCGTCAACGGCTCTGGCCCAGTTGATCTCCTCATTGGTTCAGTTGCAGGGTTGATCATCCTCGTCATTGGTCACCTGCTCGTGCTGGTGCTCGGTATCACGAGTGCTGGTCTACAGACCCTCCGTCTCGAATACGTGGAGTTCTTCCAGAAGTTCTACGAGGGAGGCGGTGAGAAATATCAACCCTTCGGATATGCGCGCCAGTTCACGACTGACGACTAACCACGCTCTGTAGTCGTCACATCCAGATTTATTCACAGAGCGTCATTGTATTTTGTAATCGCTTTCGGAAATCGCCAAGAAGACGTGTCACTTGTTTCCGTATTTGGTATATATTCGCATGATCACGATGAAATTGCTTTGGGAAGTTTTATGAACGCAGTATAGCTACGACTAACCGTTCGGATACAAGTGAACCCTACGGAGAATCCACTAACACCATGATGGAACTTGAATTTATGACAGCGTTTCTTAGCGTCGTTGCACTGCAAGCACAAGAATCTGTTTCCGCAATCCCGCCAAAGACTGGCGCGGCTATCGCTGTTGGACTCGCCGCACTCGGCTCAGGCATTGCAGAGCGGAGTATCGGTGCGGCTGCCGTCGGTGCCACCGCTGAGGACAGCGACATGTTCGGTCGTGGGCTGATCTTGACCGTTCTTCCGGAGACGCTAGTCATTCTTGCACTGGTTGTCGTCTTCGTTGTCCAATAGAGCCGATTCTGACTCCCCCTATCACCCATTATGAGCCTTGATACGGTTGTAGAGGACATACGAGACGAAGCCCGCGCGCGCGCAAATGATACACGCGAGGACGCCGAGAAGCAGGCCCGATCGATCATTTCAGAGGCCGAAACGGACGCAGACGAGATAGTCGAAGAGCGCAAGCGCGAGGTCGAACGACAGATCGAACAGGAACGAGAACAGCGACTTTCGAGCGCCAAACTTGAGGCAAAACAAGAGCGCCTCGAAGCGCGCCGTGATATCCTCGAAGACGTTCGGGAGTCGGTCGAAGAACGGATTGTATCGATTGAAGAAAATCGTGCTGAACTCACGCGCGCACTGCTCGACGACGCCGCCGAGGAGTTCGATACTGATGAGGAGGAAATACAGGTGTACGGTCGTGCCGACGATGCAGAACTCATCAAATCGATCCTCGCTGGAGACGATGGGACTGGTGTCGGAAACGAGTACGACGAGTTCACCTACGCCGGCGAGTACGACTGTCTCGGTGGTGTGGTCGTTGAGACTGAGAACTCGCGGATTCGTGTGAACAACACGTTCGATTCGGTGTTTGAGGATGTCTGGGAAGACTCCCTGCGTGAGGTGAGTGAGAGGCTATTCGAAGAATGAGCGTTACGTATGACACGGCGAACTACGGGTACGTCACAGCGCGAGTCCGCTCGCGCAGAGCAGTCCTCTTCGACGAGGACGACTACCGGAAGCTTGTTCGCATGGGTCCCGGAGAGATCGCCCGGTTCATGGAAGAGACCGAGTACGAAACTGAGATGAATGCGCTCGGATCGCGTTACAGAGGCGTCAATCTCATCGAGTACGCGCTCAACCGCAACTTGGCGAAGCACTTCAACGATCTGCTTCACTTTTCCGAGGGCAGTCTGTACGATTACCTCGCGCGTTATCTGCGGAAATTCGACGCGTGGAACGTTAAAACGATCATTCGGGGAATCTACGCTGACTCCGATCAGCAGACGATCGAAGATGATCTCATTCCTGCCGGCGCATTCTCTGAGCGCCAGTTAGACCGTCTTGTCGGGGCAGACTCCATCTCAATGGTCGTCGAACAGCTCGAGGGCACCCTGTTCGGACCGTCGCTGGCAACAGCACTAGACGACTACGAGAACACGGGTGTGCTCGTTCCCCTCGAAAACGCCATCGATCGCGCGTTCTACTCTGACATGCTCGAAGGGTTACCGGAGGAGACGGATCGCGCAACTGGGCTGTATATTCAAGTGTTGCGCGCCGAGATCGACTTCCGAAACATCCGGAACGCGCTTCGACTAGCGCGGAGCGGTGCGGACATCGACCCCGGCACGTACTACATTTCAGGTGGTCGATTGTTCAAGGAGTCCGAGCTGCGACAGCTCGTTGGCAACATGGATCAACTCACGGAGTACGTCCGACAGAGTCCATACGGAGGCGATCTTGATTCGGCGCTAAGTGAACTCGAATCAGCAGACAGCCTCATCGAATTCGAGCGCGCACTAGAGCGTGCCCTCGTCGAATACGCGGACACGCTCTCGAATCGCTATCCCCTCTCGGTCTGTCCCGTGATCGCGTACATCCGCGCGAAAGAACGCGAAGTAGACAACATTCGTGCGATCGCACGCGGCAAAGAGGCAGGACTGACAGGCGACGAGATAGAAGACGAACTGGTGATCGTATGAGTCAGCGCCAGAACGATACTCAAAGACAAAGTCGTGAAATCGGCGTCATCGGGAGCCAGGAGTTTACGACTGGCTTTCGACTGGCCGGTGTGCGACGGTTTGAGAACGTCCCTGACGATCAAAAGTCCGAGGAACTCGACGACGCAGTCGAAACCATGCTGAACGACGACGACGTCGGTATCGTCGTGATGCACGATGACGACCTCTCGCATCTGTCCAGACAGGTGCGCCAAGCCGCAGAAACAAGCGTTGAGCCCGTTCTCGTCACACTGGGTGGCGGAGCCGGGAGCGGCGGACTGCGAGATCAGATCAAGCGAGCCATCGGTATCGATCTAATGGACGAAGAATAACTGAATTTGGACGCTTCAGACAACACAGATACGAGCCGACTCCAATCCGGTCCAAATCAGAGCAAACGAACCAAATCCAAATCCAATTCAAACCAATCCAAATCATGAGTCAGGCAACACAGGAAGCGACCGTCAGCGAAGACGGCATTATCGAGAGCGTGAGTGGTCCGGTTGTGACCGCTACGGACCTCGACGCCCGGATGAACGACGTTGTGTACGTCGGTGAGGAAGGGCTGATGGGTGAGGTCATCGAAATCGAAGGCAATCAAACGACGATTCAGGTGTACGAGGAAACCTCGGCTGTCGCTCCCGGCGAGCCGGTCGAGAACACCGGAGAACCGCTGTCTGTCGACCTCGGTCCGGGAATGCTCGACTCCATCTACGATGGTGTCCAGCGCCCGCTCGACGTCCTCGAATCGAAGATGGGAGCGTTCCTCGACCGAGGTGTCGACGCTCCTGGTATCGACCTCGAGAAGACGTGGGAGTTCTATCCCAGAGTCGAGGTCGGTGATGAAGTCGAACCCGGCGATGTTATCGGAGCCGTCGATGAGACGGTTAGTATCGAGCACCGAGTGCTCGTCCCACCGCACTACGAAGGCGGTGAGGTCGAGTCTATCGAAGGTGGTGCGTTCACCGTCGAAGAGACTGTCGCAACGCTCTCTTCCGGCGAAGAGATCTCGATGCGCCAAGAGTGGCCGGTGCGCGAACCGCGACCAACCACCGACAAACAGACGCCTCGGATTCCGCTCGTGTCGGGACAGCGCATTCTCGATGGACTGTTCCCCCTCGCAAAGGGCGGAACCGCAGCGATTCCGGGCCCGTTCGGTTCGGGGAAGACGGTTACACAGCAGTCGCTTGCAAAGTTCGCAGACGCCGACATCGTCGTCTACGTCGGTTGTGGTGAGCGCGGAAACGAGATGACCGAGGTCATTGAGGACTTCCCGGAACTACCGGACCCTCAAAGTGGAAACCCGCTGATGGCACGAACGTGTCTCATCGCAAACACCTCGAACATGCCCGTCGCGGCGCGTGAATCGTGCGTGTACACGGGAATCACTATCGCGGAGTACTACCGCGACATGGGCTACGACGTGGCTCTGATGGCTGACTCCACCTCGCGGTGGGCAGAAGCCATGCGGGAGATCAGTTCGCGTCTCGAAGAGATGCCCGGTGAGGAAGGCTACCCTGCGTATCTCGCAGCTCGGCTGTCGGCGTTCTACGAGCGCGCAGGATACTTCGAGAACATCAACGGAACTGAAGGGTCGATCTCGGTTATCGGTGCTGTATCGCCACCGGGCGGTGACTTCTCCGAGCCAGTGACCCAGAACACGCTGCGCATCGTCAAGACGTTCTGGGCGCTCGACTCCGATCTGTCCGAACGTCGCCACTTCCCTGCGATCAACTGGAACGAGTCGTACTCGCTGTATCGCGGACAGCTCGATTCGTGGTTCGAGGATGAGGTTGCCGACGATTGGCCAGAGACGCGCCAGTGGGCGATCGATACGCTCGATGAGGAAGCCGAACTTCAGGAGA
This sequence comes from Halocatena marina, assembly GCF_025913575.1. Classification (NCBI taxonomy): domain Archaea; kingdom Methanobacteriati; phylum Methanobacteriota; class Halobacteria; order Halobacteriales; family Natronomonadaceae; genus Halocatena; species Halocatena marina. The sequence goes on along the minus strand of NZ_CP109785.1, from coordinate 3,263,242 downwards.
TCGTTCAGCTCGTCGGTAAGGACGCTCTCCCAGAAGATCAGCGCCTCACACTCGAAGTGGCCCGATACCTTCGGGAAGCGTGGCTCCAGCAGAACGCGTTCCACGATGTTGATCGCTACTGCCCGCCTGAGAAGACGTATCTGATCCTCACGGCTATCCAGACCCTCAACGATGAGGCGTTCGAGGCACTCAACGCTGGTGTTCCGGTCGAGGAGATCACGTCGATCGACGCAGCTCCACGTTTGAACCGAATCGCAACCACTCCGGACGATGAGGCGAAGGACTTCGTCAACGACCTCGCAGAGGAGATCAAGGCCCAACTTCGGGAGAAATACTAATGAAAGAATACCAAACCATCACGGAGATCAGCGGTCCGCTGGTCTTTGTCGAGACGGACGAACCGATCGGATACGACGAGATCGTCGAGATCGAGACACCGGCCGGTGAAACCCGCCGTGGACAGGTACTCGAAGCATCGAGCGGATACGTTGCTATTCAGGTGTTCGAAGGCACTGAAGGCATCGACCGCGACTCTTCGGTCCGTTTCCTCGGTGAA